>NZ_CAUTZP010000036.1:0-3174 GCF_963543145.1 uncultured Veillonella sp. | reverse complement strand
GTATTTATCTAGTTCCATCGGCATTAACAGCAACACTTTTTGTCCTATAACCCTTATTTTTTTTGCAAAAAAATAATGTTGGAAGTGACACTGTTATGGTGTCACCCCAACATTTATTATAGAACCTTAAAATATAGGGTTATAACCCCTATAACCCCATATATAAAAAAGAACAGCTCTTCAAGAGCTGTTCTTTTTTGTTACCAGTTCTTAGAAGAAGAAGTGGTGAATTTCATGAATGAAATGTTGACCGAAGAAGGAAATGCAACCATACATTACAATGAATATGATGAAGTATTTGAATGCAGTATTCATAATAACGCTTGCTTCGATTTCATGCTCTAATTTATGAGCTTCTTCCGCGCTGATTTCTTTGTGGCTTTCAAGGTATGCTTTTAAAGCAGGACCTACGGCACCAATGGAAATCGCAATGGATTGTGGAGACAACATTTTACCGATACCAGCTGAACCGGAGTTAACAGCTGCTAACCAGAAGCCAAGGTCTTCCCAGTTTGTAGGATCTAAGCCTTGAGCTGCTGCGATTTGAAGTGGACCAAACAATACGTTGGAGTTTGTACCGGAACCAGTCAAGAAGGCACCCAACGCACCTACGATAGGAGCGAATAGAGGGTACAAGGAACCTGTACCAGCAACCATTGCTTTCGCAATGTCTGCAGTCATACCAGAGTATGTCATCAATTTAGCTGTTATAACAACTGTGATGATTGTAAGGTATGTGAATTTCAAGTTTTTAACTGTGTTACCCAATGTACCAAAGATTTCACTAGCTTTTGCTTTTTGGATGAAACCACCAAGAATACCAGCGATGAAGATCATGATACCAGGAGTTGCAATCCATACGAATGTGTAAGGTTTTGCACCAGGACCTTGGTAAATAGGTACGGATGTTTTAATGGACGCAAGTGGACCATTGATTGCAGGGAACAATTTAGAAGTTAATAACAATAATACGAAGATCAAGATGAATGGCATAGCCGCTACAAGACCTTCACCACTGGAAACTTTAGGAGTTTCACCAGTTTGTTTTACTGCGTATTCAGGATCATTAGGAGGCATAATTTTTGCACAAGCAATAATAACCGCCATGATTACGATGGATGCAGAAATTACGGATAATTCAGGCCCCATTACAGCGTTGATTACGATTTCAGGCACAGCTAATGCTAAACCGGAAAGTAATGTTACAAGGAATACGCCTTTTAACGCTTTGAAACCGCCGCCAATGATCATAACAACGAAGAACGGAGCGATTAAGTTAAGTAAGAATAATTGAACAGAAATAAATGTACCTAAATGGCTTGGATCGAGGTTTGTCAAGGCTGCCAATGTGGTAGTTGGGATACCGATAGAGCCGAATGTTGTTGGTACAGAGTTTGCAACGAGACATGCGATGATAGATTTAAGTGGGTTAAAACCTACGGCAACCATCATAGCTGCAGGAATTGCAACGGCAGTACCGAAACCAGCCATACCTTCCATGAAGGCACCAAAGCCCCATGCAAGTAACAATGCAAGTACACGAGTATCAGATGTTACAGAAGAAAGCATTGTTTTAATAGTTTCCATTGCTTTCGTGTATACTACCAAGTTATAAACGAAGATAGCAGCTGTAATAACTAATAGGATTGGCCAAATTGCCAAAGCGGCACCTTCAAGGGCACCAGTGACCATAATGAATGGGTCAGCTTGGAATGCTGTAATAGCGATGATGAAAGAACCGATTGCGGCAACACTTGTTGCTTGCCATGCAGGTAATTTCAAGATGGATAACGCTACGATCAACCAAATGATTGGAGATAGCGCTAATAGAACGGTGATAGCACTCATTTCTAAAATCATCCTTTCAAGTAAAACAAAAATATATGCTCAACAGGACGATGTAGCTTAATCAATTTAATTGATGAGTAAATCGCTATTATATTAAGTTGTAAAAGTTCAGTTAAAATAAAAGATTACAATAAAATAACAGATATACTTATCGTAAAAAATGATGTGTATCTTAAAAATTTTTAACCTCATGACTTATGAGGTTAAAAATATAAGAGAGGGGACATAAACAGTGTTTATGTCCCCTTCTTTACTGACTACATGTCCACGTTAGGGCCAATACTAAGTTCGGTATTAGTAGTTACCTTTGAACATTGTAGCAGGAGCTTCTGGTACATAATCGCCGAAGTAGGATTTGAAGTCAAGGCCCAACTCGTTGCAAAGATCTTGAACTTCAAGCATTGTACCGTTAAGTACAGGGATACCTTCAGCTTTAACTTTTTCAACGGATTCGTGTTCTTTTTCACCATGAGTGTAGATACGGTCTTGACCTTGAGCTTTAGGAGCTTCACGTAATTCTTGTAAGAATTGAGAGAAGTGTTTTTTGATTTCAGCTGGGTCGCCGAAGAATTCAGGGTTGATAGCCATGAAGCCGTGGCAGATATTGGATTTACCACCGATCATACATTTGTTGGAAGTACCACCTTGGGACAAGATGGAGGAGAACAACTCAGCAATCATGCCGTTACCATAACCTTTGTGGCCGCCAAGAACTTCTGTAGCACCACCTAAAGGAAGGATACCGCCGCCTTCATGACGGGAGATGTTGCCCAATACTTCAGCTGCATCAGTGGAAGGAACACCGTCTTTGTTAACAGCCCAACCATCTGGAGTAGCTTTGCCCATTTTGTTGTACATTTCAAGTTTACCACGAGTTACTACTGTAGTGGAGCAATCGAAGAAGAAGTCTACAGGATCAGCTGGTACAGTCCAAGCGATAGGGTTAGAACCAAGCATAGCTTTACGAGCATATACAGGAACCATGATTGCTTCGGAGTTTGTACAAGAGAAACCAATTAAGCCTTGGTCGGATGCCATTTTAGCATAGTAACCAGCGATACCATAGTGATTGGAGTTACGTACGGATACGATACCAACACCAGATTTTTTAGCTTTTTCAATAGCCATTTCCATAGCTTTGTGGCCTAATAATTGACCCATGCCATCATGACCATCGATAACAGCAGAGATTGGAGTTTCTTTTACGATTTCAGGTTTTGCGTCGATTTTGATCAAGCCATTAGTGATACCTTTGTGGTAACGAACCATACGTTGCATACCATGGCTTTGAATACCGAACAAGTCGGAAGTCAAAAGTACGTCTTG
>NZ_CAUTZP010000035.1:0-3252 GCF_963543145.1 uncultured Veillonella sp. | reverse complement strand
TTATTCCCACTCAATTGTAGCAGGTGGTTTAGATGTAATATCGTACACGATACGGTTGATGTGTTGTACTTCGTTTACGATACGACGGGAAATTGTATCCAACACGTCGTAAGGAATGCGTGCCCAGTCAGCAGTCATAAAGTCTGTTGTTGTTACGCCACGCAATGCCAATGTGTAATCGTATGTACGGAAGTCGCCCATAACACCTACGGTACGTGTAGATGTTAATACTGCAAAGTATTGATTGATGCTGCGATCAAGGCCAGCTTTTGCAATTTCGTCACGGAAGATATAATCTGCATCACGCAAGATGTCGAGTTTTTCTTTCGTGATTTCGCCCATTACGCGAATAGCAAGGCCAGGACCTGGGAATGGTTGGCGCCATACGAGGTAGTCAGCCAAGCCTAATTCAGAACCAAGTTCACGTACTTCGTCTTTGAAGAGGTTACGCAATGGTTCGATAAGGCCTTTGAAGTCTACAACTGCAGGCAAGCCACCTACGTTGTGGTGAGATTTGATAACTTCTGCTTCGCCAGTACCGGACTCGATAACATCAGGGTAGATTGTACCTTGTGCCAAGAAGTCAACGGAACCAATTTTGCGACCTTCGTCTTCGAATACGCGGATGAATTCTTCACCGATAGCTTTACGTTTTGCTTCTGGATCTTCAAGGCCAGCCAATTTATCTAAGAAACGTTTTTCTGCATCTACGCGGATGAAATGCATGCCGGAATCTTTGAAAGCTGCTTCAACTTCGTCGCCTTCGTTTTTACGCATCAAGCCATGGTCAACGAAGATACAAGTCAATTGGTCGCCTACAGCTTTAGAGATAAGAGCTGCTGCAACGGAGCTATCTACACCGCCAGACAATGCCAACAATACTTTGCCATCGCCTACGGTCTTACGGATGTCTTCAATAGCAGTTTTTGCATAGTTTGCCATTGTCCATGTGCCTGTGAATCCACATACTTCGTACAAGAAGTTGTGAAGCATTTCTTTACCATGTTCAGTGTGCAACACTTCTGCATGGTATTGCATAGCGTACAATTTACGTTCTTTATTTTGCATAGATGCAACTGGGCAATCTTTTGTATGCGCAATGATTTCAAAACCTTCTGGTACTTTTGCAACATAGTCAACATGAGACATCCAAACAACTTGGTCTTCGTCCAAGCCTTTGAACAATGGAGATGTGGTATCCACTTTAGTAGGTGTTTTACCAAATTCACGGTTATCTGCAGATTTAACTTCGCCGCCCAATGTATGCGCCATAAACTGCATACCATAGCACATGCCAAGAACTGGAATGCCAAGCTCAAAAATCTCTTTTTCAATTTTAGGAGAATTTTCTTCATATACGCTGTTTGGACCACCTGTGAAGATAATACCTTGTGGCTTTAATTCTTTAATTTTTTCCAGCGCTTTGTTGTATGGATATACTTCGCAGTATACGTGATTCTCACGAACACGGCGCGCGATCAATTGGTTATATTGACCACCAAAGTCAACAACAATTACAAATCCCTTGTTTTCCATGCCTTCCTCCATATGCATCTATTTGTGAAAGTATATTCACTAGTTTTTAATGCCCATACATTTCTGTACTGGGGGCGCGTTTTTTCAAGCAAAACGCTAAATTTCATTACAGTCTATTATACCATACGAAATATATGGACTCCATATATTCCGTATGAAAATTATAAGTAAGTTTTCAATGTTCGGATTTTTAACATTTGGACTTTCAACGCCCCGGATTTAAACATTCCGATTTCTAACTATTACCCTTGGGAGTCTCCTCTTTATGCATCTTCACAGCCCCAACAGGACAGATTGAATAACAATCGCCACAGCCGATACAGGCTGTACCGATAGTAAACCGAGTCACTCCTTCAGTGATGCATTGAACAGGACAATCCTCAGCACAAGCACCACACTTAACACAAGTATCGTCTATATTAAACTTTAATTTTCCCATTCTACATCACCTCTTGTGTATGGCTTATCTAATCAAAGCGGAATTAAAGCAATTTACTTTTATTTAGCTCATTATTATACGCAATAGCGGAGTAAATCGCTTTTGCCACGCCTTGGTGGTTATTATCTGTCGTCACATAGCGTGCTGCTTCTTTAATATTCGCCTTCCCATTATCCATGGCTACACTAGCACCTGCAAAACGTAGCATAGATAAGTCGTTTTCACTATCCCCCAAGGTCATCACTTCATCTGGACTAAATTTCCAGTGATTTGCCAACGCCTCTACAGCAGTCCCCTTTGTTGTATGAGGCAGTACGAATTCAAGATTTCCTTCACTAGAGAGCAGTACATCGTAAAATCTTTCACGGCCTGTACCATCATGAGATAGACCTTGGTATTCATCGCGCAAGTCTTGTAAGATTCTTTGGCGCATAGGCTCATCTCCATAGAAGATTTGCATCTTTTCAGGACCTTCGTCCAAAGATTCCATATACGCTAATAAATCTGGAACCATTGTACGTGTTGCTAAGATAAATGGGCGAATATTAGGTCTAAAGAAGAAATTAGACTGTTCTACTTCACAGTCAGACATATGTATATTGGCTGCCGCATCACCTTCTGCTAAAGCATAGTGATCATGTGTTTCACCAGGTAGATACCCCTCTGTACCAGCAGATATATGACGATCCATTGAACTAGGTATATAATTATCCATTACACTATGAGAAGGATTTGTACCACTTTCCTTACGTTCATCTGCGCAAGCACACAAGCGTTCAGGTGTAATACAGCGATATGGCGGATACATGCCAAAAATTTTATCTTTCACATAGGCCTCTACATAAACACCATAGGTTAAAAGTTTACGCAGTAAATAAAGTGCTTGTTCTTTATCAAAGGTTACATGGAATAAACTACGGTTTTCGTCCTTGTCCATCACATAGGCCCCATTGGTGCACATGAAATAGCGTAGGCATGGTAATTTCTCAATGACATCGTTCATCTCATTCCAGGCACGACCAGAAGCGATAGCTATGCGAATGCCGCTTTCACGAGCAGCTCGAATGGCCTCAATAGCCTCATCCGGAATTGTTTTTGCATCATTAACCAATGTACCATCAACATCAGAGGCTATAAATTTAACGGGCTTATCCCCAGTAAGACCTATGTAGTTTTTAATTTGTAATGTTTCTGAAGACATGCAGCCTCCTTTAATACAACAGTATATAAATAGTTAAGTAGTTAAGCAGTTAAGTAGTTAAGCAGTTAAATAGTTG
>NZ_CAUTZP010000034.1:0-4770 GCF_963543145.1 uncultured Veillonella sp. | reverse complement strand
CGGTGGTTACTTGTAGCCATACGGGACAAGCCTGCCATCGGTTCACCTTGAGAGCCAGTTGTTAAGATCATAATTTGGTCATCTGTGTAGTTGTGCATTACATCTACGTCGATGATTGTATTTGGTGGAATATTCAAGTAACCGCGCTCTTGAGCAATTTCTGTAACATTCACCATGCTGCGGCCCATAACGACAACCTTGCGGTTAAACATAACTGCTGCATCAATAGCTTGTTGGATACGAGATACGTTAGATGCGAATGTAGCCAAAACAACGCGGCCTTTTGCTTCCCCAACAGCTTGTTTAATAGCAGGACCTACGGAACTTTCAGAACCTGTAGTACCTGGTTTTTCTACGTTTGTAGAGTCGGACATCAACGCTAATACGCCTTTATTACCGAGCTCAGCAAATTTGTGCATATCCATCAAACGACCATCAACTGGCGTTTGGTCAATTTTAAAGTCCCCTGTGTGCAGTACAGTACCGATTGGTGTATCGAAGTACACAGCGCAGGAGTCTGGGATGGAATGATTTGTTTGGATAAAACCAACCTTTACAGAACCGATTTGAACTTCGTCGCCTGCTGCAATGGTGCGAAGACATTTTGGAGATACTTTATGTTCTTTAAATTTACCTTCAATTAAGCCACAAACGAGGTTTGTTGCATATACTGGGCAATTAATTTCCTTCATAAGATATGCCAAGGAGCCGATATGGTCCTCGTGACCATGAGTAATAACAACTGCTTTTACGCGGTCCTTATTCTCGATGATATAGCTCATATCAGGAATAACGATATCTACGCCAAGCATATCTTCGCTAGGGAATGCTAGGCCTGCATCAAGAACGATGATTTCATCCTCATATTGGAAGATGGTCATGTTTTTACCAATTTCGCCAAGGCCACCTAACGGGATAATTTGGAATTTACCCTTGTTAGCACCATTTGGTGTACGACCTACCAATTCCACATGCTCTTCTTGATTATTGCGGTTTGTAGGGCGATTATTCGGACGATTGGTGTTACGATTTTGACCATTGCGTCCATTATTAGTTCTCGTATGACGTGTATTTTCACTACGTTCACCACGTGGCGCACGAGTTTGACGAGGTTTACGTTCTGTACGTTCTTGGCCTTCACCTTGCTCAGTATGGCGACGTGTATTTGTACGACGTGTCGTATTAGAACGACCACCATTTGCATTTGAGTGAGTACTTGTACGGCGTTGACGTGTTGTACCCTCCCCTTCACTCGCTGCTTGTTGGCGAGTGCGCCCTTCGCCAGCAGGACGGCGTGTATTAGTGCGACGACGAGTCTGTTTTTGCTCGCCTTCAGCCGCAGCTGCACGAGTAGCATGTCTTGCTACTGTCGGTTCTGCTTTCACTTGCGCAGTAACCTGATTATCTGTTGTATTCACAGTTCCTCCTAAAATTTTGTTCATTATTTTATTTAACATAGTTTTTCTCACCTATCACTTGAATTGATCTATGCTATGGAGGCCACACAAAGAAAAAGGCGCTAAAATACTAGCGTCTCGTCAAATGGGCGCAAAAATGCGCTATCAATTTTTGCCGTTCCTAGTGTTATTGTGACCATTTGCCATAGCAAATGAGTATATTGCCCTCAGTAGATATGTCAGCCGCGACGGGTACGTTCTCTTCGTTCCAATCTAATGAGTTATACAATATAATCCGATCGATTTTGATGAAAGCCTCGCTTTCATACGTTATCTTTATTGTAACATAAAAATAGCGTTAACAAAAGAGGCGAACCCCTATGTTAACGCTATTACACGAACATTTGTATAGAAATCTAATTATTTATCATTAGGATTATTTTTGTAAAAGCCTTCGATATGCCATGCCCCATTTTCTTCAATGACGGAAATATAGCGTTTCATATGCATCGCTTCTACGGCCTCAGCAAAGCCTTGTCGATATAGATTGGCTCCACCGTTTGCAGGATGACGTAAACCGACGGCGGACAGACCAAATTTGCCCATCGTATCAGCAGACTTTTGACCTACGGCAAGCATAAAAGGTTTTGCACCACCGAGCTCAAAATGTAAATCTAGCAAGCGTTTTGTATATTCCCAACCTAACTGTTGCTCTTTATCCGTAGGTGTGCGATTCGTCAGTGGATTTCCCTCCTTATACGGGTGGAAAGGGAATATATTCCACAACAAGGTATCGTACGGATCGATGCCCTTTTCCATAATAGCATTCCACACCACAGTATCAGTAGGCTCATTAAAGCCATCCTTCTGCTGTGCTCCTTTCAACAGATGACTACTAGGAGAACTAGTTCGTTCTAGGCGAATAGGCGTTACATCCTTCGCGCGAATGGTTTTGTGCTTATCTAGTAACATTCTTTCACAAGTAATAGCAATACCTGTAAAGCGTCCCCCTTGATAACCTACAGCCTCAGCCACCACAAAGACCTTAGCTCGACCTAAGCGCGGCAATAAATAAGCTACTAGATTATCTCTCCGCACTTGGGCCGCATCAAAACCCTCTGTAACAATCTCTAAATCAGGATTTACCTCACCCCAAGGATTATGAACAAGTCTACCAGAATACTGGGCGAGCCAATCTACAAAACCGCACACCTTCTCTACATGCTCTGCATCAAAGGACCCTATATATTTATCAAAAGACATGCTCTTCTCTAACTCAAACAAAGACATACTGCCTCCAATTTAAATTTCATATGTTATTACCGATATATATCTACTATACATGATAATTACACGAATTGCATAAGAAATATATAGTTATATAGGAACTTTCATGGTGATTAACCCCGTTAGCTTAGACGATCATAAGCAATAAAAAAACTCCCTCAAGTATTTCGCCGTTCTTGAGGAAGTTTCTTTTGAGTTCTATATAACTAAATATAGAACTCGATTTTGTCTTCTTTTGCTAGTTGGAATTGTTTGAAGATGTGGTTCCGAATATTAACAAAGTTTGGCGATGTACGGTCCGTTCTGTCAATGATATTTACAGGGATGATAGTTTGTACACGACCTGGATTTGCCGCTAGTACTACAACGCGGTCCGCAAGGACTACGGCTTCTTCAATATCGTGAGTAACGAATACAACTGTTTTCCCTTCTTCGCGGCAGATGCGAGAGATTTCGTCTTGCAAGTTGATACGTGTCAACGCATCAAGGGCTCCTAGTGGTTCGTCCATGAAAATAATATCTGGATCTACCGCTAGTGCACGGGCAATGGATACACGTTGTTGCATGCCCCCAGATAGTTCTGCAGGGTAGCGATTGCGTGCGTGATCGAGACCTACCATTTTCACATATTTATCGATGATGGCAGAGCGTTCCTCTTTAGGTACCTTTTTGCTTTCAAGACCGAGTGCAATATTGCTTTCCACCGTACGCCATGGCAAGAGACCATAGTTTTGGAACACCGTTACATATCTGAGTTGTGGCGCTTTCACCTCTTCACCATCGATAGTAATGGAACCAGATGTAACGAGCTCAAAGCCCGCCATAGCGTTTAATAGCGTACTTTTACCAGAACCAGACGGGCCTAAGAGACATATAAACTCGCCCTTTTCAATATCTAAATTAATATCTTCAAGAATGGTGAGTGGTTCCCCATCTTTCATAAATTCCTTATGTGCATTGCGCACCGAAATGTAACCCATGAGGCCACCTCCTATTTCTCAATACCCCAACGTTTGTAAATCCATTTTTCGATGAGGGACACGCCCCAATCGAGTAAAAGCCCAATGAAACCGATGGTTAAAATGGCCACCATCAAAAGATCGTTACGCAAGTTGTTTCTCATATCGATGATGAGGAAACCAAGACCCGTTTGAGAGCCTACCATTTCGCCTGTTACAAGGAAGATCCACGCTGTACCAAGGGCGATGTGAAGACCAGATGCAATGCCAGGGAATACGGCAGGCAATACGATTTTAAATAATAATTCTGGCTGTTTAATACCAAAGTTGCGCGCCACCTTGATATATACAGGATCGATATTTTGGATAGCGGATACCGTGGATAACAACACAGGGAAGAACGCGGCGATAAAGATGATAACGATGGCCGGCGCTTGACCAATACCAAAGAAGAGAACGATAAACGGCAACCACGCCACTGGAGAAATTGGTCGAATGACTTGAACGATTGGATTGATGTAGTTCCAAATCCCCTTATACCAACCCAAGATAAGGCCCAAGAAGACGCCAGCTACAACGGAAATGATGTAACCGATGAAAAAGCGTACTAAACTGTCTGCAATATCCCTAAAGAGAACACCGTCTCCGATGAGTTCTCCAAAGCCTAGCAATACCTTATATGGCGTTGGAAATAAGGCTTCGTTAAATCCTCCAAGGCGAACAATCAATTCCCAAATCAGCCAAGCTGCGATAAATGAGCACGGCACATATGTATATTTCTTCATGGTCCCCCTCCTATGGTAACAACGATGCATCTACAAACTCTGAATAACTCGGCACCTTTTTAATTAAATCAATATGCGTCATATGATGCACGAGCGCATTATAACGGTCCTCTGTAAGGGCTAAATCTCCAAACCCAATCACTTTGAGGGAACGTTCTATAATAGGGTCCTTAAACTTTAAATATTTCAAGGCAATTTCTTTTTGTGACTCTGGATGCTCATCTAGGTATTTACCTGCATCAAGATAGGCCTTGGTGAAAGCTTTTGCCAAATCGTGATTTTCGTCCACGAATTGACCATTAAACACGAGGGCACAGCAAATATTGTCATGCCATAAGTGAT
>NZ_CAUTZP010000033.1:0-5152 GCF_963543145.1 uncultured Veillonella sp. | reverse complement strand
TCCGTGCAACATTAAAAGAAACTATGGTTCAAAATATGTTGAACAAGGATACTGTGAATGCTATCGTGGATAGCAATGGCGTAGAAATCTACCCTGCCAATACACGTCTTACAGAAGAAGGTATTGAAGCAATTCTCAACTCTGACGTAAAAGAAGTACAAGTACGTAATAATGAAATTAACGGTATTGAAGTAGAAGCTATCGTTGAAGGTACTGGTATTATTGAACCGTTAAAAGACCGTATCGTAGGTCGTATTGCAGCTGAAGAATTAGTCAATAAGGAAACTGGTGAAGTTATCGTTCCATTGAATGGTGAAATTACAGACGAACTTGCTGATGAAGTTGTAAAACATTACGATGTTGTTAAGATCCGTTCCGTATTGACTTGTTGCAGTCCTTATGGCGTATGCCGTAAGTGCTATGGTCGTGATCTTGGTACAGGTGACCAAGTTCAAGTTGGTGAAGCAGTTGGTATCATTGCGGCTCAATCCATCGGTGAACCTGGTACACAATTGACAATGCGTACATTCCATACAGGTGGTGTCGCAGGTGACGATATCACACAAGGTTTGCCTCGTGTTGAAGAATTGTTCGAAGCTCGTAAACCAAAACGTAATGCAATCATTGCAGAAAATGAAGGTGTAGTACGTGTTGTGCCTAATGAAGGTAAAAAAGGTACTAATACTATCTTTATTACAAGTGAAGATGGTGTTGAACTCGATTACCTCATCCCTTATGGTTCCCGCATTATCGTTAAAGACGGTGATGTTGTATCCTTAGGTGCGCGTTTGACAGAAGGTTCCATTAATCCTCATGACATCATGCGTGTAATGGGCACACAAGCAACACAACGTTACCTCGTATATGAAGTACAAAAAGTATATAAATCTCAAGGTGTAGAAATCAACGATAAACACATTGAAGTTATTGTTCGTCAAATGCTTCATAAGGTTAAAATCGAAACTGCTGGCGATGCAGATATGCTCCCTGGCGATATGATTGATATCAACACATTTGATGAAGAAAATCGTCGTTTAACATTGAATGGCCGTGAAAAAGCTACTGGTAAACGCACATTGTTGGGTATTACTAAAGCTGCTTTGGCTACAGATTCCTTCTTGTCTGCTGCATCTTTCCAAGAAACTACACGTGTTCTTACAGATGCCGCTATTAAGGGCAAAATCGATCCATTATTGGGTCTTAAGGAAAATGTTATCATCGGTAAATTGATTCCTGCTGGTACTGGTATGAGCCGTTACCGTAAAATTGAAGTAGTAAAAAAGGCTCCTGAAATTTTGGAATTAACTGATGATGGTGAAATCATAGAAGAATAAGGTTTATAGCTTATAGCTATGATTAGTCAATAAAAGAGATATTCCTAGATTGGTATATAATTTAGGAATATCTCTTTTTGTTATATCAATTTTGCATAACAAGACTGTGTAAAAAGAATTGATTATGTATAAACTGTATAATAATAAGCAGAATTATCTATATTTGTATAAAAAAACGAGAATATTTCATGTAATTCTTATAAATGAAACACACGGATAAGTGTACATATTAAATACAGTGAAATAGCGGTTTTGAGTGTTAAAAAACCTTTGACATGCGTTTGAGTAATTGATATACTTACATAGTGCTTAGAGGGTAAGTGTGCCCTGAGCATAGTTTCGTAAGGAGAAGATGTAATCATGGACATTGCCCATTTAGCATCGGCGAACAAGACAATAGGTGCTAAGCAAACGATTAAATCGATTGCAAAAGGCTCTGTTAAGTTTGTGTTTCTCGGCTGCGATAGCGATAGCTATGTAGTAGATCCTGTACGGATGGCTTGCGTGGAACATAATATACCGTTCGACGATAAGCATACGATGGATGACCTTGGTCGTGCGTGCCGCATTAAAGTGCGGGCTACAGCGGTAGGCATCCTACGTTAATCTCGGTAATATCCGATGTAACACTTTGTTATGACGGATCAATTATAAATCTCAAATTTGGAAAGGAGGTGCCCAAATGCCAACAATTAATCAGCTAGTACGCAAAGGTCGCATGAGCTTGACTAAAAAATCTACAGCTCCAGCGCTTCAAGAATCTCCACAAAAACGTGGTGTATGTACTCGTGTGTACACAGCTACTCCAAAGAAACCAAACTCCGCGCTTCGTAAAGTTGCCCGTGTACGTTTGACAAACGCTATTGAAGTAACTGCTTACATCCCAGGCATTGGTCACAATTTACAAGAACACAGTGTTGTACTTATCAGAGGCGGTCGTGTAAAAGACCTTCCAGGTGTGCGTTATCACATCGTTCGTGGTGCATTGGATACAGCTGGCGTACAAAATCGTATGCAAAGTCGTTCCAAATACGGCGCGAAAAAAGCTAAAAAATAATTTTAGCCATTAAACGAAATTAACACACATCATTATAAAGGAGGAATTGAACATGCCAAGAAAAGGCCCTGTTCCGAAACGTGATGTACTTCCAGATCCGGTGTACAATAGCAAATTAGTAACACGTTTCATTAACAAAGTTATGTACGATGGCAAAAAAGGCATTGCTGAAACTATCGTATATGATGCATTTGAAATTATTCGTTCCAAAATGGGTCAAGACCCAATGGAAGTTTTTGATCAAGCATTGAAAAATGTTATGCCTGTACTTGAAGTGCGTGCTCGCCGTATCGGTGGTGCGAACTACCAAGTGCCAGTTGAAGTTCGTGCTGATCGTCGTCAAACACTCGGCATTCGCTGGGTTGTAAACTATGCTCGTCTTCGTGGTGAACGCACTATGAAAGAACGCTTGGCAGGCGAATTGATGGACGCTTTCAACAATGCAGGCGCTGCAATCAAGAAAAAAGAAGATACTCATAAAATGGCAGAAGCTAATAAAGCATTTGCTCATTATCGTTGGTAATAAGAGGTGACAACTGTGGCAAGAGAGTTTTCCTTAGCAAAAACTCGTAATATCGGTATCATGGCTCACATCGATGCTGGTAAAACAACAACTACAGAACGTATCCTCTACTATACAGGTATCGTTCACAAAATCGGCGAAGTACATGAAGGTGCTGCTACGATGGACTGGATGGCGCAAGAACAAGAACGTGGTATCACAATCACTTCTGCGGCGACAACATGTCACTGGAAAGATCATCGTATTAACATCATCGATACTCCTGGTCACGTTGACTTTACTGTAGAAGTAGAACGTTCTCTACGTGTACTTGATGGCTCCGTAGCGGTGTTCAGTGCTAAAGGTGGCGTTGAACCTCAATCCGAAACAGTATGGCGTCAAGCATCTAACTACGGCGTACCTCGTATCGCTTATGTAAATAAGATGGATACAGTAGGTGCTGACTTCTTCAACGTAGTTGATATGATGAAATCCCGTTTGGGTGCAAATTCCGTAGCTATTCAAGTGCCAATCGGTTCTGAAGATACTTTCGAAGGCATCATCGATTTGATGACTATGAAAGCGGAAATTTACAAATCTGATGACGGTAAAGAATATGAAATCACTGATATCCCAGCAGAATATCAAGAAGTAGCTGAAGCTCGTCGCGAAATGATGATCGATGCTATCGCTGAAACTGATGATGATATCATGATGAAATATTTGGAAGGTGAAGAAATCTCCATCGAAGAATTGAAAGCAGCATTGCGTAAAGCAGTTATTGCTAACCAATTGTTCCCAGTTCTTTGTGGTTCTTCCTACAAAAATAAAGGTGTACAAATGTTGTTGGACGCTGTTGTAGATTACATGCCAGCTCCGATTGACATCCCACCTATTAAAGGTGTAATTCCTGGCACTGAAGAAGAAACGACTCGTCCTTCTTCTGATGATGAACCATTCTCCGCATTGGCATTCAAAATCATGGCTGACCCTTATGTTGGTAAATTAGCGTTCTTCCGTGTGTACTCTGGCACATTGGAATCCGGTTCTTACGTTTTCAACTCCACAAAAGGTAAGAAAGAACGTATTGGACGTATCCTTCAAATGCACGCTAACACTCGTAAAGAAATCGACATGGTTTACGCTGGCGACATTGCTGCCGCTGTAGGCTTGAAAGATACTACTACTGGTGATACTCTTTGTGACGAAAAGAATCCTGTAATTCTTGAATCCATGGAATTCCCTGAACCAGTTATCTCCGTTGCTGTTGAACCTAAAACAAAAGCTGACCAAGAAAAAATGGGTACAGCTCTTGCTCGTTTGGCAGAAGAAGATCCTACTTTTAAAGTTCGTACTGATGAAGAAACAGGTCAAACTATTATCTCCGGTATGGGCGAACTTCACTTGGATATCATCGTTGACCGTATGAACCGTGAATTCAAAGTAGAATGTAACGTAGGTAAACCTCAAGTAGCTTATCGCGAAACTATCCGTAAAGCTGTTAAAGCTGAAGGTAAATTCGTACGTCAATCTGGTGGTCGTGGTCAATATGGTCACTGCTGGTTGGAATTGATTCCTCAAGAACCAGGTGCTGGCTTCGAATTTGAAAATAAGGTCGTAGGTGGTGCAATTCCTCGTGAATACATCGGACCTGTAGAAAACGGTGTTAAAGAAGCTATGGAATCCGGTGTTATCGCTGGTTATCCAATGGTTGATATCAAAGTTATCGTATTTGACGGCTCCTACCATGACGTTGACTCCAACGAAATGGCCTTCAAAATCGCTGGTTCCATGGGCTTTAAAGAAGGTGCTCGCAAAGCAGATCCTGCATTGCTTGAACCATATATGTCCGTAGAAGTAGACGTTCCTGAAGAATACATGGGCGATGTTATCGGTGACTTGAACTCCCGTCGTGGTCGCATGGACGGCATGGAAGCTCGTAATGGTAACCAACATATCAAAGCATATGTTCCATTGAGCGAAATGTTCGGTTACGCAACTGACCTTCGTTCCAAAACTCAAGGTCGCGGTAACTACTCCATGACATTCGATCATTACGAAGAAGTTCCTAAGAAAATTGCTGAAGAAATTCAAGCAAAGAAAAATGGTTAATCTTACATTAGATTAATAGAATTACTATTTTCCTCGGAGGATAATTTAAAATGGCAAAAGAAAAATTTGAACGTACGAAACCGCATGTTAATATCGGTACAATCGGTCACGTTGACCATGGTAAAACTACTTTGACTGCTGCAATCA
>NZ_CAUTZP010000032.1:0-5358 GCF_963543145.1 uncultured Veillonella sp. | reverse complement strand
ACGAATTGACCATTAAACACGAGGGCACAGCAAATATTGTCATGCCATAAGTGATCAGGATCTTCAAAAACTTTGCCATTTCCCATCTCTAAGGCAAGAGATCCAAATGGTTCAGCTACGCTATAGCCTGCAATTTGGCCTACCGCTAAAGCTGATGGCATTTCAGGAGGACTCATTTCAACGACTTGCACATCTTTTTCGGTAAGACCAGCACGCTCTAGCATAAGATTGACAAGAATTTTTTGTGTAGATTGTTTATGCGGGATGGCAAAGGATTTCCCTTTCAAGTCTTGTACAGAGTTAATATCGTTATTGACGATGATAATATTACCTTCTGTATGACCTAGTGCAGCAGCACGTACATCGATGCCTTGCTCACGAGCCTTTACAGCAAGCTCAACGAGGACGGACGCAGCATCTACCTTACCGGTATTGAGTGCATCCATCAACTCTGGCCAAGATCCATACTTAACAAGTTCTACATGAACAGGACCATCGGCTGTTTCTAGTTCTTTTGTGGCAAATAATGGCAATGCATGGGTAATTGGTAAATACGCTACCCGCACTGTCTTTAGTTCCTGTGCCGTTTTTGGTTTATTGTACTCATGATAGCCATAAGCGATACCGCCTATAACCAAGAGAACCGCCGCAATGATTAGATACCAAGTTTTCTTCATAACTTCCCCTCTTTCTTCCTCATAACAAGGGGCGTTTTTGACACATGTCATTTTTCGCACTTTTCTAAAACCTTGATGAAATATGGTTTTAGAACACCTCGTTTCCAAACTTATTTATACCCTACTATATCAATATGTATTAATTCTGTCAATAAAACACAGTAATATTGTAGGTATTGTTATTTGGGTGCGAAAAACATCAATATAAATCAGAATATCTACGAGCCAATCGACAACACATCAATCCATCAAGCAATCAAACAACCCCATCACATCGGCCTTATCACAAACTACGATCAATTAGATAAGTCATAAACTACAAGCATTTAGATACATCATAGATACAATCCTTCAAATACTAAAAATAGGTAGCATCCAAAGGATACTACCTATTTGCAGTCGTTATTTACTTGTTAGACTTATTTGAATATAGTCTTTTTATTCAATATATATACCTCTGATGTACCGGCTTCGCTAAATTCAGATACATTTGGGTAAATAGAGGATTGACGGAAGTGCTTAATTTCGCTTTTTGGAACGATTAACATCACAGGTTTACCAGATGCGATAATATTGTTAAACTCCTCTTCATCGACTTGTTCCATAAGATATTTCTTTGACCATTCAGCACTGCGTTTTTTCAATTTATCTCGATCATCCCAGCGACTCTCATCACCGTTGATTTTGATAATCTTATGACCTGTATAGTATACAGCCGCTGTACTATAGCCGTTATAGTAATATACATCACCGTCATAGGAATCTACTACCGGTACAACGTCTATATTGCTGCGTTGTTTTACAAATGGCTCAATACCTTCTATAACGACTACGGAAGAAATAACCATCGTACCAAGAACAATAACAGTAACTAGACGATAGCCCTTCCTCGTATACCACGCATGGAACATAAGGAGTACAGCGGTAGCAACAACTACATAGAGCAAGAAGTAAAATCCCCATGGCGCATAGAACGAGCCCACAACATACGCAGCCCACAAGAGCAGAGTAGGTCCCATGATAATCCATTTTAAAGCTCTCGATTTTCCTTTACGAATAAGCTTCATAACGCCCATGGCACCAATCGCACTAAATGGAACGAGGCTAACAAAGGTATATAAAGGATATTTAGTAGCCATTAACGTATAGAATAAAAGAACACCTACACCCCAGGTCATATTATAAATAAAACCAGTATGACGCTGTTTAAAGCCATCGATCATGCCATAAATAACGGCACCAGTCCACGGCATAGAAGCACCGAGGAAGATAGCTAAGTAATACCACCATACATTATCTTCTGGATGCTCGGATTGTGTGGCACGCGTTACATTGTGAAGACCTAAGAAGCCATTGATGAAATCTTGACCATGAACACTGTACATATACACATACCACGGCAAACAAACGGCTAAGAAAGCAAGAATACCGCGCCAATCGAAGATAGCTTTCACCATGGACCAAGAACGATTGATACCTGCAAAAACAAGTAAAATCATACCAGGCAATACAATAGCTACAGGTCCTTTCGTAAGTACCCCGAGAGCAGCAAATACATAGGCCACAATCATAGCATATGGTTTCTGCTCCACCATCCCCTTATAGGAGTAAATCATGACCATCAAGGTCGTATAGAGGAGTACCATATCGGTAATAACGCCATGCGCTACGGTCCAGAACATGAGAGATGTGCCTAAAACAGACGCCCCAATGAGGCCTAACACCCATTTACCACTAATGGTACGCATGGATTGATACATAGTTGCCACAGATAAAGCGCCAAAGATAGCACTTGGGAGACGAACCACCCAATCAGCGATACCAAAAAGTTTAAACCCAAGGGCGATGAGCCAGTAAATCATAATAGGTTTATCGTACCAATAAGTACCGTAAATTTGAGGTGACAACCAATCACCAGAAAGAACCATTTCCTTCGCAGTTAACGCGTAATTAGATTCAACAGGATCGGTAACAGGCAACATATTATTGCCAAACATGTAGAACACGAGCCACACAATAAATATGACTGGTGTTAAGCGAGAGAGTTTCATAAGGTCCCTCCTTATCGACGATTGCGATAGTATTTAAAGCCCAGTACTGCAGCTATAATAACAAATACAACAACAATAACAACCAAGAACTCATGATTATATGCGATAAGATCTTGCCAATTTTCACCAAGTACCTTGCCTAGGTAAACGAGCAAAATCGTCCAAGGAATCGTACCAAGAGTTGTCCAGATAATGAAGTGCCACATTGGATAGCGTGCCATGCCTGCTGGGAAAGAAATAAAAGTACGAATACCAGGTAAAAGGCGACCAAAGAATATAGCAGCACCGCCGTATTTATTGAACATATTTTCTGCTAATTCAAATTTATGTTCATTGAAAAATACATATTTACCGTATTTCAATAATAGAGGGCGACCACCATATTCGCCCATCCAGTAGGATAATACGGATCCAACAATCCCCGCCAAAGTACCTACGACTATCGTCGTATGCATATCAAATACACCTTGAGCAATCAAATACCCGGCAAAACCGAGTACAATTTCACTCGGAATAGGCACGTTAGCATTTTCTAGAACCATTGTGATAAACATGGCTGTATAGCCATAAGTTTCCATAAACGAAATGATATATTCCACAGCTTTACCCCTTAAAAAATCCCCATTCGGGTTACACGATGCACCAGTTTTTGGGCATATTATAATCATTTTCACCATACCTAATTGGTATACCTTATATTGTACCATAATAAAAGAGCCCTCACCACCGGCGAGAGCCCTTTTAACGATTTGCAGTATACGTTTATTGCAATTCAGTAGTTTGAGTTGTTACTTCACGAGCCGTAGTAAATGCAGCAAGTTCTGCATCACCAGAACCAAGGATTACCTTGTTAGCTACTAGCGCATTAGCCGCTGTTTTAGCATCTTGTAAAGTAATTCCAGCACGAGGAGCACTAATTGTGACTGATGTGCTTTTACCACCGACCGTAGAAAATGTAAGATATACAACGCGTTTTTCCGCCATGTGGGCGCCTCCTTTCACGTTTCATAAACAAGTTCTCGAATATAGATAGAATGATAATCTCTGTAATTCTGTGATTGCACCGAGATCAAATATATCTATTTACAATTCATATCAATAAGGATGGGAATGTGTGGACTTGCGATTGTTACATCCTTTTACGACTATGTAAGGATGTATGAAATCAGCAATCAGGATGTGTTCGGATCACTTAAAACAAACATGTGTAGATACTCTACAATTAATGTCCTAAAGATACTTCATTGACGCGGACCACGTCGGACAAGCTGTGGTCATACAAGGCTGCCAGCGCATTACCAACGGTTTTCACATTATCGTCGGACGCTTCTTCTGCAACACGTGTATAGGTTACGTCTTTGTACTTCGGCGCATCTTCGGTGCCGATGTTAAAACGCAACACCAATTTAGTGCGTTTAATGTTAGCCATCGTATCACCTCCTTTCACCCTCTTATATTCCTGAGGTCCTCCTTCGACAACCCTCTTACTATGAATTATGGTGATTTTGGTGAAAGCCGGTGAATTATAATTACAAATCTTCATTAACACGCAAAAAAACCTTTACTAGAACTAGTTATATATGAGATATAAAACTAGTTCCCGTAAAGGTCTATATATAAGTACTATTCAGTTAAATTTTATTCAGTTTTCAAGGATAACATGAAATCATTCGCTTTTACGGCTGCTTCCGTATCTACAAAGTGGAATGGGTTTAGCATACGGCAGAATTTAAATAGATATTCATGTTTACGCAAAATTGCTTTTACATGTAACACTGTATCGCGCGCCGTGTGAGCCGAGCTATAACCATTCATCATGGCATATAGGTAGGTTATCGGTAAGTTATCTTCACGCAAATAGCTGTGAGCAAAGGTAATTAAATCCCACCCTTGAGGGCTTAATTCTGGCCAACGTCGGCTATTTTCCCAGTCTAGTAAGGTAATCTTATCACTTTCAGGATCATAGGTAATATCACGCATGGCAGGACGCCCATGAGACAAGCCATAGTCATGTAGCTGACCTAATGTTTTGCCAAAGATATAAAAAATATGAGTGACCATATCTTGCAAACTAGTATCATCAGGATTTTGCGCCGGTAATTGACTATAATAAGTTAGATTCTTACCACACGCTTCTGTAACAAAATAATGTTCTCTAAAACCGGCAATGGTAGGAGCTACAGGCAATTGTGTATTCACGAAGGAAATTTTATAGAACTCATAATCAAAAGCAGCTCTAGGGGAGGGCTTAATCCAACTAGAGCGATGATTACTAATATCTTGTTTTACGTAGTACTGCTTATCGTTAAATTCGACAGAAAAAACACGATGGTCTTTCTCTTGATCAATCATCCGATCGATATATTCTAATAGCATATCATTCATTATATCCTCCCTGTGTATAGCACTCTATAACACTTCGGCCCCCTCATGCACATACAGCTAAGCAAGCAAATATAACAGCTCCCCCTCTGATTGTTATATCACTTAGCATATATAGTATTAAAATGGTTTATAAGTAACAACACATCAGTTGTTACTCATATAAGTGTATACAATTAATATAACTATTATACTACAGTTCTCAATTGATATCAAAATCAAATTTATTTATAAACTAAGTGTTTTAC
>NZ_CAUTZP010000031.1:0-5714 GCF_963543145.1 uncultured Veillonella sp. | reverse complement strand
CCTATCATTGTTCAGTTTTCAAAGATCTGTACCAGTCAAACTAGATTTTATCTAGTTTCGAAGCACTTTCTCAAGAAACACTTCGTCAACTGGCGACTAGATTATAATAACATGTGACTTCGTTCGTGTCAACACATTTTATAATCTTTTTTTAAGTTCTTTTTGAACCTCTAGAGTGTATTACTACACTCATTAAGAAACAGTCGCTCGAACGACTGTATGCATATTATAGTACAACGACATTATAAGTGCAACCCCCATTTCTCAATTTCACACAACTTTCACCTTACTTTCATTAACATACCTAGTAATCGATAATTGATTTCATACAACCAATCAGGTACAATATAGCTGTAATACAGAACTTGTAGCATAAATAGTTCTATTTTATTAGTATCAATTAATATGAATATTACATTAGTGTAAGGAGATTAAGTATGAAATTATCTAAACGTTTATTAGCTAAAACAGTAGCGCTAGCCGCTATATGTGCAACTATGACTACAGCAGCCTTTGCTGCACCACAAGGCACCTTCGATACCTCTGAAATCCAAATTACAGGCCAAGCCTCTCGTTCTGTAGCACCAAGCTATGCAATTTTAACCTTAGGCATTACAAGTCAAAACACAAATATTAACGCTGCTAAATCCAATAACGATCGTATCATGAGTGAGTTAATTAGTAGATTAGCAAATCTAGGTGTTGATAAAAAAGATATTTTCACATCTAATATATCCATTAATCCAACAAGCGATTATCAAGAAGGCAAACGCATTAACACAGGTTATAATGTGTCCAATCATGTAACAGTTAAGATTAATAACCTCGATAACGTAGGAAAGGTTGTCGATGCCGCAGTTAGCGCTGGGGCTAACGACATCAACAACCTTTCATTCCAAAATGATGTGTCTCAACAATTATCTGATTCTTTAACTACAGAAGCGATTCAAAACGGCCGCCATAAAGCGGAAGTTATTGCAGCTGCACTCGGTCGTACATTAGGTCCAGTAAAAACGGTTTCTATTAGTACAACTGAAACTAGTTCTATGGACTCCGGTTATTACCGTAATGGAGCAATGCTAAAGGCAGCACTCGAAACTGCTACACCTGTTGAAAAAGGATCATTAGTAGTTTCTCAAGACGCTAATATTACTTATTATTTACAATAGAATTCTCTGGCACCACACCTTCGTGGACCGCTACAATGCCGCCTGTCAATTCATGATAGGTGGCATTTTCATATCCTAGAGATTTCCAGATTTCCAAAATTTCGCTTTGGTGAGGGTAACGTCGCAAGGACTCTGGAAGCCATGCATAGGATGAATTATCCTTACTTAGTTTACCTATAATAGGTAATATATAAGAGAAATAGAAATTATATACCTGTTTAAAACCAAACATACTTGGCTTTGCAAGTTCTAATACAACTACTTTCCCACCTGGTTTTACAACACGTTGCATTTCACATAATACTTGTTTAATATCTGGTACATTGCGCATTGCAAAGCCACTCATAGCCGCATCAAAAGTATTATCTGCATAAGGTAAAGCCATCGCATCACCTTGTACTAGATTAACTTGATCTATTAACCCTGCTTCTTCAATACGAACACGACCTTGGTCGAGCATTTCACGATTAAAGTCTAATGCCTCCACCCTTAATGTTGGCTCTTGACGCAACGCTTCCTTTGTAAACACACAAGTACCACATGCCACATCAAGCACACGTTGGTGAGGACCAATATTCATTGCTTTTACAGAGAATTTCCGCCAAAAATAATCTTGTCCAAAGCTTAAGACTGTATTCATTAAATCATAGTTTTTTGCAATATTAGAAAAAACACCCTGTACAAACTCTTCTTTATCGGCATACGTTTTAAATTCTTTAGTATTCATTATGGTCCTTTCACTAATCAAGAACTATATTCAAGAACTGTATATGGCATAGTATACCATATTATAGGAACTCTAAAAAAGAAGCCTATTATATATACTATAAATAGCAAGTATGTACTATTTACATATATGGTAAAAGTACTTGTGAATTCTATAGAAAACAACACCCGACTATAAGGTAAATAAACATATTTATCACTTATTATATATTTAACATAAATACGTATGAACATCTATGATATTATCTATTGCTACTATTACATGTTCGTTGTATAATGACATATGTCCATGATGAAAGGATACTTCTTCATGGAGTATTATATGTTTTTATTAAGTATTGGAGTGTACTATGAATCGATTTGTAAAATCAATCAACAAAGTCAGTCTAATCCAACAGATTATCATAGGTTTGGTTATTGGTATTTTGACTGCACTTTACCTGCCAGATGTGGCAAATGAACTTGCTTTATTAGGGGTTCTCTTTGTTGGGGCTCTTAAAGGCATCGCCCCTATCCTTGTATTCTTCTTGGTAATCGCAGCGATTAGTAAACATCGCTCCGGCCAAAAAACAGGTATGGGTTCTGTTATCACCTTATATTTATTAGGTACATTCCTATCCGCAGCATTAGCCGTAGTCGTAAGTTTCTTATTCCCTACTACTTTACATTTAGCAGCAGATGCCGCTGATGCAGCGCCACCGCAAGGTATTGCTCAAGTTATGACAACATTACTTAAAAATGTAGTTGATAACCCTGTAAAAGCATTGATGTCTGCTAACTATATCGGTATTCTAGGTTGGGCACTTATCCTAGGTGCGGCTTTACGTCAGGCACCAATGAATACAAAAGAGGTTATGGAATCCATCGCTCAAGCAATTACTACAGTAGTAGGTTGGATTATCCGCTTTGCGCCTCTTGGTATTATGGGCCTTGTAGCTGAATCTATTGCAACTAACGGTATCGAAGCTTTAATTGGTTACTTCCAATTACTCGTTTTATTACTTGGTTCCATGATTTTCGTAGCACTAGTAATCAATCCGCTTTTGTCCTTCATTTATCTTCGTCGCAATCCATACCCATTGGTATTTAAATGTTTACGCGAATCTGCAATCTACGCATTCTTTACACGTAGCTCTGCTGCCAATATTCCTGTAAACCTTGACTTAGCTAAACGTTTGAAACTGAACCCAGATATGTATTCCGTATCCATTCCATTAGGTGCTACTATCAATATGGGTGGTGCTGCAATTACGATCACAATCATGACATTAGCAGCAGCTCATACACTAGGTATTGTTGTAGATATTCCTACTGCAATCCTATTATCCATCATCGCCACTATTGGTGCTTGTGGTGCTTCTGGTGTAGCTGGTGGTTCTTTACTACTCATTCCATTGGCTTGTTCCCTATTTGGTATTTCCAACGACGTAGCAATGCAAGTTGTAGGCGTTGGCTTTATCATCGGTGTTTTACAAGACTCTACGGAAACTGCGCTTAACTCTAGCACAGACATTCTCTTCACAGCTACTGCAGACTATGCAAAACGTGGCTACCACGAAGATTGGAACTAAAATATCCTTAGACGGTCCTTCGGGACCGTCTTTTTATAAGCAAGCTTAGTAAACAATCTCATCAGCTCTTTTTAAAAGTAGTATCACATTGTATTTATTGTGGTACTTAAAAAATTGTGTTATTTATAATCAGTCACACATAAACTTTTACCAATAGGAAATTAGCTATATTGATTTTATTCAATATAGTGCTATAATAAAGTTAATGATAATAACTATTAGTAGATATATATAGAAAGGAATCAACATGAAACAATACGATATTATTGTAGTTGGTACAGGCGGCGCAACTATCGTAGCTGACGCTGCGCTAAAAAAAGGTCTTAAAGTGGCCATCATAGAAAAAGGTAAATTTGGTGGTACATGCCTAACTCGCGGTTGTATTCCTACAAAAGTTATGGTTACAGCAGCCAATGCGATCCAAGAAGTGGAAGAATTCAAAAAAATTGGTGTTAATGTTGGTTCTGCTACTATGGATTGGGATACTGTATCCAAACGTACGTGGTTTAAAATCGACGAATCTGCTGGCATTTACGATTATTACAATGCTTATGACAATGTAGATGTATATCGTGGTGCAGCAAGCTTTGTATCCGATAAAGTAATGAATATTCACCTTAATGATGGTTCTGGCATTGTAGAAATCACAGCACCAACGATTATCCTTGGTACTGGCGGTTATAGTAATGTACCAAATGTACCCGGTCTGCAAGAGGCAGGCTATCTTACTAGTGAAAGCCTCTTTGGTGACAAATTCCCTAAACAACCATATAAATCCCTTGCCGTACTCGGCGCAGGTCCAATCGGTGTAGAATTTGCTCACGTATTTGATGCTGCTGGTACTGAAGTTACTATCATTCAACATAATGTGCGCCTTGTACCTAAGGAAGATGAAGAGATGTCTGAACATCTGCTTCAAAATTACCAAGCTCGTGGTATTAATGTAATCTTAAACCAAGACACTGTTGAAATCCGCCAAGAGGACGGTCTCAAGGTCGTAGTAACAAAAGATCGTACTACTGGCAAAATCACAGAAACAAAAGTTGAAGAAATTCTCGTAGCTGCCGGCATTCGTCCTGCAGTGGAAGAATTACACCTTGAAAATACAGGTATCGAAACATGGCCAAAAGGCTGGATCAAAACTAATGAATTCTTAGAAACATCCGTTGATGGTATCTATGCGTTAGGTGACGTAAACGGAGAGCCTGCATTCCGCCATCGTGCAAACTACGAAGCAGACATCATTGCACATAATCTCTTCTACGCAAAAAGCGAAGAAGATTACCGTTGGGCACGTTATGATACATTACCTAAGGTTACATTCTCCTACCCTGAAATTGGTAGCGTAGGTCTTACTGAGGCAGAAGCTATTAAAGCTGGTTACAATGTAGGTGTAGGTAAAAACTACTACTCCTCTACAGCTAAAGGCTACGCAATGGGTATCAACCCTGGCGATGTAAATGATGGCTTTGTTAAAATCGTGGTAGACAAAAATACTAACCATATCCTTGGTATGCATGTAACAGGTCCTCAAGCGTCTATCCTTTTCCAACCATATGTAAACCTTATGAACAGTGGTGTAACACCATTGACAGTAATTAATGAAGAAATCGCTTCTGAACGTACTAAACGCTTACGCGAAAAAGGTATTACTCGCGAAATGGATCCTAAATCCGTTATCGCTGTAGGTGAAACTATGAGCCCACATCCTTCCTTAGTCGAAGTTATTATGTGGACACAAGTGTACTATGAACACCGTTGGTAATAACTATTAAACAAAACAAGAGCCAAAGGCATTTGCCTTTGGCTCTTTTATTTGATGATCACTTAATAGATTAACGACCCATGTCGATGCCGCTACCAAAAATAAGATTTGTTTTGCGCCCATCGAAACCTTGATCTGGTTCAGGTGGTAATTTATAAGCTTTAGATTGCTCTACATAAGCACCTGTTTCAGCATCTACTGTAACAACTACTTTTTTACCATCTTGATGCATTGTTACATAGTACAAGATTTTGCCGTCATGAGCTTCAATTTTCCAGCCCTTCATAACAGCATCAGCACCGAGTTGTTGTTTAGCAACACGTTCTGCTTGAGCAGGCTCAATTACTCGATCTTTATTGAAGATTTCACCGATAATTTTTTTAGGTTTGCCCCCTTCTTCCATATCGGAAGTATTGCCAGTGATTACGTCGATTTTCATCTTGTATTGATGATATTTACTATAGCCAACAACTTTGTAACCAT
>NZ_CAUTZP010000030.1:0-6899 GCF_963543145.1 uncultured Veillonella sp. | reverse complement strand
TTACTGGTGTAACTGGTTTAGGATCCGGAGTTACTGGTGTAACTGGTTTAGGATCTGGAGTTACCGGTGTTACTGGTTTTGGATCTGGTGTTGGTGTAGGTTTTGGTTCTGGTGTCACATAGGACCCTTGACCATTGCCGTCTTTCCACGTAATATCCCCTTCTTTTTGGTCTGTGGTCAATGCTTTTTGGAAGCTAGACACGATGCCGTTAGAAGCGATGGATACTGTACCAGAAAGATTTCTTTCACCTTTTACATAGTTTTCATAATAGAATTTATGTGCCAAATTATCTAAAATCTTGTTTACATTGCTTTCAGAAGAAGTATCAAGATGATCGCCTGTCACATAGCCATGCACGCCGGAACCAGCCGCAGCAGATTTTACAATAAAGTTACCACCCTCGATATCAGCTGCATCAAGACCAGTTTTTTGAGAACCTGGTTTAGTGAAATTCAAACCAGTACCGCTAGTCATGTCATAAATAACGTTGATATGACCATCCAATTTATTCACATGAATATCACTGCGGGAATCTTGAGAAATACGGCTGAAACCTTCACGGGTACGAGTACCTGTGAGCGTATTGATGCTGCTACGCGCTTCTTTACCATCGATCATGAATGCCTCTAAACCACCCATATTATCGTGGCTCCACATTCCTCCATCAAAGGTCATGTTGATTTCTCCACCTTTATCCTCTAATGTATTTACCGCCTTACCGGAAAATTGGTTAGGGCTATTATGAGCACGACCTAGACCGATGTTGATAACAGATGGTTCCTGTTGTTGATATGGAGGCATTGTTTTATCAGATACAAGCACATTACCTTGCATATTAAACACTTTGTTTTTTACAGTACCCGCATCATCAATACCGAGGTTAATTTTACTATTATAAGCAAAGGCTACTGGATATGGTGCCTCCCATGGAGCGGTATTTACATCCATAACCCCGCCATCCACTTGAATGGAACTGTTATTTAGCATACCTGTAATGAAAGCTGGTTGACGATAGCGTTTAGGTAATTGATTTTGATTAGGTGTATCTAAGGAGCCAATCGTAACTTGCCCACCGTTAGATGCTACCACACCATTGGCAGTTGTATTACCTGTACTTTCAAATTTACTTTCAGAACCTACGGCAAATATACGTCCATCAGAACCAAGACCCGCTGCAGCCCATGTACTTGGCACGGCCATCGTAGATGCCAATAAAGTCATCATAACAGCAGATAATAAAACCTTATTTCTACCTCTCATCCTTTTACACCTCAATGATTAATACAATTACACTCAAATTTGTGAAAGTTCCTCCATAAACGAATATATCTATAAGTTGATTTATCAGTCTTTATTTATATGAAAAGATAGATATATACTCACTTTATTAAGAACTCACATCTAACACTTTTAAAATATATTTAAAATGTTACACCATTTTTTGTGAATTGTAAATGAATTAATAATATTTTATTTAAGATAATTTAAAATATTAATGGATGAGTTATGAAACTAGCATATAAAAAAGACAGTGACTAAATCACTGCCTTTTATTAGTAAACATTATATAGTGTTTATCCGTATTTGACGATATACGATATAAACCCTATAATATAAGAAGATAGCCAAACGAGTGGTTCCGTCGGGCTCCTCTCAAAACTATAGTTAATTGATGAAATGGCCTTTCAGTTACCTAATTATCCAGGGGATAACGAAGGGCTATTTGTCTTTTCCAAGACAAATAAGAGCCACAAGTGCACCAAAGGCAATGACAACCGTCATTGCCTCTAGAATTATCATGATCAACTCATAATCACTCATAGACAACCCTCCCTTCATTTACGAAGAGAGGCCCAACCTCGCCTGACTATCCTAAGTCAATTATATGACGAACATATAAGCGAATCAATAAGAATCTATTTATAGAAATATACGAAATATATTATAAAATCCCCATGTATTAGATCGTTAAATCCAATACATGGGGATTTTTATTTTATGAATACTATATATTTATATACTACTTATCACCATATACTTTTATATAGTACTTATTACCATATACGATTATATAGTAACTATTATATTAGAATTTATGTGTAAATCCTGCATTTACAGACCAGCCAGCTTTATAGTCGCCAGATAGACCTGTACTAATATCACCGAAGATGCTGTTGTTTGCATTGAAGCCATAGCGGCCACCGAAGGCTAGATCTGTCCAAGTACCTTTAATGTCTTCAGATGTGTATTTAGTAGTAGCACCACTTGTGTACGCAGTTTTCACTGTACCAGAGAAGGCATGATTCACGCTAACACGAGTATAGATGTTACCTGCACCGAAGTTTTTACCGATTTCAAGGCCCAGACCACCTGCTGTGCTGCTCACACCAGATTGCTCTACATGCATGCTGCCAGCATTGAAGCTATCGCCACCGAAGTGAGTGTAGCTCAATTGTGCTTGTGGTTCAATGTATGTACCATTTGAAAGCTTCACAGTTTTACCATAGCGTGCACCGATGGAGTATGCATTCGCTTTAGTCTCGCCAGATAGTCTTTCACCAATTTCATTACGAACTGTGAAGTCATTAGATGCACGACCTACTTGGGATTCGATGTGGATGTATTGGTTCTTACCAAGATCTTTCAAACCATACGCACCAACTGCAAAGGCTTTTTCTTTGCCAGTACCGTTGAATACGTAATCATCGTTGCCACGAAGGTAGGAAATTTGACCACCTACAGTCCAACCACTGCCAGTTTTAGCATCGTAACCACCTTGAACGCGTGTATACGTAGTATCTGTGTCGATACCTGTTGCATTGAAGCCGTATTTACCGCCCCCAACGCGCGCCCAAATACCTGTTGGTTCGCCTTGTTGCAATACACGTGGACGATACATATTATCTGTCAATGTTCTCCAACCGTTGATATTACTCATGATGGCAGAACGAACGCCACGCATATGAGGTGTATCAAAATCACCCATGATAACATGAATATGACCGTTGTTCTCAGGCTTAGGAGCTGGAGCTGGTTTAACCTCTGGCTTTGGAGTTGGTTGAGGTGTTGGTTTTACCTCTGGTTTTGGAGCTGGAGCTGGAGTTGGCTTAACTTCTGGTTTTGGAGTTGGCTTAGGTTGAGGCTTAAGTTCAGGTTTTGGAGTCGGTTTTATCTCTGGTTTCGGAGCCGGTTTATTTTCACCATATACGTATTTACCTTGACCATCTTTATCTGCTTGCCAGGTAATGTCACCTTCTTTAGCATGACCAGAAGTGATAACTGTGAAACGACCAGATTCAGAACCATCAGATGCAATAGCTACTGTTCCTTGAAGATTTCTTTCACCATTAACATAGTTATGATAATACATCTTATGTGCCAAGTTATCTAATATCTTATTTACATTCTCTTCGGAAGACATGTCTAGACCTTTTTGAGTCGTATATACATGAGCAGTCGCACCAGGAGCCGCACTTGTAATGTGAATATCCCCACCCCAGAAGGAGTCTGGTGTCACACCATTATATGTTTTTGTTGGTGGTTGATAGCTTGGATCCTCAGTATCTCCAGCCTCATCATTAGGATCATAAATAAAGTTTACATGACCTTCCAGCTTATCCACATAGAGTTTATTATGCTCACTTTGGGTTACCATATTAGCATAATTACGATTCTTGGAACCTACAAGCCGATGAACGTGGCTAGGTTGCGTACCACCATCTAGTGTTCCTTCATGCAAGCCGCCTTGATAGAAAAGTTCCCAAGCACCATAATCGCCAAGGAATACATTAATATGACTTGGTTGTTTAGCATCTTTATCTGCTAAATTAAATGCTAAACCGTCCCATAGTGACTCTTTACCATCAATACCAATGTTAATTTCAGACGCATGATTTGGGTCACTTTTAACAATAACATCACCGACTAAAGATAAATCCTTGCCGATAAAATTGCCTGTATTACCATCTACGCCAATATTAACAGTACCACCTTGAGCCACTGCAATAGGAGTGCTCACATTTCGAACATCATAAACGCCTTCCTTAAGAGTAACAGTACTGCCACCTTTACTGCTAATGAAAGACTTATTATTATAGCCAATATTTGCTGTTGCTTTATCAATGCTGACTGTACTACCAGTATCTGCCTCAATCGTAGATACGTAATTTGTCATTGTACCAGCCGTAAACTTCCCACCATTATTTGCAGTAATATATGCACCAGTAGGTGTAGTAACTAATGTACTCTCCGCCATTACATACTGTCCTACAGAGCTAGCAATCGTCAGGGCAATTGCTAAGGATAATTTCGCTTTACACATGCGTTTCATAAGAACCCTCTCTCTACACACTATAAACTATTATTAAATAATTTAATTATAATTTATAATTATATATTTTGTAAATATGAGGGGAATTTTCCACATATAAATTTATATCAAAAAAGCAGTAACACCAGTTACCGCTTACATAAAAGACAAATAGCCCTTCGTTACCAGTAACTGGATAACTGAAAGGCCATTTCATCACGTATTTATTCTCTTGAGATGAGCCCGACGGATCTAATCGCTTGGCTATCTACTTATATTATAGGGTTTATGTTATATATCGTCAAATACAGATAAACAATACTAATATGTTATGTTATAAACCAAGAGGCAGAGACTGAGTCACTGCCTCTTATCTTTTTATCTTTATCTACGTGCTACGCGCATAGCCGCCATCATGCCTGGAGATTTCCAAACGGATTGACCATTGTCTGAAACGAGTTTGTTGTTATAGTAGAATACATCTGCATTGTAATAATTACTATCGCTAGATGTTACCTTATAGCTGAGACCAGATGTCGTATATACTGTGAAATTAAGTACATCACCTACTCTCTTTACAGAGTCTTGGTCTACATACCAGCTATTGCCGTTATAAGTGGTAGCATACACATCTGTACGAGCTTCTACATCATGTGTATTAATACCAATCAACACGAGTAAAGCCGCTAACATATATAAGAATTTACGCATTAGAATTACCTCCGTTTTATCGTTGGAATACTTGCTTATTATACCAAAAAACGGTGAAAATCGCATTAAAATGGCACCTTCTTCTCCATCCACGATTGACAGCTGTCAATGTACAACGTAATGCGTTTCATAATAGGTTTTTCTATGAAAGCTAACCGCATATAGTCTACCACCATGCCAACTATGAAAATGAGTGCTACCATGAGGATCGCATATAACGGTAATAAAGCGGAATCGTAATACTGATAGGTTCCAAATATATTGTCCCACATGTGATGAAGGAACAGCTTATTATCATGCAATAAGTAAATCCCGAAGGTCGTAGAGGCGATCGTATTGATCCACGGATGATAGGTAATCTTGGCTTTCAAGAAAATAATTAATTATGAAAAAGACAAATAGCCCTTCGTTATCCTAGGATCGCTATTAAATTCAAGTCACATCTTAGGCTTTAAATATAACACCATTATGCTCTAGTTGTTCCACTGTTTTTTTACCAATGCCCGGTAGCATCAATACTTCTTGTTTAGTAATTGTTTTAAAATCATCTACTGTGTATAGGCCGGCTTGTGAAAGTGTAATTTGTGCACCGAACCGTATATTGTCATATACCGGATTTCCACGCAAAGCCCCACCTTTAGCAACCTCTACGGGGCTCATATGAGCGGACTCGCGTTTTCCCATATAACTATCATTAGAGTACCGATTTATAACAGTTCGACCGGTAACACGTTCATACACATCATATAGAGTCTGCCATAATGGACTTTCAAAATCCACTAATTGAGTTGGTAAAAATGAGATAGCAGTATATAAGCTTATTAATTCTCGTGGGTCAGAATCTATGTTGCTCACATGGTCTACCATATACATAATAGCCTCTAAATGATCTTCTACAAAATCGTTCCAACGCGTTGCATCTTGTAATAACCAATCAATATCTTCATATTCATCAACAAGATCTGCTAATACATCATGGGCTATCTTGCTTTCACCACACTGCAAAGCCAATAGAATATACAGCATATGCATAGGCAACATGATATCCGGAGCCTGATTAAATGCATTTTGTATATCATCGCAACATGCAAGATATCGCTGATATACCTTGCGGCCGCGATCCCAGTTGGCAGCGCCACAACAAGCAACCATCATATACACAAGGAATCCCGAATGATCTTGCTTGTCCCCGTGAAAAACTGGCGTAAAGCATGCAATCGCATCATTATACATATTATATTCTAAATATATCATCCCCATGTCGATGAGACAGCGCATATAAGGACGCGCCTCTAATATATTCCAATCTATTTTCTTTGGTTTTTTCAACGATTCTACTAGCTGTTTCAACTGATAAATTTGAAAGCTTGGATGTAACTCAAGGGCTATGAGTTCTCGTTTAGCATCTACTTCATCAGGACATAATGCAAGGATTTCATTGTATAACTTCCTTGATTTCTTATTCGTATCAGCCTCTTCTGCAGCCTCATATAAATCACGTAATTTCATTTCTATCGTATTATTAAAATCACCACGATTATATTGAGTCATAAATGCTTCTAACAAATCCTCAATAGATTTGAAATCAGATTCATGTTCGGATACAAATTGTTTCTGTAAACGTAATAATAACTCACTATAAAAGTTAAACATAGAGTATCTCCTTATACATATGAACGTAAAAATACTACTCATATGTAATATAGCACGAGGGAATATATTAATTCTAGAGGTAATACCTCAACCTATTAATATCTCATCTGAAAATGGGTTGGCAACTAGACGATAAAAAGGGTTATAGGACAAAAAGTGTGTGTGACTAGTCCCAATAAGTTGGAAAATCTGTAGACATATGTAGCTCATTCCAAACAGGAGCAT
>NZ_CAUTZP010000029.1:0-7262 GCF_963543145.1 uncultured Veillonella sp. | reverse complement strand
AGTGCTGCAGATGCAGAAAAATGGATTGATAGCAGTGCGGATATGCTGTTATTTGATGCATACCACAAAGACGAACGGGGCGGCACAGGCGAAGTATTCGACTGGTCCTCGTTAGATGAGTTTGAACGACCATTTATGCTCGCAGGCGGTATCGATAGTACCAACGTGGCCCGTGCAATTCGTACAGTTCGCCCTTATGGTATTGATATTAGTAGCGGCATTGAAACAGAAGGAGTGAAAGACAATGAAAAGATTAAAGCTTTCACCAACATCGTAAGAACAATAGCCCTGTCATAACATGGCACATTGGCAGGAATGATAGATAGAAAGGTAAGTTATATGAGTGAACAAAGACATGGTTATTTTGGCTCCTTTGGTGGCCAATTTATGCCAGAAACATTGATGAATGCAGTCATTGAATTGGAAGAGGCGTACAACAAGTACAAAGATGATCCTGATTTCGTACGCGAACTTGAGGATTTACATAAAAAATATACAGGCCGTCCATCCCTTTTATACTATGCAGAACGCATGACAAAGGACCTTGGAGGCGCTAAAATCTATTTAAAACGGGAAGATTTGAACCACACTGGTTCCCACAAATTGAATAACGTAATCGGCCAAATGTTATTGGCAAAACGCATGGGTAAAACGCGTGTTATCGCTGAAACTGGTGCAGGCCAACACGGTGTTGCTACGGCGACTATTGCAGCCTTAATGGATATGGAGTGCGAGGTATACATGGGTGCAGAGGACTGTGAACGCCAAGTGCTCAACGTATATCGCATGGAATTATTAGGTGCGAAGGTACATCCTGTCACAACTGGTACTAGCACGTTAAAAGATGCTGTTTCTGAAGCAATGCGCGAATGGACTAACCGTATGTCCGATACGCATTATGTGTTGGGCTCTGTTATGGGTGCCCATCCATTCCCTATGATTGTGCGCGATTTCCAATCCATCATCAGTCGTGAAGCACGTGAACAAATTCTTGAAGCGGAAGGTAAATTGCCAACAGCTGTTATGGCTTGTGTAGGCGGCGGTTCTAATGCGATGGGAATGTTCTATAACTTTATTCCTGATGAAGGTGTTCGCCTTATCGGTTGTGAAGCAGCAGGTCGCGGTATTGATACAGAAGAACATGCGGCTACAATGGCAAAAGGTACAGTTGGTATTTTCCACGGTATGAAGTCTTACTTCTGCCAAGATGAAGATGGTCAAATTGCACCGGTATATTCAATTTCTGCTGGTCTTGATTACCCTGGCATAGGACCTGAACATGCATATCTACGCGATAGTGGTCGTGCTGAATATGTACCTGTAACAGATGATGAAGCTGTGGATGCATTCGAATATTTGTCTCGTTTAGAGGGCATTATTCCAGCTATTGAAAGTGCTCATGCAGTGGCACATGCACGTAAAATTGCGCCTACTATGAGCAAGGATGATATCATTATTATTTGTTTATCTGGCCGTGGTGATAAAGACGTAGCGGCTATGGCGAAATATAGAGGGGTGGATCTTCATGAGTAAAATTAAAGACGCTTTCACAAAGGGTAAGGCATTCATCCCGTTCATTAGTGCTGGCGACCACGGTATTGAAAATACAGAACGTTATATTCGCACTATGGTAAAAGCCGGTGCAGATATGGTAGAAATTGGCATTCCGTTCTCAGATCCAACAGCGGAAGGCCCTGTTATTCAAGAGGCAAGTACACGTGCTCTTTCTACAGGCGTAAAAATCCATGATATTTTTGATATGGTTCGTCGTCTGCGCACTGGTGATGATGCAGTAACAGTTCCACTCGTTTTCATGACCTATTTGAACCCAATCTATGTATTTGGTCGTGAAAAGTTCTTTACTCTCTGTGAAGAGGTTGGTATTTCTGGCGTTATCGTGCCTGATATGCCCTTTGAAGAAAAAGGTGAACTCGCTAGTGTGGCTAATAAACACGGCGTTGAAGTAGTATCTTTAATTGCTCCAACATCTGAAAACCGCATTGAAATGATTGCTAAAGAAGCGGAAGGTTTTGTGTACTGCGTATCATCCCTTGGGGTTACAGGCATGCGTAGTGAAATTAAAACAGATATTAAATCTATCGTTGAGACCATTCGCAAATATACAGATATCCCTGTAGCTGTAGGTTTCGGTATTTCTACACCAGACCAAGCAGAAGCTATGGCGCGCGTATCTGATGGTGCTATCGTAGGCTCTGCTATCGTTAAAATCGTTGCAGAACACGGCGAAAATGCAGATCAAGCGTTATTTGATTACGTACAATCTATGAAACAAGCTGTCCAAAAGGCTGGCGCATAATAGGGTTATTTATCTCTTATACAAGTAAATACTACATAAAAGATAACAACAAAAGGACGTTATACATTGTATAACGTCCTTTTGTTAGTTAGTTTAGTTATGTCTTATATAATCAGCAGGAACTGATTATGAAAGGGGCTTAGTCATTAGAAGATTCAGCGCGTTGATGATCACGGCTGCGTTCTGCGACTTTCTTAGAATCGTGTTTTTCACGGTTAGATACTTTACGTTTTTTATGTTTTTGTTTTTTTTCACCCTTTTTGAACCATGGTTGATCACTGCTATCTACAGTACCATCATCATTTTTTTCGATGCGAGGATTGTCGCCGATAGTGAAGCGATAATCTTTAGCTTGTGCCACATTAGCACCGATACCAACAGTTAAGAAGGCCGCTAAGCTGGCCATAGCCACTACTTTAGTTAATTTAGCTTTCATAATTGTCTCCTATATAATAAATTGTACAAATTTCAGTTGTAAGAAATCTAATTAAAGTATAGAGGAATCTGATGAAAAAAATATGAAAAAATAAGTTGATATATCATAGTATAATAGGAGTATCTATGTTTGTATAGTATCTAAAATTATAGTAGGAGTTTTATGAAACAGAGAGTATATGAGATCCTCTATCGTGAGCTAGTGGAAAACTACGCGAACAGTAAGGGACGAACGAATACAGCCGATTTTTGGCTGACTATAAGTGCCATATCCGTTGTATATGGTTTAATTACATGCATTACGGGCCTTGCAAGCTATATACCTTATGGATTTTTGTATGCCGTATCCTTAGGAGGGGGCATATTAATCACTTTATCCATCTTGTTATGCTTGCCGACGATTATGCTCATGGCGAGACGATTACGAGATTCTAATAATGATCCGATATTGATTATTTTACTGTTGGTCCCTATTTTAGGCTGGATTGCTTTATTGTATCTATTGTGCAAACGGACATCGCCTATCCAAGATCGACCAGACATATATAGCAATGAAGCAAATATATATAACACTGAAGGAAACATATATAACAACGAAGGAAATATATATAACAGCGAAGGAAATATATATAATAACGATGCAAACACGACACAAAAACAATCTGTATCTGGCGTGTTTATTGTGGGCTTATTAGTATTAGGCTGGCTTGTTAATAGTGCTGGTAGTGCCATGATCAACCATAATTTGATAGTGGAAGAGATTGCCTATGGTAATATAGAGCCTAGCGGGTTAACGAAAAAGGCTAATCGTTTATTAGAAAGTGAAACGGCTACTACAGAGGCTCGTTCTGTAGTGCGTGCATACTATGAAAATCTTGGTAAAGAGGATTATCATGGCGCATATCGCCAGCTAAGTGTACGTGAAATGGAGCGATACGGTACGTTTGAGCTATGGCAACAAGCGGTAGCGAAGGCGCAACATCCTAAGGTAGAAACAATTCAGCTTGATTATGTGTCTCAAGATAAAGAAGATGACTATACTATCAACTATACTGGTTTTATAGTGACCTTTGAAAATGGGCAAGAGCCTGTTCTAGTTCGTTTGTATAACATAGGCAAGGGCTGGGGTATTATTAGCATCGAAGACGTGGAGGAGGACTAGGTTATGGCAACTATCAATACATATGATTTAAACTATACCGATGCCTTCAAGCTAGGCATTAAAAACTATGCTAATTTCAACGGTCGTGCTAGCCGTAGTGAATATTGGCGCTTTGCCGCAACCATTGCAATGATTCAAGGGTCCTTAGGGATTTTGGCTATGATTTGTAATGCATTGGGTCTTCTTAATTTTGAAAGCATAGTTGATAAGGTTGCTTTTTGTGTATCCTTATTTTTACTAGTTCCCAATATATCAGCTACGGCGCGACGTATGCATGATATTGGCCGTAGTGGCTGGACACAGCTGATTTCCTATATTCCCGTTGTAGGGTTCTTTGTATTCTTAACCTATGAATTACGCCGCGGTGATCAACGGGAAAATGCTTATGGTGAAAGAACAGGCTATATCCCAGTTACATCTGATATAAGTAAAGAAACAGGCCTTGAAGAAACGCCTTCTCGCCGACAAGACTGGATTATGGGGATTACAATCTTCCTGATCCAATCCATTCAAATAGCGGATGTTGTAGGTGAACTATTATGGTTTGGTATTAACGGAAACGGATATATGTAATAACTACCTGTATGTATTAACATACTCATTATTTTATTTTATAAAAGTTTAACAACTCTTTTATAGACAATATAACACTTTGTAGTAGAATGAAAATAAGATGAATTTAAAATTATAGATATTAAGCGATACATAATATCTAAATTACGATATGTGTTATGTACAACAGGACCTTGTGAGCTTTACTGTTTCCTGCCTGTCGATGGAAGGAGTTTATTATGAAATCTTGTCCATATTGTGGACATGAAGTGCTGAGAAATAATCGTTATTGCCCAGAATGTGGGCGTGTCCGCACCCCCCCTATTTCGTTAGATAAATATAATCTAGGCATGATTGAAAACTTCAAACAATGTCTAGTATATAAATATGCTGACTTTGAAGGCCGTGCGAGCCGCAGTGAATACTGGAATTTCTTTTTAATGTATCAATTGCTCTTTGTAGCAATCTTGTTCACCTGTGCCTTTTTGAGTTATATTAGCCCTCTCTCTAGTGCAGTAGGCGTTGGCTTTGGCTTGGTAATCCTAGTCCTTTTGTCCGTAGTGATGATCATCCCTGGCGTGGCCGTTGCGGTGCGCCGCTTGCACGACCAAGGTCGTTCTGGTGGCCTCGTATTTATTGGCTTTGTACCTGTAATTGGAACCCTTATCCTATTGGTTCTAATGGCTCTTCCTGGTGAAAGCCACTCAAACCGCTTTGGCTCTCCTACAGGCCAAGTGATTCTAACAAAACAAATGGCTCACGAAATCGGGCTTATCGATGCAACACCAACTATGGGACTAACAGCTGGATTGCTCTGTGCCATCTTTGTACTATGGTTCTTGGTAGACCGATTACTTACAACAAGTGTAATGTAAAATGACAACTCTCCTTATAGGTTCTCTATAGGGAGAGTTTTTTTAGAATATAATTGTATAAATGGTTAATATAATGCATATGTTATTTTTAAAAAATATAGGTATTAAAACTTAAAAATATCAAGAAGAATGTTATAATAATTAGGACTTTATTTTATTTGTTATTTTGTAGGAGAGAATACAATGACAGATTTATCTATCAAAAATCTTTCGTATGTAGATAATTTTAAACATACGATTATGGGCAATTTTGCTAATTTCAAAGGCCGTGCAAGCCGCAGTGAATACTGGCGCTTCGTAGCAGTATCAACTATTATCTCTGCTGTTTTTAATGTATTACAAGCGCTCTTTAACTCTACTGTGTTGGGTTCTATTGTAGGTCTTGTATCTTTTGCATATGCTTGTGCAATACTTTTACCTTCTATTGGCCTTGGTGTTCGTCGTTTACATGACGTTGGTAAAAGCGGTTGGCTGCTATTGATTTGCTTAATTCCATTCGGTGTTATCTATGTTATCTACTTGTTTGCTCAAAAAGGTGATGAAGATATTAACCAATATGGCTCCCCTGTAAGCTATGAAATCATCACTGCTGAAGAAGCTGCGCGTACTGGCCTCAAAGAAACTCCATCTGAGAGTCTAGATCAAAAAGCTTTGATTGCTGTTATTGTGATTTTTATTGCTCAATCTATTATTGTTGCTGCACTTGCATAACAATACTATATAAAAGCCTGCTTATGCAGGCTTTTTCTTTTTTAGTCGATTTAGATGTCTATTTATTGTCGCATATTGTTTTGGCGCTACTATTTTATTACAATAATCATAATGTGTTTTATTAGAGATTAAACGTATATAGGAGAGCGTGTATGAGTGTTATACATTGGTGGCGTCGCTTAGGGATAGTCGGTTGCGTGTTGGTAATATTAGGTTCTGTTAGTGGTTGTCAGTGGAATTTAGATAATCTAAAGCAATACAGTCAAGATTCATCAACGAAAGACAACAAAAAAGATGAAACGAAGCGGGTGTTTCGATTCTATTTAGCTGCTACAAATGAGTTTAACTACAATGAGGTTAAATACGGAAGCCAATATGATCTAATCTGGCAACAGGCAGGTGCAAATGAACCACTAACAGGTTTTAAGGTACAGGATTATGAGCGTCTTGAACAGGAACTAGTAGCTGCTAAGGAGGCTGGTCGTTCTTACGAGGATCTAGAAAGTACAACAGAGGCTGTATTGCCTATCTTGCATGACATTGTAAGTAACGTAAAGGCTTTAGATTCGTATTATAAAACAAAGCAGTATGAACAAGATAATTATGCATTTAGTCAAGCTACACTGGCTAAGCTTTCAGCATTATTAGAAGTATTTGAACCAAAATATGAAGCGCTAAATGAGGCAGTTACGGCCGCTCATAAAAAAGAACGGAATAAAGATATTGAGTTGATGCGTTCGAATGGTCAAGTGAATGGTGCTCATATGATAGAGATGATGGGTTACTATAGTGATATCGTTAGCCATATCATTGACCAAGGGCCTAATAGTGATGTGCAGTGGGTGAAAGCTCAAAAGGAAGCTGCAAATGCAATTGTACCTCAGTTCACATCTGTAGAGGTGCAAAATCGAATTGATCAAGCTAAGAATCTTGATGCGGCTATTGATGCATTTATATCTAATCAGAGTGCAGAGGCATATCATGAGGTAATTTCACAATATAATGAGCTGGCTCGGACACCGATGAATTTTAAATTATTGGATAAGGTACAAAATGCTTATATACCTGAAGGTGTATAGTTTTCTTGTTGACAATTCCCCCCCTTGAGCCCTATAATTATCTATTATATGAATATTGCGTTGAAAAAGACGGCACGTCTCAGACGGATTTAGTAGAGACCAAACTCATGGGCTGAAAGGTTTGGAAATCT
>NZ_CAUTZP010000028.1:0-8699 GCF_963543145.1 uncultured Veillonella sp. | reverse complement strand
GTCTCAGACGGATTTAGTAGAGACCAAACTCATGGGCTGAAAGGTTTGGAAATCTAGAGATTTGCGGATCACTTTGGAGCAAGCAGGAACCCTGCCGGTGAACACCGTTATATGTTTAAGTGGCTTTCACAAAATGAAGCATAGTCATTCGCAGACGCGAAATAGCATCTAGCTTTCACAGAAGGTCAGTAGGGTGGTACCACGGATATTACGTCCGTCCCTTCGGGGGCGGGCGATTTTTTTATGTAAAAGGAGCACATCATGGATTACGGTAAGACGTTACATTTGCCTGAAACAGAATTTCCAATGCGCGGCAATTTGCCTAAGCGCGAACCAGAAATCTTAAAGTTCTGGGAAGACAACAAAATTTATCAAAAACGTTTGGAATTGCGTAAAGACGCAAAACCTTTCATTTTGCATGATGGCCCTCCATATGCAAATGGTAAATTGCACATCGGTCATGCCCTCAACAAAACGTTGAAGGACATCATCATGAAATACAAGACTATGACTGGTCATTATACTCGCTACATCCCTGGTTGGGATACGCACGGTTTGCCAATCGAGCATGCGGTTATTAAAAACACTGGCCTTAACCGTCATGAAATGGCTCCATTGGACTTGCGCAATAAATGTAAGGAATATGCATTAGAATGCGTAGAAACTCAAAAACAAGACTTCATTCGCTTTGGTGTATTAGGTGAGTGGGACCGTCCTTATTTGACATTGCGTCCTGAGTTCGAAGTAAAACAACTTGGTATCTTTGGCGAAATGGCAAAACGCGGCCATATCTACAAAGGTCTTAAAACTGTATACTGGTGTACTCACTGCGAAACTGCATTGGCAGAAGCAGAAATTGAATACGCTGAGAAAAAATCCTTCTCTATTTACGTAAAATTCCCTTACGTATCCGAGAAAAAGGTGACATTGCCAGCTGGCGTAAATCCAAAACAAGCATATGCTGTTATCTGGACAACTACTCCTTGGACAATGCCTGCCAACGTAGCAATCTGTGTTAACCCTGAGCTTGAATATGGCTGGGTAAAAGTAGGCGACGAATATTACTTGATGGCTACTGAACTCGTTGATGCGGCTATGAAAGATATCGGTATCGAAGACTATGAAATCGTAAATCGTTTCTCTGGTGCAGATTTGGAATTGGCTGAATTTAAACATCCATTCGTAGAACGTAAATCTACTGTATTGTGTGGTGACCATGTAACACTTGAAGCTGGTACTGGTTGTGTACATACAGCGCCTGCACACGGTGAAGATGACTTTAACATCGTTATGCGTTATAACAAGGAAGGTAAAACAGAGCTTCCTATCGTATCCCTTGTTAACGAAACTGGTAACTATACGAAACAAGTTGACGACAACCGTTATGGCGATACTGAATTCCCATTGGCTGGCGTAGAAATTCACGATGCAGAGGTGCCTGTTATCAAAATCTTGGCACACAACAATGCATTGCTTCATAAATCTAGCTTGCGCCACCAATACGCGCACTGCTGGCGTTGTAAAAACCCTGTTATCTACCGCGCTACAGAACAATGGTTCTCCTCTGTAGATGGGTACCGTCAACAAGCGCTTGATGCTATCGATAACCAAGTACAATGGATTCCTAAATGGGGCCATGATCGCATCTTTAACATGGTTCGCGACCGTGGTGACTGGGTAATTTCCCGTCAACGTATTTGGGGCGTGCCAATTCCTATTTACTATTGTGAAAGCTGCGGCGAACATATTATCAACGATGATACGATCAAAGCATTGCAAGAAAAAGTAGCTGTAGAAGGTTCCGACGCATGGTGGGCTCACAGTGCTAAAGAATTGTTACCAGAAGGCTTCACATGTCCTCATTGCGGTCATGATGAGTTCAAAAAAGAAACAGACATCATGGACGTATGGTTTGACTCTGGTTCCTCTTGGGCTGGCGTACTTGAAGTTAACGATCTTGACGTACCATGTGCTATGTACCTTGAAGGTTCCGACCAACATCGCGGCTGGTTCAACTCTTCCTTGTTAACTGCAGTAGCAACAACTGGTAAAGCACCTTACAACTCCGTATTGACACATGGTTTCGTTGTGGACGGCGAAGGTCGCAAAATGTCTAAATCTGTAGGTAATACAGTAGCACCTAGCGACATCATCGACGTATATGGGGCTGACGTTATGCGTTTGTGGGTATCCTCCGCAGATTACCAAGCAGACGTACGTTTGTCTAAAGACATCGTAAAACAATTATCTGAAGTATATCGTAAGATCCGTAATACATTCCGTTTTTTGCTTGGTAACTTGGATGACTTCAATCCAAATACTGATAAAGTGGCTTACGCAGATATGTCTGAATTCGATAAATGGGCATTGTTGCGCTTAGAAGAAGTACGTCAAAAGGTTACTGATGCATACGAAAACTATGAATTCCACATGTTGTACCATGCAATTCATAACTTCTGTACAGTAGACTTGAGCTCCATCTACCTTGATGTAATGAAAGATACTATGTACGCTGAAGGTAAAAACAACGTAGCTCGTCGTTCTGCTCAAACAGCGATGTATGAAATCTTAAAAACATTGGTAGCAATGGTATCTCCAGTACTTTCTTTCACAGCAGAAGAAGTTTGGAAATATATGCCTAAAGAAGAGGGCATGCCTGAATCCGTTATGCTTCAAGATTGGCCACAAGGTCATCCTGAACACTTCAACCAAGCATTGGCTGATAAATGGAATCAATTGTTAGACTTGCGTACATCCGTACAAAAAGCATTGGAACTTGCTCGTCAAGACAAAACAATTGGTCATCCATTGGATGCATCCGTTACAGTATACGCTGAAGGCGCTGCATTCGACGCATTGAACGCCCTTGGTGAAGAAGGCTTGGCTAAACTCGTTATCGTATCCGAAGCTCACATCGTAAACGGCGCTGCACCAGCAGAGGCTGTTAAAGACGAAGAAACAGGCGTAGCTACAGTCGTTGCTGCATCTGCTCTTGAAAAATGTGAACGCTGCTGGATCCACCGCGATACAGTAGGTCAAGATAGCGAACATCCTACACTTTGCGCACGCTGTGCAGAGGTTGTTAAAAATTTATAGAAATTTATGAATTCGTTGTATGCTACCGTTCTCATCTAACTATTCGTACCAATTAAGACTCCCTTATTTTCCTCATGAAAAATTAATGTGTAAAAATTTACTCATTTCATATTAAGCTTAATATCCTAGTTTAAGATGTTTATAGTTAGTTTAGTTATTGTGCTTATATGAGAAGGAGGAAGAGCAATGGTAGCAACTATCGTTAAAGCAATCTTGGCTGCGCTTACTGGTTTAGCAAACGCAATCTTGCCTTTATTCAAATAACAATTTCATTCCCCAGAAAAAAGACCACCCTGCTTGCGGTGGTCTTTTTCTTATGTTTGCAAATCCTTTGGAACTGTTAATTGTTTCCAGTTGTCTAGTTCAGGGATTTCCAAGGTATTTATTGTTTTTTGAATCCAATAGTTCAAGGATACTTCGTTGCCTACGTATTGTTCAAATAAATAGGTGTTACCTGGCGTATCTTCTTGGTTCCCATTTTCATCGATGGTGTGGCGTACAGATTCTTTCAGATAGAGTTGTACTCTAAATGGATTCGAGCGATTGCCTTTAAAAATGAAATAGGATGGACCTACAAAGTCATGTGTACGAATATTAATTTGTTCGTATTTTTTCTCTTTTAGGCCTTGCAATGCAGTTTGAATCATAGCATTCGCATCGTCGTATTCCTCGAGCAAGAACGGTTGTTGATCTACATCGAGTACGTAGTGCCAAGTCGGGTTTTCTTCACTTTTTTCAATAGACCAGTTTTCTACTAGATTAGGTAAGGCGTGATTATCGTAGAGGTCTTTCAATAGATGTCGTGTAGCATCCTTATTAATTAGCGTACGATAGATAACTTCTTTCCCTTCCGTAGGGTCGTAACCGTGTAATCGCACTTGATACATATCTCGAGGCATACGCAAAACATCTAATTTAAAGATGTTGCGCAATTTGTTTGGAACGGATAGGAAATGATTGTAAAAGCTTAGCTTGATTTCTTCTTGGGCTGTTAAGGCTTTTTCTATGGTTTGCCAATCATATAAGGTCGTATCCCACAGGAAGTCATCCATGTTTACAGATAATCGAACCGCATATTGAGGCCATGTAGTAGGGGCAGGGCGCACTGTAGTAGACTCAGCAATGCCTTCTTTATACTGCCAATGACCATCAATTTCCTCAAATGCTTCTAATCGTTCTGCTGCTTCGTCATCGATAGGAATATCTTTTAACTCTTCATCTAAGTTTGCCTTATGGGACAAGATATATTGATGCGATTGTTCGTAATAGGATACAGCTTGATCAAGGTCTGGTTTGCCTGTTACATAACCTTTTTCATAGGCATAGCCGAGCGCAACCCGTGTTAAAGCCCGCGTAATATCGTAGAAGAGAACCCGATTTTCCTCTTCGAAAGCCCGTTGCTCTTCATCTAAGACGCGCAGTAAGGATTGAACGGCAAAGCGAATATTTTTCGTCACTCCTAAACCGTGGATACGCATATACCCAATGTATGGTAAGGCGAACATAAAGCGTTCCTTAGTTGCCGCCATATGTGTTAAGTCTGCAATGAGGCCCCAGTCTAGCGGGAGGTGGCCAATGTGAAAGATATAACCAAACGCCGCTTGTAATGCGGTATATCCAGCATCGCTAAAGTTCTTAGTCGCTGCACGGCGGTAGAGACCGATGGCCTTAACTGGATCGTAAGGGATGGTGCTACGCAATTCTTTGGCATCGTAGAAATGATAGTAATAGTCCGCTAACTCGGCGATACTTTCAGATTGCCCTAAGGCGGCTGCTTTAGTAAACCAAGTGAAAGCATCTTCATAGTTGCCGTTTTCGTGACAGTCGAGGCCTGTATAGAGCATCATGGCTGGATTGCCAAGGTTTGCTGCCGCTCTAGCTACGCGGCGTGCGTTCTCGAAGTCGCCTTCGTCGATGTAGATGTTGCGTAAATTGCCCTGGAACATGGCGAGCCCATTATTGAGCGCTTTATTAAGCCATCGTTTCGCCAGATTCAGTGCGTTTTCTTGCAGCCTCTCGTCTGGTACTGTCCCTTGTAAGGCGGCAATACGATCGTGTATGGAACCGCCTTGTAGACTTTGTTGGATGCGTTTAGCCCAACTTAGAGGAGGTGGCGTAAGCATATCTTTTGCTGATTCAATGCGATTGTCGTCACGCCAGAAAAATACATTGCCTATTACATACTGGCAATAGACATCGTCTTGCTCTGCATAATCGTGAATGATGCGGAATGCATCATCAAAGGAGATTTGCATATCCTTTTCCACAGTGGGCGTAATAGAGCCTTTAATGCGTAACGCTTGCAAGGTTCCAATAGGACTATAGCGGCGAATACTATCGTGTAAGCATTGATACGTTCGCATATTATCCTCAGGAAAATTAGATTCCTCCCAAGTAAAGCGAGGACCTGCATAAACGCGTGCTAAAAGGGCATAGGCATCACCTAGCTCGCGTGCTTCTGGATCATTAGCGATTTTTAGAGCATCCTCTTTGCTATTAATTTCGCTTTCAAGAAGCGTAGGCATATCGTTTCGCAAGGCGCGATGATCAGTTGATACTACATTTTGCTGATTATTGACAATAAGTTCAAGCTGACGCAAACCCTCTTGGGCCACTTTTGGATTATAGGATTTAAAAATCATGTGGAAGACCTTTTGTAGGCGTTCCGTAAAGTACTGTGCCATTAGGCCTCCTTTTTATGCTAGTTTTTATACTATAGAATACACATTTATTATATAACGAACACGGAGTGCCGTGAAAGAGGGAATACATGTGATACTATCTGTTACTAATCAATAAAAAATCCCCTCTGAATAGATTTTGTTATCACGTTGCTGTGAAATCTGAAATCTTTCAGAGGGGATATAGTTATTCTAGTTTCTTAGACTAACTATTATTTTTTGTTGTAATCGCCGAACCATTTGTCGTAGATTTTTTGGTAAGTGCCGTCTTCTTTGAGTTCTTTAAGAGCTTTGTTAACAGCTTCTTGTAATGCTTTGTTGCCTTCTTTCACGGCCAAAACTGTGCCTGGGGATTTAGTAGGTTCGCCTACGAGTTTAAGGTCTTGATCAGCACCTTGTTTGAGGTAGTACATAGCTACTGCGTTATCGATGATAGCGGCATCGATTGTGCCCGCTTTCAATTCCATGAAGATGTTAGCGTTGGAATCGATTTGTTTTACTGTTGTACCAGGGATTTTTTGCGCCATTTCAACAGGGATTGTGCCAATTTGAGCACCTACAGTTTTGCCTGCTAAGTCATCCATACCGTGGATTGTTGTGTTGTCTTTACGAACAACAGTGATGAAACCACCTTGGTCGAAGTACACATCGGAGAAGTCCAATACTTTTTCGCGTTCCGGAGTAGCATTGATACCGGCAGCAATCATGTCGATATCGCCAGATTGAATAGCTGGAATCAAAGCGTCGAAGCCCATGGATTTAAATTCCATTTTTAAACCTAATTTTTTAGCAATTGCTTCGGACAAATCAACGTCGAAACCAACGTATTTTTCGCCTTCAGTGAATTCGAATGGTGGGAATGTAGTTTCAGAACCTACACGTAATACACCTTCTTGTTGAGTCATTTTAGGTTTGTCGTTGCCACAACCAGCCAATAAACCTAAAGCTGCTACCGCTACGAGGGCGATGGCTGTCAATTTTTTAAACTTAAACATAGTTTCCTCCTCAAACATCCATATACATGGTTTATACATTTCTGTTTATATTGTACGGAATTTTACACCAATAGGCAATAACATTGTATAATTAAGTGTACATGAGTTTTTAGATTTTATGTTATATTTAAGCTTTTAATTCAAGAGGGCTCTCTTTTAAGTGCTTTTGTAGCGCTACATAGTTTTTGTTTTATATGGTAGAGTATCTTCGTTCGTTACAATCATTTGCGTATATATATGGAGGCAATATGTCCCTTACAAATACCTTTTCTGATCTTTGTAAAAGTCTCGCTCCAGATGCTTTCAAAATTAACTATACATTAGCTAAGAATCCTGAACTTTCTAGTCATGAGTTCGAGTCCGTCAAAACAATTGGTGCAATTCTTGAAAAACATGGCATGGATGTAACTTATGAGTTCTGTAATTTGCCAACGGCCTTCAAGGCTTCTGTTGTGAAAGTAGAGAACCCATGTGGTCGCTTAGCGATTTTATGTGAATACGATGCATTGCCTGAAGTAGGTCATGCTTGTGGCCACTCCGCTAGTGGCTCCATGAGTGTATTGGCTGCGTTAGCATTACATAAGATGCAACAAGAGGGCGTTGCTTTCAATATGGATATCGATATCATCGGGACCCCAGACGAGGAAGCGATGGGGTGCAAGGTAGATATGTGCAATGCGGGCGTATTTAAAGACTATGATTTTGCTATCATGGTTCACCTCGATGGCGAGGAAACGCGACCTAATTCACAATTCCTGGCCCTCGATTGTTTCCGTGCTAAATTCCACGGTAAACCAGCCCATGCAGCAGGGGAGCCTTGGAATGGCATCAATGCGGTAAATGGGGTTCAGCTTGCTATTCATGCTATGGATATGATGCGCCAGCAAGTGCGCCCTGAAACGCGTATCGGTACATGGATTATCGCTGGTGGTACCGCGTCTAATGTCATTCCTGCCTTTGGTGAACTAGAGGTCACTGTGCGCCATACAGAACGTGACTATTTAAACGGTTTATCTGAACAAATTAAAAACATCTTTGAAGGGGCTGCCCTTTGTACAGGTACAACTGTGGATGTTGAGTTTTATGGCAATCCTTATGACGATATGAACCAAAACCATCGCGGTACAGCGCTGATTGAAGAGATAATGGAAGATATGGGCCTCGATTTTGAACCTGGTCCGGCAGCTCTCGGCGGTAGCTCCGATATTGGTAATGTAAGCTATCAATGCGCCGCATTCCATCCTAAATTACGTCTCGCTGGGGAGCCAAAAGTGTGCCATTCTAAAGAATTCGCCGCTGCTATGCTAGATCCTACAATTGAACAAATAATTGTAGATGGCGCTAACATCATAGGCCGTACATTATTGAACTTGGTTGAAAATCCAGAAATTTTACAAGAAATTGTAGCTGAATTTAATGCAACTAAATAAAGCGCTTTTTATATCTATCGGGGTGGCTGTAATACCTTAGATAGAATTCATTATCTCTTTCAGAATTACTGATAATAGACGATAATGACACATTGCCATTTATAAAACTTTGAATTCTAGTAAAATAGGCTCCTATTTCAACATCGTTGTGATAGAGCGCCCATACCACGTTATTTCCAGCGATGAGAGGGATGTATTTAAACTCAAGACATTCAAATAAGCTAGCTATGGTGATATCATCTGGTACGGTGAATTCTTCGCGATGCCAACTAATATCATCCCCTGCACAAACTGCATCTCGATCGATTATTATACGCATATTATCTCGCTTCCAATCTATATAATCTAGGTTTTGATTTCTATTTAGGTGTTCTTTTAGTTTATATTTTACACCTTATAATCTTTAATATCCTACTTAGTAAAAATATATTTATCTTAGTAGAAATATATTTATATTTATATTTATTTTTATTTCTATTACTATCTATTCAACTATT
>NZ_CAUTZP010000027.1:0-11918 GCF_963543145.1 uncultured Veillonella sp. | reverse complement strand
AGAGTTTCTTCTCATTTTTTATTTACTTGTCACAAATGTATTATACTCTTACAAGTATTTCTTTCCCTGTTTTGTAGTTAAAAGAGATTATTAAATAATCCAAACATCTCCTTTATACATATTCCCTGTACCTGATAATTTTACATCAGTAATTAATTTACGTAACTGGGCTTTACTATATACCCCATTATTTAATGGGTATTGTATTGTGTTTACATACTTATGGCTTTCATCATATGTAATAAACATCAACATCCCTTGTTGATTATCTAATTCAAAATCTAATAATAACCCTGGTATGCCATCATTCCACACATAAGTATGGAATCCCTTTGTTATCATTTTAGCCCCAGGTGAACCAAACAACTCTGCAGACTTATTATCAATCTTATTTAATATACGAATCTCATCAACTGTACTAAATATACCTTTTTCAGGTTCAGAATTAGGTTCAATGCGAATTTGTTGATTTATATCTTTATCAATTGTAAAAGTTACTCCATCCAATTTATCATTCATATTCTTTGCTTTTACAGCTGTTTTAGGTACCCTGAAGGAATATGTTTTATATGTCTCAACCTTGCTATAATCATCTAGATCTTGAAGCGAATAGATTGATGGCACTACATAATTAGCCATTATTCTATTAATATCATTGGATGTGACTAGCTTCGTTGCACGCGGATAAAGGATAACATTATACTCTTGATTTGGATGTTTGCTCAGCTCAAAGTTTAAACCAATAATTTCCATATCAACAGCCCCGCTAAGGGTTGTCTTTCTCAAAGAACTTTTACTTAAGCCGTCATAATTTACAACAACATCAGTTTTCTCAGTAGTGTTTGGTGTTTTATTTTCAATAATACCTGCAGCAATCATAGGTGATTCTACTAAATAATGAGCATTTGAATTAGGAAAATCTGCTATAGCCTCTTTTTGTATTGCACTAAAAGGAAATGTAACCGATAGTCCACCATAATTATTATGTAAGTTCACAATTGTGTTACCGTCAAATTGACGACGCTTGATAGAGTATAAATCATTTTTAAAGGATTCAACTTCATCATCATTAACAGCAGTACCAAACCCTTTAGATATTCCCTTTTTCGATATAGTCGAATCTATTATCTTTCTAGTTTCTACATCATAAGCATTCTTAATATTTTCAGTACTATATACCCCCTGTACATACACATCCTTAGCAATACTTGGATCTGCACCGGGAATGTTCACATCAACAGCATAACTAGATACACTAATAGCGCTTAATATTACAGCACTTAGTAATAATCGTTTTAACATATACATCTCTCCATAAAATAGTAATATTAACTGTATTGTAACATAATAATAAGATATCGATGAAAATAATTACAAAACGAAAGAGGTTCCTATTGGTCACCTAAGTGACTATTAGGAACCTCTAATCTATTTACTTTTATAATTGACAACACTATATTGAACTTGAGGCCTAAATGGGTCCAGCCTTTGCTAGTCTTCTAGAGATTGGCGGTGATCAATATGAGTACATACAAAGTGTTATCGCTCATGATTTCCTTTGGCATACTTGTAGCGACCATTATCATGGCTGCAAAGTGATTGACCTCTAGCTAAAAGCTAGCTTTCTAATCGTGGCATGAAAAAAGGCCCGACTGTGAAGTCAGACCGTTTCTTCAATATTAAAAATCAGAAGCGAAGTCTGGCGTCCAAACCATTTATGCCTCACTTTGATATAAATTATATCATATTAAAACAGAGAAGAGAACCTGATGGTTCTTTTCCATCTTCTCTTGTTCGCAGAATAGACATGCCTACTAGAATCCTCTATATTACTATTAATTAATGATAAAAAAAACGTACACCTATAATTCACACTTTATATTACACTCAATATAAATTTTTAATCCCATGGTTCAACACTTGGACTAAATGGCAATCCATTTACTGGTCCCCAGCCTTCTCTAGTAGGCATATTATCAGAATGGTAACAAATTGTATTGCCATGTGTTGCACTAACTTTAAATCTCCGTTTTATAAATGCATTAACTACACTTTTACGTGGATGATCACTATCTTTTGCAACAGATGCACAAGCGGTTCTATTTTCAACACAATTTGAACATTTAAATCCAGTTATTTTATCTAATATAGAGCTAGATATATTATGTCGACTTCCATGATGGGGTATTTGAATCAAGTTGTAGTTCTCAAACTGAATATTATTACTAATACCATAATCATACGCAGCATCTAAGGCCTTTATTCCTGCATCCCCCGTTAATAATACATTATAAGTAGATAGTCCCAAATGCAAAATAACGGATGTTTCATTCTCCGCACTAGTTGATACATTTTCATGAAGAGTATCCTCACCAGTGAAAGATTCAACTATAAAATTTTTAATACTCTTAACAGCCTCAGTGAATTTAATCCCACTTCTTTTTTCAGCAAGACTATTTTTAGATGAGTCTACAATTTGTTCGATATAAAAAGTTTTACTTGGACTAAGCACTTTAATTTCATCATTAATATATGCTCCCTGAAAAATTGATAAAATAGGTATGCTATATTCATTAGCTAATTCTTCAATTCTCTTAACATTAGGATAAGAACTATATAGCTCTTGTTTCAAAGATTCCTTAGTTTTACGACCGTCATTGACATGCGGCCATAAAGATTCAATGTAGTTCCAAGGACAATTCATATAAATTTTTCCAATTTCAATTTTTCCAAATAATTCAATTATTCCACTAGTATGATCATTATCAGGATGAGAAATAATAACACAATCTAATTTTTTTGTATTATAGTAGTCTATTAAATGCCTTTCTATAGTCTCACCAAATGCTTTTACACCACCATCATATAATACATGAACAAATTCTTGTGCCCCCTCAGGCATATATCTGAATAAAATTGAATCTGAATCTTGATTCACTGAACTATTAGATAAAAAATCTATTTCATATTTCATAATACGCCCCCATAAATTAAATGTATTTACTAACACGTTTATTAATATATCCTGTTTGTTTTCTATAACTAAGTAAAAATAATACTATTAAAAATACATTGTAAATAACAGTTTCACTGTTAATCAACATGCATATATCATTAATCTCTTTGTGTATAAATACTAAAAGAAATATTATTAATCCAGTTAAAATCGTACGATAAATATTATTAACTGTATTTAGTTCAATGATAGTTTTATCACATTCAATAGCAGTTAAATAAAATTTATAATCAATAAATATTATAAATTTTATTTTTTTTAGGAGTGGCTCAATACATATAGATCCAATTCTACTTATTATCATCCCAACAAAATACGCCATAAAAAAGATATAAACAATTGGTATCTGATTCCAATCATATACGTTCCAAAATATATTATAAGTATATATAAAAATCATTCCAGGAAATAAATTATTCCATATATCATAACGCCTTAAATATTCCAGTAATATCTCCATGATATTTGTACCTCAATAATTTCTATCATAATTTCATATTACTAATTATTAAATAAACCATTTATTTATTAAATCTTGTATTCTTCCTTCTTTAGCATAAAATATGGAATCTTCTTGTACAAAGTTCTTTCTACTTACAGCATCAGCAATCGGACCAAAAATAAAGTTTGTAGCAATACGATAGATAATAGCAGATGGTGCAAATCCATAAACTTGGTTTTCAAGAATATGTTTCAACCTTGCCTCATCATCTGGAAATTGTTGTTTCATAGATTCATTGTTATACAAACGTTTAACTAATTCCGCAATATACAACCCAGATTTCATATAGAGATCAATATAGGTTTTCGTAGAATCAGCAAAAATACTAGGATTTTCTTTCTCCAATTCATCAACCATTCGTTTTACTACTTTTTTAGGTGTAAAGATTTGATTTGTTTGTTGTGGTGGAATGTAGTCAAAGATATCCTCTTTATTATCTTCAAAGTAATTAGCAAGTTCTGCTTTTTTACGTAAGAATTCAAGTATAGCTTCATTGAATGTCGGCGCATCAAACAAATGACCATTAAAACCATCACCACCATCACGTAGATATCTAAATTGATCCAAAGTGATACCAGTAACTTCATGGAAAACATCTTCATCTACATAGGTATCAAAATTGTCTAGTGTAAGCTGCTCATCACCATATGCCATAAGGAAACTCGGGATTGTTCTAGCAAAGCCACGTAGATGGCCACGAATTTTTTCTTCATCACTATTCATTCTGTTTTGTAGAGCTTCTACTTCCTGCTGTTTAATAATCTGTTTTGGCAATTCCTGTAATGTTGTACTAATATCTTTTGTAAATTTATCTTTATATTCTACTTTTATAGCACTAATTACTTCTTCTTGTTCGTTTTTAATAGCTAGCTTTTCCTCTTCTGATTTAGCAGCTTCAATTTTCTCTTTATATTCAGCTTGTTTATGTGCAATAGCAACATTTTGTGCCTTATCATTTTCTTCGGCTACCGTCTTAATTGCATCTTTAATATCCTTTTCGATTCGTTGAGCTGCTCGATTTTTAAGGCCATACGTTTCTTGCATTTCCTGAACAATTGGTGTAATTACAGGATCAGTAACACGCGCAAGCATATCATCTAAGGTTGGTTTTAAGTTTTCCTTACGTATCGTTTCTTCAATCGTATTTATTGAGCTTCGTAATTTATCGCCAAATAAAGCTTCTTGCTTATTAATAACGATTTCGTCTGGAACAATTGGATTATCATCATCATCTAACTCAACATCAACAATATCTATTTCATCTCCACCCATAGTAACTTTACCTTGAGATGCTTCAGGCAACTCACTTAGAATATCTAAAACAGTTTGAGTAGCCCTAAAGATACCTGCAATATTATCGAATAAAAGATTTGACATAAATCCACGTTTAACAACTTCTTGAGCCTTAATTTGCTTAGGAATCGTCATGACCTGAGCCGCATCAATCTCTACCATTCGGCCTGAAGAATCCTCAGCGATAACTGGGAAGAAATTTAGCAACTCGCCTATATTTTCTTTTCGAGCATCAGTTGTCCCGTGACCAGCAGCAGTTGCAAGCGATAAATCATTAGCAAACTTATCATAAATAATTAGTGTGCGTTCTGGAGCAAAATCAAATACATAAGCTCGTTCTTTACGGTAGTGTTCACCTTTTTCTGTCCAAGAATATGGATTTTGTGCTCTAAATGCAGCTTGCATATATTGAGCTGGCGATTTCATATTACATAACATGATAACGCCGGTCCATTCTGGAACAGTTACACCTGTTGTTAATTGCCCTACTGAAAGTGTAATTGTCTTATCATGCTCTTTAATGGCCTTACGGACAGCTGCCAATGACCTAACATTTTCAGTTCCCTCGTCAGATTCATAAGCATTACCAAATCCAGCAGCCAATACAATACCATAATTTTCAAAGGTTGGATGATTTTCTAATAATTTTTTAAGAGCTTTAGCTGAATTTACACGATCTAAAATCCAGAAAGTATGCTTTAATTCATTACGTAACTCTTTTGTAGAAAATGGATATTTTTCATTATGAGTTAATGTATTAAGCCAAGTCTTTACATCTTTTTCATGAATAAATTCACCACTCTCATTAGTTTCAAAAAATTTATTCAAATCAAACACATAATCATAGTTTTCACCATCAATTGTTATGCCATCATTAATCACTTCTAATACCATCTTAGACATTTGATAGGTAAACATATTCAATTGAGGTAATGCTTCGTATGGATTCTCACTTTCACACGTGCTGTCCCAATTTTTCTTAGCTTGTTGTTCATCTGCATATGACCAATTATAAATCTGTTCATCACTAAATTGACCTTTAGCAATTGCTTTAAATGGTGTACCAGATAGATGTAACGTCCATTTTCGATGAATATTATTGAAAGCAAAATCTGACTTACGAGTATCAACAGCTTCATGTGCTTCATCTATGATAACTAAGTCCCAATGTAAATCAGCAACCCACTTTAGCTTATTATATTCACCACCAAAGAATTTGGAACCTTTCAAATCCTGTAAACTGATAAATGCAATTTGCTTAGCCTCTTCATCCTCTCCAAGATATGTTATAAACTCATCTCTACTCATAGATGGTCGTTCTTTTAGGGAATCCGTACTGCTAACAAATTTGTATTTTGTATTGCCCGCAACGAACTGTTCAAAATCATCATACCAAGAATTTGCAACAGCTGGGCGATTGGTAAGCACTAAAACATTTGTTACGTCTAATCGCTTAACTAAATCATAGGCTGATAAGGTTTTACCAAATCGAGGTTTTGCATTCCATAAAAATTCACTATTTTCATGACTATTGAAATAAGCCAATGTTTTTGTAACAGCTTCGTCTTGCTCCCGACGTAATGTGTATTCATTACTTTTTCCTGGTTGATAACCTGATACATCATGATGAATAAACTTGTTAAATAAACCTTCTGATTTCTCTGGCGTACCATTAAAATAAAACCACTCTGTTTTCGGTCTACGTTCTATATCATGAAATTTCAGAAAACCGTGAAAGTCATGGTCTTTAAAATTTAGACCTTTTTCTGGTCCATCTATATATTCGGCTAAATGATTCCATAAAATTTCTGTTTGAATAGCTGCTGTATGGGTTTGCTCACGAATTCGAGTCTCCACATCCCGTTCCGTATATCCAATCTTAACCCACCCATCATTAGTGGTAACTTGTGGCGTAGTATATGCATAGATTTTAGGTTCTACAACCTTCCCTGTTTTAATCTCTGTCCCCATTAGTCCATAGCCCTCACTTTTGATTCAATGAAATCTATTTCATCTTGTGAAAGATTATATTTTTTGTACAATTGTTGGTCTATGTTTTCGATGGATTGAGACCAATCAATATCTGAATTAGAGGTAAAATCTTGAAGCGGAACATTTTTCCAGACTTCTTTAGATTGATTATGTTGAGTAACTTTCATAGTACCTAACATCGTTCTCAAAAATTTTGTTTTTATATATTTTAATAAATATTCAGCTTCTTTTTTATTATCAAATGCACCAAAAGAAATAAAAGTTTGTGTATACCCGACAAGGGGTTCCCCGACAAGGGGTGTAGAAAGAACTTCACCAATTGCACCACTACCATTAGATGCAGGTAAAAGAACTTTATACTTTTCTAGATTAGGATGATCATCTATAATTTTACGGCTAACCCACTTTATTACACGCTTATTATTTTCCCGACCATATATTCCTACATTATGTTCATAATCTGGAGCATCGAAAAATAATTCAGGTAGTTTTTCAAATATATTGGATGATATAGAACGTTCTTCTGATGGACTTACTCTTCCTTTTAACTCTGGATATATGGAGTACAAAGTCTTTATAAATCTATATGTACTTTTACCATAAAGTAATTGATTGAATGGTCTATATGATTCATTTAACACTTTCCCTAAAATAGAGTTTAATTCTATAAAAGGAGTAAATGTACCAATTTTTTTAAATTTAAGATTTTCATCAAAATAAGTTACTGCAACGCCTCCTTTAATATCAGTATTAGGAAACACTTTATCCGATTTTTGCTCATAATAAACAACTTTTACATGCTCATTATTTAGAATAGACTCATTCCAACATTTCGGAGTCTGACCTGCATTAAATAAAAATCTAGCGGGTGTAATAAGCACGGTTTTATTACCAATACTTCTTGCAGCATCAATAAATTTATGATAAATAGGTTCATCTCTAGCATTTAGACCTATACCTTCATTTTGATACGGAGGATTTCCAATTACTACATCAAATTTCATCATTTCATCTCCCTTAGAAATTGAATCAATAGATACTAACACTTTGTTTTCCCAATCTTTAACAAGTGTAAACTTATCTCCCTGTATCTCTTGATTGTTTACTTCATCAAATAGATTGAGTTGAATATTATTCTTTGAATTATCTGAATATGGGGTCTGCTTTGTTAATCCATTCATTTGAAATATATTATAAGATATAATAGTTGCTATTTGTTTGATTACCTTCATACTCGGTAATTTACCAAATTTATGATTATAATATTCACAGAATGATAATAATAAGTTTTCACGAGCCAATAGTAATGAATCCCCTTGTAACTCATATCCATAGCTAGATTCATAAGCTATTTTTGACCACTTAATAAACTCTTTTTCCGTAATTGATTGTTTTACTATTCTCTGTAATTTTCGATCTAAAAAACCAACACGCTTTTCGACGGGAATAATATCTCCAGTAATAGAATCATAACGAGTTACAATATATGGGGCCTCACCGCAAGCAAGCTCTAACCAACGTAAAGCAATAAAGCTTTCAAAAGGAATATCCCAGTTTTCATTCATTACAATGGATACCTGCTTATCAACAAGCCAAGATGGAGTAAATACTTCACCGCGTTTACGTGTACGTATCTCTTGATTTCGTTTATTCTTTTCAACACGTGGTTGAATAATAGAATCATAAGGACCTATAATTAGATTCTTTTTAATAGGTTGGTCAGCACAAAAAGGCTTCCCCATACCTTCATAAGAAGGAGAAGCCCATACAATATTTTTATTTGTAGTTCGATCTTTTAGTAAAATTGTCAACAGCGTTCCAGAATCATCAACAATTCCTTCTTCGCTAATATCCACTGTTAGTAATTGCATATATGCCTCATTTCTAACCAATAATATATTTGTACTCATTATATAATTATTCATCTAATTTTTAAAGTACACTCTACTTTATAGAATTATAATGCACTAAATAAGTAATAATAATCCATCACATACAACATCATATGTATTATATAAATAAAATACCACATCATATGAGACAAAAACACCTCGATATGATGTGGTATTGATTTTTTCACAATCCACTCTATCACTACATATTAAACATAATATTACTTTTGGGATTCTTCAATTTCGGAAAACCATATGTCTCTATGGCATATAAAACCTTTTGAATAGATGTTTTCAAATTATCTTTAGATACCCTACAATTGCGTTTTCATTTCATTCGTTCAAGTCGTTCATCTATCTTGTTTCACCACGTCACTAATTAATCGCCCTAAATCAATAGCATTTTTAGATGTAATAACAGGTTTACCTGTCCTAACTTCAATAGATTTACGCGCATCACCAGCGATAGAACCGCCATCTTGAGCAACCTGTTTATTTTCCTCTAATCCTTGTGGATTTGTAGCTTCTGCAATATCTTTAGTTGCTGTTTCTGCTAACATATTTAAAATTAGCTCCGTAGTAGACATATTATCTCTCAGGTTTTCCTTTTTAAGGCCTTTAAAATCTTTATACTCTCGAGTAGTCATTCCAGACCAAGCTTTTGAAATTTCATTGGTTAAGATAGCATATTCATTGCCACCCTTAACACCATGATCTTGCCATGTATCTGTAAGTTCTTTACGCACTTGAATCGCCTGTAATCGTTGGTTAATCCATTCTCGGCTATATCCCTTACGAGCATATGATTCTAAAGCCCTATCAATCGTAAGTTCCGGATCAATGATTTCATTAATACGTTCTTTACCAACCTCTGCTAACCATATTTTAAAAGGTTCTGCCTTAGGCGAAGGAATGGATTGTATAATACGGAAAACATCTTTTAAGTTCCCTGCTAATACTTTTCGAATCTTACCATTCGTCGATACCATTCCTACCTTGGGACAATTTGTCCCAAGGTAGGATGCTAATATTTCGTCCCTCTTCTTCATTTTTCTTAAGTAATCAGTTGGATTTTTACTTTCAGATAAAACTCCCACAACATCCACTATACTAAAATACCACTCTTCCCTTTCATTATCCCACACAGAACGAATTTGACTACCTTCAAACATCTTTACATCATCACTCATACATCTTCCTCCTCTCTTTAAATACAAATATATGTTCTATGTTATTATCTATAGTATACGCCTTTTACCATAAGAAATAAAGATATTTTCTACAAAAATAGAGCTCTTTTTTTACTTTCACCACACACAAAAAAGCCCTCTATCGCAAGGTATATACCTTGCAACAGAGAGCCTATAGTTGCATGAAAAGCTAACCTATGGTGCGAGTTACTTCATAAGGTATTTTTAGCTTTCCTTTCATTGTCTATTATTTTGTATTCTTAATATCAAACGTCGCCATATCGTTTGGCAGCTTAGCCCCAAGCCCACTTTGGAATGTGTTATAGTAGTCCTTATTGTTATTAGTATCTACATATTGCACAATATCTCGCAAATCTTTTTCGACCAAAGAGCTAGTATTATAGGTCATAATAAAGTGATTGTATACGTATTGTTTATCATGGGATATTAACATATATATCGTTGTTTTAGGACGCTTAATTTGCATATATACAGATGGCATAGCATCATTCCAAACGGTAGCAAATTGGATTGGTTCTCGTTTCGAGTACTTGTCATTTAAGATAATACTGCGTACAGCTTTCGGGAAAATCCTCTCTGGATGTTGTATATCTTCAGCCTCAACCGGCATCACCATGATACCTTCTCTATACTGATCGCTATCGTATACATACATATACGAATTATTTTTATCCTCCCGCATCATTTTACTTGTTTTTAGCGTTAAGAATGTAAAATCATTAATTTTCAAAGCTTTGCTTTTTGAAAGAATATCCTTCGCTGGTTCAATGGATGGTAATACATAGTTTACCAACGGTGACATTATCATATCTTGAGCCTTATCAACACCTTGTGCTTTTAACACACTAAACTGTTTTCTAGGCATAAAATTATAACCTATATGATACGAAATTGTCGGTGTATTCTTCATCGTAAAATTAAGGCTCCCCACCATTGGTGCATCATTAGCATACGTTACATCCCATGTCGCTTTTTCAACCGTAGGATACATAAATTTACCCGCATATAATGAATGATCATCACCACGAAATACGCCAGCTGTTTTCTCAGCAATAGCTTTCATATCATCAACTGTTAACTTACTGTACGGAATCTTACTATCTTCCCAATTATTACCTGCTGGTTGATGACGCAACTCATAACTAATTACGCCATTAGAGCTCATAATCATTGCATTTCTAAAGGCAGATGTACCATCTTCAATTTTTTCAGTATTGCCATATCGACTCGAGTAGGGCATAGTGAATTTTACATTGGTCCCATCATCTTTCAAAATAAATACAGATGAAGAAAAATCCAATGAATGGTTCAACTCACGATTAGAATAAATGACATCATTTAAATCTAATTCACCATTACCTACCACTTGTTTTGGCATATATGTTTTTATATCCTTTTCAATCTCCTGTTCCATCTGCTTTGCATCTGCATCAGTCTTACGATAGTTCTGATATGCATCCTTTGAAATTGTCGGATCTGCACCAGGTATATTAATATCAATTGCATGACCACCCAATGTAACACAACTTAAACAGAGCGTAGCCATCAATACACGTTTCATCATGACAACTCTTCCTTTCACATAAATTCTCTCAAATAGTATATATATAGAATATCATATTTTATTTGACTTATAGTAGTACAATATAAATATAAAAATGAGGAGATGATTACTATGAAATATACAAAACGTATACTTGTCATGACTGCCCTAGCCGTGACTGCTGTAGTGTCCACAGGATTTGCTTACGATTATGTATGCAATAATTCTCAGTTCAATTGCAATACTAATACACATTACAACTGCAATAACAATGCTAATTATGCACCATGTAACAATAACAACCAAAACTATTGCGATCCAAACTCTAATACTAGAGGATATGGTGGATACAGAAGATAATATCATAGACATAACAAAAGCCTATAGTACGATTTTGGTACTATAGGCTTTTGTGGGTTATAGGACAAAAAGTGTGTGTGACTAATCCCAATAAGTTGGAAAATCTGTA
>NZ_CAUTZP010000026.1:0-12129 GCF_963543145.1 uncultured Veillonella sp. | reverse complement strand
AACCCGGGATACCGCCGTGAAAGGGCGGTGTCTTAACCGCTTGACCAACGGGCCAGAAATGGTGACTCACCCGCGACTCGAACGCGGGACACCCTGATTAAAAGTCAGGTGCTCTGCCAACTGAGCTAGTGAGTCAAAATGGCTCCTCGAGTAGGACTCGAACCTACGACCGATCGGTTAACAGCCGATTGCTCTACCGACTGAGCTATCGAGGAATGTATGGAGCGGGAAACGAGATTCGAACTCGCGACCCCCGCCTTGGCAAGGCGGTGCTCTACCGCTGAGCTATTCCCGCATACAGAACCGATAATTAATATAACATAATTACCAATCTGTCGTCAAGAACAAATTGAGAATGTCCTGACTGCCTTATAATAATATCAATTTACACATATAGTGTCAATGGTTTTTCCATGAAACTCCTACAAAATTTTGATTTTAAAAAGATATCAAATTAAGAATGAGGGATTATATAATCCCTCATTCTCCCTACTTAATTTATACTAGTAAACAAGCTCATTATCCTAGTAAATAATCTAGCTTTTACCGGCTTGTCTACCTTTACCGGCCCCATCTTCAGCGACGCTAACTTCCGCTTCGATAAATGTTTTCATGTCATTTAGCATATGCATAGATGCATCAATAATAGACAGCCCCATTGTGGAACCTAATGCTTCATCGATTTGTAAGTTATAGTGCAAACATGGTTTAACCTCAAGGAATCGACATTGTTCCTTATGGATTGGTTCCTCATAGGCAGCCGATGGGAATATATAGTCTTTTACTAATGGCTCAATGGTAACAGCAGCCAATACAGCAGCTCCTGTTACGGCATTATCAAACACGACAGCCATACGGTGACTAGCAGCACCTAAGATAAAGCCTGTTAAAAATGTAATATCAAGACCACCTGCAATATGTAACAAATGTAATACCGCATCACGGCGCTCGCTTTCACTCAAAGCAGTCCAATCATTAACAGCGATATTAAAGCGATCTACAAAGGAATGGATATGAGCAGCCCGTTGCTCTATCGTAGGTCCACATTCGGTATGAACGAGAATATCATCATAGGCACAGCCCGTAATTGTAGCCGTCGTTACGAGGGAATCAAGGAACGCCCTCTCCCCTATATTGCCGATAGCCACTACTTGTAATCCATCAGCATGAAGTTTATCAGCATAGGTAAAGCCAAGCTCAAGAGCTTGCTCTAGTTCATCTTGAGAGATAACAGGTTCTACACCAAAGAAATGAGAGCCTTTACAAATGACTTGTTGATCAATATATTCTAGATCACTAGTATCTTGCTCAAGACCAACATTCACCACATGTACATCGGCATTTAATTTAAATGCCGCCCCTTGCGTAGCCGTTCTGCCTTCATTGAAACGCTTGATAGCAGCGTAGCTTTCACTTCCATGCTGACTATTTTGAGGGCCATCAACCAAGTGATCCGCTGCTACAATAAGCACACCATGGCGCAAATGATTTGGCTTAGGATTTGCCAAAATACCTGCAAAGCGTTCTGCTATAAGCTCTAAGGTTGCTAGGCTATAAATAGGTTTTGTTAAATTATCAATACGTAACCGGCACTCCTCCATGGAGGGTGCGTGCAATGGTTCTACTTTAAAAGTTCTCATGCCTTACCTCCTGTTATGGCCAAATACATATGAACTGCCAGATCTAGCATGCCCATCTGAACAGAACCACCAGATGCCTCGCCTAAACAAAGTCCTAAATCTACATAGGCTTCAAGACCTAAATTTTCTAAGGAAGACTTAGCAGCCTTTTCCGCCGACAAGTGAGATGCCATTACATAATCCATCGCCTGTGGCACCAATGTTTTAGCCACTAACGCACAAGCAGATGTATTGAAGCCATCGATGATAACTAATCCATGATTTGCTGCTGCTCCTAAGATAACACCAACGATACAAGCAAATTCAAAACCACCTACAGAGGATAAAATACCGATGGCATCGTCTTTAGGAATACCCTTATATTTTTCAAGCACATCATGAACGATGCGTTGCTTTAATTTGAGTCGTTCATCAGAGATATTGGTACCTCTACCTGTCGCCTCTTCTGCAGTGAGCCCTGCAAACTTAGCAGTCATAAGGGCACTAGCAGTCGTATTTGAAATCCCCATTTCTCCTACTAAAAATACGTTGAACCCTTCTTCAATTTTTTCTTTTACAAGACGGATACCGGTTTCAATGCCTTCAATAGCTTGTTCCTGTGTCATGGCTGGTTCTTCCACAAAGTTTTTTGTTCCCATCCCTAGTTTATGACTACGCAAACCAGGTACCCAGCTCATATCCGCATCAATGCCCATATCGATAACTTCCATTTGAGCACCACAGTAATTAGCTAAGGAATTGGCCCCTGCCCCTTTGGGAATTAGGTAGTTCTGTGTCATACCAACCGTCGTTTCCTTTGGATATGCACTGACACCCATATCCGCTACGCCATGATCCGCACTAGCGATAATCATGCACGGCTTTGGTACAGTCAAAGTGATTTGATTGGTGGCAGAGCTATATTGAGCCACTACATTTACGAGTCGACCATATTGCTCTACAGGTGACGCTGTATTCCAGCTATCAATTATATGTTGTTCAATCTCTTGGTTGCGACCTGTAATAGCGCCACAAGTTTCTTGTAACAAACTCATACTATCTCCCTTAACTAATTAATAGATCCGTTTACTTTTTGAATATTAGTATATCTTTGAATATTAGTATATTTTTATAATATTAGTATATTTTTATAATATTAGTATATTTTTATAATATTAGTGTATTTTTAGAATATTAGTATACACATTTTAGGTCATAAACAATGTCGCTTCAGCTACAGAACCTTGGCTCTGTTAATTATCCTTAATTTGCCCTGTTAAATACGGCAACTTACTGCGAATGTCACGACTGCGTTCCAAATAGGATTCCAATTCTTGACCTTCATCCTCTTGTGAAAGTACCTCTTTTACACGTTGAATTTCACCTTCCATACGAGTAAGGCCTTCAATGACATTGTGACGATTACCATAGATGATTTCACGCCACATAGACGGCAAGCCACCGGCTACACGGGTGCAATCTCGGAACCCACCAGCAGATAGTCTCATCCGTAATTCGCCCAATTCATCACCACCAGAAACTTGCGTTAAAATGGCAGCGAGCAAATGAGGCATATGACTAACCATGGCTAAATACGCATCATGAGCGTAAATATCGACGAACTCAATGCGTGAACCTACGGCACGTCCCATCTCAGCCAACTCTTGGGCTACCTCTTCATTATATACTTCAGAGGCCTTATCCTCTAGGACGATCCAGCCCATACCTTTAAATAGATTTTTATGAGACACTTCATAGCCACCCTTTTCAGAGCCAGCCATAGGATGGACAGACACAAAAATGGTTCCTTTCGGAATGGACCTGTATACAGCCCGCACAAAGTTTTCCTTTGCACTAGATACATCTGTCACCACTTGTCCTGGTTTAAAAAGATGTGCCGTTTCTGTAAATAGTCTTGCATTTGTATCTGGTGGCAAAGAAAATACAACAATATCAGAATTATCAATTAATGGTTCTACCTCAGTCCAAGCAGCTTTCACCACACCATCTTGGATGGCCGCATCACAAACCTCTTGGCGTCGTGCATAGCCCACCACCTCATAGTCGGTGTAAGCTTTTAAAGCCTTTGCCAAGGAACCACCTAATAAGCCTAAGCCAATAATACCTACTGTCTTACTCATATAAACCTACTTTCACAAATAGTTAGCCTTACACGCTCCAATGTAAGACTAACTACATTTACAAACTACTAAATAATTAACGGCAATCGGGAAAAGATAAAACTATGCCTCAATGAGACGTCTATTTTTCCATTTACCGCTATACCAACGATATACAAATAATAAGCCCCGTAATATTTCATCAACAGCCATGGCAATCCAAATGCCTACGAGGCCCCATCCCCAGTAAATACCAAATAGATAGGATAGTGGTACTGCGCACAACCACATACCAAAAATACCTACGAGCATTGGAGTTCGAATATCCCCTGCTGCTTGTAAGCAGCCAACCATAACAATATTAACGGCACGCCCTAACTCAAGGAAAATCTCAACAAATAAGACATTATGTGCTAACGATAGGATTTCAGGATCTGTAGTAAAGACAGAAAGAACAAAATCACTAACAAGATAGAAGAATGTAGCAAGTCCTACGTTAATCACAATTGCTAAAAACATAGAATGCCATACCCGATTAGTGACCTCCTCTTGGCGTTGTGCCCCCATCAAGAATCCAACGATTACTTGTGAAGCATTGGCAAGTGCTATTGTATATACATAGCAAAGCATAGCTATTACGGATACATATACCTTTGTATTGATTACTGCAAGCCCCAAAACATTGACCATTTTCATAATCGTCGTTTGAGACAATTGATAACTCAATGTTTCGCCACCAGAAGGAACACTAATATGCAATAAAGACTTAATCGTATGCAACGGAAATGGTTTTAAAAATTTGAAGCTCACCTCTAAGGTTAATAATTTCTTAAAAGTATAACCAATAATCACGAGCCCTACCACTTTAGATAGCCATGTTGAAATAGAAACACCTAATACACCAAGGCTTGGTATTGGTCCATGACCAAAGATTAATACATAATTCGTTATAATGTGAATTACATTCATAACGAGTGCTATGTACATGGTAATACGCGTTAGTGAATGGCCTCTAAACACAGCAACTAACGTATAATACATAGCTTGTATCGGCAGCCCCGCCGCTACGATGGTCGTATAGATTGATGTATCACGCATCGTTTCAGGCGGTATACCTAACCATGTAAAAATCCATTCATGGCATGTGATAAAGAATACTGCTGCTATGGATGAAAATAAAACGTTCAGCACTAAGCTGACCGTACATACCTCAGATAGCTTAGACTGATTTCGAGCGCCTAAATATTGAGCAATCAGAATCGTCGTAGCTGTACTCATAACAATAATGAGCATAATAAAGATATTTAAAATTTGATTGGCATTAGCTACCGCTGCTACTGCTTGAGGCGAGTAGTGACTCATCATCAGTTGGTCTATATTACCTACTAGCATCTGTAAGAACACTTCAATAAATATAGGCCAACTCAACGTCCAGATAGATAGGCTAATCCCTTTTTCGTATGCTTTCATAAAAACCTCTGCAATGAATACGATGCAATTCCAATGAATATCATACAATGTTCTTATTATATCACGTTATGAAACAAAAAACGTGCCACCCAAAGGTGACACGTTTATATGTCTTGTTAGCAAATTAATGTAACTTACTATTATTTAAATTGATTACAAAGGCTATCGAATAATGCTTGGTCTGGTTTTACTACATCTTCCGTCAATGGACGTGGATGTGGACCACCATTAACAGCGGCCATAGCTTTTTCAAAGGAAGGTTTAGTCGTATCTTGGTAGATAAGACCAGTAACCAAACCTTGTGTCTCACCTAATGTTTTAAGTGCAGCAGCACGGTCTGTTGGATCATATCCTTCTGGTAGGCTAGTCAAATGTTCTTTAAACCAGTCATAGCTATTGTGTTTATTGTATGTAACACATGGGCTAAATACGTTGATGAAGGAGAAACCTTCATGGTCCATTGCTTGTTGAATCAAATCAACCAATTCTGCACGGTTAATCATGTAACCTTGTGCTACAAAGGTAGCACCTGCAGCGATTGCAGTTTCACAAACGGATAATGGAGTCTCGAATGCCCCACGAGGAGTTGTTTTTGTAACAAAACCAATATCGGAACGAGGGGATGCTTGACCTTTAGTCAAACCATATACATGGTTATCCATTACTACGTATGTCATATTTACATTACGTTTGAAAGCATGAATAGTGTGACCCATACCGATAGCGAACGCATCACCGTCACCGGAGAATGCGATAACTTCTAAGTCTTGGTTAGCAAGTTTTACGCCTTGAGCATAAGGAAGCGCACGACCATGAGTTGTATGAGCGCCATATGCGTAGAAATAACCACCGATACGGCTAGAGCAACCAATACCGGAAATTACTGCTAATTTTTCTGGTGGAATATTTTTCGCTACTACAGCGTCAGTAATCGCCGCTTGAACCCCATAATGGCCACAGCCTGGACACCAGTTAGGACGAATATCGTTTCTGTAATCTTTAGCTGTTGTCATATTATAGGACCTCCTTAATCGCATTTTTCACATAACTTTTCGTGAATGGATTACCATCGTATTTCAAGCAGCTGGAAATTTTAGATTTCTTATGCATGTTGATTTTAAATAAGTTAGTCAATTGACCTGTTGCATTGTGCTCAACGATAACCACTTTTTTCGCAGCATCCATGAATGGTTGTAATTGTTTTGCTGGGAATGGTTTAATCAAACGCAATTGCAAGTGGTTAACTTTAACGCCTTCTTGATCGAATTCAGCAACGGCTTCTTCGATAGCACCACGGCTAGAAGCCATACCTACAACGAGTACATCTGCTTTGTCGTATTTAGCGTTGTTCAAGAATGGTTCGTAGTTATCCGCTACAGTTTCCAATTTGCGGAAACGTTTATCAGTTTGCGCTACGTGCATTGTAGGTGCTTCTGCTGGTTTACCTTCTTCATTATGCTCTAAGCCTGTGGAAAGGAATAGACCATTTTTCATGCCAGGAATTGTACGAGGGGAAATACCATCTTCAGTCAATTCAAAGCGTTTGAAGTAGTTAGGTTGTACCAATTCAGGAAGTTCAGCTTCTTTCATCATTTTACCGCGGTTAATAGGTACACGGTTCAAATCGAAGGAAGGAACGGATTGTTTATTCAAGCCTTGTTGCAAGTCAGGCATAAAGATTACTGGACATTGGTACATTTCTGCCAAGTTGAAAGCTTTTTGAATTTCATAGAAACATTCTTCGATAGATGTTGGAGAAATTACAATACCAGAGTAATCGCCATGTGCATTGTAGCAAGCCGCATCAATATCAGATTGCTCAACCTTTGTAGCCATACCAGTAGATGGGCCAGAACGTTGAACGTCGATAACAACCATTGGCAATTCAGCCATGGAAGCCATGGACAAGGATTCAGCCATCAAGGAAAGACCCGGGCCAGAAGTACATGTGAAGCCACGAACACCTGCGTATACGCCGCCCATAGCTGTCATGCATGCTGCGATTTCGTCTTCCGTTTGAACAACAGTAGAGCCCAATTTATCCATAGTTTTAATCATGTATTCCATTACTTCAGATGCTGGAGTAATAGGATAAGAAGCCATGAAGCGAGAACCCGCTGCAATAGCGCCTAAAGCACACGCTTCATTCCCCAATAAGAACATTTGATCTTTCTTACCAGGAGCTGGCAATGTATCGATTTCCACATCGCCCAATTTTTCCATTACAAGGCTATGACCATCGTCAAAAGCAGCTAAGTTTTTATCGATAATCTCTTGAGATTTTTTAGCAAATTTTTCAGCAATAGCGTCTTTAAACATCTTAGTATCAAAGCCAAGAAGTGCTACAGACATACCAAGTGCTACGATGTTACGCATTAACATGGAGCCTTGTTTCATCGCTGTTTCAGAGATTGGCAAGGATAAGCAATTGATTTTTGTACCTTCGTATTTAGAGAAGTCTGGTTTTACTTTGCTATCGCAAATGATGTAACCACCATCACGAACTTCGGAACCGTGCATATCAACAGTTTCTTGGTCAAGTGCTAACAAGAAGTCTACGCCTTCACCGATGGACATAATTTGTTCTAATGCTACGCGCAATGCGAATGTAGTATGACCACCTTTGATACGAGATGCAAATAAACGTTGGCTATACAAGGAATAGCCTTCTTTAGCGAGGATTGTCGCCATAATTTCGCCGCAACTCTCGATACCTTCACCTTGTTGGCCGCCCATTTTCCAGATAAAATCTTTACGTTTTTGCAAGAGATTCACCCTCCTTAGGATAAAAATTACACTGCTGACAAGAGTCTACCTTACTATTTTAATGTATGTATAGTACGAACCTGTCTTATATCGTCATTGTATCATGTATATTTTAGGTTTACAATGTATCATTTCACATAATAATAGGTATAAATTAAGGCATTATAACTAAAAATTATAAGAAAAAAAGGATACTACTTTATAAGTAGTATCCCTTTAGTATTTATGTTTATCGTTTTATATTTAGACCTCAAGAAAAAGAGTCTATATAAAATTATATAGAATATTTATTCTTAAGTTATATGTAATATTTATTCCGTAATACCTCTTGCTGTCGGTCCTCAGTAAAGAAAATTTCTTCTAAACATAAACCTTGGGCAGGCGCAGTTTTACCTATGACACGACGGTCTTTAGCGGCTAAATAGCCTTTGATATCCTCCACCTTGCGACGACCTAGACCTACATCTACGAGTAAGCCTGCAATATTACGAACCATATGGTATAAGAACCCGTCGCCTACTACAGAAATCGTCACATGAGGTCCATTTCCCTCTACATGAATGCCCATAATAGTCTTAACTGGATCAGCCGGTGTAGAATTTGTTCCCTTTAAGGTTGTAAAGTCATGTGTACCTAACAATTCATTACCCGCCGCTTGCATGAGCTCAATATTTAAAAGCTTCTTTACATGCCAGTGATATCGTTTCGTCAACGGATCTGCAATAAGCTGATTATGAATAGTATATACATACTCTTTACCGTATATACTCCAACGAGGTTTCCAATCTAAGGGTATTTCAATAGCCTCTAATACAACTATATCCTTTGGAATATGCGCTATCATAGCACGGGGAATATTTTCTACAGGTATATTGCCAGAGGTTTGAAAGGTACATACTTGAAACTTTGCATGCACCCCAGCATCAGTTCTAGACGCACCATAGATTTGAATTGGCTCATTACAGATTTTTGACAAACCATATTCTAAACAGCCTTGTACTGTTAAGCCCTTATCATCAGGTTGCTTTTGATAGCCCGCTAAATCAGTTCCATCATAAGCCACTATGATTCGTATATTTCTCATAGGCCAAGCCACCATAATGTAATGAGTACAATGGTAATCAATATAACAGCACCGACACCGATATAATCGACATAGGTAACTTGTAATTCTTTCATACGTGTACGGTTTACACCGCCTCGGTAACATCGAGCCTCCATGGCGATAGCTAATTCGTCGGCCCGTCTGAAAGCACTAATAAATAATGGCACTAGGAGTGGTACCATGTTTTTAGCACGTTGAATGATAGAACCAGTCACAAAGTCTGCACCACGGGCAGATTGGGCTTTCATAATACGATCCGTCTCATCCAATAAAGTGGGAATAAAACGAAGCGCAATAGTCATCATCATAGCTAGTTCATGGGCCGGTACGCCAATACGACGGAATGGATTGAGCAAATGTTCAATACCATCAGTTAAACGAATGGGAGATGTAGTATAAGTCAGCAACGAGGAAAACAAGATTAAGAAGATTAATCGTGCTGCCATTTGAAGGCCCATTGCCACTCCATGATCAGTGATATTAATTATGCCCCATTGGAAAATGGTATTACCAGGTGTTGTAAAAATGTGAATCCCCATAGTAAATACAATGATAATCCAAAGTGGTTTAATAGCAGTCCACATAAGACGCAATGGCAAACGAGATAATAGCATCGCAAAGATAGTAAAAGCACCTACAATGCCATACGCTAATGGTGAGTCTGCCAAGAAGATAGCGACCACAAAAATGGTTGTAGCAATAATCTTTGCTCGTGGATCCATGCGATGTAAGAAGGAATTCCCTGGGAAGTATTGACCAATGGTAATGTTATTTAACATGGCTACCTCCTTCTAGAATGGCTTGTACAGCATCATCTACAGATAGAACTCTATTAGACACATCAAGACCTTGTTCACGTAAGTACTCCATAGTTACAGATACTGGCGGTATATCTACACCAACAGCTTGCAATTCATCACGATGATTATTAAAGATATCCATCGGTTCCCCATCGAGTACAATACGACCTTTATCGAGTACTACAAGACGAGAGGCCATTCGAGAAATATCCTCCATATTATGAGATACAAGGATTACAGTAATGCCTTTCTCCTTATGGAGACGAATGATTTCCTCAAAGATTTCATCACGACCAAATGGATCTAAACCGGCAGATGGTTCATCAAGAACTAAGAAATCTGGATTCATTGCTACTACGCCAGCAATAGCAACGCGGCGCATTTGACCACCAGACAAATGGAACGGAGACCTTTCCGAATATGTATTATAGTCAAGACCAACAAACTTCATGGCATCTCGAACGCGTTCATCGACTTCATCAGCGCTAAGACCTAAATTTTTAGGTCCAAAAGCAATATCTAGAGCGATGGTTTCTTCAAATAGTTGATGCTCTGGGTATTGGAATACCATCCCCACCTTATGGCGCATCTTTTTGGCTTCCTCTGTGGACGCACTAATATCTACACCATTTACGGTTACTGTACCTGTCGTAGGATGTAATAGGCCATTTAAATGTTGTACAAAGGTAGATTTACCAGAACCAGTATGACCGATAACACCTAAAAATTCACCATTTTCAATAGTAAGAGATATACCATGAAGGGCAGTCTTTTCAAAAGGAGTTCCCATACCATAGGTGTATGTAATATTATCTAATACAATCGCCATTAGTGAGTTTCCTCCCCTCTTGCATCAGTGGCAAGCTCATTGGCATGAACTGCTTCAACCTTAGTAGCCTCATGATTAGAGTTTACTAATTGTTCCGCTAGTTTTGAAGCTTTAAGACCTTCTGCCAGTTCTTCATTGTTTATAATGCTGTTACCAACTTCATAGCCTTTCGCATTTAATTTGAAAGCAATTTCAGAGGCCACAGGCACGTCAAGGCCAAGATTTTTTAAGGTATCTACATGGCTAAAGATTTCACGAGGTGTGCCATCATGTAATTTCACACCATTTTTCATAACCACAACACGATCAGCCGTAACGGCTTCCTCCATGAAGTGTGTAATAAAGACGATAGTAATACCCTCTTCTTTATTGAGCTTGTGAACTGTCTCTAAGACCTCACGACGACCTTTTGGATCAAGCATTGCCGTAGGTTCATCGAGGACAATACAATCTGGTTTCATAGCAAGGACGCCTGCAATGGCAATACGTTGCTTTTGACCACCAGATAGCAAGTGAGGACCATGTTCTCTATATTCAGTCATATTAACAGCTGCCAAAGCTGCATCGACACGTTTTCTAATTTCGTCACTAGGGATTCCTAGATTTTCGGGACCAAAGGCAACATCCTCTTCTACAACAGCCGCTACAATTTGGTTATCAGGATTTTGGAATACCATGCCCACATGTTGGCGAATATCCCAAATATGCGCTTCATCGCGCGTATCAAAACCACATACATTGACGTGACCTTCACTAGGTTGTAATAACACATTAAAATGCTTGGCGAGGGTACTTTTACCACTGCCATTAGTACCGATGATACATACAAATTCACCGCGCTTAATAGATAAACTCACATCATCTAGAGCACGCACATCATTGCCGTTTTCATCAGTATAAATATGACTCATATGATTGACATCAATCATAATGTCTTGTTCGTTCATGAATAGCCTCATATCTTTCTAGTCAATTTCGTTCCTATGAAAGTATAACCTTTAATTTGTATAAAACATTATTGACCTATTAACTACAATAAATTAATGTAATCTACTTTATAGATTAAGCATTAATTATAGACCTATTAACTACAATAAATTAATGTAATCCACTTTATAGATTAAGCATTAATTATAGACCTATTAACTACAATAGAATAATGTAATCCAATTTTAGATTAAGCATTAATTATTGCCATAAATATATCAAAAGGTTAACAATGCTCATTCATCCATTACGATAACTGCTAATATATTACGATATTGTACTAATCGATTGTACCATAAAATTGACAATAAAAAAACGGTGCTGCAACGTAAGTTACAACACCGTATGAGTTTGATTAAACTAACTCGATAATAGCCAAAGGTGCAGCGTCACCTTTGCGAAGACCAGTTTTGATTACACGAGTGTAACCACC
>NZ_CAUTZP010000025.1:0-12345 GCF_963543145.1 uncultured Veillonella sp. | reverse complement strand
AAGGGACTGTAACTAGAATGCGGTAAAACCGCATTCTGTTACAGCCCCTTTTATTTAGATATCTCATTATTTGATTTCATTAGAAGATGTTTCACTAGGAGCATCCACTGTAGCAGTGTTCTCTTTAGATTCAACCACCTCTGATACTACAACACCTTCCGCTTCTAGAATCTCTTTAGGCTCCTCAACTTCAGGGGCTTTCGTTGTACCATATTTATAAAGATTATCTACAGCTTTAGAATCGATTGTTTCTTCTTCTAACAAAGCATTTGCCATGTCATGTAAGAATTTTTCATTTTCGCTGAGAAGTTTTGTTACATCTTTGTACGCTTCTTCTACAATACGATGAATTTCAGAGTCGATTTTTGCTGCGATCTCTTCACTATAGTTGCGCTCGTGGCCAAGGTTTTTACCCAAGAATACTTGTTCTTGTTGTTCACCAAATACGATAGGACCAAGCTCGTCGCTCATACCCCAACGCGTTACCATGGCGCGCGCTGTATTCGTTACGCTTTGAAGGTCTCCAGAAGCACCTGTACTGATTTCGTCTAAGATTAAGGCCTCTGCAATTCGTCCCCCAAGAGCTACGCGAATATCTGCCAATAATTGAGATTTTGTTTTATAATTTTGTTCCTCTGTAGGAAGCATCATAGTGTAACCACCTGCTGCACCACGAGGAATGATTGTTACCTTATGAACAGGATCTGCATGAGGCAATAAATGTGCCACAATAGCATGACCAGATTCATGGTACGCGGTTAACTTACGGTCTTTCTCGCTCACAATATGACTGCGGCGTTCAGGACCCATGCTAACCTTTTCACTTGCTTCTTCAACTTCAGCCATAGTGATAACTTTTTTGTTAAGGCGAGCCGCCAATAAAGCCGCTTCGTTTAACAAGTTATTCAAGTCAGCACCAGTAAAGCCTGGAGTTTTCTTCGCAATTGTTTTTAAGTCTACATCGTCAGCTAACGGCTTATTACGAGCATGTACTTTCAGGATTGCTTCACGACCGCGTAAGTCTGGACGACCTACGATAACTTGACGGTCAAAACGACCTGGACGCAACAGCGCTGGATCAAGAATATCCGGACGGTTTGTAGCAGCGATAGTAATAATACCTTCATTGGCACCGAAGCCATCCATTTCAACGAGCAATTGGTTCAATGTTTGTTCACGTTCATCGTGACCACCACCAAGACCAGCGCCACGTTGGCGACCAACCGCATCAATTTCATCGATGAAGATGATACATGGTGAATTCTTTTTCGCTTGCGTGAAAAGATCACGCACACGAGAAGCACCAACACCTACGAACATTTCTACGAAGTCAGAACCGGAAATCGTAAAGAATGGTACCCCTGCTTCACCAGCTACGGCTTTAGCAAGCAATGTTTTACCTGTACCTGGAGGTCCAGCAAGCAATACACCTTTCGGAATTTTAGCACCGATAGTTGTAAATTTCCCTGGATCCTTCAAGAATTCTACTACTTCTTCTAATTCTTGTTTAGCTTCTTCAGCACCTGCTACATCTTTGAAGGTAACTTTTACATTGCCTTCACCCATCAATTTAGCACGGCTTTTACCGAAGTTCATCACTCGGCCACCGCCACCTTGTGTTTGTTGCATGATAAAGAAGAACAACACTACCAAGATGATAATAGGAATAACAGACCCTAGCAAGCTCATCCACCAAGCTGGTTGCTCAGGTGGAGCTGCAGTAATTTCTACGCCATTATCTTGTAATGTTCTAATTAATGTATCATCACTTGGCGCATAAGTACTAAACTCTGTTCCATTTTTTAGTTTACCTTTAATACTGTGATCATTGGTAATCGTTACAGACTCAACCTTTTTCTGTTGTACTTGTTGAATAAATCCTGTATAACTAAGTTCAGATTTATTCGCACTTTGACCAGAGAAAGCGTCAATGGCAATAACTAAAGTGGCAATGATAAGTAAATAAAGGACGATATTTTTAGTAAATCGACCCAAAATATTACCCCTTTCAATAGTAATTTAGTTGTATAAACGAATTAAGTACATCTCATAGAGAGATGCACTCATATATTATATCATAATTTTTAATTTTGATACATTTCTTCCTTCAAAATACCGATATAAGGCAAGTGACGATATTTTTCTGCAAAGTCTAAACCATAACCGATAACGAAGTAATCAGGGATAACAAAACCCACATAGTCCACATCTACATCCATCTTACGACGATCAGGTTTATTCAATAACGCAGCAAGTCGCACGCTCTTAGCACCACGAGCATGTAAATTTTCTAACAAGTAATGTAATGTAGTACCCGTATCTACGATATCCTCTACAACAAGTACATTCTTACCCTCTACGGAGCGATCCAAATCTTTTAAAATTCGTACTACCCCAGTACTAGTTGTGCCACTACCATAACTAGAACAAGAGATGAAATCAAAGCTTACATCTACGCTGTCATCAATAGCACGAGCTAAATCTGTAAAGAATACGATAGCCCCTTTTAATACCCCTACGAGCACAACGGATTCATTTTGGTAATCTTTACTAATCTCTTTACCTAATTCCGTTACACGTGCTTTTAATTGTTCCTCTGTATATAAAATATCTTTTGCATCTTGATGCATCTATATGACCTCCACGATTCATATTAATGTTTGCAATATACCTTTATTGTATCACATTGAGCGGTTACTTTTATACTTTTTATAGTGAAAGTTTTCGCTTCTCCTGTGTTAACAATATCTAGTAATTGCTCTTGATGGGCTACTGTAAGCGTTATATCAGAGTCAATAGAACTCACCAAATGCTGCCACAAACGACGTTGTATGGCTAAAGGTTCCTTTCGTAAGGCCCTACGAGATACACTCATTTCACCCTTATCAATCGTCACTAATCGCTGAAAAGCTTGTACTGTCAAATCAGAAATTACTGCTAAATCTTCAGTTACAGTATTTCCTAATCTAGCGATAGCATCTACTACATTAGGGTTAATAGATTCTAACTCAGGTATAATGCGATGACGAATTCTATTCCTCTGATATCGAGTATCATCATTTGTAGAATCAATACAATACGTGAGCTCCCTATCGGCTAAATAAGCTAATAACTCCACTTTTGGAACATCTAATAAGGGTCTAATCACAGGAACGTCATAGCCATAGCTGACTACATCCATACCTGTTAACCCGTTTAAGCCTGTACCTCTAATGAAGTGCGCTAGAATCGACTCAGCCTGATCGTCCTTATGATGAGCTACTGCAATATAATCATACCCCTCAGACCGAGCTATTTCATTTAGCCATTGATAGCGAACTTGTCTACCAACGGTCTCCTCAGATAGCTTTAGGTCTTTACTCAAGCTTGGCACATCAAAGGTAGTTGTATAAAACGACAACCCTAATGCATCTACCTGATTTCGAAGCCATAGAACCTCATCTTTACTTTCAGGGCGAATAGAGTGGTCTACGATAGCAATACCAAGCTTATACGTTGTATGGCGATGCGTAGCAATATCTTGCAATAAATGTAATAAAGCCATCGAATCTGGTCCACCAGAACAAGCGACCAATATACGGCTATGTTCAGGAAATAGCTTATGTAATTTTAAAGTGTGATTAACTCTTCGAATGAGTGCTTTCACATTCACGGGCCATCGCCTCCATACCATCTTGGTCACTCACAAATACATGAGGCACCTCATAAGCGTCCATAAAGGACGTTAAAATTTCTGCACCGGCTACGATGATATCGGTACGTCCAGCAGGCAAGCCTTTGACTTGTAAGCGCTCTTCACGGCTCATGTAGCGTAATCTCATAATGATGCCTTCCACAGTCTCACGGCTCAATTTATGTCCTTGCACCTTAGTGCCATCATAATCTTCTAGCTTTAAATCGATGGCCGCCAAGGTAGTTAACGTACCACCGATACCAATGAATTCACCAAATTCCCCTTCAATCATCATCGGATCCCACAAGAATCGAGTTTCTTCCCACACACGTTGAGGACCTTCATCAGACATAGATTGAAGGCGTACAGCACCTACAGGATAGGATCGACTCCAATAAACGCCGTCCTTATTGCCTAATGCTAGCTCAGTACTACCGCCACCGATATCGATAGTCGTATAGTGACGGCCATCATTCAACTGGTCTCCCAAGGCACCATTAAAACCATAAATGGCCTCTTCATCTCCCGAGAGAATACGCCACTCCATTGGGCAATGCTCGCTAATGCGCTCCATAAATTCAAGGCCATTAGCTGCTTCACGAACGGCGCTCGTTGCAAAACCAAAGCAGTATTCCGCTCCATATTGGTCGGCTATTTTCTTAATATCCCGGAAAGCTTGATATGATGCTTCCATCGATTCAGCACGTAATGTACCGTCTGTATTTCGTTGACCAAGACGAGTGGTCCACAACTGTTTGGGCTCGTAATGCCATATTTTATTTTCATAAGTAGCTAATAATAAGCGTACTGAATTAGATCCAATATCGATAATTGCTAACTTCATAATCGCTCCTTGCATACAGTAGTATTCGCCTAATACTACTGTTACTATTTTATACATAAGTAAAGAGATGGCAGAAAGCCATCTCTCACTATTAATCTCGACGACCGCCTCGGCCTCCGCGTTTACCTTCTGTATTGCGTTTTAAATCGTGCAAACGTTCATTGCTATCGCGCAAAAATGATTTCATCTTCGCTTCGAAAGCCTCTGCACTTTGTTTAGATTGAACTCGACGAGGACGTCTTTCTTCACTTACCACTTCTTTAGGTTGTGTTTGACGAATAGAAAGACCGATTTTATTGCCATCAATGGATAAAACCTTTACCTTTACAGCATCTTCAACCTTTAATATGGTATTAATATCTTCGACATACCCATGAGCTACTTCAGAAATATGAACTAACCCTGTTTGTTTCTCTCCTAAATCAACAAATACGCCGAATTTTGTAATACCAGATACGGTACCATCTACAATGTTACCAACTTCGATTGCCATGCAACCTCCTAATTAATGCGGAAACCTCAAACTACACAATAAAGCGAATCCAAATTAAGCTCTTACCTATTTTACATATGGTACTTCACCAGGCTTAACTAAGCCTAACTCCTCACGAGCCACCCCTTCAATGGTCTTCGGATCTTGTAACTTAGCCTTTTCCTGCTCTAATTCTTCATTTCGCTGTTTTAATTCTTGCAATTGTTGCTCTATATGTTGTTTTTCTTGATATACAGCCACCAAGCGATAGGCCTGCCCTAACAATAGCAGCACCATAATCCCTATGCCAATTCGCTTGATCCACATGAGGATAATACGCTGATCCTGCGCTTTACGATTAGGGCGAACCCGTTTGCGCGGCCTTTTTGGACGTTGTACTTCCATAGTGTCCTGAGTCATAATGTCCCCCAAAAAATATTCATCATCTGTATATTGTCATTCCTAAATTATACCACATAACATAGATTGGGACTAAATAATATTACAGATATTTCTCTAAAAAACAGAGTGTAAGTATATATATGTATGCTAAGACACAGTTATGTATGCTAAGACACAGTTATGTATGCACCTAACGATAAGCTGTATTTACATAGTTTCCGCTTTATTAGCATGTTCACGAATAATGGCACAGGATGTTTTAAATAAAGTTAACTCCTCAACAGTAAGTTGTAGTTCTAAGATATCTTCAATACCATCTTTCCCAATAACCGCAGGAGTGGACGCAAAGATTCCTGCTTCTCCGTATTGACCATCTAAGTAACAAGAACAAGGAAGTATCTTCTTTTCATCATGGAATACAGCACGAATTAGCTCAGTAGTAGCGCTAGCAATGCCAAATTCTGTAGAGCCTTTACCAGCTAATACATGGTAACCACCAATCTTTACATCATCTAATACTTGTTGATGGTCAAGTGTAGGGAATCTATGAGGTAATTCCTGTTGTAACTGCTCTAAGGGCTTACCTTGAACGCATACGTGAGACCAAGGTACCATTGCACTACCCCCATGTTCACCTAAACAATAGGCCGTAATCGAGCGATTACTAATGTTAAAAATATGAGCTAATTCTTTTTGGAGTCGAGCAGAATCTAATGCTGTACCTGTAGAGATAATACGCTTAGGGTTCCAATCTAAATGTTTACATAAGTAAGTGGCCACCACATCAGCAGGATTTGAGATAGAAACAATAAAGCCATCAAACCCAGATTTTTTAATACGAGGAATAACATCTTTTAGTACCTCTATAGTTTCACCAAGACTTTCTAAACGATCTTGATACAAATTTGGCAAAGGACCTGCACTAAATACGAGAATATCGCAATCTCCACAGTCCTCAATAGGACCTGCCGTAGCTGTTACTTTATGAGGGATATAGCTAACCGCATCATTAATATCCATAGCTTGGGCTTTTGCTTTCTTCTCATCAATATCCATCATATATAGTTCATCAACTTCACCTTGCAACGCAAGAGAAAAAGCTACATGAGAACCTACGTGACCAGTACCAATGATACCTACTTTACGCAATTTCATAATGACCTCCTCATATTGTAGGCAGATGATTAACATCCGACTAAGACTAATCTTTTAAAATTAAATACTCAATATCTGAATACTTTATATTCATATACATTACATTATATCCCGCATCTATATATGACAATTAAAAACATATAAAGTTAAAGAATACATACTTATTATATACCCATTTCTCAAAATTATTCGGTAAATAAAGAAAAAGACTGTTACAATAAAGCACTATAACAGTCTTTCTATCTTTAGTTGCACCTAGTAAACAATCTTAGTACAGCAATTTTCCTCTTATATAGTCATTGCATCAAGACTAAGAGGGAATAAGTCTTTATTCTCCATCACCTGTGGTGATTTTTCTAAATATTGTTTACGCATAGTCCATAAAATTTCTAAATCTTTAGGATCTAGTTTAGATAATGCATATATCATAGTGAAGTCCGCACCATAATGGCCACGCAGGCTATCAGGCACCCCCTTAGGTCCTTCACCGCCAAGACGATTATTAAAGAATCCCTGCATACGACGATTATCTAAATCAATAATAATAAAGCCTGACGCATCATAGACATACAATGTATGGTTTACACGTTTTAAAGCTCGTACCGTATTGGTAATAAAATAGTGGTCCTTCATATCGATAAGAGATGATTCATAACCAGAATGGTAAAAGTCTCCATAATAATAAGCCCCTCTATCGGTAGACTCTAACAAAGCTTTTAATTCGGTCTGCTCTTGAGTCGTAAAATCAGATAGATTTTTTACCGACTTAATATCTCGTAACCCCCGTTGGTAATCATCAGTCTTAGGTGGTTCTATATGCTGACCTCTAAAGGTAATCGGCATAAGACGAAGCGTATTATCAGCTAGGTTATAAATTCCATACCCTTCATAACCTAAAAAATACACTTGCGAGTCAATGGACTTCATCGCTAATATTCGTTTAGAAATAATGGCATCACTAGAGTTAACTAATGTATGCGCTTCCGGATCTATACGTACTGTTTTAGAATCGTAGTTGACCCCTACCGCAAGCCAATAGGATATCCCTACTACAAGCAAAGCCAGTACACATAAACCGATACGTTTTATATTCATGTACACTCCCTATGAATCCCCAGTCATAAAACGTAAACTCATGTACAGTATGTACGTATTTATTAATTCACTAATCTTAACACATACGATACCCTTTTATTCACTTAATTGAGCTAAACGCTCATTAATTGTCATACCTTTATAGGTAAAAGTCGGGAACAACTCATATAGCGGTTCTAATACAAAGGTGCGTTCCCAAAAAAGCGGGTGTGGCACAACTAGTTTTGCATCACTTAAAGACAGCATAGCACCATGTGAATCATAAGCTAAAATAATATCTAAATCTAGCGTGCGAGGTCCCCAATGAATCAAACGTTCACGGCCCGCCTCTTTTTCAAGGAATTGAATTAGGTCGAGCATTTGATGCGGATCCAAAGTACTTACACAAAACCACATGCCATTAACAAATGTATCTTGCTCCGTATAGCCCCACGGCTCAGTTTCAATAAGCTTAGAACTAATTACCTTAGAAACAGCCTCATGCTCCTGCAATGACTGAAAGGCAGAATGAATATGGCCTTTCTTGTCCCCCATATTGGAGCCTACACTGATGTAATAGGTATACATCAAATTTGTCCCCTTGTAGTTACAACCTCAACATAATCTAAAATGCCTACAATTGGTACAGATGGCTTCCGCACTGTTACAGATAAACCCACAATACCTTGGTAATGTTGATATAAGGAATCCGCAATAAGCGCCCCCAAGCGCTCTAATAGATTACGTTTCTCACCAGTCATAACAGATTCTACAATCTCGTATACCTCTACGTAATTGATAGAATCTTCTAATTGGTCACTTTGACCGGCTTTTGTAAGATCTGTTGTAATTTCCACATCTACAAAAAACCGTTGGCCTTGTGTTTGTTCAGATTCCAAGTTGCCATGATATCCGTAGAAGGCCATATTTTTTAAAACGATTTTATCCATTATTCACCTCGTAACAGGCCATCCGCGACTGCTAAGGCACGTTTATGCATTTTAACGTTGTGAACACGCACCATATCAACGCCTTGGAATACACCTGTAATACAAGCGGCTACAGTACCTTCATCGCGTTCTTCTGGTGGCAAACCGCCCAACATAGACCCGATAAAACCCTTACGGCTAGGTGCCAACAAAATTGGATATTCATAAGCTGTTAACTCACCTAATCGCTGCATAACTTCAATATTTTGTTCTTCTGTTTTACCGAAGAAGCCAATACCTGGGTCGAGCCAGATTTGTTGAGGTGTAACCCCCTCTTTTAACGCTTTATCGATAGCCCAGAAGAAGAATGCTTTCATATCCTCAATAATATCGCCATAGTTTGTATCATTACTATTGTGCATGATAATAACAGGCACCTTGAAGTTAGCTGCTACTGCCGCCATATCAGGATCATAATGTAGTCCCCATATGTCATTTAAAATATGCGCCCCTTTAGAAAAGGCATATTCAGCTGTTTTAGCGTGATAAGTATCGATAGATACGGGAACTGTAGACGCATTTAATACAGGATCTATTAATAGAGACAAACGCTCAATTTCTTCGTCTGCCGTCAATGGTGTAGAACCTGGGCGTGTAGATTCAACGCCTAAATCAATAATGTCCGCACCATCTTCAATCATTTGTTTTACATGCGCTGCTGCTGTCTCTGGTGTGTTAAATAGACCGCCATCAGAGAAGGAGTCAGGTGTACCATTGAGTATACCCATGATAAGGGTACGATCGCACAAAGATAAACTTTTGCCATCATTCCATGTATAATTTCTACGTTTAAACATTTGCCTGTCCTCCACCTAACATTGCCAACGCTTCATCTCTTAATGTGCCTTTTTCGGCCAATACGCCTCGGCTTTCTAAGGTAATAACCTTTGAATCTTGCTGCATGGTACCTTTGATGAGCATACACAACTGAGTCGATGTAATGCGTACAAATACGCCATGAGCGGATAAATCATTCATAATAGCATCTGCCAATTCAGATGCCAACCGCTCTTGTAATTGCGGTCTACGGCTAAGAATATTAACAATATCTTGGAACTTGCTAAGTCCTGCAACACACCCATCCTTAGGTTGGTACACAATATCTACAGTACCAAAGAAAGGCAATAAATGGTGCTCGCACATGGAATAAAACGGAATTCCTGTAACTGCCACAAGACCTTTATAGTCTGTGCTAAAGGTTTCTCCCCATGCCGATTTTGTATCTAATCCTACACCGCTGAATAATTCACTATATAATTCTGTTACACGACTTGGTGTCTTCTCTAACTCTGGTGCCTCTGTATCAACAGATAAAGCCTCTAAGAATTGCTTTATCCCGTCCTTTGCACGTTGATTCATCGGTCCTCCTAAACAATTTTTGTCGTCCAATCCTCAATATTCCAAATATCCGTAACCCAACCTTGATAGAATTCAGGTTCGTGACTTACTAGTACAATAGTACCTTTGAAATCACGTAATGCACGGCTCAACTCTTCCTTCGCATATACGTCTAAATGGTTAGTCGGTTCGTCTAAAACCAACACATTATACTTATTCTGCATGAGTTTGCATAGGCGAACCTTAGCATTTTCACCACCAGATAATACACGCATTTGAGATGTAATATGTTCATTCGTAAGGCCACAACGAGCAAGGGCTGCACGCACCTCTGCATTGGTCATAGCCGGATATTCATTCCAAATATAATCTAGCGCTGTTTCAGAGTTAGATGGTGTATCTTCTTGAGCAAAATAGCCAACTTGTAAGAACTCACCTTTTACCAACTCACCACTCACAGGTTTTAATAAACCTAGAATAGTTTTTAACAACGTTGTTTTACCTAAACCATTGACGCCACGAATGGCGATTTTTTTATTTCTTTCAATTTGAAAGTCTACTGGTCTAGTTAACGGTTCATCATAACCTAATTGTAAGCCAAAAGCCTCTACAATGAAGCGACTTGGTGTACGACCTTCTTTAAAGCCAAAGGTAGGCTTGATATACTCTTTTGGTTTTTCCAAAATTTCCATCTTCTCTAAGCGTTTTGCCCTAGAGTTTGCCATACCACGCGTCGCTACACGAGCTTTATTACGTTGAATAAAGTCCTCCATACGCTCAATCTCTTGTTGTTGACGCTCATAAGCCTTGGCAGCTTGTGCCTTTTTCACTTCGTAAGCAGCTTGGAACTGATGATAGTCACCAGTATATCGAGTAAGTACTGCTTGCTCAATATGATAAATGACATTGACTACGGAATTTAAGAACTCCATATCATGAGAAATCAAGATGAACGCATTTTCGTAGTTCTGCAAATAGTTTTGCAACCATTGAATATGCTCTACATCAAGATAGTTTGTCGGTTCGTCCAACAATAAAATTGTCGGTTTCTCTAGTAATAGTTTAGTAAGTAAAACTTTAGTACGTTGACCACCACTGAGCTCTGTAACATCTCGATCTAAGCCGATATCTGTAAGGCCTAAACCAGAAGCTGTACGCTCAATAACCGCATCAATTTCATAGAACCCACGTTGTTCAAGAATTTCTTGCCATTCCCCAACTTGCTCGAGGAGCTTATTCATCTCATCTTCGGATACATCACCCATACGATTATAAGCATCGTTAATATTTTGCTCCATAACAAATAAATCATCAAAGGCTCGTTGCAATACGTCGCGAATGGTCATTCCTTTTTCGAGAACCGCATGTTGATCCAAGTATCCAACAGTGACTTGGTTAGACCATTCAATTTTACCTTCATCAGGTGGTATTTTACCTGTAATGATATTTAGGAATGTAGACTTGCCTTCGCCATTAGCACCAATAAGACCTACATGTTCTCCTTTTAATAAGCGAAATGATGCATCATCTAAAATTTGTCGCGCTCCAAAACCATGAGTTACATTTGAAACGGTTAAAACACTCATATCTATCTCCACCGGAATAAAAGCCGTCTTGTTGAAGACGGCTTGTTTCATACTTACTTAAATATTATATCTATTGTACCTTTTTGACCTCTATATGTCAAAAATGAACATCACTTACCCATCGCATAACGCAAGGCTACAATAGCCATAATCTTAGCACCCTTAATGGCTTGTGCCAATCCATAATCAGAACCAGCTGCACAAGTAAACTCTGGCGTATGAGCTTCTAACCCTAACCCAATCTGCAAGGTAGGCTGTGCTATTGGTACCTCATAGGATACATTTCCCACATCAGTGCTGCCATCCGCTTCATCATCAGGTAATATACGCGGTGTTTCACCAAACTCAGTCATCACATCTTTAAATAGATCTAATAACCTTTTATCTTGACGCATATCCTTAAAAAGTGGCTCATAATGATGCATCTCAACTTTAGCACCGTAGGATTCGCCAATCTCATGAGCTGCCGCTTTGATAGCCGGCAAAATAATACTTTCTAAATCATCCACCGTACGCCCCCGTACAGTCATGCGAATCGTAGCCTTAGGAGTTACTACGTTTGGTGCTGTACCAGCTTCGGTAAAGATAGCACCTACAATAGCACCTGTAGGGAAGGTTTTCTTTAACGCTTTAACCCTTTGATAAAGATCTACAGCACAATCTAAGGCATTGATTCCAGAATCAGTGAGTGATGCTATATGACAGGAGCGCCCATGGAAGGTAACCTCTAGGGGATGTGTCGCTAAGGATGTACCGCCTACCTCATTTTCACCGCCAGGGTGAATGATGAGCGCCGCTTCATAGCCCTTAAA
>NZ_CAUTZP010000024.1:0-14267 GCF_963543145.1 uncultured Veillonella sp. | reverse complement strand
CGTTTGAACAACTATCCACTACTGTCGTCAGTGACGCAATAGATTTATTAGAGCTAACTAGTGGCGGTTGTTTACCTTATTCAATCCGTCCACTTTACAGCTATTCTAAACCACTAGTAGGGCTTGTAACTACCGTATATGCACCAGATGGCACCAGTTTACCCATTCATCTAGCCATGGCAACACATGCGCACGGTCGTGTCCTATTAATTTCGACAGACAATCATAAAAGCTGTGCATTTCTTGGAGATATTCAAGCACATTTAGCAGCCTTAAACGGTTGCAAAGGGATTGTGCTCGATGGATTTGTGAGAGACAAAGAAGGTATGAGAAGCCTAGATTTGCCAATTTACTGCACAGGTACCTATCCAAAGCGTCCAGGAAAAGCAGATTTAGGGGGCATTAATATCCCCATCACTATAGGAAATGTTAAAGTCTATTCTGGTGATCATATTATGGCCGATTCTGATGGAGTTATCATCATTCCTCAGGAGCATGCAGTCACTGTACTCGAAACAGCAAAGAAAAAAGACATAGCAGATAGTAATCGTCTAAAACGTGTCAAAGAATTTGAATATAGCTCAGCGAAATACATCCATAACTTTACAAGTATTCTCACAAATGATGTTGCTGACTATATAAAGAAACATATGTAATCAAAAAGCCCTCCATACGGAGGGCCTTTTATTTGAGAAGTTAGATAATCCCCATAGTATTTGAGGCTTTAATATATTTTGAGATTACATTAACGTTTTAAGTACATCCAATACTTCTTGTGGTAATTCATTTTTATGACCAATAAGTTTTTCTACGTAGTCATAGCGGAACTCGAAAGCTTTATGTAGTTGGTGATGGTACTCACGCACTTGGAATGGAGGTTCAAAACCAGGAACCTCTACATAGGAGAGGTTTTCGTATTTATAGAATGGTTTGAAGTCTAAAGTACCTTCTACCAAACGTTCTAACAAATCAAGAGTCACTTCTTTCGGAACTTTATCTTCTAAGAAGAAACCTGTATTCATGATGTAGCATTCTACACCACATTCGGAGAACAATTTTTTGTAGCTTTCATAATCACGAGCCAATGGATATGTACGGAAAGGATTTGCATATGGTTCAATAACAAGTGCATTTGGATCAACATGCGCATCGAGCTTTTCCGCTGTAGAGCGACGCGTAGCAAGGGTCGCACCCATTGTAGATGCGAGTACAGGATCATCAATTTTAAGGATTGGTGGCAATGTTTTATCTTTCATTAACCATACAATAGCATTTACAGGCTCACCAACATAATTTACGCGGTTATCTGTCCAGAATTGAGATTTAATAGCGCGACCATTGTTATTACGAACGTCTTCAGCTAATACAACCTTACGCCCTTCTTCATCCATAGTTACGCCTACGTTTTGTAGTGTTAACAAGAATTCATTAGCAGGATGTTCCACAGGGTAATCTTGCATTTTGTCAAAGTATGTAGGTTCAAGGGCAATGGAACTCAAATCTTCAGTATTAATGATATACGCATCGTCATGCAAGATAGAGATATCATAACGACCATCGTGTTTTTCATGAGTCAATGTAGATTTACCGGAACCGGACAAGCCGAATACACCGATCGTATAGGATTTGCCATTATCAAGGTTGTAACGTTTCATACCGCCATGGCAAGCAACATAACCGAGGCGATTTGCCAAGGACCATGCCAATGTCAATGTACCTTTTTTATGCTCACCAAAATAGCGCATGCCAAGAATCATAGCACAGTTATGAGCAGTGTCGAAAATAGCAAGGCCACCCGGATGACCTGGTACAACATAATCTGGATCAGAATAGATATAGATATCACCTTCTGGAATCTCTAAACTATCATTGTAGAATTCTTTTACCGCTGCATCGAAGAACTTGAAGTTCATGATCCAGGAGTACAAAATAGATGCGTGATTTTTTGGAATCATCAAATGAGCACGAGCGGTGAATTTTTTATCTAAACCAACAATAGCTTGAGCAGCAATCCACTCTTTATCGCGGCTATCGTATACTGCATCACGTGCAATATTAGCAAGTTCAACTTCATCTATGCCTTCATCGCCAATAATGCGACGAGCTTTTGCATAGCGGCCTGTAGTTTTACCATCGTTAGTAACAAGTACCTTCGCATCAGTTGGCAAACCTTGTTCACATGGTTTATGTACAGGCATATCGAGGACGATAACACCTGGCTCTTCAGCAGCAAGTTGATACGCTTGTGCTACAGATGTAATAGGAGTCACATTGTTTCCATAGAATGCAGTTTCAATAGTACTGCGCATCTTAGAAAATAATGGGTTTGTTTTAATTTCACTTTGCTTCCAAACGCGTCTTGTAGACATAGTATCCAGATCCTCACCTTTAAATATATCAGTAATTTCTCTTGTAAAAGTATATTAATATATGAAAATACTGTTTTTGCAAATACTTTCATTATGTTCTATTTTACCCTTTTCAATCAAATTTGTATACACAAAATAGATGAATTATAGTAAATTATTGTATGTTTATTTCAAATTAGTGCAACACATCTGTAATAATAAAAATTGATAACTAATTATTCCTTAAGGCTACAACTAAAGTAAACAACATAGGATTCTATATTCATAGTCACTGCATAATACTAATAACAAAATAAAATGAGGCAAGGTCCTGAGACCTCGCCTCTTTCATATTTAAAAGTTCAATTATTTCTTATTTTTATTAATAAATGCGTCGATTTTACCAATCAAATCATCTACATTAAAATCGCCGCGCTCCGCAATCATCTTGATGGTAGCCACCTTAGCCATAACTTTTACCATAGGCGTTTTCAATTTCTCGAATTTCGGATTCAAAGAAATCAAATAATCTACAATATCTGGACTTTGTTTAATCAAATTAGACAATGTCGTTTTTGCATCGATATGGAGTCGACCATCTGCATCAGCTGTTAATGGTTCTTCCTCTACCTCTTCGGCAGCCTTTTGCGCCAAGGACTTTTCTTTACTACTATCACCAACAAAGTCGGTTTTATCCCAAGTCAACAATGTACGGGATCCTTCAAGCTCACGAATATGCGTACAATCTTGCATCATTTCTAGAACGCCCCGGAATTTACCATTTTCATCGCGCACGGCCGTGTAGATAACATAGATGAACAGGCCTGGTTTGTTAATCCAGAATTCTGCTTGGCTTTGTTCCCCAGAGCGGAACTTTTCAACAATTTCTTCTACTACATGAACAGACTTCGCTGGATGACAGTTCTTCACCTCACGACCAATAACGTTGGCACTGCGAGGGAAAATGCGATGTGGTGTATCGCTGTAGAACTTAACGAGTTCATTTTCATCTACATAGGATAAATCTACTGGAAGATGACGGAATAACAAATTGATTTGCTCTAATGTCAATTTGCCAGTGGCTACATCTAGAACAGCATCCTTATTAACAGCTGCTCCACCTACAGGGCCCACATATTTGGATAATAGCCCTGCCAAATCGTTTAGGAACTCGTTAGATACTCCACCGTTTTGACCGGAGTTATTTGCATTTAGTTGCGCTGCAGAATCATTGATGCCTGGCACTACATATAAACCTGGCGGATTGATGATTGCATAACCAATTTCATGGTCATTTTTACTCATGCGCACAAACTCTTCTTCGCTTAACAGTTTATAAGATGTCGGCAATAGTACTTCTAACTCTTTGGAGTTCAAATCACGTAACTTCTCTAACGTTTCTGGTACAGACGCTAAAAATTCGTCGTATTTATCCTCCCGTAGCAAAGCATAGGATGCAGAGATAGCATCGCGTACGCCGTCATCAAAGGTCCACATAATACGTGTTGGGCGGTCAAAACCATGATCTTCGAGCATTGGATATAATTGATTTTGCTTACGAGACAGATGCGTTCTCCATTGCGCTAAAGAATCAAAGATACCAAGCCAAGGATTTTTAATAAATTTCTCTTGCTTCAATAATTTATCTGCTTCGAGAGCGACCTTTTCAACAGCATTGATTTCTTCTAAGTACACCCACAACGGATGATTTTCAGGGTACTCATTTTCTGCGCGAACTAATACGCCATCGAACAAGTTCAATAGGTCATCCATCTTATCTAGGATTTCTTCATCCTTATAAACACCTTTTAAACTTTGCTCTGCATAAGCAAACTCATCAGGCGTACAAGTGCCTAGTTGTTCTTTTAAAATACGATTGCCCTCTTCTAAGGACAATTTGCCATCTAAATAATCTTCTTTAACGGACACAATAATTCTGTAACGTTCATTGTTAATATCTAGCTTTTGTTTTAATGGATTCATATGTGTATACCTCCAAGGGCTAATTGATGATTATAATTCTATTATATCATTTTGAAAGTAATTTTCAGTAGCTACAGATACAGTTTTATTATTTTGTAAAAGTTTCTCAACTAATTTGCTTAATGGTGATTAAAATTTAATTTAAAGTAGATTACACAAAGAGTGCATTATCTTAAGATTACACACAAAAAGCACCCATACTAAGTATGAGTGCCTTCAGTTAGATATTGAAATCAATATATTCAGTTTTAGAAGATGCTACTGGATTGCCGTTGGAATCAGTAGCAGGCTTAAATCGCCAGGTCCCGATCTTTTCAACAAGCACTTCATCAAGAGCGCTAGAGCCGCTAGATGCGACGACTTCAATGTCCCCTACAGAGCCGTCTTCTTTAATGGTAAAACGCACATCTGCACCATGAACTGCATCGCCATAACCAGCGAGAACAGCTCTGTCCACAGCCGGTGTAGATACCGCTGTAGGTGGGTCATATGGAGCTGCCAACACAGAAGCTACCATACTAGTTATAAACAATGCACTTAACATCGTACAACGCAACACTTTATTCATCATTATCTCCTTATTTTGCCGTTACAGCATTCTTAGGCAGAGTAATTGTCATCCCAATAATAGATTCATGTGCCTTTTGATCTACCCCTATAGCAGGTGTAAATTTCCACTGCATAATCGCTTTTTTTACAGCTTCATCAACTGGAGCATAACCAGAGGAACGTTCCACAAATACATTTTTAACATTCCCTTTTTTATCAATCAAAAAGCGTACGCGCATATTAGGTGCTACCGTAGCTGTTTGAGGAACCTCAGGCAACTCAGGTTTTACAATTTCCACTTCTCGTGGAGATTCTAAGAACTTAGCTGCATCAGCTGTATAATTACCTAACACACCAAAAGATGTAACAAGTAATACCGCCGCAGTATAACGTAGTAATTTATTCATAATAAGCCTCCTTATTAACTTGTATCTATGCATAATATCATACTAAATTAAGATGAAATTTTAAAGAATATTTTCTTATTGATAAAATTTCTCATTTATGATATATTAATTTCAAGATAACTGTTCGGACTTACATATCAGGTTGATATGACAAAAAATTACACAAAGGAGGTTCATCATGAGACGTAGAAAGCGTATTCAAATGAAGGTCATGATGGTACTTGGTATCATTGCCCTCATTGGGCCAAACCATCTACAATCTCTCATCCACTAATGGATCGTGACCCTAGCAGAAGAACGTATAACTGCCAATAGCCGCTACGTTAGTAGCGGCTATTTTTCTGTTCAAATCAAGGTAGCATACCACCTTTTCAAAGCATAAATCTGTTAGTTATTTATGTTTAGTTATTTATGTTTAATTATTTATGTTTAATTATTTATATTGGTTTTTCCACATTATCATTACATCATTTTTGTATTAACAAGATAACTAGAAGATTTTAAATCCAGTACCTACAAAAGGAGGTTTATTATGAAGTTCAATCGAGTCCTATTAGTCGTCCTATCATTTACACTAATGTTATTAGCCTTGGCCGGTTGTGGAAAAGATGCAGCGCAAGACAGTCAGAAGAAATTAAACGTTGTAGCCACAACGACAATGTTAACGGATTTAGTAAAAGAAATCGGCGGTGATCATGTAGCTGTACAAGGTCTCATGGGACCTGGCGTAGACCCTCACCTCTATCAAGCGAGCGCCGGCGATGTAACAGCTATGTCTAAGGCAGATGTTGTAGTGTACAACGGCATTCACTTAGAAGGTAAAATGGGTTCCATTTTCGACAATTTAACAAAACAAAATAAAGCTACCATCCGCGTATCTGATGCTATTGATCCAGCTACACTACTCGACTTTGACGAAGAAGATGGGGTAAAAACAAAAGACCCTCATATTTGGTTCGATGTAGCGAATTGGAAACTTGCGGCCAAAGCTGTTTACGAAGGTCTTGCTAAAGCAGATCCAGTTCATAAAGAGGATTTCAAGAAACGGTATGATGCGTACCTTACTAAACTAGATGAAACAGATGCATACATCAAAGCTCAAGCAGAATCAATTCCTAAAGAATCTCGTGTTCTAGTAACAGCACACGATGCGTTCCAATACTTTGCTCGTGCGTATGGCTTTGAAGTAAAAGGCTTGCAAGGGGTTAGCACCGCAACAGAGGCTGGTACACAAGATGTGAACGAGCTTGTTCAATATATTGTAGATCACAAGATTAAAGCTATCTTCGTAGAATCCTCTGTACCACATAAAACAATTGAAGCCGTTCAAGAAGCAGCTAAGGCTAAAGGTTGGAACGTTACGATTGGCGGCGAATTATACTCTGACTCCCTCGGTTCCGAAGGCACTGAAGGGGGCACCTATATCGGCATGGTAAAAGCTAACATCGATACCATCGCTAAAGCACTTAAATAATATATAAGGCTAGTGGCACTCATTAATACAAGGAGGTCTCTATGGAATGGGCCGTTGAAGTTGAAGATATGACCGTAGCCTATACGACAAAACCCGTATTATGGGACGTAGATATGAAGGTACCCATCGGTTCCTTAGCGGCTATCGTCGGCCCTAATGGGGCCGGTAAATCTACATTATTAAAGGCTATGTTAGGCCTATTAACAGTTATCTCAGGTAGTGTTAAGTTTTATATCGATCACCACTTAGCGATGGACAAAAGGGATTACAAAAAAATCGCCTATGTCCCTCAAAGCGGTAGCGTCGACTGGGACTTCCCTACCACCGTTTTAGATGTGGTCCTCATGGGCCGTTATGGTCATCTAGGTTGGTTCAAACGACCAAGTAAAAAGGATAAGGAACTAGCCCTCTCCATGATTGAAAAAATGGGTATGACCGACTATGTAAACAGGCAAATCCGTCAACTTTCAGGGGGACAACAACAGCGTGTATTCCTCGCAAGAGCCCTCGTACAGGAGGCAGATATTTACCTCATGGACGAGCCTTTTAAGGGCGTCGATAAAACGACGGAACACGCCATAATCTCCCTGTTACAAGAAATGAAAGCGCGCGGCAAAACAGTTATCGTCGTACATCACGATTTAAATACGGTGCCTCAGTATTTCGACTGGGTCACGATGGTCAATAAGCAAACCGTGGCCTATGGTCCTGTGGCAGATACCTTTACTGAAGAAGCCATCGAGCGCACCTACGGCAAGGGGAGGATTGTATGAACATACTCCAATCCTACACGACGCAAATGGTATTGCTCGGCACAGCTCTCTTGGGTCTTGCCAGTGGCATCGCTGGCACCTTTGCAGTACTGCGCAAGGAAAGCCTCATTGGTGATGGCCTCTCCCACGCGGCACTGCCGGGTGTAGTCATCGCGTTCTTGCTGACCGGCATAAAAGACATTGAAGTACTTATTATAGGTGCTGCCCTGTCCTCTATCACTGCGGCGTGGCTCATTACCATCACCGTCGAAAACAGTAAAATCAAATTCGATGGCGCTTTAGCTACTATACTATCTGCTTTCTTTGGTCTTGGTATGGTTCTACTCACCTACCTTCAAAGTCTAAACAATGCAGGTCAGGCGGGACTTTCAAAATTTATATTTGGACAGGCCGCCACCATATTAGCCCGCGATGTGTATATTACATCAGCGGCAGCGCTCATCATTATCGTTTTAACAGCCTTATTTTGGAAAGAACTGAAACTCATTTCCTTTGACGTAGAATACGCTAAAACATTGCAAATTCCCGTCACCTTTACACTCATTTTATATCGTTCACTACTGATTATGACCATCATCATCGGCATCCAATCAGTAGGTGCCATCTTGATTAGTTCTCTACTCATTGCACCAGCCGTAGGGGCACGTCAATGGACCAACAAGCTTGGAACTATGTGCACCTTAGCAGGTCTATTCGGCATGGCTTCCGCTATGGGCGGTACCCTTTGGAGTACAGCAGTACAAAAACTGCCTACAGGACCTGCAATCATCATCATTCTGTCGGTTATCGTACTGGTGAGCCTCGTTTTTGCACCTAATAGAGGCATTTTGTGGCAATATCGTAAAAACAAACAATCAAAACAAGCTTTACTATCAGAAACCGCAAAGATAAGTCCTGCCGATTTGCACCAAAAGATATATAGAGCAGAGGGAGGACAACCTCGCATAGGAGGTGCGCCATGACAGTACATACAGAGATTTTACTCATCGCCATTGCCGTATCCATTGCGTGTGCTATCCCTGGTGTATTCCTCGTGCTGCGCCGCATGTCCATGATGGCCGACGCCATTACGCACACCGTATTCCTCGGCATCGTGCTCGCTTTCTTTGTAACGGAAGACTTAAACTCACCCTTGCTTCTAGTAGGGGCAACCTTAGTCGGCGTTGGAACGGTATGGCTTACAGAGATGATTCATAACACGGGCCTCGTCAACGAAGACGCGTCCATTGGTATCATCTTTCCATTGCTCTTCTCCATTGCTATCATCCTCGTCAGTCTCTATAGCGGCAACGCACACCTTGACGTAGATACGGCGCTTCTAGGGGAAATCGCGTTCGCCCCATTCGACAGATGGATTGTAAACGGCACCGACTTAGGTCCTGTATCACTATGGATTTCCCTTGGGGTAGCGGTCATCAACCTCCTATTAGTTATGCTCTTCTACAAGGAATTGCAGCTATCTACCTTCGATCCACTATTGGCAGGGCTTTTTGGTTTCATGCCGACCCTCATCCACTACGTGCTCATGACCATGGTGTCCCTCACCGTAGTGGCCTCCTTCCAAGCGGTAGGTGCCATCCTCGTTATCGGCCTCATGATCGGACCTGCGGTTATTGCTTATTTATGGACGGACTCTGTGAAAGCCATGCTCATTAGCAGTATCATCATTGGCATTATCTGTGCCATCATCGGTACGGAAGTGGCTTTCACCCTAGACGTATCCATTGTAGGCGCTATCGCAACGACGATCGGTGTCGCTTTATTAATTGCCGTTATTTGCACGCCAAAGACAGGCTATATTGCAACCTATCTTCGCCAACGCCACTTGCGTCGTCACTACCGTGAAATGATGATGCTATGCCATGTATATACACATATGAATACACCTGTGGCGGCCATTGAAAACGGTATCGGTACCATTCACGAACACCTAAACTGGAAGCCAGACTATACACACCAAGCCGCATCACACCTTAAGAAACAAGGCTTGTTGTATGTAACAAATGGGTACTATATGCTGACCGATAAAGGCGTGGCGCAGGTAAAGGAAATTATTTAATAAAACTCAACTCGCATTTGATACCATTTGGCACCGCCATGATCAGATTCTGATTCACCTTCATTTACAAAACCAAACTTGCCGTAATAAGGTATCTTCTCTTCCTTACAGGTTAGAATAACACCCTTACGTTTTTCATCTCTAGCCAATTCGATGAAAGCCTCTATCAACTGACCACCTACACCGCGATTCCGATATTCTGGCATTGTATTTAAGCCAAATATCATCTGCCATGCGCCGTTAGGGTTATGCAAAGAAGCATCGGCGAACATCTCATCCGTTAAGATTTCATCATCTGTTACAAAACCATCGATAAAACCAATAGGTGTATCGCCGTCAAAAGCAATTAAGAACTGACCTGCATAATGGTCTAATCGTTCCTTAAAAGCCTCACGAGGCGCCGCTTCTGCTGGCGGAAAACAAGTCGCTTCTATATGTGTTACTATATCTAAATCTTCGGTTGTTGCTTTGCGTATGAACATTGATTCCCCTATCCATTCTTTCACATAATAGTATTATATACACTAGTAACATACTCTGTAGGACTTACATACTCTGTGGGACTTACATAATACGTGTACATATATGTATATTATATTAGCATTCTCCATTACAGCAATAAATGCTACGCCTAAAAATATCTAGGCGTAGCATTTTCTATTTTACTTTTTTGTATATTTCGGTACATTACGATATTGCATTGGTAAGGAATTCTCTTTTACCTTAAATCCATGCTTCTCGTAAAACGGTGCATTCTTGCTTTCACCTATCATAACATTGATGTACAAATACGACTTGTAAGCGTCTTTCACCATTTCTAGCAAATGACCAGCAATACCTTGGCCATGATAATCAGGATGTACTAGCACATAGTTTATGAAACATACCAGCTCGCTATCATCCATAACACGAATAAGGCCAACTAAACGGTCGCCATCCCAGGCAGAAATCACACGAGATGAATTCATGAGAGCCTTGTGTAGACGGTCTGGATATTTACCTACTACCCAACGAACGGCTAGAAATAACTCTGCTACTTGCTGGGGCGTAAAATTTCGCTCCTCAGTATATGTAATCTCCATAAAAGCTCCTCCAAATGATTACTTTAACTTTCGCATCTCACGAATAAACGCCTCTGCCTCTTGTAGGTTCTTAGGGAACTCAAAATAAATACATTCTTCATGACCACAATAAGGATTGCGGAAATCATAGCCGCTCAACAACAAATACTCGATAAGCTTCCATTCTTTATCATTAGATTTTTTAGGAGCCTTGAACTTCTCGTTCACAAAGTACATCTTACCTTTGCATGTAGGGCAGGTTTTATTTCTGTTGAACAACTCGTAGTTTGTACCCTCCGACAAAGAGATCCGGCAGTTTACACATACATTTTTATAGCCCATAGTTATTTACTCCCATACGGTTTATGTTGAAAGATTTCTTTTACAATCCCTTCACCAACAACATTACCACCTTCCATGATAAGGAACTCAGCGCCTGCTTGTAGTGCAGAATAATCTACAGTTTCATATACAGGTAAAGCATTGGCTTGAATCGGTTTATCAAAGATGACATCTTCACCATCAATAAAGTTAATACCAAGATATTCCTCAGTACCTTTTATAACAAAATGAGGATAGTACATTCCATTATTTAAATTCGATGGAGTTCTTCGCTTCTTGCTGAAGAACGTAACTGTGCAACTAATAGTAAAATCTAAATCGCTCATTTCAGGCCTCATTCAACTACATATACCATATCACCTTTAAAGTATATGTTCATTATACAGTGTACGGGATTCCCTTCGGTCCATAACCAACCTTGCAGCACAGCGCGCCCCCAGTTATAAGTCTCCGTAATGACCTCGAATTCACTTTTACTATACTCCTGCTGATACTGAGGTAACTCAATTCTTTTACCTGTGAAAGTATCTAATATTGTACTATTAAAGACGAGAATTTCAAGATCATCTATGTCACACGTTTCAAATACTACTTGAGCCTTATGAGTCTGTTCAACACCATTCTCATAAGAGAAAATATACTCAAAAGTAAAAATCAAATTATCATCTGCATATTCTATTTTCTGTACCCGCGCATCATGGAGAGAATATTTGGGATACTCGCCAAAAGACTTTGTCGTTTTCATAGGGCCTATCCTCAAGAATTTATTAACACTTTTTATTTCATCATTTTATTATAATGTTCTGAGTATCCCGTGTGTTGAAAAACCAATTCAAAAGCAGTCTTAAAATCATTATAATTAAACTCTTTTAAATCAAATATATTCTGTCCTTTTGAGTGTGACTCTCTATTCATATATCGATTAAATGCCATGAAATTAGTTTTCTGTAACTCCGCTTTTTGGAATACGTTATTATAATCCTGTTTCTCAACAAAATTAAAAAAATATTCAATTATATTTCTCATACAATTAGCGATAAGCGCTGGTGGCTGATTTTGATCCTTAATAATATACCAGTATGACTGATAATCATTTTGAATTTCCTCATACTTCATTGTATTAAATGAACTTCCAACCTCATTTTTACATAATCTAAATAATTTCTGAGTACGCTCTCTTTCTACATGGTTTATATTTGTCAGCTCATAGAAAAAATATAAACTATGTGTAAGAATAAATACTTGCTCATACGTATCAGTCCTTAAAAATTCATTATGAATCAATCTACCTATATTAAAAATATGTATATGTGACAAACTAGAGATAGGATCATCTATTATAATAATTTTATTTGTTGAAGTGGAATCACTCTTTACTTCACCTTTACATCTCTCTAAAAAATACAAAAAACTAATTACCATCTTTTCACCTTCACTTAGAGTATGAAAAACATGGACATCTTCACAGCCAGTTCTTTTAATATGATATAAAGATTCTTCATCAGAATATTTTTCAATTGAAAAATCTATTATTCCAATATCTAAAAGAGCTCCTTTTATATTATCAATCGCTTCATCTATATTAACAGTCCTCTTTTGATTTTCTCTGATAATACTTTGCTGATTATCTATTTCTTTTTTAAAGCCATCTATCTTCTTATCATATTCTGTTACATAATTATCATATTCTTTTTTCTTTTTATTATAATCACTAATAATAGTAGCAAATCTTATTTGCATTAAATCCCAAAATTTTTCTTTTATTTTATTTCTACTAGCTTCAATATTTTCAATTTTTTTATTGTACTCTAATATCCTTTGGTTAGCCTCTTCAATAATTTTATTAATATTAGATACTACATCCTCAGAAGATTCTAACATTACACTCAGGCTCGGAGTATTTATTTTATCCTCTATTTTAGATTTATTAGATTTTATTAAGTTCTCTAAAATTAATAAATTTCTTTCTATAGCTTCGATATTATTATTTAAAAATCTATTAGCTTTAAGTTTTTCAATTTCATCAAATATATATGTAGCCTTATTCGAATAGTCTTTTAGCAAGCAACTTAATTTATTTTTATCATCTTCATAACTATTATCAAAATATTTATATATTTCTTCAACAAATTCTTTTGAGATTGTTTTTTGTTGGCAAAAAGGACAAATACTTGGATTTTTATCAGTATCTATGTAAGCTAACCCTTTATTCACCCAATCGGAATTTTTTAACTTATCAATAACTACAGAAATAGTACTATTATTATTTCCCACAATTATTTTCTCAAGAAGCTCTAAATTCGCTATCTCATCTTCAACTAAACTGATTTTATTTATACTAGATTCTTTTCGAGCTCCAGATTTTAAATCAGTAGCTTCGTTTTTTAATGTTTCTAGCGAATAATCAGGCTCTATTTTAACCTTCTTCAGACTTACTAAATAGTTAAACAGTGTGTCTTTACTGCTTTTTAATCTATCTAAACAATAACCTAATACATTATTTTCCGTAGTAAATTCCTTTTTAATTACCCAAACTTCATTTTTATAGTCAGCAACACTCTCATTATATTGTTCTAATGTATTTTTCGCTTCCTGTTCAGCCTTCTCCTTCTCTTTCTTTATTTTAGAGAGTTCATTCCTCGCCTTATCAATGACTTCCTTAATTTCTTTATTTTCTTTTGATAATGTAAAAATTCCAGGAATATCCTCTGTTTCATAAAAATTGTCTCTAATAAATTGTTGATTATAGACCAAAACTGTATCGGATTCCTTTAATCCCTCAATAGAGCAATCTGCAAACTTATTATCTGACCTATTATATAGAAAGTTTGAAAGTGTACTCTTTCCAGTCCCATTTAATCCATATAATAAATTAACTTTTTTATCTGTTTCAAGTGAGGTTGATGTTTTATAGCTTGCAACATTATTCATTATAATTTTTGTAATCATAAATTAATTAACTCCCCATACGTTTAATAAACTTAATTACTATTTAAGATTAGACAATTATATCTCCCTTTGCTCTATCCTACGCCTGATATTATAAAAAACACCTCCCTATCATACTAAAAGCCTCCCATCAAAACAATGGGAGGCTTTATATGCACACTTAAAATTCAATAACTAACTTCCCGTCAAACCTATTCTTTTACCTTTCAGTTGAATTCAGTATTACTCAAAAAGTGTAGTTAATGAATTTAAAATCAATATTTCTTATTATTCCCACTCAATTGTAGCAGGTGGTTTAGATGTAATATCGTACACGATACGG
>NZ_CAUTZP010000023.1:0-14567 GCF_963543145.1 uncultured Veillonella sp. | reverse complement strand
GTAACTGAAATCGAAGGTTAATTTAACCTTTTATGCTCATCGTAGTGATGCGTTGGGCACAATACATGCAGCATTCAGAGCGGCAGTGATGCCGCTCTAGTGTTGTGTTTTTAAACTATGAAGTAGAAGGTTGCCTCTGCGGAGGAGAATTTCTATGGAGCAGCCCATTCACGAAATGGACGACAGGAGGAATTATTAATAATGGCTAAACAGCAAAAAATCCGTATTCGCCTTAAGGCATACGACCACAAAGCTCTCGATCAAAGCGCTGCTAAGATCGTAGACACTGCAAAAAGAAATGGCGCTATGGTATCTGGTCCGATTCCATTGCCAACAGAAAAGAATATCTTCACAATTCTTCGTTCTGTACACGTAAACAAAGATTCTCGTGAACAATTCGAAATGCGTACACATAAACGCTTAATCGATATTCTTGAACCAAATTCGAAAACAGTAGATGCTATCACTCGTTTAGATTTACCAGCTGGTGTATCTATTGAAATAAAACTATAAGGAGGTGCGATAATGTCTAAAGCTATTTTGGGTAAAAAATTAGGAATGACACAAGTCTTCACAGCTGAAGGCCAATTAGTTCCTGTAACAGTAGTGGAAACTACCCCAAGCGTTGTAGTGCGCGTTAAGACTGTTGAAACAGACGGCTACGAAGCAGTACAAATTGGTTACGGTTCCATTAAAGAAAAACATTTAACAAAACCTGTAAAAGGTCAGTTCGACAAAGCTGGCGTAGCTCCAGTAAAATATCTTCGCGAAGTTCGCGTTGCAAATGCAGCTGACTACACAGTAGGCCAAACTCTGGCAGCTGATATCTTCGCAGAAGGTGAATTAGTGGACGTAGTGGGTACAGGTAAAGGTAAGGGTTTTGCTGGCACAATTAAACGCCATAACTTCTCCCGTGGTCCTGAAACTCATGGTTCCAAATCTCACCGTGAACCTGGTTCCATCGGTCCTATGATCTCCGGTGGCGGCGGTAAGGTATACAAAGGTAAAAAACTCCCTGGACAAATGGGTGGTTACAGAGTTACCGTACAACGCTTATCCGTTGTGAAAGTTGATGCTGAACGTAACCTTTTATTGGTTAAAGGTGGTATCCCAGGCGCTAAAGGTAGCTTGGTTATGGTTCGCAACACGGTTAAACCTGTTAAATAATCATTTGTCGAAAGGAGGATTATGTAATGCCTACAGTAGCAACATATAATCAATCCGGCGTTAAAGTCGGTGAAATACAGTTAAACGATGCAGTATTCGGCGTTGAAGTTAACGAAGCCGTAATGCATCAAGCCGTAGTTCGTCAATTGTCTAACGAACGTCTCGGCACACATGCAACAAAAACTAGAGGTATGGTTCGTGGCGGTGGTCGCAAACCTTGGAAACAAAAAGGTACTGGCCGTGCTCGTTCAGGCTCTAGCCGTTCCCCAATCTGGATCGGTGGCGGTACTACATTTGGTCCACAACCTCGCAGCTATTACAAAGCTATGCCACGTAAGGCTAGACGTTTAGCAGTTAAATCTGCTCTTAGCGATAAAGTGAATAATAGCGAATTATACGTTTTGGAAGAAATCACATTAGCAGCTCCTAAAACTAAAGAAGTGTTGAACATTATCAATAGCTTCAACGTTGGTGATGCAAAAGTATTGTTCATCACTGAAGGTGATGTAAATGTTGAACGTTCCGCTCGCAACATCCAAGGTGTTAAAGCATTGGCTTGCGAAGGTATGAACATTTTCGATCTTCTTCATTACGATAAGCTCTTCATTACTAAAGGTGCTGTCGCAAAAATTGAGGAGGTACTTGGATAATGCAATTACATGATGTACTAATCCGCCCGGTTATTACCGAAAAATCCACAAAGCTTATGGAAGAAAACAAATACACGTTCCGTGTGCCTTTGACTGCAAATAAAGTGCAAATCCGTCAAGCTGTTGAAAAAATCTTCAATGTAAAAGTAGAAAAAGTAGCTACTATTCGCGTTTTAGGCAAAACTAAACGCATGGGTCGTACACAAGGTAAACGTAGCGATTACAAAAAAGCTATCGTTACTTTAAAAGCTGGCGAATCCATTGAATTCTTTGAAGGTGTCTAAGAGTCTAGTTGTAAGGAGGCCCACTAATGGCAATTAAATCATTTAAACCGTACTCCGCTGGTCGCCGGTTTATGACAGTATCCGCCTTCGACGAAATCACAGCAAGCAAACCAGAAAAATCTTTGCTCGCTAAGATTTCTCAAAAAGGTGGTCGTAACAATACTGGTAAAATGACAGTTCGTCACCAAGGTGGCGGTCATAAACGTCAATATCGTATTATTGACTTCAAACGTACTAAAGATAATATTCCAGCTAAAGTAGCAACAATCGAGTATGATCCTAACCGTTCTTCTCGCATCGCTTTGCTTAACTACGCTGATGGTGAAAAACGCTACATTTTAGCTCCTAACGGTCTAAAAGTTGGTGACGTTCTATTCTCCGGTCCTGAGTCCGATATTAAACCTGGTAACTGCTTACCATTGGCTAATATTCCAGACGGTACACAAATCCACAATATCGAATTGAAAATCGGTAAAGGTGGTCAAATCGTTCGTTCCGCTGGTACATCTGCTCAATTGATGGGTAAAGATAATGGCTATGCTATTCTTCGTTTACCATCTGGTGAAATGCGTCGTGTTCGTCAAGAGTGCCGTGCAACAGTAGGTGTTGTTGGTAACGCTGACCACAGCAACCTTGTAATCGGTAAAGCTGGTCGTCATCGTTGGATGGGCGTTCGCCCGGGCAACCGTGGTGTTGTAATGAACCCTTGTGACCATCCACATGGTGGTGGTGAAGGTAAATCTCCTGTTGGTCGTAAACATCCTGTTACACCTTGGGGCAAACCAGCACATGGTGTTAAAACTCGCGACAAGAAAAAAGCTTCTAATAGCTTAATCATTAAACGTCGTACAAAATAGGATAAAGGAAAGGAGATAAAATAGTGTCCAGATCTATTAAAAAAGGCCCTTTCGTAGCAGATCATTTGCTTAAGAAAGTTGAAGCTTTAAACGAAACTAACGAAAAGAAAGTTGTAAAAACCTGGTCCCGTGCCTCTACTATTATCCCAAGTTTTGTAGGCCACACAATTGCTGTGCATGATGGTCGCAAACATGTACCTGTATTCATTACAGAAGATATGGTAGGTCATAAATTAGGTGAGTTCGCTCCTACACGTACTTTTAAAGGTCATGGTAAGGACGAAAAATCTACAGGCAAAAAATAGGAGGAAATAATACATGGAAGCAAAAGCAATCGCTAGACATATCCGAATCGCGCCTCGTAAAATCCGTATCGTTGCAGATTTAGTGCGCGGTAAAAACATCGGCGAAGCATTTGCCATCTTGAAGTTCACTCCGAAAGTTGGCGCTGATGTAGTAGAAAAAGTTATGCGTTCTGCAATCGCAAACGCTGAACATAATTTCGATATGAATGTTGACAATCTTTACGTATCCGAGATCTTCGTTGATCAAGGCCCTACATTAAAACGCATTCATCCTCGTTCCCGTGGTCAAGCTTTCAAAATTTTGAAACGCACTAGCCATGTAACAGTAGTAGTTAAAGAAAGAGCTTAAGAAGGAGGGAAACAGAGTGGGTCAAAAAGTTAATCCACACGGTTTGCGTGTCGGTATCGTAAAAGATTGGGACGCAAAATGGTATGCAGATAAAGATTTCGCTGCTAATCTTCATGAAGACGTAAAAATTCGCAACTTCTTGAAAGAAACCCTTTTCATTGCTGGTATTTCCCGCATTGAAATCGAGCGTACAAATAAACGTATTAAATTGACTATCCACACTGCAAAACCAGGTATGGTTATCGGTCGTGGTGGTGCTGGTATCGAAGATATCAAAAAAGCAATGACTCGTTTCACTGACAAACAAGTGGACGTTAACATCGCAGAAATTAAACAAGCAGATATGGACGCAACTTTAGTTGCTGAAAACATTGCTGGCCAATTGGAACGCCGTATCGGTTTCCGTCGTGCAATGAAACAAGCTGTAGGTCGTACAATGCGCTTAGGTGCAAAAGGTATTAAAATCATGGTAAGCGGTCGTCTTGGTGGCGCTGAAATCGCTCGTAGCGAATCCTACCGTGAAGGTTCTATTCCTTTGCATACACTTCGTGCAGACATCGACTACGGTACTGCTGAAGCTCATACAACATATGGTTGTATCGGCATTAAAGTATGGATTTACAAAGGTGAAGTTTTGCCAGAAGCAAAACAACCTGCTAAGAAGGAAGAAGGTGGCAAGTAATGCTTATTCCAAAGCGCGTAAAACATCGTAAGCAATTCCGCGGCCGTATGAAAGGTCGTGCTATGCGCGGTAATACAGTGTCTCATGGTGAGTTCGGCTTGGTAGCATGCGAACCATCTTGGATCACAAACCGTCAAATCGAAGCAGCCCGTATTGCTATGACTCGTTATATCAAACGTGGTGGTAAAGTATGGATTAAAATTTTCCCTGACAAACCAATCACAGCTAAACCAGCTGGTACTCGTATGGGTTCCGGTAAAGGTTCTCCTGAATACTGGGTAGCAGTAGTTAAACCAGGTCGTGTAATGTTTGAAATGGACGGTGTGCCAGAAGCTACAGCTCGTGAAGCTATGCGTCTTGCAAGCCATAAACTTCCAATCAAATGCAAATTTGTTGTTAAGGGTAAAGAATTGGGTGGTGACGTAAATGAAGGTTAATGACATTCGCAATATGAGCGCTGCCGAAATGGAACAAAAAGTTTCTGGTCTTAAGGAAGAGTTATTTAACCTCCGTTTTCAGCTTGCAACAGGTCAATTAGAAAATCCTATGCGCATTCGTGAAGTTAAGAAGACAATCGCTCGTATTAAAACTGTACAACGTGAAGTTGAACTTAAATCTGAAAACGCATAATAACAGATTTGTTAAAGGTTGAAAAGGAGGCTTAAAATCGTGGCAGAAGAAAGAAACGTACGTAAAGTCCGCGTAGGTAAAGTTGTAAGCGACAAAATGAATAAAACTGTTGTTGTTGCTGTAGAACGTAAAGTACCTCACGCATTATATAATAAGCCAATGGTTAGCACAAAACGCTTCAAAGCTCATGATGAAAATAATGAGTGCCAAGTTGGCGATACAGTTAAAATTGTAGAAACTCGTCCACTTTCTAAAGATAAATGTTGGAGAGTTGTTGAAATTCTTGAAAGACTAAAATAAGAGTGATGTAAGGAGGAATAGACGATGATCCAGCAACAAACAATTTTGAATGTTGCCGACAACACTGGTGCAAAACGTATTATGTGTATCCAAGTCATGGGCGGTTCTTATCGCAAATTCGGCAATATCGGTGACGTAATCGTTGCTTCTGTAAAAGATGCATCACCCGGTGGCGTTGTCAAGAAAGGCGACGTAGTTAAAGCTGTTATTGTTCGTTCTAAAAAAGGTATCCGCCGTCAAGACGGTTCCTATATTCGTTTCGATGAAAACGCAGCAGTAGTTATTAAAGATGATAAGACCCCTCGTGGTACTCGTATCTTCGGACCTGTGGCAAGAGAACTTCGTGAAAAAGACTTCATGAAAATTGTTTCCTTGGCTCCAGAAGTATTATAAGAAGGAGGAACGCAGCATATGGCTAAACTACAAATCAAAAAAGGCGATACAGTTGTTGTTATCTCCGGTAAAGATAAAGGTAAGCAAGGTAAAGTTATCGCAACTGAACCTAAAAAAGAACGTGTATTTGTTGAAGGCGTTAACACTGTAAAACGTCATACAAAACCTTCCCAAGCTAACCCACAAGGCGGCATCGTTACTAAAGAAGCTGGTATCCATGTTTCTAACGTAATGGTTGTTGACCCAGAAACTAAAACAGCTACTCGTATCAAAAAAGTTGAAGGCAAAGACGGTAAATTCGTTCGCGCTACAGTTAAATCTGGTACAGTACTTAAATAATCAGGAAAGGAGGAGCTAAATAAATGTCTCGTTTATTTGAACAATACAACTCTGAAATTAAAAAGAGTTTGCAAGAAAAATTCCAATACGGCAACGTTATGGAAATCCCTAAATTGGAAAAAATCGTTATCAACATTGGCGTAGGTGATGCAGTAGGCAATGCAAAAGCATTAGAAGCAGCTGTTAATGATTTGAGTATCATCGCTGGTCAAAAACCTGTAATCACAAAAGCTAAAAAATCCATTGCGAACTTCAAAGTTCGTGAAGGTATGGCGTTGGGTACAAAAGTTACTCTTCGTGGCGAACGCATGTATGAATTCCTCGACAAATTGATCAATGCGGCATTACCTCGTGTACGTGACTTCCGCGGTATCAGCGCAACAGCATTTGATGGCCGTGGTAACTACGCTTTGGGTCTTAAAGAACAGCTCATCTTCCCTGAGATCGAATATGATCAAGTAGAACGTGTTACAGGTATGGATATCATTATCGTAACAAGTGCTAATACAGATGAAGAAGCTCGTGAATTGTTGACTCAATTCGGTATGCCTTTCGAAAAATAATAGGAGGAACATATAGATGGCTAAAAAATCTATGATTGAACGCGAAAAGAAACGCGCTAAAATCGTTGAAAAATATGCAGCTAAACGTGCAGCGTTAAAAGCAGCAGGTGATTATGAAGGCTTGTCCAAATTACCAGCAAATGCATCCCCAACACGCTTACACAACCGTTGCAACTTAACTGGTCGTCCTCACGGCTATATGCGCAAATTCGGTATCAGCCGTATTGCGTTCCGTGAATTGGCGTACAAAGGACAAATTCCTGGTGTTAAAAAAGCCAGCTGGTAATATTAGACGAGAGGAGGTTTTTAGATTATGGTAATGACCGATCCTATCGCGGATATGCTTACGCGCATCCGTAATGCAAATGCTGCACTTCATGAAACGGTAAACATTCCTGCATCTAGAATGAAAGCAGCTGTTCTTGACATCCTTTTACAAGAAGGTTTTGTTAAGAGCGTTGAAAAAGAAGAAAACACTTTAAAAGTAACATTGAAATATGGTTCCAATAACGAAAAAGTTATTACAGGAATTAAACGTATTTCCAAACCTGGTTTACGTGTTTACGCGAAAAAGGAAGAACTTCCTCGTGTACTTGGTGGTTTGGGTATCGCAGTTATTTCTACATCCAAAGGCGTTATGAGTGACAAACAAGCTCGTAAAGAAGGTCTTGGTGGCGAAGTAATCGCATACGTATGGTAATAGTAGCAATAGGAGGTAGAAATAATGTCACGTATCGGTAGAATGCCTATCGAGATCCCTGCAGGCGTTACTGTTACATATGATAACCATCATATGAACGTAAAAGGTCCTAAAGGCGAATTATCTCGCGATTTGCATCCAGATATGATTATCACTGTAGAAGGTAACACAATTACAGTAGCACGTCCTTCCGAGGATAAAGCTCATCGTTCCCTTCACGGTTTGACTCGCGCTCTTGTTGCTAATATGGTAACAGGCGTATCTGAAGGATTCACAAAAACTCTTGAAATCAACGGTGTTGGTTACAGAGCGGCTAAACAAGGCAATAAATTAGCTCTTACACTTGGCTTCTCTCATCCAGTAGAAATGGAAGCTCCAGCTGGTATTACAATTGACGTTCCAGCTCCTAACAAAATCGTTGTGTCTGGTGCAGACAAAGAAGTTGTAGGCGCAGTAGCAGCTGATATCCGTAAATGGAGAAAACCTGAACCTTACAAAGGTAAAGGTATCCGCTATGAAGGCGAAGTTGTTCGTCGCAAAGCTGGTAAAGCTGGTGCAAAAGGTAAATAGTAATATCATCTATATGAATGAAAGGAGTGAATATCTTGCCTCGTAAATCTAGTAGAAATATCGCTCGAGCAAAACGTCATCTTCGTATTCGCCGTCACATCTCTGGTACGGCAACTTGCCCACGTTTGAACGTATACCGTTCTTTAGGCAACATTTATGCTCAAGTTATCGATGACGTAGCAGGTACAACTTTGGTTGCTGCTAGCTCTTTAGATAAAGATTTGAACTTATCCTATGGTGGTAACGTAGCTGCTGCTAAAGCTGTTGGTGAAGCAGTTGCTAAAAAAGCTATCGCTAAAGGCATTGACACTGTAGTGTTTGACCGTGGTGGTTACATTTACCACGGCCGCGTAGCAGCCCTTGCAGAAGGTGCTCGTGAAGCAGGCTTAAAATTCTAAGAAGGAGGAACTATAGACATGGCGAGAATTGACTACACCAGTCTTGATCTTAAAGAAAGAGTAGTATTCATCAACCGCGTAGCCAAAGTAGTTAAAGGCGGTCGTCGTTTTTCCTTCAGCGCTCTTGTAGTTGTTGGTGATGGCAACGGTTATGTAGGCGTTGGCTTAGGTAAAGCTGCGGAAGTACCTGAAGCTATTCGCAAAGGTATCGATGATGCTAAGAAAAATATTGTAAATGTAGCAATTAAAAATGGTACAATCCCTCACACTGTAACAGGTGTATTCGGCGCAGGCCGCGTATTCTTGAAACCAGCTGCTGAAGGTACTGGCGTTATCGCTGGTGGCCCTGTTCGTGCCGTATTGGAATTAGTAGGTGTTCGTAACATCTTGACTAAATCTTTGGGCTCTTCTAACCCTAACAATATGGTTCGCGCTACAATCGAAGGTTTGAAAGATTTGAAACGCGCTAGCGAAGTTGCAGAACTTCGTGGTAAAACCGTTGAAGAAATTTATAACGCGTAATAAGGAGACAAGAAATGGCACAAGTTAAAGTAACATTAACAAGAAGCTTAATCGGTCGTCCTGAAGATCAACGCGCGACAGTTAAAGCTTTGGGCTTGAAAAAAACTAATTCTCAAGTTGTAAAAGAAGTAACACCTCAAATCGAAGGTATGCTTCACAAAGTTAGACATTTAGTAAAAGTGGAAGAAGTTTAATACTGATAAGGAGGTGCACTGAATGAAACTTCATGAATTACAACCAGCTGCTGGTTCCAAAAAAGCTCGTACTCGTGTAGGCCGTGGTTTAGGTTCTGGCTTGGGTAAAACATCTGGTCGTGGTCAAAAAGGTCAAAACTCCCGTTCTGGCGGTGGCGTTCGCTCCGGTTTTGAAGGCGGCCAAATGCCTCTTTATCGTCGTTTACCAAAACGTGGTTTCAACAACGTTTTTGCTAAACAATATGCTGAAGTTAACGTAGAACAATTGAACCGTTTTGAAGACGGTTCAACAGTTGATCCAGTAGCTCTTATTGAAGCTGGCATTTTGAAAAATGTACGCGATGGCATTCGTATTTTAGGTAACGGTACATTGGAAACTAAAAACTTAACTGTTATCGCTAATGGCTTCACTAAATCTGCTGAAGAAAAAATTACAGCAGCAGGCGGAAAAGTAGAGGTGATCTAGTTTGCTAGATAGCCTCTCGAACATCTTTAAGATTACCGAATTGCGCAACAAAATTTTGTACACATTGATGATGTTTGCTGTGTTTAGAGCCGGCATTCATATCCCTGTACCAGGTGTAGATGCATCTGTCATTGAATCTTTGTTCACGTCCGGTAACCTATTCGGTCTATTAGACTTGTTTGCTGGTGGTGCGCTAAGTAAGTTCTCTATCTTTGCAATGAGTATTACGCCTTACATTAATGCTTCCATCATCATGCAACTACTTCAAGCTGTAGTTCCACAGTTTGAAGCATGGAGTAAAGATGGTGAAGAGGGCCGTAAAAAAATTGCGAAGGTGACTCGTTATGGTACGGTTGTTTTAGGTTTTGTTCAAGCCTTTGGCATGGCGTTTGCACTACGTGCAAATTCCGCTCTCGTAAATAATGATATCCTTAGTGTATTCGTTGTGGCCATCATCCTAACTGCAGGCACATGCTTGTTGATGTGGATGGGTGAACAAATCACAGCATATGGTATAGGTAATGGTATTTCCTTAATCATCTTTGCCGGTATCGTAGCTCGATTACCAGATGGTTTAGAAACTATTTATCAATATATCCAAAACGGAACAATCAATATGTTCCAAGCATTCTTATTTGCTGTAATTGCTCTTGCGATGATTGCTGTCGTAGTTGCAGTTACACAAGGCCAACGTCGTATCCCGATTCAATACGCTAAACGCGTAGTAGGGCGTAAAATGTACGGTGGTCATTCTACATTCTTGCCGTTGAAAGTCAATCAGGCAGGTGTAATCCCAATTATCTTTGCGTCATCTGTGTTGATGTTCCCTGTGACGATTGCACAATTTATTGACAATGAATTTGTTCATAAAGTTGCTGATTTATTTACATGGGGTACGCCGTTACAAACGGCATTGTATGCGATATTGATCTTTATCTTTACGTATTTCTATACTGCAATCTCTATCAACATTACAGATATGGCAGATAATATGAAAAAATACGGTGGTTTTATCCCAGGTATTCGTGCGGGTAAACCAACTGCTGATTATGTGGATAACGTGATGACCAAAATCACTTTTGCTGGCGCTGTATTCTTAGCTGTCGTTGCTATTATACCGAATTTCCTCGGTAGCATTACCGGCGTCCAAGGCGTATACTTTGGTGGTACGGCTCTTCTCATCGTTGTAGGTGTAGCACTTGATACAATGCAACAAATCGAGTCGCTCATGGTAACACGCCATTATAAAGGCTTTGTGAAATAGGAGGGAAACAATATGTATATTCTATTAATGGGACCGCCTGGTGCAGGTAAAGGCACTCAGGCAGCTCGACTTATTGAAAAATACGGTATTCCCCAAATTTCAACAGGTGATATGTTCCGCGCTGCGATTAAGAACGAAACACCTCTTGGAGTTGAGGCTAAGAAATACATCGATGCTGGTCAATTGGTACCAGACAGTGTAACTGTTGGTATTGTACGTGATCGCTTGGTGAAAGATGACTGCAAATCTGGATTTATTCTTGACGGTTTCCCAAGAACTACTGCACAAGCTGTATCCTTGGATGCAATCCTTAAAGAATTAGGAATTTCTTTGGACGCTGTACTTAACTTAAACGTTCCTACTGAGGAATTGGTTAAACGTATTAGCGAACGAGCTGTTCTAGAAAATCGTGCTGATGATAACCCTGAAACAGTACAGAAACGTCTAGCTGTGTACGACGAATCTACTAAACCATTAATCGACTACTATCGCAACAGCGGATTGTATGAAGAAATCAATGGTTTGCAAGATGTAGACGCAGTATTTGCTGACATCATTAAGGCGTTGGAGAAATAATCCATGATTATTTTAAAATCGCCCCATGAGATTGAATGTATCCGCAAGGCAAGTAAGCTTACAGCAGAAACGTTGTCCTTGTTAGTAAAAAAGGCTAAACCTGGCATCACGACGCTTGAGTTAGATACAATTGCCGAAGAATATATTCGCAGCCACGGTGGTATACCAAGTTGTAAAGGGTACTATGGATTCCCTGCAACAATCTGTGCTTCTATCAATGAAGAAGTCGTTCATGGTATTCCGAGCGCTAAGCGTAAGCTTAAAAACGGCGATATCCTCAGTATCGATCTTGTATCATCTATTGATGGGTATCACGGCGATTCGGCTGTGACGATTCCTATCGGTCACGTCAAACCTGATGTGATGAAATTGTTAAAAGTTACAGAAGAAAGTCTGTTCAAGGGAATAGAACAAGTGAAAGTTGGCAACCGCATTGGTGCCATCGGCCACGCTGTTCAAACGTATTGTGAGAAACATGGTTACGGTGTCGTTCGCGACTTCGTAGGTCATGGTTTAGGCCGCGAAATGCATGAAGATCCGCAAATACCAAACTATGGTAGTCCTGAACAAGGACCTATTATGAAACCAGGTATGGTATTGTGTATCGAACCGATGATTACTCTAGGGACGCATCGTGTTCGTGTATTAGGGGATGACTGGACAGCAGTTACCACAGATGGTAAACCTGCTGCTCATTTCGAACATACAGTGGTTGTTACAGAAAACGGCCCTGAAATATTAACTATGCGGGAAGAACCGCGGTTAATTAAATAAAACAGGTAACCGGAGGAAAAGATATGTCAAAAGAAGACGTTATTGAGGTGGAAGGTACGGTAGTTGAGGCATTACCGAATGCCATGTTCCAAGTAGAATTGGAAAATGGTCATATCGTATTGGCTCATGTGTCAGGTAAAATGCGTATGAATTTTATCCGTATTCTTCCTGGTGATAAAGTTACTATGGAACTGACACCGTATGACTTAAATCGTGGTCGCATCACCTATCGCTTTAAATAAGCATAGGGTCCACAAAGGAGGTACTAATGAAGGTTCAACCATCAGTTAAAAAGATATGCGAAAAATGTAAAATTATTAAACGCAAAGGCCGTGTAATGGTTATTTGCGAAAATCCAAAACATAAACAAAAACAAGGATAATCTGATAGGAGGTGGATGATTAGATGGCACGTATCGCCGGTGTAGATTTACCTCGTGATAAACGAGTGGAAATTGGTTTAACTTATATTTATGGTATTGGTCCAACTTTAGCATCTGAAATTATTGCTAAAACTGGCATCAATCCTGACACACGTGTTCGTGATCTTTCTGAAGATGAAGTAGCGAAAATCCGTGAATTGTTAGATGCTGATTACAAAGTTGAAGGTGACCTTCGTCGTGAAGAAGCTCTTAACATTAAACGCTTAATTGAAATCAACTCCTATCGAGGCAAACGTCATCGTATGGGTTTACCACTTCGTGGTCAACGTACTAAAACGAATGCACGTACTCGCAAAGGTCCTAGAAAAGCAATTGCTGGTAAAAAGAAATAAGATAAAGGAGGGATAAAGCGTGGCTAAAAAAGTTGTTAGAACTAAAAGAAAAGAAAAGAAACATATTGAATCCGGTGCGGCTCATATTCGTTCTACATTCAATAACACTATCGTAACTTTGACAGATACAAACGGTAATGCGTTGTCTTGGGCTTCCGCTGGTGGCTTGGGCTTCCGTGGTTCCCGTAAATCCACTCCATTCGCTGCTCAAATGGCTGCTGAACAAGCTGCTAAAGCTGCAATGGAACATGGTCTTCGCACTGTTGAAGTATTCGTAAAAGGTCCTGGATCCGGCCGTGAAGCTGCAATCCGTGCTTTACAAGCTGCAGGTCTTGAAGTTACTTCCATTAAAGACGTAACTCCAATTCCTCACAATGGTTGTCGCCCTCCAAAACGCCGTCGTGTATAATTTATAGCGGCCGATTTGATACGGTGCTATAATTAAACTATGAACGTGTGTTGTATAGGAGGATGTTCCTGATGAGCGAAGAAAAGAAACTTAAAATCGAGAAAGTGGACATTGCCGACGGCGGTCGCTATGGTAAATTTGTTTGTGAACCATTGGACCGTGGCTATGGTATCACTCTCGGTAATAGCTTACGCAGAATTTTGCTTTCATCCTTGGATGGGGCAGCTATCACCTCTATCAAAATTGATGGAGTTCTTCATGAATTCTCTACTATTCCTGGTATTCGCGAAGACGTTACGGATATCATCCTTAACTTAAAGCAATTGTGCATCAAGGTTGAAGAAGATGTTCAATTACCTTTGGAAGTACACTTTGACTTCCAAAAGGACGGCGTATTGACAGCTGCTGATTTGGCTGAACAATTCCCACCAGAAGTAGAAGTATTGAATCCTGAACTCGTGATTGCGACAATGGATGAGACAGCTCATCTCGTAATGGACGTAGTAATCGAACGTGGCAAAGGTTACGTTCCTTCCACGAAGAATAAAAAAGATACAGATGTTATCGGTTGTATTCCAATCGATTCTATCTTCTCTCCAATTCTTCGTGCTAAATACGAAGTGAGTGATGTTCGTGTAGGCAATGAAATGGACTTCGACAAACTTACATTGGAAGTTTGGACTGATGGTTCCATTACCGCTGCTGATGCAGTGGCAAAATCTGCTGCCATTATGATTGGTTATTTAGGGAACTTCACTAAATTAGCGCACTCTGCAGACGTTGTAGATGTTAACACAGGTGAAGGTGGTATCGTTATTGATCCAGTAGGTTCTGATAATGAAGAACCAGCTGTAGATGACGGCCCAGCAAAGATTTCCATTGATGAGTTGGAACTCTCTGTTCGTGCATATAACTGCTTGAAACGTGCTGGCATTAATACAATTGCAGACTTGCTAGACAAAACCATTGATGACTTAGGAAAAGTTCGCAATTTAGGCAAAAAATCCATCGATGAAATTGAGGAGAAACTCAATAATCACCCAGGTGGTTTTCAACTTAAACAAAAAGGCGAATAAGGAGGAAGACGAATGTACAGAAAATTAGGCCGCGACAGCTCCGCTCGTAAAGCGTTGTTCCGTAGCATGTTAACATCTTTCTTCCAATATGAGCGTATTGAAACTACAGAAGCTAAAGCGAAAGAACTTCGCTCTTTAGCTGATCAAATGGTAACTTTGGCTAAACGTGGTGATCTTCATGCACGTCGCCAAGTTCTTGCATACCTCATGGATGAAAGCGTAGTAAAAAAATTGTTTGATACAATTGCTCCAAAATATGCAGACCGTCAAGGTGGTTACACTCGTGTAATCAAAACTGGTCTTCGCAAAGGTGACGCTGCACCTT
>NZ_CAUTZP010000022.1:0-14756 GCF_963543145.1 uncultured Veillonella sp. | reverse complement strand
CACCAGTAGATGTACCAGTTTTGTCGATAGCAGAACCAACGTTGTTTACGATGGAGTTGCCACCAGTTGTATTACCAGCTGCATCTTGGAAGGATACGATAACGTCACTTGCAGGAACATCATTACCAGCAGAACCGTCAATGTTTGTTGTGAAAGTACCATCTGGACGTTTAACTACTTTAGTGCCATCAGCTTTAGTGTAAACTGCTGGAGTTACAGCATTTACAGTGTAAGTTTTTTGGCCTGTTGTAGCATCAGATGCTTCAGATACAGTTACATTGTCACCAGCTTTAACAACTGTGCCAAGACCAGTGATTACTTTCTTACCATCATCAGTGATGTTGGAAAGATCTTGTTTAGCAATACCAGTGATTTTAGCTTCTTCGTTAGCTACTGGGTTACCATTGCCATCAACGTAAGTCATTGTTACGCTGCCGTCGTTTTGTACAGCATAGCTACCAGGTGCAATATGTTTTTCATCATCAAGGGTTGCTACTGTTTTAGTAGTTGTACCACCGTCATTAGTGTATGTAATGCGGTCGCCATCTTTCTTGATTGTAGTAGTGTTACCAGCTGCATCTTGTAAGCCGATTTCTTTTGTAGTTACTTTATCAGTAGTTACACTTGTAAGATCTTTAAGATCGCTATCAAGGGAATATGCAACTTCTGTATTGCCGTCAGTATCGTTAGTTTGTTTTACAGTTAAGTTTTTACCTGCTTGCATTGTAACAGATTTAGTATCAGCAATATTTTGAACAGTATCACCAGAATGTGTGCCTTCAGTAGTAGATGCTACACCAGATTTCAAGTTCCATGTAGATGCCGCTGCACCAGCTGCAACATGTAAGTCATATGTTACTTGATCGCCATTTTCTGTTTTGTTAATTGTTACAGAATTATCGTTAGAAGTAACAACTGTACGAGCGCCTTTCAATTGATCGTAGTTAACAGCGTCAGTACCATCAGTAGCAGGACCTAGGTTAGTGATTTTGCTACCACCCATGTTGATTGGGCCACCAGTAATGTTAATGGAGTTAGGGCCAAATGTCATTGTTGGGCCACCTGTTGTATTAGCAATAGATGTAATACCTTTCAAGTCGCCAGATACATTTACTTTATATGGATCGGCAGCTGTACCAGTACCAGTTACTGTTGTATTTGTACCATCAGTTACTTTTGTTAAGTTTGCACTTACTGTGTAAGTTTTTTGACCTGTTGTAGCATCTTCAGTATCAGTAACAGTTACATTATCACCAGCTACAACTTTAGAACCAAGACCAGTGATTACTTTCTTACCAGCATCAGTGATGTTGGAAAGATCTTGTTTAGCAATGCCTTTAATAACAGCATTTTCACCTGTTACTACAGTACCGTTACCATCTGTATAAGTCATAGTAACATTACCGTCAGCATCTACTGTATATTCATTACCAGCAGTTGTAGGTGTGATATGACGTTCAGCAGCTTTTACAGCATACAATTGGCTACCATTTACAGCATCTGTAGATGTGCTGCTAATAGTACCAGGAGCTACGTTAGTAATTTTTTGGCTACCTGCATCGATACCATTTTTTGTAACAGATGGGCCACCAGAAATTGTAAGACCATCATTATTAACTTTAGTATCACCAACAGTCAAGGAACCAGCATTAGTAAGAGTTACATTATCATTCAAATTAAATTTAACAACACCATCGTTACCGATTTCTGCTGTTGTATTTGTACCATTAGTGAAGTCTAAACCTTTATCTAATTTTACTGTTTTATCACCAGTGCCATTAGCTTTGTAAGTTAATGGAATTTGTTTAGCAGCTTTATCACCATCGAAGGTAACAGCATAAGTTGTATTATGGTTAGTTTCATCAGCAGTAGGTGTTACAGTAATAGGATTATCAGTGTTACCACCGTTATTTACTGTCACTGCTTCACGAGCTGCATCTTTAACAGCATTTTTAGAAACAGATACTTCGTATTGAGCACCAGGATCATTTACAGCTTTACCGCCTGCAACAGAAACATCAGCAATGTTAGTATCGCCAGATGCAGCTGCTTTTTTAACTACGCTTTCAGTAGAAGCTGTACCACCTGTCGCAGTAGAGCTTACAGTGTAAACATCTTCACCATTAGCACCTGTAGTTTTGTTAACAGTTACATTTGTACCAGCTTCTACAACAGTTTTAGCTGCTTTCAATTGTTTATAGTTAACTGCATCAGAATCGTCAGTACCAGGAGCTAGGTTAGTAATTTTATTACCATCTACGCTCAAGTTACCGCCAGAAATAGTTGTGCCACCACCATTGTTCAACGTGATTTTAGTAGTACCATTTTGGATACTTTCAATATCTTTAAGAGTGGAGCTCAATGCATATGTATATTGTTGAGTATTAGTACCTAATGTTTGTTCTACTGTAAGGTTTTTACCTGCACTGAAAGTTACTGTATCACCAGGAACTACTTTAGTTGCAGTAGCAGAGCCAGTTAACGTACCACCATTAGCAGATGCATTAGCATTCCAACCAGAGTTGTTAATAGCTTGTACTACATTATCAGTAGTAGCAACACCATTTGGAGAAGGAGCTACAGCTTTACCATTATTATTAGTAATAGTATCACCTGTTGTAAGTTTAACAGTAACACCACTAGCATCAGCAGTTGTGGAAATTAGACCTTCACCTTTAAGGTTCAATGTACCATTGTTCAACAATACATCGCCACTACCACTATTACCAGCATATTTTAAGTTAACATTTTTTAACTGAGCCACGTTAACAGCATCAGTATCTTCTTTACCTGCAGCAACGCCAGTGATTTGACGAGTTGCATTAGAACCATCACCTACAGAAACAGCTGCTAATGTAGATGTTTTTGCATTGCCAGATAAACCAGTATATGTATTTGTACGGCTATCAGCAGGATCGTAACCAGCCACACCTGCTGCAGTAGTTGCTTTAGAATTGGAGCCAAGAGCTACACCATCGGCTACGGATGCAGCAGAATTATAACCTAACGCTGTTGCATTTTCAGCAGATGCATTCGCAGCACGACCAAATGCACTTGCACTATTTGCAGTTGCTTGCGCAACACCACCTACTGCAGTAGAAGCCGTACCAGTGGAGTTAGATTGCATACCAATAGCAATAGAGCCAACACCAGTAGATGTAGTTTTGAAACCATCACCATTACCAGCAATTGCAATAGACCCAGAATTTGTTGCTTCAGTACGGGCACCAATTGCAAGAGAAACGTTACCTGATGCAGTATTTTCACGACCAAGTGCTAAAGTATCTTCTCTGGTCGCTTTATTATCGCGGCCGATAGCAATTTGAGAGTTACCAGCAGATCTACCACCATTTGCAGTAGAATCAGCAGTATTCCCTTTACCAATTGTAATACCGCCACCAGTATTAGAATTGTTGGAACTACCTACAGAAATTGTATCTTCTTTTTTAGCATTAACATTTTCGCCAATAGCCACCGCACGATCACCTGCTGCAGTAGATAATCTACCAACAGCTACAGCACCAGTACCTGTTGTTAATTGTTGCCCAATAGCAACAGAGTTATCACCCGCAGTATTTGCTGTATTAGTTACAGTTGTACCTGTATCAACCCTTTGATTAGACCAAACATTAACCTTATTACCATTAGTATCAGAGCCCGCTTGTACAGGTGTACCCATTTGTGCAGCAGCACCTACCATAGCCAAACCAGCTAATACGCTAGCAAGAGCTTTTTTCTTACCACCATTGTTTTTTGCAACTTCGGAAACTACTACGTAGCACTCTTTAGTTTTGCTCCAAACAACTTTAAAGATTTTATTCATATTACTATGAACCCCTTTCTTAACTAGACACAATTACAATCCTTATAATTAATACTAAATAAATACAAAAGACTAAAAGTCCAAATATCCCATATTCAATGGCTTTCTGAGCGTCCTTCATATTATTTTCATTTTGTGCCATGAACAGAATATCATATATCGAAAATCTTGTAAATAGTTTTCTTCATATTTTTATCATAATTCCCCAAATTTATTGTTAGAACCTTTATTTTGTTAAATAAAATTTAATATACGGGTGGTTTTTTACTCATTTTTTGTGTGTTTTAATCCTATTTTATAAAACTTAATCTATTTTTCTCTATGCAATACAACTTTTTTCAATATTCATATTAACGTAAGTTATAAATAAACGATTAATAGATTTAATCTCATTGATTTCTATCGATTTATAAACGGATCTATATATTATCTATAAAATATAGATCATCGAAGATTTCTATTTTAGATGCTTATGGCTTTTTATACACTATTTCATAATTAATTCATTTATTAGTTTGTAAATGAACCTATCGTGAAATATTTGTCTATTCATAGCCTATATATAATAGAAATTATGATATACTTAATCATAACGAGGTAAAAATAGACCATACATTAACAATGAGGATTTACCATGGACACACAACAAAAAGAAGCATATAAAGATATATATAAAGAAACTACAGAAGACATACCCAAAGGCAATAGCAACGAAGACCAATCTATTAGCCCTCCACCGCATCAAGCGTCTACTGCTCAAGCGGGTATTGAGGCATTAAAGGATTCTTATGATGATTTCCTGTATGTATCTAAAGCCTTTGCTAGTTGTTCTATTAATTCATTAATTGCAACGGCGCGCATCTACGGTCTAGATCCAGCGCCAATTAAGGGTGCTCGTGTGCTCGAGCTAGGTTCCTCTTGTGGCGGCAATATCATTCCACAAGCGCTGTACTATCCAGAAGCAACTTTCACAGGCATCGACCTGTCATCTGTGCAAATTAAACACGGTAACGAATTAATCGAATCTATGGGCCTCACCAATGTAACCTTGTTAGAAAAAGATATCATGCACATCGATGATGACTTTTGTACCTTTGATTACATTCTCGTGCACGGCATCTGATCTTGAGTACCTGACATGGTTAAGGACAAAATCCTCAGCATTTGTAATCGTAATCTGTCTGACCGCGGCATTGCTTATGTATCCTACAACACGTATCCCGGTTGGAAACGATTAGAGCAAATGCGCGATATTATGCTTTACTCTGAAAAGCAATTTAAGTCTCAATCACTGCAAGAACGTACGGCATACACTAAAAACGTGTTAAAACTCATTGGCGAAACGATGAAGATGGACGAGCGTTCCCAAAAACAATCGGGTTACAAAATCGACAATATCAATCGTGTCTTAAGTGCCAATGATTATTATGTAGCTCATGAATATTTAGAAACCTTTAACGATCCTGTGTATGTGTCTGAGTTTATCGAACGTGCTGAACAGCAGGGTTGCGTATATTGGTGATGAAAGCATCGAAAAATCCTTTATCACCTGGCTCGATGATAAGGTAGTAGATAATATTAAGGCCCTTGCCAATGGTAATCATAAAGATAAAGAACAGTATTATGACTTTGTCTATGATACACAGTTCCGCATGGCCTTATTAACAAAACCATGTAACAAAGATAAAATTGTGAGGGACGAAACGGTTCAAAAAAGCATTCTAGATACGCTGTACTTTGCAGCACCTTTTGAAGACCGCTTAGGAATGCCTCCGAATTGGACAGATGCGCTGCGCATTACGCTCAAACAATTTATGTCCTTAGGCAATATGTTTAACCAAGAGGATCCTACATCACAACATCAAGCTTAATTACACAAAGAGAAAGCGTAACTAGTATAGAGTGCCGTCTATATCAGTTACGCTTTTTGATTTGGCTACTACTTAATTATATTTAGAAGTGAGGTAATCCATGTAGTAGCCAATAGTTATGTAATAACCTATTCTATTTTTTGTTTACACGAACCCGTTCGATTGTTGGTTCACCTTGAGCATTTTTCGCTACTGTGTCTACCCGGAACAATGCCATTTCTGGGCTGAATTCAGTAACAAGGCGATCATCTACTATTACGCCGTCTTGGATTGCACGGTATACGATTTGTGCGAATTCATAACGAGTTAACATGCGGTCACCACCAAATGTGCCATCTGGATACCCTTCAACGAGACCACGGCGAGATAAATCGCTTACCGCTTCGTATGCCCAATGATTTGTAGGCACATCTGGGAACAATGTTGTATGGTCAGCTTTCATCTTAGTACCAGCTACGCCGTTCAATAATGCAGTCAATTTTTGGATTTGTGCATTTTGTTCAGCTACAGTTTTCTTAAGAGCCAATACTTCTTTGCCAATAGCTACACGAGAACGAGATACATTGCTATGAGCTCCTACTTTCACAGACAAGCCAGCATTGAATACTGTTTCATCGCTGCCTACTGTGGAACCGATGCTAAGTTGTACATCTTCGTTAGGACGGTAGAAAGCACCGATAGCTGCCGCATCCCCACTACGGTAGTGACCATAACCTGCAGCAAAGTCCCACTTAGCATCTGGATCAAAATCAAGTGGATGTAAAGCCGCCAATGCTGCCGCACCTGCTACAGATTTGTCGATGCGTTTATCCATCTTGGAAAGGTCGCCCTTAATGTTCTTAATATCTGCAGTATTTTTATTGATATTAGTTGTATTATTAGTGATGTTAGTTGTATTGTTATTAATTTGGTTAGCAATATCATCAGCAAGAGAAACTTTATAATCGTAAGTATTACCATTTACAGTTGATGTAACCTTAATATGATCACCAGCTGTTACAGTTGTAACTTTAGAGGATGCTGTGATTTGATCTTGTACACGTTTAAGTTGGGAAACGTTAACCGCATCAGTATCTGCTACGCCAGCTTTCACATTGTTGATGATTTGATCACCAGCACTGATACCATTTGTAGTGTAGTAAACAGTTGTATTACCTTCACTAGCATACATACCGTATTTATCAAATTTTGCTTGTTCTAAGGTATCTGTGTTTTCGATTTGGATACCTTTAGGTGTAACACCGATATTTTCGCTGCCGTTGAAGAAGCGAGCACTGTCTTTATCGATACGAGCACGAACGTCATCAGTGGCTTTACCAAAGTTAACAGAGTTCATCTCCACTAAATCTTTATTTACAGCTACTTTGTATTCAGCACCGCCATTAGCATTAGTACCAGCTGTAACAGTTGTATTATCTCCTGCCACTACAGTAGTATGTTTTTTAGCATCTGCTTCAACAGAAGAGATTTTAGTTTCTACCTTTTTAAGTTGTGCTACATTCACTGCATCAGTATCGTTTGTACCAGCTGCAACAGATGTGATTTGACGTGTTACATCATTAGCTATATCGCCAACGGATACAGCAGATGCTGTCGCTTTCCATGTAGAGCTAGTATCAGTAGATGCTGCTTTGGTGCTGATATCATAACCAGCTGCACCAGCTGCTACAGTCGCTTTAGACTTACTACCAAGAGCTACGCCACCTTCAACAGACACCTCTGTATTATGACCAATAGCCACTGCATCGTTTACAGTTGTAGTAGTTTCTGCATCGCTAGAACCAATAATGACAGAGTTATTAGCACCTGTTACCTTACGGTTATCACCAACGATAACTGTATTATTAGCATCAGATACAGTGTTCTTAGAACCGATGGCAGTTAAATGCTGTACATTAGTAGCTGTATTGCCTACGCCCATAACGAGGTTATCTGCACTTTCAGCGCCGTTAGCACCTGTTACAGTATTATTAATACCAATCATAGATGTGCGCAATGTATAATCTGCCTTGTTGCCACCACCAAAAGCCATTGTGGCACCGCCGCCATCAGATCGTTTAACAGAAGTACGTAATTTCTCAGCTAATGCTTTTGCAGAATTACCACCGCTAGTTGGTGCACCAGAAATAGCTGTAACAGAATTTGTAATTTCGTTACCAGCCCCCATAATAATAGAACCATTGGAATTAAACGTTCTATTTGCTGTACCAACAATACTATTACCTATACCAGAGTAGTCACTAGTTGCAGTCTTAGACTCGATACTATTTAAAGAACCTGTAATAGTTGCACCAAAGTTTTGTGCTGCTTGTGATCTGAATGCTCCACCATCATAGGAACCTGTTATAGCAGAATAGGCACCATTAACTACACCAAAGGTAGCATTATTAAAGCTATTAACACCAACTGTAGTTGCATTTACACTCACATTATGAGAACGCATACTACTAACATCATTTGTATCTACTGTGGTATCCCCAATGTCGCCCTTATAATTATGAGTACCAATCATAGTACCACCAGAACGAGCATATGTATTTTGACCAATAGCTACACCAGTTGGTACTTTAGTTGGATCAGCTGGAACAAATGGTGCTCTTAAACCAAGAAATCCGGAGCCTCGGAATGTAGTCTGATTAAAATTAAAATTAGCCTCTTGCGTACCTGCCATATTTTCAGAAAAAGCTTTTTCACCAATCGCTATGCCACCACCTTGGTTAACATAGTTATTTGTATGTGCACCACTGCCAATAGCAATATCTCCAGTAGCAGGACGATTAGTACCATTTGCATAATTAATTTCAGCACCATTACCAATAGCTACATTTTTAACCTCTGGTGCACTACTACCTGTACCATAAGCAATGCCATTGCCTGAACCTGTTGCAATGTCTGCAGCACTAACTACCATGCATAAACTAGATAACAACACACCGTTAATTAACAATGTTAATAAACGTTTCCGTTTGTTCATGATGAGTATCCTCCATGTACTTTAATTACTATCGTTCTTATAAACAACATGTAAATAATTCACGACATCTTCATGAGTCTTATATGAACATTGTAGCATGAATATCCATTTTGTAAACAATTATATATATATCTTTTAAAAGTATTTAAAAATAGAAACTGTTTTAGTATTACTTGTACATGCAAATGACTTATAAAACCTATAATAGTCTATGTAGTTATATGTTCTAAACCATATGTACCTATATATAATAATGATATATATAGGAATTTATAGATATATAAGGTTATATAAGAAGTAGATAAACTAAAAAGTGGGTAGTTAATCCATACAGATTAACTACCCACTTTCGGTAAGAGGTAAGGCGAACCTCTTACGATTGCCGCATGATTCAAGTTTGTTGTTGAGAGAGAGATTTTTAAGTAAACACAACACAAAAATTATCAAATAGTTGGAGAGTAACTAAGATGAACGGGCAATCACACGGCATCAATAATAAGATAATAACTATATAATACATTAACATATAAGCTATATAACAAATTAAAGTATACGCCACATAGTATGATACAAACTATCCAATATCGTAGTATATATGTCTACATAATAAGATAATGGCTTTTATATAAAGCCATTATCTATAAAGAACAATTGATATGAACACTAACGTTTCCCTTACCTAGAGTATATCACTTATACAGTAACTATAGTAGATTATTATTCATTCAATTTTCATTAAAATAGAATGAATATATAAAACAGCTTGAGTATCCGATTTATTGATTGTGTTATCAAAATTATTGTTCAACAAAAACCGTATTAGTACGTCTTACAAAGTTAAGCATTTTATCACGAACCGTTGTAGATTCTTCTAAACGATGCTTACCACCATACCAAGCTATCGGAGCCCCTGCTAAACGGAATGTAATCTTGCCGTATGCACCGCCAGTGCTATGTTCCGGTTTATTGTAGCCCATATCTACAGATACACGCGGTGTGAGCTGTAATTCAGAGCCAAGGCGCAAGCCATTCTTATCGGCTTGACGTTCTTGATCCCAATGATAGCCTTCTACATAGACTCTAGCCCATCGTGCATTTTTAAAAGTTTTACCATATTCTAAAGTATACCCATTAGCTACACGTTCTAAGGTATGAAGATTTATATCAAGGACACGTTCATCAGAAGCCGATCCATACCAGTTAAAGCGAAACTCGCTTTCACCAGACATATATTCAAGACCTGCACTGAGGCGGTCGTGATGACGCAAGAAGCGATAATCATAAAAGAGATGTGCCCCGTAGATACGACGGTCATCTTGGGAGATACGACGATATCCAACGCCTACGTTAAGAGTTGTCCCCGTATCGGAAGCACGAGATACTCGTTGCTGCGTAAACCACACATCCCGTGACTTATCATCGTAGTGCCCTAAGGGCTGGATAGTCTCTATCGAATATAGAGGTTTCCAGCCCTCTTGGAACTGAAAACTCAGCGTAGTGCGTCGCATCCACGGTTTACCTTTTGCTCCGTACATAGCATTAGATACATTAGACATAGCCACTGCGTTAATAGCACGGTTTACTGCATCCACATCACTATACTGAACCGTCTTAGTTTCCTGCCGATCCATCACGAGCGGACCACCTTGGCCGATGACATGGTCTGGCGTCGCCGCTGGAGTAATATGGAAATCCTCAGCTGTCACCTTGACCTGCTCCTCACGAGGATTCGTCGCCACTGCAAGAGTATGCGACCCTTGGACAGACTGGTCTGTCCCCTTATGCAATTGTTGCTTTTCTGCCTCTGCGGAACCCACACAACACAAAAGGGCACTCAAGGCAACACATACAATACGTTTCATTACTCTCTACACACAAAATTCATGAACAATAAATGAAATATGTATTAGTGTATCGAATAATCTGTATTTATGTCAAGATTAGCGGTTACTAAAGCTCATTATTTTAATGTTATACATTTAATATTATATATATATGAAAATGAGGTAATAACACTGTTATTACCTCATTTTTATAACCTCTATCAATAGTAAAGCCTATTTTTCATTAAGCTTTTGCACAAGCATATCTACTGTTTCTTGTAATTTTTTATTTTGTGCTTCTAATGTATCAACACGTTGTTCTAATGCGTTATAGGATGCAGGAGAAATCTTAGCAAGTGTCTTATTCTCACCGAATTTATAAGACACACCCACATTGGCCATCAAATCACCGCTTACGGTTGTACCTGCTGTGAGAAGTAGGTTTTCTTTCGGATAGTAACCTACGCCAAGAGCCAATGCATTTTCGCCCTTGTAGTGACCATAGCCCCCCATAACTTGAACCTTATGGTCAGGATCAAATTGTAGTGGATGTAATGCAGCTAGTGCTGCGGCGCGAGCATCACCGCGGTTGGATTCTTTTTCCACGTGGCGTACATCGCGATGCAATATATCAATTTGTTGGTTTGTACCATATAACTGGGATCCGTTAACTGCATCTGTAGAATCCGCTGTAATACGACCTGCTGCAACATGAGTGATAGTGCGTTCTTGACCTGCCGCACCAACAGATACAGTAGACACAGGAGCAGTACCGGCGAAGCTATCAGTAACACCATTATTGTAGGTATAACTTGGAGTGCTTACTACATCACTACTTTCAGCAGTAGAATTATTACCTAATACAACTGCATTGTCTAGAGATGTTTTCACATTATTACCCACTACGAATGTATTATTAGCACTCACTTGGTTCTTGTTACCAACACTGTAGGAATTATCTCCCTTAACAGTATCTACATTATACGTACCTACACCAAAGGCGCCAGATTGATTACCTTCAATTTTGTTGTATGCACCTACGGCAGAGTTATTGTTACCGTTAAAGATAACCCCATGGCCCATACCATAGTTAAAATCACCATTTACGCTAGAGTTGGAACCGATTAATACAGTGTTATTCCCTTTACTACCTCCAGCTTGAGAAGCACCAAGCCATACGTTTTTATTACCTTGAGAGTTAGCTCCTGCAAAATAACCTATAGCGATTGTATCGGAAATGGTTGATTTATAGCCTGCTGCAAAGTTAGCTAAGAAGTTATAGTCCCCTTTACCTTCTAAGAAAGTTTTAGCACCTAATGCTACATTGCCACCACCTTGGGAACCATTTAAAGCACTACGGCCAATGGCAATGTTATTGCCCGTTGCATTTGGATCCCCAACATGTGAGTACGGATTACTATTAGCCGCTCCAGTTTGACCGCCTAGATGCACATTGTCTGAATTTGTGAAAGAAGACCAACCTTGCAATCCAATGTTATAGGTTGCACCCCCAGTGGAAACAATAGGAATATCTGCAGCTTGAACCAAGCTTGCCGAAGATATCGTAAGAATGCCGAGTACTGCTAATAATTGTAGTTTCTTTACATAATTCATAATCATACGCTCCCTTATGCTACCGCAAAACAGTTCAACTTCATATTATTCTCATAATTATACAACAAGATTATACTGCTATAGAAATAAAATGTAAATAAATAATAATTCATATAAAACCTATTTCTAATACCTTCATCACATAATATATGCCAAAACTAAATACATACCGTTTTAACAAACAAGCCCCCGTAGGAAAACCTACGGGGGCTATTTGTTTAACAACGACCATATAGCTAAGAGAGAGAGAATACGGTATCCAAAAGGATTGTAATTGCTTTGTAACTAGGAGTAATTGCATATACTTGGATACCTATGTGTAAAATTATCTATAGTACGTAAGGGTTGTCTATATATAAATCGCTATACGGCCATGAATCTAGTATAGTACTATTACCAGTACGATTATGTGATTTTCAACACAAAATATAGAAATAAAATGCTATATGTATAGCTACAATCACATGTATTTACAGAATCAACGTACTCATATTCATAAAGATAAATAGATTATATTCATAGCAATAAATAGCTATACATAAAAAGAGGTAACGACCGTCATCGTTACCTCTTTCCTATGTATATTCAGTTATATCTACTGATTAACGGATGCGTTTAACGCGGTTATTGCCGTCATGCATAGCTTGTTTCAAGCTATAGATTACCATTTCGTTCATGTAGAAACGTAACTCATCATTAGACATGTTAGCTGTATTCTTTTCAAGAATCGCCAAGATTTGACGTTCATATTCAGCTTGGCTCATGTCAGATACAGTTGTATGGTTTGTAAAGAATTCTTTGTAATCCGAGTACAAGCGATCTAATGCTACGCGAGCATAGCTATCTTTTTTATAGCGATGGCTTGTGATGTACCAGCTACGACGAACGTTCATGTAGTACAACACATTGTTAGTGTAGCGTTGTTGACCAGACATAACACGATTGTCGTCTTTGATCAATGCATCGCGCATGCCCAATTGGAATGCTGCGAATTCAGAAACAACGGCCTTTGCTTCTTCGCTAGGAACAGCAAGAGAAATTTCTTGTTGTTCTGTAGTCAAAGGAGCTGACGGTTGTTCAGGCATCATCAAAGGATCTTGTGCCGCATTAGCTTGACCACAAACACATACACCAGCAATTGCCATAATTGGTAATAATTTTATTAATTTCATAAGTTCTCCCCATTAGAAGCCGCCCTCCCCAGAGCGGCTTCATTTATCATACACTAGATATTATCTCTTTAGGAACTGTTAGCCCCATAGAGATCCCCATACTAAGCATGGTAAATTTATTTATACAGTAAGCATCTATCAATAAATCCTAGTATGCTTACTATTTTCATTAGTATACACAATATATCGTATTTCGTCTATATAGTTTTACTTTAACGTTAGAAAAAAACTTTATAGGTACTATATAGTTAATTCTATGATAGATACTATAAAAGCCTCCTAATAATAAAGTCATAACTCTACTATTAGAAGGCTTTATATGTTATCTATTGTACAAAGGGATTATTTAATAAATCTACACTTAGAATTTATGTGTAAATCCTGCATTTACGCCCCAGTCTGCTTGGTAATCACCAGACAAACCTGTAGCAACGTCAGCAAATACGCTATTGTTACTATTGAAGCCATAACGGCCGCCGAATGCCAATTCAGTCCAAGTACCTTTGAGGTCTTGTTCTGTTAATTTCACTGTGCTACCGCTTGCAAATGCAGTTTTTACATTGCCTGTGAAAGCATGACCTGCTGCAAAGCGTGTATAAAGGTTACCATTGCCGAACTGTTTACCCAATTCAAGGCCAAGCTTACCAGTAGTACTATTTACGCCAGATTGGTTAACAGATACATTATCTACATTAAAGTTACGTCCACCAAAGTGTGTAAAGTTCAATTGTGCTTGCGGTTCTACATAGAAACCATTAGCGTATTTCAATGTTTTCCCGTAGCGAACACCGATGCTGTACGCATTAGATTTTGTATCGCCAGACATGGCTTCACCAATTTCATTACGAGCTGTAAAGTCATTAGATACACGACCAACTTGAGTTTCTACATGTACATATTGATCGTTACCAAGGTCTTTCAAACCATAAGCGCCAACGGAGAAGGATTTCACCTTACCGGAACCATCGAATACATAGTCTTCAGAACCGCGAAGGTAGGATACTTGACCACCTACAGTCCAGCCACGGCTGATTTTAGCATCATAACCGCCTTGGATGCGTGTATAATCTGTAGCTGTATCAATACCACTGCCGGAGTAGCTGTACTTACCACCACCGATGCGAGCCCAAATACCAGTTGGTTCACCTTGTTGCAATACGCGAGGGCGATACATATCATCAGCTATTGTACGCCATGCATTGATATTACCTACTACAGCGGAACGAATGCCACGCATATGAGGTGTATCATAAGCACCGCGAATAACAGGGTTAGGATTTACTGGTATTGGAGCAGGAGTTACAGGTGTAACTGGCTTAGGATCTGGAGTTACTGGTGTAACTGGCTTAGGATCTGGAGTTACTGGTGTAACTGGGTTAGGATCCGGAGTTACAGGTGTAACTGGTTTAGGATCCGGAGTTACTGGTGTAACTGGTTTAGGATCCGGAGTTACTGGTGTAACTGGTTTAGGATCCGGAG
>NZ_CAUTZP010000021.1:0-18164 GCF_963543145.1 uncultured Veillonella sp. | reverse complement strand
ACTTTATGAAACAAGAGGCATAAGTATTTGTCACAAATGTTTGATTACTCTAGAACTACAAAACAGGGAAAGAAATACTTAGATTTCTTTCCTTGTTCAGATATGATATAATTTATATCAAAGTGAGGCATAAATGGTTTGGACGCCAGACTTCGCTTCTAAAGTAAAAAATTGAAGAAACGGTCTGACTTCACAGTTGGGCCTTTTTTCATGGTCTAATGCCGTGAAAAGCTAGCTTTAGCTAGAGGTCAATTCATTTAGCTGCCATAATAATGGTCGCTACAAGTATACCAAAGGAAATCATTAACGATAACACCTTGTATGTACTCATATTGATCACCGCCAATCTCTAGAAGATTAGCAAAGGCTGGACCCATTTAGAGGCCTCAAATTCAATATAGTGCTGTCAATAATAAAAGTAAATAGATTAGAGGTTCTTAATAGTCACCTAGGTGACTATTAAGAACTTTTTTCGCTTTGTAATGATTTACATAGTAATTGTTTTAATGAGATGTTTGTATTATCAATTTATCGCTATATATAAATTAAAACACGGAAGGGAATTGTTTAATTCCTTTCCGTGTTTAGATATGATATAATTTATATCAAAGTGAGGCATAAATGGTTTCGACGCCAGACTTCGCTTCTAGAATTTAATGTTGAAGAAACGGTCTGACTTCTATGTCGGGCCTTTTTTCATGCGTTCTCTCACCGCCAATCTCTAGAAGATTAGCAAAGGCTGGACCCATTTAGAGGCCTCAAGTTCAATATAATGTTGTGAATAATAAAAGTAAATAGATTAGAGGTTCCTAATAGTCACCTAGGTGACCAATAGGAACCTTTTACGTTTTGTAATCGTATTCATAATTGTGTTCTTATTATGTTACAATACAGTTAAAATTACTATTTTATGGAGAGATGTATATGTTAAAACATTTATTATTAAGTGCTATTGTATTGAGTTCAATTTGTGTATCTTGTCATGCTATAGATGTAGACTTACCTGGTGCAAACTCCAAAATATCTGAAGATGAGTATAAAGATTATGTATATCTTAGTCCTAAAATCGCATTGGAGCAAATTGCTAGTACACAGGCTATGATTAATCAAATTAAAGCTGATGGTACTTTTGAAAAATTAAAAGAATGGCGTAAGATATCTGATGATGCTGAATTGGAAAAAACGTTACGCCATGATTTTAAGCAGTTTATGACGCCAATAGATGGACAAACAGAAATAATAGAACATATAGAAAATAGTGGGATACAGCTCACAGTTCCATTTTCAAGTATATTTAAGATTCAAAATAGTGAACATAACTATACCTTAGAAGGTCTTACTGGCAGTACATATGTCGCTAGAGATTATAATGTTGTTGAAAAAGGTGGTTCTGAAAGAACATTTATTTATAAAAAATTAGATAATACAAAATATTGGAATCTAAACGTTACTAATTTGGATAAATCAAATCAAGGTACTATAGTAGGCATTACTTTTACAAGCAAAGATAATCCTAATACTAGTCATAGTATTGGTACGTATGTTGCAGGATCTGAATCAGAGTCAGAACGTAATATAAAAGCCAATAGAATTCTTGCAAATTATGTATTGCCTTCGATACGTTCCTTGAATAGACTTAACGAATTTTCTACTATTACGATGTCGAAGAATTTACAGTATCGGATACTAAATGGTTCAACTCGTACAGAATCGACAGATAAGGACAGTATATATGGATCTAAATCTTATACTGTAACGCATAAAGGACCATATGGAGTAAATCAAGTCCTTCAGATGATTCCACTACATGATAAGCAACAGCATTTTTTATTGAATGCCAAACCAGATGATCCATATAACTTTGAGACCCATATTGAGTATATTAATTCTTTATATGGTCATACCTTAAATAAAAAGATTAGATTGTCTCGGATTAGTAAAAGCTTCGTCTGGTTTGATGGTATTCCGGGGTTATTATTGGATTATGAATTATCTAATGGAGAGGGTAGATTAGAATTTATAACACGCGATAAAGACTATGAATATCGTCATATTGTTTCATATCGAGTAAATGGCCATTATACTTTGGAGCAACTAAAAAATATGTTGTTAGATGTAAAGTTGTTAAATACTGGAGATATGTATAATAGAGATATTGACTTATTTAATCTAAGATTAAAGTCTTAGCTTATCTTGAATTGCAATAAGTAATAAAATAGTAGAGCCTAATAAACATATATATGCCTATTTGGCGCACAATGATAACAGGGAAAGAAATAATACGATTTCTTTCCCTGTTTAGATATGATATAATTTATATCAAAGTGAGGCATAAATGGTTTGGTCGCCAGACTTCGCTTCTAGAATTTAATGTTGAAGAAACGGTCTGACTTCTATGTCGGGCCTTTTTTCATGCCCCAATTAGAAAGCTAGCTTTCAGCTAGAGGTCAATCACTTTGCTGCCATGATAATGGTCGCCACAAGTATGCCAAAGGAAATCATCAATGATAACACTTTGAATGTACTCATATTGATCACCGCCAATCCTCGAGTTGATTAGCAAAGGCTAGACCCATTTAGAGGCCTCAAGTTCAATATAGTGCCGTCAATAATAAAAGTAAATAGATTAGAGGTTCCTAATAGTCACCTAGGTGACCAATAGGAACCTCTTTTGCTATTATTTTATTACTATATGAGTATGTTACAATATACAAAATATAGTTAGTGCTTATTGAGGAGAAATTATGTTTAGAAAATCTTTGTTATTGGGCTGCCTAATTGCTGTCCTGGGTTTGAGTGGGGGTGGTAATGCCCAAGATTTACCAGGGTATAACCCAAAAGTTGTGGGCAATGAAATGTATAAGAATGACTTAATGGATAAGATTCTTAATGAAAGAATCTACAAGGCTATAAGTACTGGTGGTGATCGTGAAGAAGCGGAGATACTCTTTCGGCTTGATGAAATGACTGCTGACCAACGTAGAAATTTAAATTATTCTATATCTAGAGCCCAATATAATGCTGTAACAGAGGTACATATGCATACTGCAGAAGGTGGATTATCTTATACATTGCCATTTACAGCTTTCAGAGGTGGCACGCAAATGGTTCCTATCCCTGGCATGGCTGGGGCTGATGGTACTCTCTATAGATTTTACCATCCTTTTATTTATACAAGTTTATATATGGAATCTCGTCCATATGAAGAAAGCTCACAGTATTTGGGCAAGCCTTATAATGCATTGAAGCAAAATGATGTACGCTCTGCGTTGCAAGAAAAATGGACAAATATGCAGCAAGATCAATATGATGTATCCAGTATTGATGGTAGTACTTTCAAAAGAGACAATATTATAAATGGTCGTTGGAGCACCATGAAAACAAAGGATACACCTAGTTTTGTGGCCAATGACATTTCTTTTGCTTTGCCGAACGAACCTAATACTCAATATGTTATTACTTTATTGGTTAGAGAAGATGGTGAACGGGGAATTGGTAAGCGAGGAATTGAGGATATTATAGCCAATTATCTTGTACCAACCATTTTTCCTTTAGCTCGTTTAAATGGGTCTAGTCATTTTAAAAGTTATAATAACTATTCGTATAGGGTTTTGAATAATGCGGTAGAGGAGAGCACCGGTTCGGATAATATAAAGGTGTATAAAACACCAGGTGGTATTACACAGACTATTAGCGTGCATCCATATGAACATAAAGGTCCTATTTGGGTCAATATGGGGGATATTCTTCGGATTACACAAGCACAGTTAAGACTTAAGCCTAATATGCGTTATGGCAGTCATAAGTATATATGGAATGACGGAGCTCCTGGTGTACTCACAGTGTTTGCGTATGAAGATGGCACTGCTGAATTACGTTTTAGTACTCAAGATGCTCATAATCTTTATATCCATACGATTCATTATAATCGTGCGACAAGTGATTATAATATTGGTTTACTTTATACCATTATTTCGGATGTTAAGATTGCATATTTAGGAAATACTTATAAGGGTGAAGTGGATTATTTATAATAAAATAGAAGAGCCAAATAAACATATATATGTCTATTTGCCGTACAATGATAATAGGGAAAGAAATCATATGATTCCTTTCCCTATTTAGATATGATATAATTTATATCAAAGTGAGGCATAAATGGTTTGGTCGCCAGACTTCGCTTCTAGAATTTAATGTTGAAGAAACGGTCTGACTTCTATGTCGGGCCTTTTTTCATGCGTTCTCTCACCGCCAATCTCTAGAAGATTAGCAAAGGCTGGACCCATTATAGGAGAGCTATATGTTGTATTTAATTATTGCCATCATCGTCATTGCACTTATTGCAAAATCTCGATCATCAGCAAATAATCAAAGTGATACTGATGCGGATATAGAGAAACAAAATCGCATATTAGACGAAATTAATCGTACATACGGAAATATTGAATCATATGAACCACAATTGGAACCTTCAGATATGGAGGGAATATATTTTAATGAATTTCGTGAATATGTAAATGCTGAGGGGCGTGTGTTGACTCCAGCAGAGATAGATGAGATACGATATAAAGATGATTATCGGGAGGATATTGAGCAGGATTTTCCGCATCATCGTTAACCAGGAGGGCGTAGAGATGAAACAAATGATATGTGCTATCAGCATTGGTGTATTGTTCTCGGTACCGATACTTTCACAAGCAATTGATACAACACCTATGATACGTGTTACTAATGAATCTAACAGTCAATATGATGTTTCGTTGGATACGTTTACAGGCATAAAGTTTTATGGACCTTACCAGTTCCGCGTATTAAAGGATGCTATTGAAACGCAGGGTGAAACAAAGGACATTGATGGTAGGGTGTTTAGAACCTCTGATGGCGTATTTATGCATGTTAAGGCTAAATCTATTGATTCCACTTTAGATGCTGAGGTTAATGAGCTCGTTAAAGATAGAACTGTTCCTGAACCTACGGTTAAGATGGTACTACCTATTAAGCATGATGTAAAAGAGGTTAATCATGATGGTGTGCGCAGTTTACTGGCTGAATTTATGTATGGGTGGCCATTACAGAATCGGACGGATATGGTATTAGTTACTGATTATGAAGGTACTCGATATTATTATAAGCTGCAGTTTTATAGAGACAAGCTGCCAAATGGAATTCGTATTGAACAATTGCGCCAAATGATTATGGATGCACAGTTTAGTTATAAGTAAATTATATTGGGTTAGAATAAGATTGTAATTATAAATTAAAGAGGTTCCTAGTTGCTACGGTCGCGACTCATAGGAACCTCTTTTCTTGTGCACGAGTTTATATAGTTGTTAAACTATTATAGAATGCTTTTATCCATAGGGAATACAGTTTTGCCGAATACTTTAGCTTATGAATTTCGAATATACTATAAATTCTTGTGTACGTTATTTATTTAACGTTTCAACAATGCTTAGAATATCTTCTGCTTGACGGGCAATATGTGTTACGCCTAGTTCTTGATGTAGAGATTCTTCTCTAAAGCCCCAAGTAACACCTATACATAATAGTCCAGAGTTTTCAGCGGTAGCTACGTCTACTTCAGAGTCGCCAACATAAATGGATTCTTCCGGTGTAGAGTTTAATTCCTTTAATGCTTGTAGTACCATATCTGGTGCTGGTTTACGTTGTAAGCCCGGTCTTTCACCGATAGCAATAGGTAAGCGATCGCCAAAATATTCTTTGTTTAAAGGCGTAACACCTTCTTGAATTTTATTAGATACGATGGCTAATTTATAACCTTGTTCACGCAATACATCAAGTGTATCTAGAATCCCTGGGTAGGGAGCTGTTGTGTCTTTTAAATGCTCACCATAGTATGCTTTGAATTCCTCAATGTATGGCTCTAATTCGCTATCTGCTACAGAACTAGGTAAACATTGACGCATCAAGTACGTTACTGCATTGCCTAGTGCTGCCTTCACCTCAGATAAAGATTTTTCAGGAAAATTATGTGTTCGTAGCACATGATTTACAGCGTTAGCCAAATCTGTTGCCGTATCAAGTAATGTGCCGTCACAATCGAAAACGATGGTTGTATATTTCATAAAGGCCTCCAAATGTATATATGAACTATTATATTATAAGACAGAGAGCGAAAAATTTCATAAAAAATTAGACTATGTTACAATTAATATACCATAGTTGAGAGTTTTGAAAATGGAGAGATACATGATTCGTAAAACGATAGCCCTTTCAGTATATATTAGTTTGGCTACTGCTTTAGCAGGAGCTGTTGATGTTAATATTCCTGGTGCTGATAATAGAATTTCCGTAAATGCTTATGAAAGTTATGTACATCGTGATTCCTCAGTTAAAAACATACAAGAGAGAGCATTGAGAGACTTTCAAAAGAGCAAACAGTATAATAAAACTAAGCAGTTATATATAGATAATGGACTGTCTGAAAAGGAAGCGGAAACGGCCATTCGAGAAAGCTATGTAGGTCCTTTAAATATGTATGAGGGACAAACAGAGGTTATTGATCATAGTGGAACAGGCATTCGTTTTCTTGTACCTTATATGAGTTATTATAAAGTGCAGGAAAATAATATAGCTGATAAATTTACAGCCTATGATATTTTCTCTAATGATATAACGATAGGTTTAATTGTTGAGAATAAACAAAATTGGCAAAGCTCTGATTATATGGGGAAGTCATTTGATTCGATTACGGAAGATGATTTACGTAAAGATTATGAACGACCTATAAACATAAAAGAGTTTAAATCACTTTTTTATAAACCAGAAGATATTCATGGTGCGAGTTTTTCTTATGTAGGATTAACAGATAGTTACTGGGATTCTTTATATGGAAAAGTTAAGAAAAATAATAAAGATCAGTTTCTTTCTGACTTAAACTTTGCCTTTCCTAATGATTCGACTATTCGATATCATGTAGGTCTAACTGACGCTAAACAGGGAACGGGACAGCTAATTAGTCCTATTCTTGTTAATTATGTGCTACCATCTATAAAACCTCTAACAGATAGCAATGTATATTCTCATACAACAAAAATAGATGGTGAAAATTTTATCTATCGTATTCTTAATGATGCAACAGTTAAGGGTTCTGTAAGTGATGTTAAAAATGGTTTATCCTATAAAAGTCCTTCTGGTATAACGCATACTGTCTATATAGAAGCGATAGATAAAGAGAATGGGGCAGATACTATCGAGTTAGATAGTTTCCTTAATGAGGTGATGATTAATACTATTAAATCGCCTGAGGGCTATGTTTACTTCGCTAAGCGTATTGTATGGAATGATGGTGTACCAGGAATTTTAGTGGAACAAGAACAGGCTAATCATAATGGAATGATGTTATTTTATACTATGGATGGAAGAACAGCATTTACTAGTATATTGTATTATGATAGAAATATGTCCTATACTAAAGAACAACTTCGTAATATGTTAACTGATGTTAGGTTGGTTGCTATTCCTGAGAAATTTAAGGGCAATGTTGATCTTGCTAATATTGAAGATATAGTTAAAAAAAATTTGGAGAAGTAGTATGACTGAAATACAAGCTCTTTTATTGATTAAATCTATTCTCGAATCCGCGGATATTCACGGTATCGAATCTTTCTTGGCAGAGGGCTGCGAATACATGTCCACTGGTCGGGGCATTATTGGGCGCAATCGCAATGAAACGATTGAATTCTTATCCTCTATGGCTGAGTCTCTCAAGGCAGACAATGTGCCTGTTACATGTAAGGTGATGCATATTACCGATGTGTACGACGAGGATGCGTTATTTCATAAGGGTCGTCATGGTTTGACCGTTTCTTATGAAAGCGGCGATAATTACGTGTACATGATTTTTGTAGACATCAACGATGAGGGCCTTGTAGATCGTATCGTTTCTAATCAAGAAAACTATAGCATAGAGTATGATGATCTTCGCTTTGGCTCTGATGAAAGTGAATATGCTTTTATTACACCGCCAACGACTGTAAAAGACTGGCTTACAGCGCTTAGCATATGGCTAGAAACAGCGAATGTTGATGTAGATGATTTTTACCAGTATATCGATGAAGACACACGCGTTGTATTCCAAAAGGGCGATGCTGAATCGATTACACTTGAAAGTGGCCTTGATGTAGAGGACTATTTTGATCAGTTAATGAATCAACACTTCGATGCGGTTCCTCATATCATTCGCGATGAAGAAGATGGACTCATTTTGACATACGGTCCGATGAGTCTCATAGCTAGCCTTAATGAAGAAGGGGCATTGGCGCTTATCAGTATCTATATCGATACACGGGATGAAGACGAAGCCACAGACGAAGTAGGATATATCGAAGAAGACCTAACGGAGAATACTACAATAGAAGACAATTTGTTTTAACTGAATAATTTATCTTAATCGATATGACTAGATAATTTGTCTTAACCGATATGACTAGATAATTTGTTTTAACTGATATGACTAGATAAATCTATATGTTTTACTCTAGATATGTCTTAAATAAGATAGTACCAGTTAAAACTATTATATTTTGCATAACGTTATTTTCTATAAATAAAAACTACCAGTTTATCATATGTACCTAATGAGCTAATATTTATGATTAAAGTTAGCTTTACTAGTGAAATATGAATAACTGGTAGTTTTTGTTTTAGTTAAATTATTTTTAACTGGTAATATCTAGAAAATAGGTAGGTTCTAGAGTAATCGAAATTACTTTTAACTGGTAGTATCTAGAAAATAGCTTAGTTTTAGAGTAATCGAGATTACTTTTAACTGGTGGTATCTCAAAAAAGATACGATTTAATTTGTATCAATGTATTTCCTCTAAAGGTTGTCGTTGTCTTTAATGAGACCAGCTTTTTTCTTTTTCCAGTAGGAGTAGTAGAATGGCAAGATTACGATACAGCCACCTAACCCCCATAATAATTGGTTAGGTTGTGCTTGGGCAAGCATCCATAGGGATGTGCCAATAGCAATGACTGGGATTAAATAGCCACCAGGGATGGTGTAGGAACGGGCCTTATCTGCCCATTTACGACGGAAGATAATAACGGCCAAACATGTTGGTAGGTATTGCGTAAAACGAGATACCGCACTAATAGCTGCTAGTGTAGTAAAGGATCCAGACCATGCGAGTAATACGCTGGCAATAGCGGTGACAATAGCTGCTACATATGGCGCATTGTAACGATTGCGTTTTGCTAAAGCACTTGGTAACATACCATCTTCCGCCATAGAAGTAGCGACACGAGGTGCATAGTAAGCCTCTGCAAAGTTTATGCCACCCATGGAAATCAATGTTCCTGCTAATACAATATACATACCTATAGGACCTGCAATTACGTAAAAAGCATCTTGGACTGGTGCTTTTGTATTAGCTAAGTCGGAGCCGAGTACACCAATCGATACAGCGAGTATTGCCATATATAGGATAGACACGAGAAGCATACACATGATAATTGCACGAGGTAAATTCTTTTTAGGGTTTTTCATATCCTCTGCTGCAATGGCAATAACTTCAAATCCTGTATAGGCAAAGAATAAAAGAACCGCAGCTTGTGCAAATGATTCAGCTACATAGGTGTCTTGAGGGAAGACTGGCGTAAAGTTAGCACCATTAATAAAGAAGATACCAATGGCAATGAATAGGACTAACGGAACTAATTTAGAAATAGTGATTAAGTTATTAATGAATTTAGATACGTTAACACCAAATATGTTTACAATCGTAAGACCAACAATCAAGATAAATGAAATGATATTTTTGGCCAAATCACCACTTAGTGCAGGAATTGCAGCGCCTAGTGCTGTGGCAAAGCCAACGGCCATAGCAGCCCATGCAATGACTGTTACAATCCATTTGAGCACGCCCACTTCAAATGCCCAAAAGTCACCTAGTGCATGTTTTGCATATAGATAAGGTCCGCCATTACGTGTGAATAAGCTAGCAGCTTCAGCAAAGCAAAGTGCGATACAGCCGGCAATAATTGCATCAAATAGTAGAACACCTAAACTAGCTGGGCCGATTATAGAGTATGCTTTGTTTGGTAAGAGGAAAATACCAGTACCTACGATGCCGTTTATTCCTAGCAGGACGATACTCCAAAAACCAAATTTTCCTGTTTCTTTCATATTAAAACCTTCTTACTATTTAGTTAAATTTTCTCGAGCTGCCGTTACAAAGGCAGCAAATAAACGTTTTGCATTCTCATCATTTTCAGACATCATTTCTGGATGGAATTGGCAGGCCACTAACCAAGGATAGGAAGAATCTTCTAAAGCTTCTACGGTACCATCTTTAGCTCTTGCTACCACTTGTAATCCTTTACCAACATGTTTTACTGTTTGATGATGGTGAGAGTTAGTGATCCATGTGGAACGTCCAATAGCACTGGCTAATTTAGATTCAAACTCAATTTCTACCGTATGAGTACCAAGAGAAGGGGTTTGATTTTGGGAATGTTTAATCGTACAGTTTTCGTCATACTTTAAATCTTGGTATAGAGACCCGCCACGATATACATTTAAAATTTGGATGCCTCGACAAATACAAAAGATAGGAATTTGTTTTTCTTCAGCTGCTTTCAGCAAAGCAAAATCAAATTGATCTCGTTCTGGGAATACATCACCTAAACCTTGTAATGGTTCCTCACCATAATTCAGTGGAGATACGTCGTGACCGCCAGATAATAATAAGGCATCTAGTTTTGATACTGTTTCGCGAGCGACATCGAGATTTTTTGTAAATGGAATGATAACTGGAATGCCACCAGCTTCTTCGATGGAGCGAGGGTAATCTTGATTTACGTAAGAGCGCAATAAATCTACATAAGGACCACTAGTATCTCGTAAGATATTGCCAGATACACCAATGAATGGTTTTGTCATAATATCACCTCATATGTGTAAAAAATAATTATACTACTACTATAATTTTAGTATATCAAATATTCGTGAATAAATAATCCTATTATAGTAATTAATTATAAAACTTATACACGTTAAAATATGTTAATGTTGATACAGTTTCTAAGATTTGTATTGTATATGAGGCGAAGTTTATATTCATATATGTTTTGTTAAAAACATGGTATGATAGATTATAAATCAACTGTTCGGGAGGTTTATTATGGTTTTTCTTACATCCTTGCAGAGTATCATACCGATAGTGCTACTCATTTCGTTAGGATACTTTTTAAAAGGGCGGGGTATGTTTAACCCTAGCTTTAGTGGCAATTTATCGCGATTTATCATGTCCGTTATTTTGCCGGCCGGCGTCTTTGTCTCTGTATTGCATCACTTACATATGTCCGATCTATGGGATTTACGGTATGGCATGTTAGTAGTCATGTTAACCTATGTAATTGCCTATATTGTGGCTTTTATCATGATGAAACTGTTGAAAGTACCTAAAGGGCGGCGCGGCATTTTTATCAATATGGTGGTAAATGATAACTGCTTATTTATAGGGTTACCTGTGCAGATTGCACTCTTTGGACAAGAGGCATTACCATATTTTTTACTTTACTATATTGGTAACACTATATCAGTATGGCTAGTGGGGGTATTTTTAATTGAATTAGATCCGCTGCCAAATTCAGATAATGGACTAAGCGATAGTCACATTAATGGACTTGGGAATAAAGAGGAACAAGGTGGTAGAAAAGGTAATCTAGCGAATTCCGTTCAAGCTAAAAAAACTAAGTTTGATTGGAAGAAGTTATTACCACCACCGTTGTTAGGTTTCTTTGCAGCCTTGATATTCTTGTATTTTGAAATTCCTTTAGCACCTATATTACATAATACATTAAATTATTTAGGTGATATGGTGACCCCATTATCTTTAATTTATATTGGTATTGTCCTTCATGATGCGGGCTTAAAAAGTATGAGCCTTAATAAAGACTCTATGGGTGGCATCGTAGGTCGTTTTGTAATTTCACCAATCATCATGTTCTGCGTAATTATGGCCTTACAATACGGAGCAGGTATAGTACTCGAGCCAATCGCTATTATTACCTTTGTAGTACAATCGGCGGGCCCCGTTATTGCAGTACTGCCAATCGTGGCTAACGAAGCAAAATCTGATTTGCCCTTTGCTACAGGTCTTGTCATGATAAGTACCATACTATTTGTGGTCGTAATACCGATTATTATGGAAATACTTACTATGATAGGGATAACTGCATAAAATAAGGAGAAGGTTAATTTCCTTCTCCTCATTTTTATGTTACGGTGTATTTTTTTATGTATTACCTCATCTAATACAAAAACTTTCTATAAATAGCATTTATATAGGTAGTATAAAAAGAGGACTGGCTCAAATGAGTCAGTCCTCTAGGTGTTTATATCATTATCTAAAGAATCTACCTACAAGCGGCATACTAGCACCGTCGTTTTTATCAAGGCCTTTTAGAAGAACCATGATAATTACGTACAGTAATAAGCCTTCGATACCTGTAATTAAGAAGTTAGCCCACATAGGCAGTGTAGTAGATAAAGCTTGGTAGCTCATGTAAATGACCACGCCCATGATACCGGCACTCACCACATTTTTCCAAAGAATGGAGAAGTCGAGGAAGTAGCCTGTATATTTTTTGATGAAAATCAAGTTGAGTAAGGCCGCAAAGCCGATATCTGCCACAGTTGCCCATGCAGCACCGCCTATGCCGAGCTCAGGGATAGCCGTTAAGTTCCAGTTTAAGATTACTTTGATAATGATGGCAATGGCCATGTTTACCACTGGAATTCTAGGTTTACCAAGACCTTGTAAGATACCTGTCGTTACTTGGTGGATACCGAGGAAGAAGATGGCAAAGGCCACAATTTGTGTTGCCATTTCAGCCTTAGGAGCATTGTAGATCAATGTCACCGTTGGTGCCGCTAATACATAGAGCATTACTGTAAATGGTACGGTACCCATAAAGGATAGGCGCATAGCACCTGCTGTACGCTCGTAGATACCTTCATAATCGCGCTTAGCGAAGGCATGAGAGATAGATGGTACGATGCTTGTTGCCAGGGCTGCCGTAATAATGGTAGCCAAGTTAATAAGTGGTACCGCCATACCTGTTAAGTAACCAAATAGCTCTGTTGTTTCATTGAGGGAGAAGCCTGCTACCAATAAACGGCGCGGAACGATGATTAAATCGAGGTTAGCTGTCAATGGTAACATAATACTTGCTAAGGAAATTGGTAAGGCAAGCCCGATGAGACGAGATAAAACCTCTTTTGTAGATTCTCGTTCACCTTCGAAGATTTCACCCGTAATAGGAGCCTTAGGCAATTTGTAGTAATAATACAATAATACTAGGAAGGCACCAAAGGCACCGATACCAGCACCTAAGCTGGCACCGCCGGCCGCCTCAGGTAAACCGTATGGTAACAAGATGGCTGCTGCACCTAGCATCACCACAACCCGTAATATTTGCTCTACAATTTGGCTTATCGCCGTTGGTGTCATCATTTCATAACCTTGGATGTAACCGCGGAAGCAGGAAATCCAAGTAACGAAGAAGATGGCTGGCGCCAGCGCAATGAGGGAGTAGTAGGCACGACTTTCCTGAATGATGCCACTCGAGATGAGCCAATCAGCGCCAAAGAACATGGCAAGACTGGCTACGAGACCTGTAATGGTAAGTAGCGTAAAGGAAATGTTAAATACTCGTTTAGCCCCTGTAAAGTCGTTAAGAGCTAACCGTTCTGCCGTCAAAATAGAGATGGCAATTGGCACACCTGCGCTTGAAACTTGTAATAGCAATAAATAGATAGGGAAGGCCATCTGATAGATACCGATACCTTCACCACCTAAAATGCGGGATAGTAGAATCCAGTTGATACTACCGATGGCTTTCACCACAAAGCCGGCTATGGTGAGGATTAATGTTCCTTTTAAAAATCCGCTAGCCATAGATTATAGAGTGTTGGAAGAACCTAACACGTTTTTAATTTTGTGAGCTACCATGCCTTTAATAGCATCACGAGCAGGTCCTAAGTATTTACGAGGGTCAAATTCGGATGGGTTTTGAGCCAAGTATTCACGTACAGATGCAGTCATAGCAAGACGAAGGTCTGTATCGATGTTGATTTTACATACGGACATTTGCGCTGCTTGACGAAGCATTGCTTCAGGTACACCTTGTGCACCAGGAATGTTGCCACCAAATTCGTTACATTTTGCTACGAACTCAGGCAATACAGAGGAAGCACCGTGCAATACGATTGGGAAGTTAGGTAATAATTCGCCAACTTTTTTCAAACGATCGAAGTCAAGGTAAGGGTCGCCTTTGAATTTGTAAGCGCCGTGGCTAGTACCGATAGCGATTGCTAAGGAGTCTACGCCTGTAAGGTGAACAAATTCAGCAGCTTGTTCTGGATCAGTGAAGCGTGCATCCGCATTAGAGACGTTTACATCATCTTCAACGCCAGCCAAACGGCCCAATTCTGCTTCTACTACTACGCCGTGAGCATGTGCATATTCAACAACTTGTTTAGTAATGCGTACGTTTTCATCAAAGTCATGGTGAGAAGCGTCGATCATTACGGACGTGAAACCGCCGTCTACGCAGTCTTTACAAATTTCGAAGGAATCGCCGTGGTCAAGGTGAAGAGCGATTGGCAAATTGCTGTCTTCAAGAGCTGCTTCCACAAGTTTAACAAGGTAAATATGTTTTGCATATTTACGAGCCCCTGCAGATACTTGCAAGATAAGAGGGGATTGTTCCTCTTTAGCAGCATCTACGATACCTTGTACGATTTCCATGTTGTTTACGTTGAAAGCACCGATAGCGTAGCCACCTTCGTAGGCTTTTTTAAACATTTCTGTAGTAGTAACTAATGGCATGATGTCCTCCTTGGCCATAGGGCCTGTCATATTTGTTATGAATACTGTGACTGCAGTATTTTGAGCAACTAAAAACTAGATGAAATACTAGTATTATTGCAATCATATATTAATCAAATTAAGTATATCAAGAAACACTATAAAGGGCCAATATTTTTTGTATAACTTATGCATAAAATTTGCCCCTATTACGTGACCACGTGGGTAAATTTTGAATGATAGGTTGATTGTTTTATGAATTACTGTATGAATTACTGTATGAATTACTGTATCAGGTCTTTCATATCCTTTGGCATGTCCGCACTTAGCGCAAGCCATTCATTTGTCATGGGATGGTGAAAGCTGACGCGCGCTGCGTGTAGTGCTTGGCGCTGGATATACTCTAAATGGCCCCCATATAAGTCATCACCCGCAAGGGGATAGCCTAATTGAGATAGATGAACTCGAATCTGATGGGTGCGCCCGGTGTGTAATAAGCATTGTACGTGAGTGAAGTGTTGTTTACTATTGCTACGAATACAAGTATTATAGCCCACAATAGATACATCTGTACGAGCTGGCTTTCCTTCATGAGTACAATAGCGCTCAATGATACTACCTGGCTTACGACCTATAGGCCAATTAATGGTTAACGGTACAGAAGGAAGTTTTCCCTCAACGATAGCATCGTAAGATTTATGGAAGTATGTATGCTTTTTATCAAACGCATGTTGCACTACTGAAGTCTTAGCGATGATGACAATACCAGATGTATCCTTATCTAATCTGTGAATCGGATGAAAATCATAATGCTGATACGTTTCTTGGTAGTAATATAGTACTCCGTTAGCTAGTGTATGATCTCGCACGGTCGAGGTGGGGTGCATAAGAACACCAGCTGCTTTATTAATGACCAAAATATGCTCGTCTTCATAGACGATATCTAAATCCATAGGACTTAGGCTGAATTCCTGTTCTGGTATTAATTTCATGACAAGATGATCGCCACCGTGAACTAGAGTATTCCAGGTGGTAGGCTCATCATTAACCGTTATGATGCCCTCGTTTCGTAGACGCCGCCTCATGCGCTGTGAAATATGTTGTTGTTTTATAATATGATTCATAGACTGTGTATGTACATCAGAATCTACAATCAAGTCGATTATCGTTGCTGTTTTCATAGCTTTTATTATAACAAATAAATAGTAAATGAAGAATTTTTCATTTTCTGTTGTGCTTCTAAAGGTCTGTATAGTATAATTTATGTTAATAAATTTTATATATTTTTAATATATAGATTTGGGATAGATTTTATTGATCTTATTAATCTTATTGTTTTGTACCTGAGTTTAATTTGTAAAAGGAGAGGTTTATGAGACTGAATAGGAAATCTTTATTAGTTGCTTGTGTGTTGGCAACTATGTCTACAAGTGTTTTTGCAGCAACAACATCTACCACTAGTACAACAGTGACGAATCAAGATACACCAACATCTACTAGTACACGTGTGACTCGTGAGCAACATAGTTCTACCGTATCTACATCCGCAACCACGACTACAGAAAAATCTTCAAGCCGTTCTAGTGGTACCTCTGTAGGGGTAGGTGTAGGTATTGGCAGACTTGATACTTTTGTACCTATATCTGGGGCCGTTAAAGAGCCACCAGCAGGTGTAAAAAAAGCCATGAAGGTATTGAAAGATGATTCCTTACTACAACAAGGTTATTTAGGTCTTATAAAAGAAAAGGGAAAATGGGGGATTGTAGGTACAAATGGCCAAGTTGTACTCACTCCAGCCTATAAATCCTTAGATGCATCTAGTAAGAAGGATGGTACGTTCTTTGTTGAAGAAGGTAAAAATAAAATTTCTCATATTAAAGCCGATGGTACTGTATTAGAATCTGGTAAAGAAGCACAAGAAGCTTTATATAGCAGCCTTAATGAGAAGAATACAGCTGTTAAAGAGTTGAATGATTTTGACCCTAAAACAGTTGGTCAAAGTTATCCTAGTGATTCTTATGTGGCTTTTACAGAAAAAGGTAAATTAGGATTTAAAGATGCTAATGGTAGTGTAGTGATTCAGCCTCAATTTAAAGCATTATCTGATGTAGAAACTAAATTCAGTGAGGACCGTGCTTTTGTAAAAGCTAATGGTAAAGTGGTAGCTATCGATGGTAAAGGTACTGTATTGTTTAACGCTCCATCTAATGAAGTATATCCATACAAAAATGGCTTGGCTGAATTCCGCCGTAAGGTAAGTCACTTTGGTCTAGGTGGCATTTTAGGTCTTGTAGGCATGGGCTACTTATATAATCACGGAGGCGTATATATTGATGGCCTTGGTGGTCTTGTAGATGATGGCATGAAACGCGGCTATATTGATCGTAATGGCAATGTTGTAATCGATAGCAAGAACGATTATGTGTACCCTATGGAAGAGCATGGTACTTTGGTCCGTAATGAAGGTAAGTTAGGTTTCATGAATCGCCAAGGTCAATATGTTATTCAACCTGGTAACTATGAAGCAGGTACTATCGATATGAATAATGTATTGTTGACATTGAAAAATAAAGATACTAATAAATATGGTATTTTTGACATGGAAACGGGCAAACAAGAGGTACCGTTTAAATACGATACTATCGAGTTTGTAGGTGAGCATGAAATGTCCGTTACTAATGATACAAACCGTTATGTAGTAGATATGGCGACTGGTCGCGTTATCTATAAAGGCGATAAATCTATGAACGTAAAAACCTTCATTGGGGATACATATACCTGGGTATATAACAAAGAAGGAAATTATAAAATCTTATCTCTTGATGGTACAGTGATAGAAACTCCAGTTATGAAAGATATTTCTGGTACTGGTAGCTTCTCTCATGGCTATAGCCCTGTAAAAATTAAAGGTAAATGGGGCATTATCAACTCTAAAGGCGAGTTAGTAGTTCAACCTACTTACGATGAAATTACAATTTTATAATTATAACTTTAAGACTGCATTTGAAAAAGTGCAGTCTTTTTCTATTCTTGAGTATATCCTGATTATATGTATAAATTTTTTGTGTTAATCTATATATTTATTCAATAGATATTCAATGGATAACCCTCTTATGATTAATAATAGTTATAATTAAAAAAATCGATATACCTAGAAAATAAGCCTATTATAAGGTATAATTATAGAGATATATTCCGATTTGGTGTACTTTTACACTTTCACTTGGAATATGAGGATGATGAAAGTAATGCTATGAACCCCATGCCCAACGGGTTCAGGTGTAGGAGGTATAAAATGGCTAAAGATTGTTCCTTTGACGTTGT
>NZ_CAUTZP010000020.1:0-21732 GCF_963543145.1 uncultured Veillonella sp. | reverse complement strand
GTAATTAAGTCTATGCGACGCATGGGGCCCACACATCACCTTCGACGAAGCCCTAAAATTTATAATCTACATCAAACTGTTGTATTATATACTGCCATGGGCGAGTGTGATAGGAAGCCGCTGATTAAGCTAAAGGCACACCTGAGGGTGTGTCTTTTTTTGTTGTATGGCTTCCTATCCATAAAAATCGCTGATTAAGTAGTCCTGCTAGAACCATCTCCAGCGAAGGTTGTAGAAGTAATTGGCTTCTTATTTGTTGTGTTTAATTTATTGTTTGATATTATCCAACACATTGTGGATCCACGTTTGAGAGAGGAGTAGTCTATGATTGCCTTATTATTGTGTAGCAAAATGGTCGTAGGTCTTTTATCCTTTGTGGGCGTAATTGCATTAATGGGCATTTTCGCTCCTTGGATTGCTCCTCACGACCCTTATGCAAATGATATTTTAATAAAATTTGCGCCTTATTCATTAGATCATTCACTAGGAACTGATCACTTAGGGCGCGACATCTTATCTCGTTTGATTTATGGTATTCGTCCTACTTTGTTCTTATCTCTACTAACTATGTTAGCCACAATTAGCTTAGGGACCATTATGGGGCTATTATCCGGTTACTTCAGAGGTATTGTAGACGAAGTTATCATGCGCATTGTAGATATGATGTTATCTTTTCCAAGCCAAATTATGATCTTTGCCGTTATTGCCTTGCTTGGTGTAGATGTACAGAATATCATCATTGCCAACGTTATCATCAAATGGGACTGGTATGCTCGTATGATTCGTACCAATGTAATGAAGTATCGTGATCGTAACTTTATTTTATATTCTCGTTGTATCGGTAGCAAAGAATCGTATATTCTAGGTCGTCACTTATTGCCTAGTATTGCTTCTGAAATGGCAGTGCTCGCTAGCCTTGATGTAGGATGGACAATTTGCTTTAGATCCGAAGGAGGTTCAGTCGTGAGTCATATAATCTTAGATGTTAAGAACCTTCATATTACCTTTGAACAACCAAAGGTGAGTAAACAAATTTTAGAGGATGTTTCATTTTCTGTGAAAGCTGGTAAATGTCTTGGCATTTTAGGTGAGTCTGGTTCTGGTAAAAGTATGACTACAAAGGCCATCTTAGGCTTGTTAAATCGAGATTTTCAGATTTCTGGTACTGCGACCTTCGAAGGCAAGGATTTATTGCAAATGGGGGATGGTGACCTTCGTACATTGAGAGGATCTGCTATTGGCATGATTCTACAAAACCCTATGACGTGCTTTAACCCATTGTATAAGATTGGTAATCAAATCTATGAAACCTTTGATGCTCATGGCATTTTCCCGCGTGATCAATACAAAGTAGAAGCGATTAACATTCTAGAAAAGATGTGCATTCATGATCCAGAAGGGGTATTACAAAAATTCCCCCACCAATTATCTGGTGGTATGTTACAGCGCGTTATGATTGGTATCGCTATGAGTATGAATCCTCGTTTACTCATTTGTGATGAGCCTACCACCGCTATCGATAGCATTACGCAATATGAAATCATTAAAGAGTTCCAACGTATTAAGGCTGAAAGTAATGTAGGCATGCTTTTTATTACTCATGATGTGAGTGTTATCTCTCATATTGCAGATGAAGTTATCGTATTGAATAAGGGCAAACTTGTGGACCGAGGTCCTTTCAGTGAAATCCTAAAAAATCCAAAAGATGCCTATACAAAGTTGTTGATTGAAAAGAAACTAGCCGTTGCAGACCATTATAAGTCTGTATTAGCTCAAGGAGGTGTGCGATGATAAAAGCAAATAATGTATGCGTGCATTTCCCAAAAGAGCAAGGTAATTTCATCTTTAGAAAAGAGTATCAACAAATCCTTCACGATGTGAGCTTTATACAGTACGCGATAGTATCAATGAATCTTTTATCGTATTGAAACGGCGTACGGGTGAGTCTATTGATGTAAATGCAGAATGTATTAAGCTATTAGAGTTAGTTGGTCTTAATGAAGACTTCTTATATCGCTATCCACATCAATTGTCTGGTGGTCAGCTGCAGCGTGTTTGCATTGCTAGAGCTATTACCGTAAAACCTCAAATCATTCTCTTCGATGAGGCTATTAGCTCTCTTGATGCACATACGCAAGTGCAAATTATGGACTTATTAAAGGACATTAAAGCCATGTACGGCTTTACCTATGTCTTTATTACTCATGATTTGCCATCTGTTACATATCTGTGCGATCGGGTATTGTTCTTGTATAAAGGTGTAGTAGAAGAAATCTTGCCTGTCCCGCAAATTAGTGAAGCAAAAAGCGAATATGCACAAAAGTTACTTCATTCTATTTTAGATATTAAACATGATTGAGTGTTAGCTTTAATACGATTAATCTACCCATAAATTTACAAATCCCTCATAAGATATTTCATAGACTTTTATGATAATCTTGTGAGGGATTTTGTTGATAATACTGATATACTTGTGGTATTCTCATTATGTATAAAAGTAGATGGGAGTGATTAGTTTCATGTATAAATATGGCAAGAGCTGTATTAAAAAATTATTATGTTTCCTTGCAGTATGTATTGCAATTTTAGCTGTCTCCATTGGGGTTATGTGGGGCCTATCTTCGGATTACAAATTATATGGTGTGCCTGTGCTAAACTATCACCAAGTTAATGATGAAAAGCACTCTGCTTTAACACTGCATGTAGATCAGTTTAAGGAGCAGATGGAATATCTCCATAATCATGGATACAACACGATTACATTAGATCAGCTATACGATTATTTGCAAAATGGTACAGAATTGCCAGATAAGCCAATTGTTATTACCTTCGATGATGGTTATGTAGATAATTATAAAAATGCTTTCCCTATATTAAAGGAATACAATATGAAGGCTACGTTGTTTATGATTAGCGATGCAGCGAATACGCCTGGCTTTGTTAATACGGAGCAAATGCGGCAAATGGAGGCAGGCGGCTTTGATATTCAAGGCCATACCAATCATCATAAGATACTAACTCATATGGATCCAACGGAATTACCGGATGCAATTCTCGGTGGGAAAACTTCAATGGAAGGTATCCTAGGGGAGCCTATTGTTTATTTAGCCTATCCAGGTGGTTTTAATGACATGCTCGTTCAGTATGTTACGAAACAATCTGGTTATAAGATGGCTTTCACCGTTCAACCAGGTACAGTTAAGCCTGGGGATAATCTCTATGCCTTAGATCGATTAGCTATATTCCAAGGTGATACACCATATTTATCTTTCTGGTTGCGCCTACATTGTGCACCATTTATTAAGTATTCTTGGGCATTGCGTGATACATTACGCGATAATGGATGGACAACCTTGGCATCTATTTTGCCTTTATTCTAGGAGGAATTATGTCTTACGAAGTTGTAGCAAGACCATTACGTGTTGCGGTGTTAACTGTTTCTGATACTCGTACATTGGAAACTGATAAAGGGGGCAACAAGGTTCAAGAGTTTTTAGAGCAAGCGAATCATATTGTGGCAGAACGCAAAATTGTTATTGATGATTATGATTCTATTAGAAACGCTATGATTCCATGGTGCAATGATGAATCTATCGATGTAATCATCTCTACTGGGGGCACCGGTATTGCCATGCGCGACGTCACAATTGAGGCTGTAAATAGCTTGTATGAAAAACATATTCCCGGCTTTGGTGAAATCTTTAGATATCTTTCCTACACAGAAGATATCGGTACAAAAGCGATGGCTTCTCGTGCGGAGGCTGGGGTGAACAATAATACATTGATGTTCTCTATCCCTGGTTCTGTAGGTGCTGTGACATTGGCGATGAGTAAACTCATCATTCCTGAAATGGCTCACCTTGTTCGGGAAATTACAAAATAATATATTAAGACTGTCCATTTGTGGGCAGTCTTTTTTGATAATAGAATTCAAAAACTGTTTTTATAAGTATAAAAGTATTCAGGTTATATCTAATTTGTAGGCTTAAAAACTATATATGTTAATTCTCAATATATAAAACAATACCATTGCAGTATTGTTTTATTTCGATTATACTAGATTTAGTAATACGTTTGTCCGAGTGCACGAGAAAGGAGACCTTATGAAGTTAAATCAGGCCACGGATTATGCATTTCGCATGGTCTTACATATGGCGATGTTACCTTCGGGTACGAAGATGACAGGTGCTGTATTGGCTGAGCAAGAATTGATTCCAGAACGATTTTTGCTCAAGATTATGCGTAGTCTCATTGCAGCAGGGATTATGAAATCCTTCCGCGGTGTAGATGGTGGGTTTGCCCTCAATCGAGACCCTCAAGAGATTTCATTGCTCGATGTAATTAGAGCGGTAGAAGGGGATGCGTATTTACAACGGTGTTTATATGATGTAAGCTCTTGCTCTAAATCTTGTAAGGGGCATTGTGCTATCAATGAAGCTATGGGGACGATTCAGGACCAATTAATCAATCAGTTGGAGAAGGTTAACTTTAAAACCCTTGCCCAACGTGAACAGTTGATTGAGTCTGAAGCATTGCCGTATTTACAAGCTCAATGATACAAGGTTTTTGGTGAAAGCCCATCAAGTGATGTAGGTATTTTATTCTAAGGAGGAAAACACATGTTTGAAGCTGTAGATTTAGCTCGAATACAATTTGCGCTAACATCTATCTATCACTGGTTGTTTGTGCCGTTCACACTAGGCATGACAGTGACTGTAGCTATCTTAGAGTGGACATATGTGTCTACTGGTAAAGAAGTATACAAAAAAATGGCAAAATTCTGGGGCAAATTGTTCCTAATTAACTTTGCCATGGGTGTGGTAACTGGTATCGTTCAGGAATTCCATTTCGGTATGAACTGGGCAGAATATTCTCGTTTTATGGGTGATATTTTCGGCGCTCCATTGGCCCTTGAAGCATTACTGGCATTTTTCTTGGAATCTACATTCATGGGTGTTTGGATCTTCGGTTGGGACCGCTTAAATAAAGTCGTCCACGCCCTTGTAGCTACGTTGGTAGCATTAGGTTCAAACCTATCTGGGTTCTGGATTCTCGTAGCGAACTCCTTCATGCAACATCCTGTAGGCTTTGTATTGCGTAATGGCCGTGCAGAGATGGAAAACTTTCTGACAATTATTCAAAATGGTTATGTACCTGGCCAATTCTTCCATATCGTGTTGAATGGTCTATTAACAGCAGGCGTAATCATTATGGCAATCAGTGCATGGCACTTATTGCGTAATAATGCGGTAGACTTCTACCGTCGTTCGGCTAAATGGGGCATGGTTATTGCCCTTGTATTCGGTACTTTAGGCGCTTTGGCAGGTCATCATCAAGGTCAATATATTACAAAAGTACAACCTATGAAAATGGCTGCTATGGAAGCGTTGTGGGAAACACAAGATCCAGCTCCATTCTCTTTAGTAGCTAACATCGATACTATAGCTCAAAAGAACACAAGCTCTCTTGAAATTCCTGGTGGTTTGTCCTTCTTGACTCAAAACTCCTTTACATCTGGTAAAGTAGAAGGTATCAAAGATCTTCAAGCTAAAGCTGAAGCTCAATATGGTCCTGGTAACTATATTCCAAACGTTCCAGCAATCTTCTGGACATTCCGTATCATGGTTGCCGCTGGTTCCGTTATGTTGCTTGTTGCATTCGTAGGTCTTATTCTTAATGCAAAAGACAAATTAGTTGGAAATCGCACATTCTTGAAAATTATGTTCTGGACATTGCCATTGCCATTCATCGCTCACTCCACTGGTTGGTTTGTAGCGGAAGCGGGCCGTCAACCATGGCTTGTATATGGCTTACAATTGACTGCAGACGGTGCTTCTAAAGCCGTTACAGCTCCAGAAATTATGACTACTATCATCGGTTTTACACTTGTGTACATCTTAGCAGCTATTGCGGCTATCTACCTTGCTGTAGAACACATCAAAAAAGGCCCAGATGGCAATCCATCTCACGATGTAGTTGAAAAAGAGGAGGCGAGATTATGGAATTAATTTTTAATAACCTTGAAGTGGTATGGTTTATCTTAATTACTGTACTATTCGCTGGCTTCTTCTTATTAGAAGGTTTTGACTATGGTACTGGTATTTTATTACCATTCATCGGTAAAACTGACGTTGAACGTCGTCAAATGATCAATGCATTAGGTCCTGTATGGGATGGTAACGAGGTATGGATGATTACTGCAGGTGGTGCATTATTTGCATCCTTTCCTCATGTATATGCTACATTGTTTAGTGGATTCTATTTAGCGTTATTCTTGATGCTTGCGGCTCTTATTATCCGTGGTGTATCTTTTGAATTCCGCTCCAAGAGCCCTAACTTATTATGGCGTAAAACATTTGACTATTGTATCTTCTTTGGTTCCTTGATTCCTGCATTATTGTGGGGTGTTACAGTTGGTAACTTGATTCAAGGCACTCCAATTGATGCAAGCATGACCTATGTAGGCACATTCTTTGATTTGTTAAGCCCTTACACAGTACTTTGCGGTATTGCGTTTATCTTGGTATTCACATACCATGGTGGCTTATTCACTTCTATCAAAACAGCTGGTGCTGTGTCTGAACGCGCTCGTGCAGCTTCCTTGGTAGTAGGTGTTCCTACAGCTATCGGTGCATTAGCATTGGTAGGTGCCACTTATGTATTTACAGATTTGTTCAACTCTGTATTAGCAACTGTTTGCTTTGCGTTGGCAATCGTGTTCTTCCTCATTTCTTGGGGCGCAGCGCGTACTCGTAATACAAAATGGGGCTTTGTATTTAGCTCCTTAACTGTTATTTCCGTAACGGCTGCTTACTTTGCTGGTTTGTTCCCTCGCATCATGGTTTCTTCTTTGAATCCTGATTGGAGCTTAACTATTTCAAATGCAGCTAGCTCTACTTACACATTGACGTTGATGACTTGTGTAGCCTTTGTATGTGTGCCAATCATTTTGGCTTACCAAATCTTGGTATACTGGATATTCCGTCATCGTGTAACAGAAAAAGACTTACACTATTAATAAATAGCTTTATAACTCTGGGTAGTTATAAAATTTAGATCTCAATGTGAGGCGTGCCGTAGCGGCACGCCTCTTTTTGTGGTAAGATGAATAATATTGATAAATTTAGATTCACTTGGACTCACTTAGTTTCGCTTAGATTATATGTCAGCTTAATTTGAGTAAGACTTAGATAGATGTAATTTAATCAATTTGATTTTATATTTTAGAGGCTTTACCGTAGAGGATAATATGATACAGCGTACCGCTTTTAAAGCGCTACTTGCACATAAAGGCCAGCTTTTACTATTGGCATTAACCTGCTTAGTAGAAAGTCTGTCCATTGTTGGGCAAGCTTGGTTCTTTGGGACCTTAATTAATAATTTTATATTTTTAGAGCATACCTTAGCTGATGAGATGAATACAATTATGTATTTGACTATCGCCATTATTGTGCGATTGTTAGCTCATTATATACAAGAGGCTGTGGCAAATCGTTTGGGTAGCGCTGTGAAAGCATCTTTTAGAGAGCATGCCTTAGAACATATGTTTAAGCTTGGTGTACAGCATAAGGAACGTCATGGCGATGTAATTCATTTGCTTACGGATGGTTTGGAACAGGTTGATGCTTATGTAGCTCGCTATATTCCTCAAATCTTATATGCTATTATGATTCCGCTCATCATGGGGATTGCTATCGTAGATGCATTACCTATTATCGGTATTATCTTGATTGTTACGGTCCCATTGATTCCATTCTTTATGATTCTAATTGGTAAACAAGCTGATCGATTGAATAAAGAGCAATGGGAGCGCATGAGCTTTTTATCAGGCCATTTCTTAGATGTATTGCAAGGGATTACTACGCTTAAATTATTTGGACGTGCAAAAGATCAAATTAAAGTTATTGGTCGCTTATCCGAGGAGTTTAAAGATTCTACTTTAAAAGTATTGCGCGTAGCATTCTTATCAGCCTTGGTGCTGGAACTTGTAAGCACCATTAGTACGGCCTTGATTGCAGTGTATTTAGGTTTAACCTTGCTAGATGGTGAGATAACCTTTTTCCCAGCGTTCTTTATTTTGCTTTTAGCACCAGAGTTTTATACACCGTTTAGACAGTTGGGCGCTGCGTTCCACACGGGAATGGCTGGTAAAACTTCAATTTTAAAATACGAAGACTTTATGAATCGTAAACCATCCTTACCTGTAGGTGGAACCGCAAGATTAGATGATTCTGTAGAACATATTGAGATTAAGGATCTAACTTTTACCTATAAGAATAGTGATAATGGCGTTCGCCATATAGCTCTTGAGGCTAAACGCAATGCACCTATTATGCTCGTTGGTGAAAGTGGGGCGGGCAAGTCCACTATTGCACATATTGTAGGTGGGTTCTTGCAAGCACCGCGTGGTACAGTGACAGTAGATGGTCATGATATATGTGATCTACATATCGACTGGTGGCGTCAACAAATTACCTATGTATCTCAACATCCACATATTATGAAAGGTACCTTGCGAGAGATTCTATCTTTTGGTATGGATGTAAGTGATAAAGAGATTCTAGATGCTTGTAAAGAGGTGCAACTCTTAGATGTTATTCATCGGCATGCGGAAGGTCTTGATGCAGTCATCGGAGAAGGCGGTTTAGGTCTTAGTGGTGGTGAGCGTCAACGGGTTGCCTTGGCACGTGCATTCTTACGGAAAGGGCAGGTACTGATTCTCGATGAAGTAACGGCCCATTTAGATGTAAAAACGGAATCTATCATCAGTACAGCTATTCAACAATTGATGAAGGATAAGATTGTCATCATTATTGGACATCGCTTGCAAACGATGCACTGGGCTTCTAAACTATATGTTTTAAAACAAGGCGTCATCATTCAACAAGGCTCTTATGAAGAACTCGTTGCTGTGGATGGTTATTTTAAAGACCTCGTAGCATCTGGCTTGGGACAATTCTCTTTTGCCATAGAGGAAGCATTAAAAGCAGGTAAACATTTAAATGTGCAACATATAGATGTTATGGATGAGGCTCAGAAACAGGCGTGTATTACTGATGCTAAGAAACAGGAGATTATTACTGATACGGTAACTAAATCTTCTAGCCTTGATAATAATGATATAAAGCGACAGAACATGGGTTTACAAGGTTGGAAGCTATTATTTGCAGTTCTAAGTCCTGCTAAGTGGTCCTTGGTGTTAGCCTTGATGTTTACATTCCTCACTGTTTTCATGAATGTAGGTTTGTTAACAGTTTCATCTTGGTTATTAGCGTCGGCAGCGTTACAACCAGGTCTTACTTATTTAAGTCTTGCCATCGTAGGGGTTCGATTCTTTGGTGTTAGTCGTGCAGTATGTCGTTATTTTGAACGTTATACATCGCATCGTATGGCATTCCAAGGTCTTTACGGTTTGCGCTTATGGTTCTATGCACATTTGGAGCCATTAGCACCGGCTATTTTAAAACGCTTTGGTGCTGGTGATATGCTAGGTCGCATTATGGGGGATATAGAGGTATTACAATTCTTTTACTTGCGCACTCTGATTCCACCTGTAGCAGCCATTGCTTTGACGGCGTTAGTTGCTTATGGAGCATCGACTATTGATGATAGCTTGGTTATGCCAATTTTAATGGCAGCTCTTGTTTTAGGGTTAGTAGTACCATTAGTTGTTTATGCCCATAATAAGCAAGCTCTCCGCACCATTGGTCCTCAACAAGGGGAATATAAAGCACTATTAAGTGATACTATGGATAGTCTTGAAGATGTTATTAGCTATGGCAATGAGAGGCTTGTATTTGAACGAATTCAACAGATGATGAGATGTGTTGATGGTCATAAAGGAATTATTGATCGGGGGATGAATTTAGGGAACACAGTATTCCTAGGTGGCGTTCAGTTAACTGTTGTAGTGGTAGCGATTATGGCTGCTAATGCATTAACTGGGGCATGGGCTAGCGTAATGGTGGCGGTCGCCGCTATTGGTACGCAAGCTTGGTTTGAAGCGTTGCAACCGATGATTGCAGCAGTCCATCACGGTGCAGAAAGTAAAGTAGCTACAGGTCGTCTTATAGCACTTGCAAATGAGCCGTTACCGGTTGTGGAACCATTAGAACCTAAGCCATTTAATGCGAATCGAGATATTACTTTTACAAATGTATCCTTTGGCTATGATAATGCGAACATTATCTACGAGAACCTTAAATTGGATATTAAACAAGGTCAATCGATTGCCATCGTGGGTGCCAGTGGTTCCGGTAAGACTACATTATTTAATATGCTCGAGCGTCTATATGATTATAATGGATCTATTCATGTGGGAGATGTAGAATTAAAGGATATTTCTATGGATACTTGGCGTAATGCTTTAGGTACTATTACTCAAGACACCTATATTTTCCATGCGTCCTTTGGTGATAATATTCGCCTTGCGAGACCAGAAGCAACAGCTGATGAGTTGGAGCAAGCCATACATCGTGCATCCTTGCAAACTGTTGTAGCCAAGCTGTCCGATGGTATACATACGATTGTTGGTAGTGGTGGACATGGACTAAGTGGTGGTGAACGTCAACGTGTGGCATTAGCAAGATTATTTTTGCGAAACCCTCAAATTGTTTTGTTAGATGAACCACTAGAAGGCTTAGATCAGGTAACTAGAAATGCCTTGCATCGCGATTTGATGCACTATGTAGAAGGTAAAACATGCTTATATATTACGCATCAATTAGAAGGTTTAGAACAAATGGACCGTATATTATTTATGGATAAAGGTGAAATTGTAGAAGATGGCACCTATGAAGAACTTATTGCATTGCGTGGCCATTTCTACGAATATTGCTGTCTATCTATGGCAAGTATCCAATAACATTAATATCAATAAAAGTATCTATTATAATTATCAAATTATAATAGGTGGAGATAAACTATAGTAATAAAGACTCTTTTGCTATGCAGAAGGGTCTTTATCTATACCGATATTTAATAGTAGATGTGGGAGTCTTTTATCGATAAATCATGCAAAATATGGTATAATTTTTATGTCGAAAGCTATTTTTTCTTACCCTTGGAGGGGTTATGACTAAAATTTTCACCAAACTAAGAGCTTTGGTGGATGAAGCATTATCTGATCGTGATACGGCGGTATATACGGAGCCTATTGTAGAAAATACTCCTTTAGAACAAGATTTGTTTGACCATCGCTTGCTATATATAGAAGAAGACACTGTCAATCGTATGTTACGTGCCGCTCTTCGCAATCATTGGTTCTTTTATGCTGTAACGTTTGAGTTTGAACCAAATAACCAAATATTCCTATCCATTATTACTAAATGGGGGAATGTGATTAATGTGGAATTCACCTTAGAGGATCTATGGTTTGATGATTACTCATCATCCTTTGCGATTCGCCTCGATACAAATAATATAGATACAGGTGGGTTTATTTTAAACTCCCTTTTACATTTAGTAGGTAATTGGTGCCTCAGCTTATTTGGCGTATTCTTTAATCCTATCTCATTAGGTGAAAAAGGCTCTACCGTACGCTTTGAGAAAAAAGGCATTATTCAATTTGACCTATTACCAAATACACAAGTAAAGAAATTTATACCATTACCAGAACGCCATATTGGTAGCAATGGCCCCGTTCTTTTGGGGAATCCTCGTACCAGCCAATCTGTATTGCAGCTTGATTACTATGCATTCCATGATCCAGTAGATACCTTTACGGTACCGGATGTGCCAACTCGTACTAGTTGGCTACGTTCAATCGATATTGCGGCGGTTCTCTTATTGCCAATCGGTGTATGGATAACCTTTATTATCTTGCGCCATTACTTGCCAACGGAAACATTGGAGGTCTCATTCTCCACGTACTTCTTAATTTCCTTAGGGATTTTCATCATTTCCTTCATTATTATGAATATTCCGAGATATTTGTACATGTATTTTGACTCTCGTAAACAGTGGCAAAGTGCGTTTGTACATAATAATATTAAGATTCAAATGCGCAAGCTCCATCGTCGCATCTTCATGCAGCAGGCTACTCTGACTTCTGACTGTGATGGGTGTACTGCTAATAAAAGCCAAGAGCGAATTAAACATTTACTGTTACAAATTCGGGATAAGCGATTCCTTGCTAATCGACTTAAGATTGCCGATGATGATAGAGCCCGTAAACAAAAGGTTAAGTTTATCATCGCCTATATTGGTTGTACATTAATTGAGTTAATATTGATTATGAACTAAATGATTTTAACAAAATAAGAAAAAAACGTATCTCTTGATATGTACGCCCTTTTACTAGTTGTACAGTAAAGGGAGTACATATCAAGAGATACGTTTTTTTATTTCATGATTAAATTTTCTTATCGTTTTTTACGACGTTTACGGACTGTTTTTCTAATTTCCCTCTCTGTTTCTGCTCTAGGCTGTTGCATCGACTCGTAAGTTGGTCGATTTACAGTCATAAATGGTGGGTTACCATATTGATTCGGTTCTGGCTGACCAGGCAATACCCAGAATAGGAAACCGATGAGCCATATGAAGAGCTCAAGCAGGTAATTGAATGGAGATACAGCAGAGTAGGTATTGATGAAAATCATAATGACCGACCAGAGAATCCCTGCCCATGCATTAAAGCCGATGTCGTGAATACGACGACCAAATAAAATGCAAGATAATGGGAAGAGCGCGGCTAGTAAAATCCAAATAATAACTCTTGTAAACCAGTATGCAGGTAAAGAGACAACAAAGTCCAAGAATAGATCATCGATATAGTGGACGATGTGGAATAGAATCATCAAAGCGATAAAGCATATGATAAATTGTAGTCGATTTAACCGTCCCGTTAGGTTAAAAATCGATAAGCCCATGCGACGCCCTTGGAATGCAATGAGTAAACCGATAGTACATATGAGCAATGTTCGTAATACAACATAGAGTAAATCCATAAGTTCCCCTTTATGTATAGCTTATAGTTGAGTTAATTCTGGCAAGACTAGCTCAAATGCTACACCATGTTTCATTGATTTTACAGTATCTACCGTAGCCTGAATTGCTTTAGTAGTAAAATTCATTGCCAGTTCTGCTGCATCATAAGGTGAATATCCCCTCATTACGGCCCCTGACAATACAGCAGTAAAAATATCTCCGGTTCCTGTTGCTTTCACAGGGACGAGAGGTATAGAGTAGGTTTTTAAAAAGTCTGTAGGCCCATCGTAGACGGCGATGACCGCATGTGTTTCAGATGGAATGCTTGTCATGATAACCATATCAGGTCCCATGTGATGTAATTGTTTACAACGGTCACGCAATTCATCATCACTAATAGGATCCGTAGAAAATGGAATATCTAATAAGAAGCAAGCCTCTGTATAATTGGGCTTTACAATATGAGCTTTGGAAACAAGTTGGCGCATAGCGACCACCATATCAGGTGTGTAGATTGCGTAGAGGCGACCGTCGTCAGCCATGGCTGGGTCTACGATGACCATTTGTCCATTATTGCCAAAGCGGTCGATTGCTTCCTCCACAAGGTGGATTTGTTCTGGTGATGCCAAGAAACCGCTTACAATAGCGTGAAAGTCGATTTCGTTTTTGTCCCAACAGTCCATGAAATCCCTCATATGAGCCGATAAATCTACAAACTCATAATACGGGTACTCCAAGTGATTGCTCAAAACGGCTGTCGCCAAAGGTACCGCTTGGCAGCGCATAGCGCTGATGATGGGAATCATAACGGTTAGGGCACAGCGTCCGATGGAGCTCATATCTTGAATTGTTAATACTCTAGGTACTGCTGTCATAGACACCTCCAATTAATTATATATTTTATTGTACGTTATGTACGGCTTTCTGTAAATGTAATGATGTTATTCATGAAATTAACTTCATAATGTAGTATAATAAAACGGATAGACTTTTAATGGAGGATAGTGAAATGACAAGGTATGTATTTCGACGCCTAGGTGGCGCAATCATAATCTTATGGGTCATCATTACCGTAACATTTGCGTTAATGCACGCAATTCCGGGGGGACCTTTTACAACAGAAAAGAAACTGCCGCCTCAGGTGAAAGCAAGCATCGAAGCAAAGTATCATCTTGATGATCCCCTTTGGAAACAGTATGGAGATTATTTAGGTGGTGTTATTACCGGCGATTTGGGACCATCATTTAAGTATGAAGGTCGTAGTGTGAACGACATTATTAGTGATGCATTCCCCATCTCTGCACAGCTAGGCTTGTTATCTTTAATGGTAGCTGTAGTAGGTGGTATTACAGCAGGGGCGATTAGTGCCATGCGACCGAATAGTATTGTAGACTATGCTGTGACCGTGTTATCTACATTGGGAATCTCAGTGCCTACATTTATTATCGGTGCTGTCCTTGTATATGTAGTGGGCTTTGAGCTTGGATGGTTCCCAGTCGCTTTATGGCGCGGTCCATCTTATATGGTATTACCTGTTTTAACATTGTCTGCACAACCGATGGCATTTATTGCTCGTTTAACGCGCAGTGGCTTATTAGATGTGTATCAACAAGATTATATTCGTACTGCTCGTGCGAAAGGTTTAGGGTCTTGGACTATTTTGACTCGCCATGCACTAGGAAATGCGATTTTACCGGTTATTACCTACTTAGGCCCATTGGCGGCAAGCCTCTTAACAGGTAGCTTTATTGTAGAAACGATTTTTGCGATTCCTGGCCTTGGACAGTATTTCGTAACATCTATTTATAACCGTGATTACACTGTTATTTTGGGCATTACGATTTTCTATAGTGCGCTAGTAGTATTTCTTAATATTTTAGTAGATATGATTTATCCATTAATCGATCCACGTGTTACAACAGAGGAGGGGACAGATGAATAAGGAAGATTTTTTACCTATTGAACGGGCCCCTCAAGAAGAACTGACTAGTTTTATTAAACGCCCTAGTAAATGGGAGCGATTCAAGGTGAATCGTTTGGCTGTCGTAGGGGCAAACATTATTCTCGTAATGATTGTCTTGGCTATTTTAGGCCCGCTGATTTCGCCTTATACTTATGCTGATCAATCCTTGATTGATGCCAACCAAAGTCCAAGCTTTAGTCATTGGTTTGGTACTGATACATTAGGCCGAGATATTTACACTCGCGTTATGTACGGTGCTCGTATTTCCCTAACCATTGGTTTTGTGGCTGCCTTTATCAATCTTGTAATTGGTGTTGCTTACGGTGGTATTGCAGGTTACTTAGGTGGCAAGGTTGACCGTATCATGATGGGCATCGTAGATATTTTGTACGGTATTCCACTCTTGTTATACGTAATTTTGCTAATGGTTGTACTCGGCCCTGGCCTTACATCTATTTTCGTAGCATTAGGCATCGCGTACTGGCTCAATATGGCCCGTATTGTACGTAGCCAAATTTTGAAAGTTAAAAACGAAGAATACATCATCGCTGCAGAAGCTATGGGTATTCCAAAGCATCGCATTTTATTGCGTCATATTTTGCCAAACTGTGTGGGGCCAATCATCATTACCTTAACATTGGCTATTCCAGAGGCTATTTTTACAGAAGCATTCCTTAGTTTTATAGGTTTAGGTGTAAATGCACCGATGGCGAGCTGGGGTGTATTAGCTTCTGAAGGGATTAGTAGCATGCGCTCTTATCCATTCCAATTGATTTTCCCTGCTGTTGCTATTAGCGTTACCATGCTTGGTTTCGTGTTCCTTGGCGACGGCTTACGCAATGTGTTAGACCCTAAGGAAGGAGATAGATAATGAATAACGCAATTATTGATGTGCGTAATATGTCCATTACCATCGATACCTTCCAAGGCCCTTTACGGGTTATTCGCAATCAAGATATCACCTTACAACCAGGTGAGATTTTAGGTATTGTAGGTGAATCTGGCTGTGGTAAATCTGTGTTAGTTAACTCCTTAATGGGTTTACTACCATATGGTAAGACAAAAATTAAAGCAGATTCATTTATGATTGATGGTAATGATTGCCTTGAATTCACTGAAGATGACTGGAATGAATTGCGCGGTACTATCGTTGCCATGGTATTCCAAGATCCGATGACCTCTTTAAATCCAATCATGACGATTGGTGAGCAAATGTATGAGGTTATCCATCGCACCAATGCTTACGGTGAAGATTATGATGAAAGAGCTATTGCTATCGATTTATTGAAGAAAATGGGGCTTTCTACACCGGAAAGACGTTTATCTCAATATCCTCATGAGTTAAGTGGCGGTATGCGTCAACGTGTTTGTATTGCCATGGCTGTAGCAGGGCGTCCAAAGATTTTGATTTGTGATGAGCCTACAACAGCACTGGATATTACTACAGAGGCACAAATTTTACGCCTTATGCAAACATTAGCCGTAGAGGCTGGTATTGGGATTATCTTTATTTCTCACAACTTACGCGTCATTGCTCAAATTTGTGATCGCGTTATGGTTATGTATGCGGGCAAATGCGTTGAGTCTGCTACGGTGGAAGGCATCTTTAATGAACCTCGTCATCCCTATACTTTGGGCTTGTTACTAGCATTACCGCAAGGCAAATGGCATGGCGAGTTAAAGGCCGTTGAAGGGCAACCGCCAGATCTATTTGATTTGCCACGAGGATGTGCGTTTAATCCGCGTTGTAAGTGGGCTATGCGCATTTGTGGTAATCGCATACCTATGGTTACAAATGTTGGTGAAAATCATCAATTTACATGTTGGTTAGCTAAGTTGGAGGGACTTTAATGAGTTACGTATGGGAAACTGACAATCTCGTTAAAGAGTTCACTCTGTCAGGTGGCTTATTTAAGCCAAAACACACGGTACACGCTGTACAAGGCGTGAGTCTATATCAAGCACCAGGGGAAACCCTTGGTATCGTAGGTGAGTCTGGATGTGGTAAATCTACGTTTGGTTACACTTTGATGGGTTTACATCAAGCTACATCTGGCTCTATTTATATGAATGGCCGTCATATTAATCCTTATGTAGATAGAAAAGCTGTTCATCCGGTGATGCAAATGGTATTCCAAAATCCTTACGCATCCCTCAATCCACGACTTACGGTGAATGCTATTTTAGAAGAGCCTTTAGAGCTAGATCCAAAGTACACAGCTCGTGATCGCGTTATTCGCGTAAAAGAGGTGCTCGACCAAGTTGGATTGAATATGTCCTTTGGTGAGCGTTACGCTCATGAATTATCTGGAGGTCAACGCCAGCGTATCGGTATTGCACGGGCTCTAATTATGCAGCCTCAGTGCATCATCTGTGATGAACCGATTTCTGCACTTGATGTATCGATTCAAGTACAGATTATGACATTGCTTGAACGTTTACAAGAACAACATGGTATTTCGTACCTCTTTATTTCTCATGATTTAAACATGGTGCGCTACATTAGTCATCGCATGGTTGTTATGTATTTAGGAGCTGTTATGGAAGAAGGTCCAGCATTAGACTTGTATGAATTCCCACAGCATCCGTACACCCGCGCCTTGACGGCCTTAAATGGTCCAGTCATACCACATGCACCTATTGGAGCGCCTCTAAAAGGCGACCCACCAAATCCACTAGATCCACCAAAAGGCTGTTTGTTTAGTGGTCGATGCCCAGAAGCGGAAGGTCGTTGTTTTACAGAGCGTCCACCACTTCGCGATTGGGCTGATCGCCGCATCGCATGCTGGCACATATAATGGGAGAATAGTATGGAAAAATTAATTGTTGGCAAGTCCTTGGAAGATCAACTTGATACGGTTATTAAAGAATTGACACCTACAGGGAATATATCCTATGTAGTATTGCAATTTGATGATGAAGAAAAACCGACACTTATCGCATCTAGAGGTGAAAAGACAGTTCATTCTAGTGCGAGCTTGATTAAGGTGCTCATCATGGAATATGTCTTTCATTTAGCTCGCACTGAGCAGTTGGACCTTAATGATACGATACCTTTATCTAGAACGCCGCGCGTTGAAGGTGGTGGGGCACTGCAAGAGCTGGTAGGTAAACATAGCTTTACTTACCTTGAGTTATGCCGTCTTATGATGGTTCTCAGCGATAATATGGCGACGAATTTGCTCATCACTGTACTTGGCATGGAACATATCAATGCTCGTGCAGAGCAACTTGGTGTTGATGAAATCGAACTAAATCGTATGATGATGGACTTTGACGCATTAGCTGAGGGGCGAGATAATCGCATGACTGCTATGGCTTTAGCTCGTCTCTATAAACATATTTTTGAATATCGTGATAGAGATGCATATGGCCGTGAAATGTGGAATATTTTAGGTCGCCAACAATTCCGTGATATTTTGCCATTTTACTGGGGAGAAGGCATACGCTTTCACCATAAAACAGGATCCCTTGATCGCGTAGAGCATGATGGGGGCGTGTTAGAAACATTTAGAGGTCATTTCTGCTTTATCTTGTTGATGAGCGATATTGATAATGACCGCGGTAAAGAGTTAGGCGCTCAAGTTGGGCGCATCATGAAAGAATTTGTAGAGGAATCATTGCCATGATGGATAAACGAAATTTGTTAAAACTCATGGTCCTTGCTCTAGGGGTTAGTGTGCTATTGTTTGTATTTGGTTATCCTCGTGGGGAGCAACCGATTGATGAGCATACTATCCGATATGTTATTGAGCAGGAACCATCCACATTGGATCCAGCAAAGTCTACTACCTCTCCGGAGGCTACGGTTCAACTTCAATTGTTTGATGGTTTAGTTCGTCTTAATGATGAAAGTGAACCAGAAGCAGCACTTGCTAAAAGCTGGGATATTTCCGATGATGGTCGTGAGTATACCTTCCATTTACGACCTGATTTGAAATGGTCTAATGGAGAGCCTTTAACGGCTCATGATTTTGAATACGCTTGGAAACGCGTATTAGACCCTGAAGTCCATGCGGACAATGCATATATGTTATATGTATTAAAAAATGGCGAAGCCTTTAATAATGGTGATGCAAAAGCTGAAGATGTTGGTGTTAAGGCCATCGATGATGATACATTAGTGGTTACCTTAGAAAATCCAACAGCGTATTTCTTAAAATTATTAGCGTCTCATAGCTACTATCCAGTGAGCAAAAAAGCTGTAGAGGCTCATGAAAACTGGGCTGCCAATGCAGATACATTTGTGTCTAATGGCCCGTATCGCTTATTATCTTGGAAACATAACGGGGAAATGGATTTTGTTAAGAACCCGAATTACTGGGATGCGGATTCTGTAAAAACAGAAAAAATGAACTGGCCTATTAGTGAATCCCAAAGCACACGCCTTACATTGGTTGAAGGTGGTGAAGCGGATATGACTGTTGAGCCTCCTGTAGCAGATCAAAAGCGTTTAGAAGAGGCTGGTCTATTACATATTGGACCTATGCTTGGTAACTATTATTACGTATTTAATGTGAAGGCTGAGCCTTTCACAAATCCAGATGTACGTAAAGCCTTCTCCATGGCTATTAACCGAGCGAACATCGTAAACAACATCGTTCGCGGTGGTAAAGAGCCTGCGTATGCATTTGTTCCATATGGCATGCTTGAAAGTAATGGACGAGAAGATTTCCGTGAAGCTGGTAGCTATCTTGTTTATGAAGATGTAGAGCAAGCTAAGGAAATCTTGAAAAAGGCTGGTTATGATAAGAATCATCCATTGCCTCCAATTACGATTTTGTATAATACAAGTGAATTACATAAAGCAATTGCTGAAGCAGTACAAGATGCATGGGTAAATGCATTTGGTGCAGATGTGCGTTTACAAAATCAAGAGACAAAAGTATTCTTAGCTGATCGTGAAGCTGGTAAATACCAAGTGGCTCGTGCTTCTTGGGTTGCTGATTATAGTGATCCACAAAACTTTTTGGAAGTATTTTCTGCTGAAGACAATGATAGTCAGTACCATAGTGAAGACTATAACGAGTTAATCGCTCGTATTCGAACTACACCAAATGGGGCTGAACGAGATGCATTGATGCACAAAGCAGAACAGATGATTTTTGATGAATCTCTTGTCATGCCGTTGTACTTTACAACACAACCTTATGTAACGAACGGAACAATTCAAAATTATTTCTGGACTACATTGGGCCTTGTTGACTTTAAAAAAGCATACAAATAAGATACACTTAAGACGTACACTATGTGTACGTCTTTTGTTGTATTTTATGAGGATATATGAACTGGATTGAACCAAAACGTTTAGCACCGGGTATGACCATAGGAATTATGGCTCCTGCCAGTGCAAGCGATGAAGATTTACATAAAATAGAAGAAATTTGTACCTCAAAAGGGTATAAGGTACTGTGGGGTGACAGTGTACATCGTAAGGGGCTCTATGGTGGTACTCCTGAGGAGCAAGCTGCAGAGTTTCAATATATGATGACGACAGCCCCTTGTGATGCGGTGCTGGCCTTGCGTGGTGGGTATGGTACGATGCGCTATTTAGAACAATTAGACTATACAGCCATTCGTAACTATCGTAAGGCTTTTATTGGCTATAGTGATTGTACAGCACTTCATATGGCTATTAACAGATATAGCCGGCTTATTACGTATCATGGTCCCATGGGGGTAGATTTTAAGGCGGAACGAAAAGTAGATATTGATGCCTTATTTAATACCTTAGAAGGGAAATTACAAGTCATTGAACCATTACCTGAACCACCTCGTGGTGCTATTGGCACTGAGCTTGGTGATGGAGTTTTACGAGGTGGCAATATGACAATGCTATCCATGCTATTGGGAACACCTTATTTTATAGAGGATGAGTCTTGGGAGGATACCTTACTATTCATTGAAGATGTAGGGGAGGCCCCTTATAAGCTGGATCGCATGTTGCAACAATTTCGTCTCAGTGGTTTATTGAGCCGCATCAAAGGCTTAGTCATCGGTACTTTCACAGATTGTGAAGGTGACGAAGATGAAAGAGATTATGATTTAGACTATGAAGCGTTGCGGTATATGGAGGAAAATAGAGATCCTGAATTGCCAGAACCTTTTGTGTGCTATGTGCCAACAGGCCATGGTTCACCGCATCAAACATTGCCATTAGGAGCGATGATTAGCTTTAGATATATTTCTAATACCATTATCGTTCATCCTTATACGAAATAGATAAAATCTTTTAGGTGAACGATTTTAGTTAACAGACAAATAGACAAACAGATAAAAAGATATTAGATAAAAACAGTAGTTACCGAGATATTAGGTGATAAGATATTAGATAATAATAAGGGGAGTTATGACATTACAAGAACGAGAGGCTCGTGCCTGTGCCATTATAGATAGTATGGCTACGGAATTGCGCGATGTCTCCTTATATTTACATGATAATCCAGAATTGGGCTTAGACGAGCATAAAGCCGTTAAGGTAATTAACGAATTCTTAGAATCACATAATTTTACATCTCAAGTGGGGCTAACTGATCTTCCAGAGTTACAAACGGCGTTACGTGGTGATTATAATGGTAGTGCACAGCATAAAATCGCCTTTTTAGGTGAATATGATGCACTACCAGAACTCGGTCATGGTTGCGGACATAATCTCATTGCTATGATGAGTTTAGGGGCGGCTATTGCCTTTAGTAAAAGTGCACCGGAAGCGTGGGGAACGACCTTCTTTGGTTGTCCTGCGGAGGAAACTATTGGTGGTAAAGTATACATGGCAGAGGCTGGTTTGTTTAAGGGCTATGAAGCGGCGCTCATCATTCACCCTGGCGGTGAAAATGAGGTAG
>NZ_CAUTZP010000019.1:0-32031 GCF_963543145.1 uncultured Veillonella sp. | reverse complement strand
CTGAGATCCCAAGCCAAGAGAGGAGAAGTCTGGATTTTTAAACATGAGCTCACATCCCTTTCTTATCTTGTAATGTATTCAAGATTTCGTAACAATTTGCACGAACGGAAATGAAGTCGTCTACGCCAGCTTCACGGTATACAGGCTCAAGGTCCTTAGGCGGTGCCCCTGCCAAGATAACCGTTACATTCGGCATAGTTTCTTTCAATTCTTTAGCGAGTGGTGGTACTAATTCAGGATATGTATCATCTGTGGAACAGATAACCACAACATCGGCACCACTTTCACGAGCAGCCTTCGCAGCATCAGCCGTTGTTTCATGGCCGTCATTTTTAATAACTTCAAAAGCACCTACTTCGAAGAAGCCTGTAGAGAAGTCCGCACGAGGTTTATGTTGAGGAATTGGGCCCATATTAGCCAAGAATACCTTCACATTATCTTTCGTACGTTGTTTATAATTTTCTGTGCGCATCCGAAGTGCTTCAAATTGTTCAGTCCAGCGATGAGCCGTGATTGGTTCGATCGTTTCAGAAGAAATATCGCCAGCGTCTAAAGCCTTACGGATTTGACGGATTGTCAATTTTTGCAATGCACCGAGTTCGATAAGACCAATCAATGCGCCTGGTTCTGTCGTACTTGCTTCTAGGGTAGCCTGTGCTTTCACAACAGCATCTGGATCCGCACTCGCCAAGTATTCTTCAATTTGAGCAACCCGTTTTTGACGCAATGTTTCTTGATTTTCTGGTTTTGGATCTAATAGCTCTTCTGTCATGTTTGCATACATGTTGTTACCTACAGCCACATCTCTGCGGAATGCAAGGTTTTTGAAGCGTTCATCAAGAATGGCTTTAACTTGAGCTTGTGGATAGCCTTCTTTCAAGGCTGCCACGATGCCCCCTTTAGATTCGATAGTTTGGAACTCAGCCCAGATTTTTTCACATAATTCAGCCGCCAAGGTTTCCACATACCAAGAACCGCCTACAGGGTCCACAGGTTGACGCAACTCGAATTCAGTTTGCAACATAACTTGGATGTTACGAGCAATACGGCGAGAGAAATCGTCCGCTTTGCGAATTGGTTGGTCGAACGGGGATACTTCAAGGCTGTTCAAACCGCCTACAACGCCAGAGAATGCTTGTGTTGTATTGCGCAACAAGTTTACATATGGGTCGTATACAGTTTTCGTAAAAGCAGATGTTCTGCCGTGTACATGCACGGCACGGTCAGCTTCTTCAGCACCGAAAGCTTCCATAATGCGAGCCCAAATAACACGCAATGCACGCAATTTAGCGATTTCCATAAAGAAGTTAGCCCCTAAAGAGAATGTAAACATCATGCTCTGAGCGATGGTATGAATATCGATGTTCCGTTGTGCTAATTGACGCACATAGCAAACTGCTGTTGCCAATGCATAGGCAACCTCTTGCACATCATTAGCGCCACCATTAGCGTATACATCGCCAGATACAAGTACAGTTTTAAGCTCTGGAGCTTGTTCTTTAGCCCATACAACAGTATGTGCCATTTCATCAAAGGCTGTATCTAAAGACATATGCAATGTACCATCTTTAGCCCAAACACCAATAGGGTCTGCGCCAACGAGACCTTTCAAGTCAGAGGTTTGTTTTTTAGCCCCCTTCACAGTAGCTGCCAACATACCGATCAAGATGGCTGCAGAGGCACCGGTTTCAATGTACAAAGGATTTTCTTTCAAATCGAAACGGTCAATTAATTGTTTGCAGTCATCCATAGTAGATACAGATGTACCACCAACACCGACAGATGCGCCTACTTGTACATCTTGATCATGGCGTGTCGCTTCATCAAGACGGATGTTGTGGATGGTGCCACCTTTTACAATTTCGTATAAACTTGAATGATTCGCATCTTTCGGCAAGGAATCGTCTACGTATTGGGATACGCCCCAAGACTCTTTAATATAACCACTTGCCTTAGTGCCACGTAGGAACTCGCCTGCCCCAGGGTATACACCTTTTGGAATTTTTTCCCCATGCAATGCAGGTGTGTAAATTGGTTGCAACGTAATACCTTCGTAGGTTTTAGTGAACATTTTCTTGTGGAAGTCGCCACCTTTTAACGCCTTTTCAACTTCAGCCTGCCATTGTTCATACGTAGGTTTCTCAAATTCATCAAAGGATACAGGTGCTAATAAATCGCGTTCAGCATCCTTTGAAGTCTTTTTGTCAGACATATATGTGCCTCCTTTTCAACTCGAAACCATACCGAGAAACAGCGCACCGTACCTGCGAGTTGTTATGCATACACATCACACGAGCTTTCCTGTATATAGATCACATCAACCTCAAATCTGTGTCCATCAATTCAATAACTATAAAGCCTGATGTATATGCTATATAGCCACTTTCAAGGGCAACAAAAAACGTGCCACCCAAAAGTGACACGTAAGGTTTCTTGTTGAAAGGTACGCCAAAAAAACACTGAAACCAGCATACCCCAATCCCCTTCCTATCGCTCGTAGGTACATAACGGTGATTATCAAATAGGCAGTTCTCCTGGCTCGGGTTCATCACCTCGCTTTCGCCTTCCCAGATTTCTCCAGTGACATGAATGAAAGCAGGCTCGTCCTTACAGTGGCGGGACCGCATCGGCTTGTACCGATTTCTCTATTAAGTCTTGCGACACCTATTCTCTATATTCGTTGTTCTAAGTCCAATATAGTGTAAGATTATGCACAAAGTCAATGAACATAACAGTTAATCATAGGTAACAAATTTTAGGTTATAACTGATAGGCATACGTAATAACTGAAACGCATAATACTATTTTGAGTATTCATTGAATGGTTACAAGTAGGTTTACTATTAACAACACTATGCACTCTATCAGCATGATATAATGATTTTATCAATACGAGGAGGTCAGATCATGAATGAAATAAGCAAAAAAGGGCTCAGTACGACTTTACTCTGTTGCTTAATCTGGGGCTTACTCCCCCTATATTGGGCACTACTTAATCAAGTTTCTTCCTTTTCGGTACTATCCCACCGCATCATCTGGTCCGGTGTTTGGATGTTTTTCCTTGTTATCATCACCGGTCGTCAACAACTACGCATCGATATCCACTATTTACGCACCAACCTTACTCAATTAGGACTATTATTACTTGCTGCTATGCTGATTAGTATCAATTGGTTCACCTATATTTGGGCTGTTACCAACCAACATGTTCTCGATACTAGCCTCGGATACTATATCAATCCACTACTCAATGTATTGCTAGGTATCGTCATCTATAAAGAAACCTTGCTGTGGTCACAAAAATTAAGCATCGCCATCGCCGTGCTGGGTGTATCTATCATGACCTATGAGCTAGGCTCCTTGCCGATTGTTTCCATTGTACTAGCCGTATCTTTTAGTCTCTATGGGGCTATCAAAAAACGCCTCACCATCCATCCATTTTCGAGTATTGCGATGGAGGCGTGGCTTGTTACACCCATTGCTCTATGGTATGTACTAACAGTAGATACTACATCATGGTCTTTTATTGAAAATATGACCCCCACCGGTCTACTGCTTGTTTGTTCAGGCCTTACTACATCTGTGCCCCTTATCCTGTTTTCATATGGAGCTCGTTTATTGCCACTTAACGTACTAGGGTTCTTACAATACCTATCTCCAACTATGGGCTTTTTCTTGGCTATCTTCTACTTTGGTGAAAGCTTTGGTGTAGCACAACTCATGGCCTTTGGCTGTATATGGATAGCCTTAGTATTATTCTCATTATCAAGCCAAATCACAACGCGCATTAGCCTAAGAAAATAAGGTATATCCTACTTTAGTTCAAACAGATATAGATTTAGCTAAAAATAGTAAATCTGTAAAGAAAACCTTAACCATTCCAGCATGGCTAAACGACAGAGCACTAGCGAAAGGAATTAATTTTTCTCAGCTTTTACAAGAAGCATTAGTAGAGAAAACAATGTAAATTCATATCATCAATTGCTCAACAAAATTAGGACTACGATCCACGCAATGATGGCAAGCGTTAGTAAGCCTACACAGATCATCCACATGATAATCACAAAATAGAGCAATAGTTTGAGTACATATAACACATCAAACCAAATGCTATGTCGGTCCTCTAGCTCATCCATGTAGGCACTGAGACGGCGCTCTAAATAGGGCGGTTTAGTATGAGGATTTAGCTTTTTCCAATAAAATACTAGATACGGCGTCGCAAAACAGCCCACCAATACGATATACGTAAGGAAGATTGGTGTTTCTATGTTGTACTGAGCCATAAAACCTGACCAGTCCATGACCATTAAGCTACCTAAGTATATAAAGCCAATCCAATATACGAAGCCTATTAACTTTATAATAAGGCGAATAATCTGTTTACTATCCATATAAAATCCTATTACTATCTGAGATTATAATTGCTCTAAGTTCACATTATAACTCTACTAATTTCACATGATCATTCTACTATGCCCAAAATGATAAGCATACGAATTATAATCCTACTAATGTTTTAAATTGCTTATTATTATGAAAGCGCTCGAAATGGTCTTGTTCTGCTGCCACAGCTTTTACAGATGGATCAATGTTAATCGCCTTTTCAAGCCAGTCAAGGGCCTTAGTATCATCACCTTGGTCTGCATAGATGGTAGCAATACCATAGACGGACCAAGTGTTACTAGGGTCCTTTTCTAATACCTTTTCAAACCACTGTTTAGAATCGTTTAATTGGCCTTGTAACTTGTACACCATAGCCATATTATAGTAATTCGCTACATTATTAGGATCTAAATCATAAGCCTTTTTAGTATCTGCTAAGCCTTTAGTTGTATCGCCATCTAAAGCCGTAGCAAATCCACGCACAGAATAAGCCTCAGCATTATTAGGGTTCTCCTTAATAGAGGCTGTGGCCTCTTCGATGGTTTTCGCATAATCACCAGCAGATAAAGCTTGTTTAGCGGTAACTAAATGATTATCTAGATTAATCATTTTACTACTGTCTTGAGAAGATGTAATAGAACTTGTAGTATTGTTTTCTATATTACTATTATTTGCATTCTGATTTAATCCACAACCACTAATAAATATAAGTAGTAAAAATATAGTTAAAATTCTTCTCATATTATATACTCCATTCTTAAATAATCTCAAAGATGCATACCATAATGATATAATAAAAATACCTCCAGGAAGGAGGTGTTATATTGGAGGAGTTATCTTATACACTCTGGGGTACCTTGCTTGCCCCTCTTATTGTTGCCTTAGTAGTAACTACCTACAGCTATTGGCTCAACAATAAGAACCAAAAATAAGCAAGAAAAAGGACGAGCTGCCACTCGTCCTTTTTTTGTTATATTGTAGGTAATTTCATACACTCTACTACCTACGTATAGTATATCATACTTAATAGAAAAATAAACCCCTAATAGATAATACTGACATCTTATTCAATGAATATTATTTCTTAGCCTTAGAGCAACGGTCTAATAGGAATGCAACGCCTACGAATGGGATACCACCGCTTTCACCAAGACCAATTTCACATGTGGAGCTAGAGCTTACGCCTAGTGTAGCGCCGTATTCAGCAATTTCACTAGCAAGGTCTTTTGTAGCAGATTTGTTGAGTTCTGGTGTGAAGAAACCTTTTTGACCAGCAAAGCCATCGCACGCAAAGGATTTGATGTTGAATACATGGTCGGTGCAGAGGCGAGCTAGGTCTTCAATGTATTGAGATTTGTTCAAAGATTTAATCTTACATTGTTTGTGTACGATAACTCGTTCATCGCATTTTTCAATGTCAAGATGCGGCACCACATATTTGCACAAGAATTCAGAAATATCGTTGATTTCTAAGTCTGGCATATGTTTGAAAGCATGGTTGAAGCACGCGCTATGGTCGATTACGATTGGGTATTTACCATTTTGAGATGCTTTCATCAATGCATCGTGCAAGTCTTTTACAGCCCGTTCATGAACATTGTCATAGTTTTCAAAGCTCAAGCCGCAGCAGAGGTTTTCGATATGTTGTGGGTAAATAATATCGATATGAGCCTTGTTGCAGAGGCTTTCCACTACTTGTTGTAAGCTGCGATTATCGTCATAACCTTGGTTCGGTTTGAAGGCGCGGTTCGCACATGTACTGAAGTATACAACCTTTTCAAAGTTAGTTGGCTTAATGCGATTTCTTAATCTATAATGGTTAGCCTTAGGCGTTGTCTTAGGTAAGTACGGTGTAATGCCTGTGACGCCGTGTAAACCTTCGGTAATTTTGGAAATTGCTTTTTGTGTAATGATAGAACCAGCAATGCCTTCAAGGCTTACGCCAGCACGAGCCATTTGAAGGGTTGTGGAGAAGTTGTCGTAAATCTTCTTAGCCAATTCTGGTGCTGGTGGATCAATGCGGCGCATGGACAATGCGATTTGAGCAGTATCGATGCTAAGAGGACAAAGACCTTTACACATAGAGCATGCTGCACAAGTGTCCACACCGTAGTATTCGTAGCCTTTTCTGAGCTCCGATGCCAATGTGAAGTTACCTTCGTTTTCAAGGCGTTTCGTTTCGCGCAACAACGCAATACGTTGACGTGGAGTCAATGTTAAATTACGGCTTGGACAATGTTTTTCACAGAAACCACATTCCATACAGATTGTGAAAGCATCATCGATAGCGCATTGTGCCTTAAGGTTTTTCTTGTACACATCTGGATCGTCTGTAATCATAACATCAGGGTTCAAGATGCGAGTAGGGTCAAAGATAGCTTTGATGCGACGATTGATTTCGTACGCCTTTTTGCCCCATTCCATTTCAACGAATGGCGCTACCATTCGGCCTGTACCATGTTCAGCTTTCAAAGAGCCGCCGAAACCAGATACACGTTCAGACATTTCTTTCACCAAATCGCCAAAGTTCTTAGTATCTTTAGGGTCACTGAAATCAGGAGTGATGTTGAAGTGAACATTACCAGACAAAGCATGACCAAAGATGACACCACCATCTACGAAATCGTATTTATGGAACAATTCCGTAATCATTTCAATGCCTTTAGTGAAGTCTTCGATTTGGAAGCAAACGTCTTCAGTGATAACTGTTGTACCTTTTCTACGTTGACCACCAACGATTGGCAAGATACCTTTACGGATGGCCCACCAAGAATCGTATTCCTTAGGATCTTGAGAATAAAGGCTTGGAATTGCTGTTGGAATATCTTTTAATTGTTCTTTAATGAAAGCCAAGTTTTGATCTACTGTTTCTTTGGAATAGCTTTCAGTTTGGAACAAGATGGCACTTGTACCTTCTGGCACTTCACGAACGAAATCAGGTACGTTTTCAAGGCTTTGAACGGCGCGCAAGGACTGATAGTCCATCATTTCTGCAGCGATAACCTTTTCACGGCCCATATTAGCGAGCGCTACAACCGCAAGGGATGCATCATTCAATGTTTTGAAGAACATGAGGCCACAGCCTTTATGAGGCACGTCTTCAACGGTGTTGTACACAATTTCAGATACGAAGCCTAACGTACCTTCAGAGCCGATGAACAAGTGATTGATAATGTCGATAATATCTTCAAAATCAACGAGAGAGTTCAAGCCGTAGCCTGTAGTATTTTTAATTTTGTATTTATGATGAATCAAATGAGTCAATTCTTCATCAGCCAAGATTTCTTTGCGCAATTGCAAGATATCTTCAACCATTTGAGGTTTTTCTTTGAGGAATTGATCGATGCTCTTTTGGTCGGATGTATCAAGAATAGAGCCGTCTAATAAAACAACGCGAATAGAGCGAATTGTTTTATACGAGTTCTGCGCCGTACCACAGCACATACCAGAGGAGTTATTATTCAAAATACCGCCCACTAATGCTGTTGCAAGCGTTGCAGGATCTGGACCAATTTTACGATTATACGGTTTCAATAGATCGTTTGCATCGGAACCGATAACACCACACTCACATTTTAAGGCTTTCCCATCGTCGATAACTTCCATTTTTTTGAAGCCATCATTACATACGATAAGAACGTCTTCACTAGAGCACTGACCAGACAATGAAGAACCAGCCGCACGGAATGTAAATGGCGTGCCGCATTGTTGGCATAAACGAATAAGGCGTCTTACTTCGCGTTCGTCCTCAGCCTTTACGACAACCTTTGGTAAATAACTATAGCAGGACGCATCAACGCCATATGCATAACGACGTAAATGATCGGTATACACGCGACCTTTACAAATCTCTTTTGCCTCCTTGGCAAAACGTTCATAATCTCTAATAAGCGTACTCACTTGTATTTCCTCCTATCCTCTCATAAGGAATTTATTTTACTTTTAGTATACGCCGTTCTCATTCTCACCACTATAATTATGCATAAATTATATCTCTTCTAATAAAAATCGATATGGCTCGCTCTTTTATTTCTTTAGTTGAAAGTACATCTCAATAGCATTATCATGTACTCATTTCTTCACATGTTTAATCAAGAACCCTTATTTATTAAGGATTAATTGATATATTTTATAGATATATACGAAAACCTCGATAAACTACGATTTATACTGCATATAATTCTATAGGAAATAGATTTCAAAATGCATGCATAAAACTATTATGATTTACTAATTTTAATTTTTCCGTTCTCAATTATAAGGTTCTATGACTTTTAGTTATACCCTAAAAAAACTTTTGAAATTCAAAAAGCCCTCTAGCGATACAACTCTTATGAGCTACCACCAAAGGGCTTTTATTAAACTATGCTTATTAAAGATATGGATTGTCTTAATAAATTGATCCCACAAATCTTATCCTAGAATCCCCGATTTTAGGATGAGTCGTACGGCCAAGGCAAACACGGCTACACTCATAAGGGCAAGGATGGCTTTTGCCTTGAGGCGTTTTGCAATGCGCGCACCAGCTTGAGCGCCAAAGATGGCTCCAATACTCGTAGGAATAGCAATACTAAAGACGATATGATTCTCTATTACATGTGTAATAACACCAACCGTAGTAGATACAGCGAGGATGGATTGGCTAGTGGCCGTCGCCATATGCGTAGGAAAGCCCATTAAATAAATCAAGGCTGGTACGTGGATCAGCCCGCCACCAATGCCAAAGATGCTGGAGATAAAACCTACAAAAAAGCTAATACTAATACCGATAGGTTTACTATACGTTAGCTGTTCAAGCGTAAGGCTTTCTTCCTTCCGTTCCCCTTTGCGGAAATTCTTAAACCCAATCAAGAAGGAGGCACAGAGCATAAAGCACCCAAAGGCAAACATAAAGCCTTTACCAGAGAACCACCCCGACATTTGAGCCCCTAAGATAGCCCCTGGGAAGGTAGCCACACTAAAGACGAGAGCCGCACTGATATATACCTTTTTCTGTTTCAGATACGCTATAGATCCGGAGATAGCATTACACATAACAGAAAAGAGAGACGTCCCTACAATCATAGACGGAGACCATTCAGGGAACCAGTACATAAATAGAGGTACAAATACGAGGCCTCCACCAGCACCAATGATAGTGCCTAGCATAGCCGCTAAAAAGCCAACTATAGTAAAGAATATATAGAATAATACGATGTTATCTAACATGGTAAGTCCTCCCTTTAATTAGACTGGAAGAATGCTTTTGCATCTTTCAATCGCCCTCGTTCACAAGAAACTTGTAGTTCATCACCTGGCTCAAGTTTCACATCACCAAGAGGTACAATGTAGGTACCATTTCGGCGAATACTCACGATTAACGTGCCATCTGGCAATGCCAAGTCTTGTAACTGCACCTCTGTATAGTTTGCCACTACAGGCACCTTCGTTTGGAAGAAGGTTTGTACAGACTCTAAATTGTTTTGACCACTCATGGCTTGCAATAAGGAATCGTAGATCGGTGGTTCTTTTAAAAGCTCTGCCACAAGGTACGCCACGATGGTAACAGTACCGATGGCATAAATGTTGGAGAAACTATTCGTCATTTCAAGAACGAGTAGAATTGCTAGAATCGGAGTTCGCATAGCAGCTGCTAGCATACCACCCATGGCACAGATGACGAATTGCGGTACAAAATCAGGAGAAATGATGCCTAGCGTTGAAAGTAAGCTTTCACAAAAGGCACCTGCTGACGCACCGATGACAAGCATGGGTAAAAAGATGCCCCCTTGAGCACCACTGCCATAACAGAAGGTAGTGAGCAAAATCTTGCCTACTACGATACCTCCTAAGAGCAACACGCCATGAGATTGGAAGGCGAGCTGACCTACCAGATCATTGCCGCCACCTAAGAGGAGCTGGGAATCAAAGCCAATGACCGCCACAGTCACAAAGGTAAGGGCTAGTTTCAAAAATCTCGAGCATTTGAGCCACGCAAAGAATTTCTTGAATGCGAAGATCATGCGGCAGAAAAACACCCCACAAAGCCCCATAACAACACCTACTAAAAGGAGTATAGGGAAGTATTCAAGAGGAACACCAGAGGTTACGGTAAACCCCAGTGCAGGCTCAAGGCCAAAGATACTAACCGTAATATAGTTTGAAATCAATGTGGCCACAAAGGTTGGCACAACGAGGTACGGATAAAAGCTTTTATGGACCTCTTCAAAGACAAACATCGCCCCCGATACGGGTGCACTAAAAGCAGCCGTTAAACCGGCTCCCGCACCAGCAGAGGTCAAAATACGCTGCTCACGTAGACCAGAATTCATCCAGTACGATACGATTTTCCCTGCAGAACCACCAATCTGTACGGCTGGACCTTCACGACCTACAGAAAAGCCGGCAAATCCAGTCAGTACGCCACCGATCATCTTAGATACAAGTATCCGATACGGTTTCATATCAAAGAGTCCCAGCATTTCCCCTTCGATTTGAGGAATACCAGAGCCGCCTGACAATGGTGCCCAAGCGAGCAAGCGATCTACGATAAAGGCAAAGATAACCATTGCTACAAGCCATCCTATGGCCCACTCTAGAGTAATGCCATCCATCAACTGCCAACGCAAATGCTCCGACTCTAAGATTAAATAGCGATATGTGGCTCCGCAAAAACCTGCCAAAACGCCAACGACGGCGCCCTTTGCGATGAGCTCCGTTAAGAGTACACGATTCATGGACATATCTGCTAAGGTAGAACTGCGCTTATTAAATTTCCATATTTTCATAAGATTCTCTCCTCAGCATATAGAACATCCATGTACCTATTCAGATTACTATCATAGCTATTGGTTGTAATTTTAGTAATCATAAATCAACAGATTATCTACTCTAACAAGTATCTGCCCGAGTTATGCTCTAGTCTAACAATTATCTATTCATATCCTTAGTATACTTATGTAAATTATGATTTTCAAGAAATGATTCAACGGAAGACTTTATAAACTACAAAACAAAACTAGACATCTCTACAGCAAAAGAGATGTCTAGTCTTGTTTAGCAAGTGTTTATAGATGTGGTCTTTACATAATCGGAGGCATGCGAGCTGTGTAAAGACTCTAAAGATGCTACTCTCCCTGCGCTGTTACAGGCACGTTGAGCTTAACATCATTTAGACTATTAAGGCATATGAATCATCTGCATAAATGAATCTTATTTGGTTGTTAATATATAGATTCATAGATGCCAATGATTTCTTCTAAGGATGCATCACGTGGGTTACCAGGTGTACATGCATCGTTGAAAGCAGATTCAGCGAGGAATGGAATGTCTTCCCGTTTTACGCCTGCTTCGCTAAGAGATTTAGGAATACCTACGTCATCAGCTAATTTTTGAATTACGTCGATAGCCGCTTGACGATAGGTTGCTTCATCCATAGCGTCCACATTAGGAATGCCCATAACGCGAGCGATTTCACGATATTTTTCCCCTGTTGCAGGAGCATTGAATTTCAATACCGCTGTTAAAAGCATGGCACAAGCCTTGCCATGAGGGATATCGTACACAGCACTCAACGGATGCGCCATAGAGTGAACGATACCGAGACCAACGTTAGAGAAGCCCATGCCTGCAATATATTGGCCTAAGGACATAGCTTCGCGACCAGCGTAATCGCCTGCTACAGCACTGCGTAAAGAACGACCGATGATTTCAATAGCTTTCAAATGAAGCATATCAGTAAGTTCCCATGCACCTTTTGTGATATAACCTTCTACAGCATGCACGAGGGCATCCATGCCTGTTGCCGCACAAAGGCCTGTCGGCATAGATGCGGACATATCAGGATCTACGATAGCTACGATTGGGATGTCATGAGGATCAACGCAAACGAATTTGCGGTTCTTTTCAACGTCTGTAATAACGTAGTTAATAGTAACCTCTGCAGCCGTACCAGATGTAGTAGTAACAGCGATGATTGGCAAGCAAGGGTTCTTAGTAGACGCTAACCCTTCAAGGCTACGCACATCACTAAACTCAGGGTTCGTAATAATAGTAGCAATCGCCTTACTTGTATCGATCGGGCTACCGCCGCCAACAGCAACGATAACATCGGCACCAGCGGCCTTACAAGCATCAACGCCAGCTGTTACGTTTTCGATAGTCGGATTTGGTTTGATGCCGTCATAGATTTCATAATCGATGCCTGCCGCATCAAGTAAATCTGTTACCTTAGTAGCCACTTTAAATTCAAATAAATCAGGCGTAGATGTAACGAGGGCTTTTTTGAAATGGCGATTCTTAATTTCGTTCACAATCTCCTGAATCGCCCCTTGTCCAAAATAAGACGTACCGTTCAACATAATTCTGCGAGCCATATAATTCACTCCTAACAAAACAAACTATACAAAAAAACAAACCGATAGAGAATTACTTTACTTATTAATTCTCTATCGGTTTATTAAAATCCTTGATAGCGCATTATGTATACACTATATATTTTTATACAGAATATAGAGTATAAATTTATCCCCCCTCAGGGGGTAAACTTACCTCAGTGTAAACGATACATCTATCTCTACCTTACAGACCTTTACTCATCTTCATAAGCAAGATTCGTTTCACAGATTCGTCGAGTCGCTCTTTAGAGATACGACCGTCTTTTACGGCTTTCATAAGTCCATTATAAGCCTCTTGCATGTGTTCGTATTCGTGGCATACGAGCAAGATATCGCTTCCGGCGAGGATGGATTGCACAGCCATATCGCCGAAGGTGTAATGCTTCGCGAGGGCGCCCATATCCATATCGTCCGTTACAACAACGCCATTATAGCCCATATCCTTACGTAACCAGTCCGTAATGATAGCTTTAGACAAGCTAGATGGATGGTCTGGATCAATTTGAGGGTACATCGCGTGAGACACCATGATGGTATATGTATTCGGTTTGGACTGTTTAATGAGGTCTACAAATACCTTTGTATCTTCGTTCAATAAAGTCTCTTTAGACACTGGCACAATACTTGTATCAGCATGTAAATCGACATCTGTTTTACCAATACCTGGGAAATGTTTATAGGAATACCACAGGCCCGCTTCATTATAGGCCTTACCCACAGCACCGGCATAGCGAACTACTTCATCAGGGTTTGTACTAAAAGAGCGGCCATAGGTTAATCCTAAGTCCGCTACAGGGGCAAAGTTAATGTTAAAACCTAAATCTTTTAGCTCGGTACCAGCCTGTTTTGCCAATGATGAAGCTTGTTCAACAGATCCCTTACCAACCTCTTCTGCAGGAGGCACCTTAATCAACTGATCCTCCATACGCGCTACGGCACCACCCTCTTGGTCGATACCAATGAACAATGGCGTTAAGCCCGCACTTTTACCGGCCTTGTTAATATCTGTAATGAGCGTCTTAACTTGATCCTTGGAGTCCATATTACGGTCGAACAAGATAATACCGCCCACACGGTACTCGTTGAGCATAAATTTAGCATCATCGTTCAAGGTCTTGCCGTGAATGCCAATCATCATCAATTGCCCAACCTTGTCCGCATCGGACATATTAGCCACTAATTTATCTACCTTTTCTTCTGGTGAAAGCTCGCTCTGCGCTACAGATTCATAGGTTACAGGCTCAGCCTTTGAAGTAAATGGATTATGTAAACCGCAACCCGTGGTGATTGCTAAGGCGCCAATCATCGTAGCTGCTACAAAACGTCGAAACATATATACCTCCAAAATCTCTAAAAAGTATTATGTATAGTATATCAAAAAACGAAGACAGCCCCAACAACGCCAATACATCTAGTAAATCGCGAGCAAATGCCACTGCATCTAGTGAACCATGAGTGAATGCCACTGCATCTAGTGAACCATAGGCGAATGCCAATACACGAATGAATCGTAAGCGCAAAAAAGACTATTACCCAACCCTAAGAATATCTTCCGTACTAGGTTCAGGTAACAGTCTTTATATAAGTTAAGAGTTTAAGTTTAAAGCTTAAGTTAAAGGCTTAAATTAAAAACTTAAGTTAAATGCTTAAGTTAAATAGTTAAGCTAAATAGTTAAGCTAAATTTTGCCTTGCTCTTTCATTTCAGCTAAAAGCTTTACGATGCGAGGACCACAGCCTTTACCACCGCAAGCGCCCGTGCCAGCACGAGTTGCTTCTTTTACTTCTGGAAATGTATGAGCACCATCTAAAATGGCTTCTTTAATCGTTTTGCGCGTAATACTACGGCATGTACACACCTTTGTAAGCTTGTCCAGAATGGCCTCTGGCACTTGATTGTCTTCAAAATTCATATGTTATTCCTCATCTATTCACTTGAATGTCTATATACTGTATCGATTTACTATATCGATTTAGTGTATTAATGTACCTATCGATGTAGTGGATCAATTTACTCTATCCATAGTATCTAATAATACACTGTAATATTAATATATCGAAAATTTACGATTTCTATACTTAGTATATCATACTTATCGAATTATATCGATACTTTTTAATATAGTGAGGAATGTAAAATAAATAGCCTTAAGCTGAATCCTTATAAAATAAGGCTCACGATGTATTCAAAGAATTGTAAAATGGTTTGTTGTAATGGAATGAAAATCTTATCTGCAATTGGCGTATTAAGCAATAAGATAAGTACAATCAAGCTTACAAAGCTTAATCGCTCCAATGTGAATTGCAAGTCTCTAGGCAAAAAGCTTGTAATAATGCGACTACCATCAAGTGGTGGTATAGGCATCATATTGAGAATGGCAAAGTTAATATTATATACAACAATCAGTGTCAGTACTAACTCTAATGATTCATTTAGCAACAAGCCGTTGCTTTCAAGTAAACGAAGTGCTAAGTAGCCTAAAAAGGCCATCAACACATTAGACGCCGGCCCCGCAATCGATACTAAGGTATAGTCTGTGCGAGGATCACGGAAGTTAGATGTATCAACCATTACAGGCTTAGCCCATCCAAACCCACCGATAAGGAAGGCTATAGAGCCGACTAAATCAAGGTGTGCCACCGGATTTAATGTCAAGCGGCCCATGGAGCGCGGCGTAGGGTCGCCGAGCATATCTGCAACCTTGGCATGAGCAAATTCATGCCCTGCAGTTGCAAGGATAAGCGCCGGAATAGACGCTAAAATCATAGTTAAACTAATGCCAGAAAATAACATAAAACTCCTTTATTGTTTAGCTTCCCATGCGGTGTAACCGTCTCGAATGCAACGAAGGGCATTCAAAGTGCGCGGATAACCGATGTACGGTACACATTGAGACACGATATTAATTAAATATTGTTTGCTGTTCCCTACGTTCAAGTTGCCTTCTACGTGAGCCGTCAGCTGAGATTCACAGCCACCTTGAGCGGACAAGAAGCAGAAGGTAATCATTTCGCGATGAGCTACGCTAAGGCCTTTGCGAGTATAGTAATCACCAAACATATTCGCCAGCCATTTATTGATGTGACGCGTATCTTCTGGACCTTCTTGGTAAGAATTGCGCATAGCCTCGCCAAAGATTTCCACTTGTTTTTCTACACCTTTTTCAAGACGAGACTCACGAGTGATTGTGCTTCGAGATGGATCAGCAATGGTTTCTCCACGATAGTCAAAAATCTTGTTTGTCACCTTAAAGAATGGGCGCACACGACCAATACCAAGATATGGCACCGCCTGATAAATGAGCTCTACCACTTCGTCAGGAATCAACCCAAAGTTCAGTGCTGCTGGTAGCATCAATGCGTATTCATCAACAGCAGAGGCACCAACTAAGGTAGCAAGAATAGCCAAGAATCGATCCTTTGCAGGCACATTGCGACCTTCTTCAGTGATAACTTCATCGAATGCGAAATTATCAAACAAAACTTCAAACTCAGGATCTATATAACCTGCTGGAGCTGCAATATCAGGGAACATGCGCTCTGTATAAGCTTGAGCAAATTCAGATTTAGACATAGAAAAACCTCCATAAGCAACACTGGTGAAAGCCCAAAAGGAGCTTTCACCAGCAATAGTTATGTAATTATTACGGCAAGCGCCTCTAAATTATAACGTGGAGAAAGAGAAGTCAGTGCCGTATACTTCTTTCCAAGCAGCCATGAACATATTGAATTCGTTACTACCAGGTTTGATTTCATATAATTGACCATCTGGAGCGAAACGATATACAGTATGCAAGGTTGGGTGTACAAGATATTTGAACAATGTAGTTTCACCGTATTGGTTATCATGCATGTTCACTACATTAATACTGAATACAAGGTTACGGCTGCTGTCAATACCGTTGAATGCAGATGATCTATCGAAGAAATATGTTTCTGAACCATTTGCACTGTTTGGAACCTCTGGGAAATTAGGCAAACCATTCCAGTATGATGCGTTTGCTACGCCACCCACTAATAATGTACCTGCTAATACAAATGCTCCTAATAAATTTTTATTCATAATGCTCTCCTTTTTGCCATGAAGGCTAATCATAACTAAGTCATACTTTCACATGACATTTATACAATACGCTATATATAGTATATCACATTTTTAATAAAATATAGAATATCTTCGGTTTCAAAATGAATGCATATGAGGTTCGACAAAATTAGCCTTTAAAAGTCTGTGCCGTTTTCTTATTGGCGTTATCAATTGCTTCTAGCAATTTATTAAGCAACATACGCAATTGACGTGTCTCTTCTACGTCAAATATAGGACCTGACGCTTCAGCCAAGCGGCGTGGTATATGAACCGCTACATCACGTAATGCTTTGCCCGTATCAGTAAGGGTTACCATAACTACCCGTTCATCTTGACGACTGCGTTTGCGTTTCAAGAATGCTTTGGCTTCTAATTTCTTTAAAAGCGGTGTTAATGTACCGGAATCAAGGCGCAATACTTGTCCCAATTCCTTAACGGATAAATCCCCATATTGCCACAATGCCATCATTACGATGTATTGAGTATATGTCAAATTTAAAGGATCTAAGTGACTACGATATGCATTAACAATTTCCTTTGCCACTACATAGAGTGGAAAACTCAATTGATTTTCCAATCTTAAATATTCTGAATCAGGAACATCTTCTTTATGTTTGTACCCTTCAAGTACACCAATTTCTGCCATATTCTACCTCCATATGCACACAATTATCTACTAATTAATTGTACACAATTTTCCAGTAAGCAGTCAACGTTAAATCCCTACTTTGTACAGATATTTTTAAATTTGTCAATTAATTAATATTTATTTTCTTATTCGTTAAGAATTGTCAATTTCTATAGAATTTATGGGCAAGAATCTTACCATAAAACTGTAAATTTATTAATAATTTTTTTGATATCAGAATTGCGACCTCATGTCCTTATTTACGTTTTAAGATAGATATGACTTCCTTGTAGTATAATAAAAGAAACTTTATATCAAATTCCATTTGTCATAGGAGGTCCTCATGAATACCTTAGAATGTATTAAAACTCGTCGTAGTACGCGTAAGTTTAAAGCTGATCAATTATCTAAAGAGCTTATTGATCAAGTGCTCGATGCTGGTCGCCGCGCCCCATCTGGTGGCAATACACAATTAACACATTTCATGGTTATCACGAACCAAGACGTGCTCAACGAGTTAGTAACACTTGTTCAGGAAGAATATGGCAAAATGCCGATTACAGAAAATACATTACCATATATGGTGAATATTATTAACATGTCTGCGGAAGGCAAGTTTGTATTTAACTATGGAGCGCCTGTACTCATCATATTGGCTAGCAAAGCAAATTATGCTAACAACTTTGCTGACGTATCATGTGCGATGCAAAACATGATGCTCGCTTGCAACGAACTCGACCTTGGTAGCTGCTGGGTTAACCAACTCCGCCATCTTCAAGATAACGAACGCATCCAAGCTAAAATGCGTGAGCTAGGCCTTGAAGAAGACGAAAAAGTCTATGCTAGCCTGGCTATCAGCTATCCAGATATGCCAAACGGCCTTAACCGACGCGAAATCGAACCAAAAGGCTACAAAGTAACATATGTAGATTAATGAGTAAGTAATTCTAATATAAAACAAGTAATTCTTGGAATATAATAGCGCTATCAATTCCACTACTCATACAGAGTTTGTATCGGAATTGATAGTGCTATTTTATTTAAAATATATCATTACCTTTCAAAATATATCATTACCCTTCAAACACGCGTTTACGTGCAGCTTTTACAAGGATGGAATTGTCATCTTCTACGACGTGGTTAGATTTGTAAGCCCAGCGCAAGAGAAGTGCGGAATTCGCTACTACGAGAAGGCTGCCGCCGTTGTGAACGAGGGCGCCCCATACGGGGGATAATGTACCAATCATAGCCAAAATGATAGCTACAAAATTTAAAAGTAAGGAGAAGGAAAGGTTGATTTTAATGGTAGTCATCATGCGTTTAGACAATGCTACAAGGTGAGGGATTTCTTTTACATTATCGTTTACAAGAACGATATCTGCAGCTTCTACAGCGATATCACTACCTACACCGCCCATAGCGATGCCTACATCAGCTTTCTTAAGAGCCGGTGCATCATTTACACCATCACCTACCATGGCTACAATTTTGCCTTCTTGTTGCAGTTGAGCTACCATATCCATTTTATCCTCTGGCAAACAATCAGCAATAACACGAGGCACATTCAATCGTTCACCAATCGTCTTCGCTGTTGTACCATGATCACCAGTTAAAAGAACTGGCATTATATCAAGATCATTTAAGGACTCAACAACGGCACGGCTTTCACGGCGAACACGGTCAGCTAACGCCACATAACCTGCTAGTACGCCATCAACAGCTACATATACAATAGATGCACCGCGCTTCAAATGCTCATGAGCAGCGTCTTTCACAGAGTCAGCAATAGATACATTACACAAGGCCATCATCGCTTCGTTACCAGCTAACACAGACTTAGTGTTTACAGTAGCCTCCAAACCTTTACCAGGTACCATACGGAAAGAATCTACTGTATCGAAGTTTTCACCATTGCGGGACATAAAGCCATTCACAATAGCCTTGCCCAATGGATGCTCAGATTTAGTCTCTACAGAGTCCACCAAGCGATATAATTGGTCAGCATGCATAGAGCCTACTGTTTCAACGGTAGTCACCTCAGGCGTACCATAAGTCAACGTACCTGTTTTATCAAAGGTCATCGTATCAACCTTTGCCAAGCGTTCCATAATATTGCCACGGCGCACGAGGAAGCCATGTTGACTCGCATTGGAAATAGCCGCCATAATCGCAGCAGGTGTTGCCAATACAAGAGCGCAAGGGCAGAATACAACGAGGATGGTTACGGCACGAATGATTTCACCAGTCACCACATAGGTGCCAACGGCTGCCAAGAGCGCAATCACTACAATCCAAGTAGCCCAACGGTCCGCCAGACTAACGATTTTCGCATTGCCTGGGTCGGTAGACTTAACAAGCTTGATCATCCGTTGAATAGAGCTGTCTTCGCCCTCTTTGGTAGCAGTCATATCAAAAGCACCGAATTGGTTGACCGTACCAGAGAACACTTCGTCGCCTATCGTTTTATCGACCGGCATGGACTCACCGGTCATAACAGATTGATCGATAGCAGTGTCACCAGTTAAAATCGTGCCGTCCACAGGGATAACCTCGCCTGGCAACACGCGGATCACATCACCTACCGTTACGATGTCTGCAGGTAATACCTCTTCCTTGCCGTTGCGAACGATGCGCGCTGTGGTAGGCGTTAATTTAACGAGACGCTCAATGCCCGCCTGTGCTTTCGATACAGTGAACTCTTCTAGCATCGCGCCAAGTTGCATGATGAAAGCAATCTCTGCCGCCGCAAACACTTCACCAATCGCTACCGCTGCGATAAGCGCCAAGGATACCAAGAGGTCAGCCTTTACGTCGAACTCTTCGTACATAGCAACCGCTGCGCCCCACACGATCGGTAAACCACACAATAGGATGGTGAACCATGCCCAGTCGAATGGCAATCCCAGATGAATACCTAATAAACTAAATACTATGCCGATACCACCGGCTACTAATGTAATCTTTTCCCGATTCAAATCGAACCATTCTGCTACTTTGCTCCACCGTTCCATACGTACCTCCTGTGAAAGCTTATATAATGATATGTACACATTGATTATGGATTACATACATGCGTCCATGTATATAACACCGTAAGGCAAACATTGTATTAATGTATCTGTTTACCATTTTGCCGTTATTTTCTTTTTAGTATACCCATAGGGGTATACCCTATGATTATGTTATACCCATATGGGTATATTTGTGTCAACAACAAAATATGTACAATTATTCATATATAGCAAAAAACACAGGTAAATACAGGATCTATTGGTGCTATATTATTCATGCATGAGCATATTACACAAATGCATGAGCAAGTATTCATGTATAATGCTAAAATTGGCGACCCTCATATAGTAGATTTTTTTTTATAACACCCCACCTATGCTAAATGCCCATAATGGTACTGTAAAATAACAATTTATCATACTTAAAAATAAAATATAGTCGACTTAAAGTCATACATGGTATGATTAGAATGAAATTTTAAAGAAAGGATGTGTGATGATGTCGATTTTCTCTCCTGCTCCTCACATTGAACGATTACCAGAGGGGCAAATCGATTCCACCTACAAACGCCTTCGCAAAGAAGTCTTTGCAGGTACATTTATTGGTTATGCTACATTCTATTTGATCCGCCAAAACTTTAGTTTGGCTGTTCCGTACATGATTGCTGAGTACGGTTACACAAAAGCGGATCTTGGTATTGTCATGACCCTCTTATCCGTAGCTTACGGCATAAGTAAATTTGTTATGGGTAATGCGTCTGACCGCTCTAACCCGAAATATTTCTCCACAGTAGGTCTATTGCTCAGTGCTTTAGTTATGTTATTATTCGGCACCTTACCTGGTGTTTTAAGCAGTATTCCTATCATGTGTGTGCTTGCATTCTTAAATGGTTGGTTCCAAGGTATGGGATATCCTCCATACGCCAAAAATATGGTAACTTGGTTCTCCCGTTCCGAACGCGGTGCTTGGTGGTCCTGGTGGAACGTATCCCATAACCTCGGTGGCGGTATCATCGCTCCACTTGCAACGTTAGGTATTTACCTATTTGGTACATGGCATAGTATCTTCTTCTTCCCCGCTATTATTTCCATTATCTTAGCTATTGTTACCTTCTTCTTGTTGAAAGATACACCTCAATCCTGTGGTTTACCACCTATTGAGGAATATAAACATGAGCCAGCAGCTGAAGTAACTGATGAAGATAAAACTACCTTTAAAGAAATCTTCTACAAATATATTTTGCATAATAAATACTTGTGGTACCTTGCAATTGCAAATATCTTTGTATACTTTATCCGTTATGGCGTAGTAAGTTGGGCACCTACCTATTTAACAGCGGTGAAAGGCTTCACTAAAGAAGGTTCCCGTTGGGCTTACTTCTTGTATGAATGGGCTGGTATTCCAGGCATGCTCGTAAGTGGTTACTTAAGTGACCGCGTATTCCGCGGCCGTCGTGCGCCAGCTACAATCTGCTTCATGCTATTCGTTATCTTGGCGATTCTTGTTTACTGGTTCAACCCAGCAGGCAATATCCTCATTGATAATCTAGCACTGATCGCTATCGGCTTCCTCATCTACGGTCCAGTTATGATGATCGGCCTTCAAGCAGCCGACATGGTACCACGCGTAGCAACAGGTGGCGCTACTGGTCTTACAGGCCTTCTTGGTTACCTCATCGGTTCCGCTGGTGCTGGTGCGTTCATGGGTCTCATGGTTGACCTCTACGGTTGGGATGGCGGTTTCGTGGCCCTTGTTGGTGCATGTATCCTCGCTATCGTATTCCTACTTCTCACACTTGGTGATAAATCCCAAGCTAAAAACTAATCAACAACAAACTATTGTATAAACGTAAAAATCCCCTAGTAACACATGGTTACTAGGGGATTTTTATGTATGTAATACACTTCAATTTGTGTAATACACTTCAATTTATGTAACTTACTTTAATTTATAGGACTCACATTAATGTACGACTTATTGTAACTTACGCAACGCACAAAGAGCCGTTTAATACTTTCAAATTATACACGAGACCAAGTCGCACCAAGCCATGTAAGGCAACGGCCGTTACAGGGTTAAGAGAGCCGAACACACCAGCACCGATGATGCCTACGTGGAATAAAACGGACACGATGAGCAGGCCCAAATGGCACTGTTTTGCCTCTTTTGAAAGCTCTGCTGTCGGCGAATTGTTATCCACAAGGGATCCCATCATGAGCGCCACGAGAATAAGTTCCAAAGAACAAGGACAAAGCACTAATAACAAGGTCGCCGTATGCATGAAATCACCAGTTAATGCAAAGGATCCCATGGACAGCAACAATACGACTACAACGATAACGGATGAATAGTTGTTAATGCCTTGACGCAATGCTACAAGCTGGGTTGGCATAACCGGTAACATATCATCATCCAAGGTGTAATGTGTTTCACCTGTAATGAGCTGTTCCAAGAAGAATCCAGCGTGCACCATGATACCCACATAAGCCGCTGTATGATAATCACCAATGGCGATGAGCGCTACCATAGCGACAACAATGAGAAAATTAGCGTGAATCTCTAAATTATCCAAAATGCTCTGCACACTATTAATCAACAATGGCAACCCACAAATGATAACAGTGACCCAAGCCAAATCAATGACTGGATACAAAGGCTCTGTAATAAAATCTAATAATATAAACAAAATACCTAGCGCTAAGATGGCACCTTGCGTACGCAACAACACCTGCGCTGCTAATGATTGTAAAAGCTTCATAAAGACCTCTCTAGGTACTAGAACCGGCCAAACTCGGTCCGGAAATAAAAACAATACATAATAAAGTAATTTAAAATACTTTTCTGCCACCCTCTATAGTACCCATAGGGGTATATCTATAATGTAAATATTATACATAATATAAGCAATATATACAAATTAAATTTATTGAATACTAATTTCATATAAAAAGATAAGCCCCTATCTCTAAAAATGACTTAGCTCGCTATGGAAGCTTTTAGAGATAGGGGCTTTGACCCAAGGGTATGAAATTAGAGCTTCAACGCTTCAATCCATTCTGCTTCTTTAAAGCCAACCAGAACTTTGTCTTTTAGAACCAAAATAGGACGTTTTACTAACATGCCATTAGATGCTAATAAAGCTACTTTTTCTTCTTCGCTAAGATTTGGCAATTTATCCTTTAATTGTTGTTCACGATAAATCATACCAGACGTATTAAAGAATGCTTTCAAATCTTTACCAGATTGTGGATACCAAGCAGCGATTTCTTCAGCTGTAGGATTTTCAGCTTTAATATCACGAGCAGTGTACTTAACTTTATGATCATCTAAGAATTTCTTTGCTTTTTTGCATGTTGTGCATTTAGGGTATTCAACGAATAGCATAGGTTCTCCTTATATCAATATCCAATATTATAACAACTTACTTATATATTAAGTGTATCAAATATATCGAAAGTTATCAATATTTTATTGACAGTCCACTGGTTCTAATGCATTACAATGTGTAATAGAATTTAATACTTCATCCATGCCAGTGCTAAGCTTTGCTGTACGTAAGTCAACATCCATCTGCATCCGTAAAAAATATCCTTCAGATACGCCAAAATATTTAGCTAAACGTAAAGATGTATCTGCCGAAATAGCTCGTGTACCATTCAAGATCTCCTGAATCCGTGATACAGGCACATGTATATCTTTAGCTAATCGATATGCAGATAGCCCTAATGGCTCCATAAACTCTTCTTTCAATATTTCACTAATGGTAGGTGTCGGAATAAACTTATCCATATATATCCCCTCTCTATCAATGATAATCTATAATTTCTACATCATAAAAACTATTAATATCTTTTACTTTAAAACATAACCTATACTGGCTATTAATTCGTAAACTATACTGACCAAATCGAGTCCCTTGTAAAAGTTCTAAACGATTACCCGGCGGCAATCTTAAATCATCTAATGATTCAGCATTATCTAATAACATTAATTTGCGAAGAGCTAGTCTTTGTAAAAACGGCGAAAATCGTTTTGAAAAACTTTGACGGTAAATCTTTTCTGTTTCTTTATCCTTAAATCCGATAATCATAGAATCTCTCCTTCAATTATACCTGCTAAACAGGTATAATTCAATAATATATACCTGAACAACCGGTATATCGGAAATTAAAATAATTCTGCTTACGATTTCGGTAAAAGATTTCTAGATAATATCAGACAAATCCTACTATAAGAGTGATTCTATTAGTCACCTATTTCGGAACGTAAAGATCTACATCCATCAACTTAATTAAGTCGAGGAATATCATCACTTATTTTATTGCAATGAATTGTAAAATATATTGCGACAAATAAAAGACCTATATCCTCTACCATCTCATGTACAAGGTACACATCAAAGGGTTAAAGAAAGTACTATTTACAGCAAGAATGTTAAGCCCATAGCCACAAAGATAGCAGGCAATAGGTTAGCGATACGCACTTTACCTGGCCAGATGAGATCGATACCAACGCAGAAAATTAGAATGGATCCCACGTAGGACAAGTTGTCGATAGCGCTTGGGGTCATCAACGGTGCTGCGATATGTGCCATAGCAGTGATAATCCATTGGGTGATGCCTACAGGAATAAAGGAGAACAGCGCTCCCTTGCCCATGGAGGATACCATAACCATAACGATGATACCGTCGAGGATGCCTTTCAATAATAGCGTCTGGTAATTACCAGTAAGACCGTCTTGAATGGAACCTAGTACGCCCATAGCACCTACAGTAAAGGTAAGAGATGCAGTAATGAAAGCATGAGTAAACTTCGGATCACCGGCGTTACCTGTGCGAGCTTTCACCCAGTCACCAAACACCGTAATCCAACGATTAAGGTCGATGACCTCACCAATAATGGCGCCTGCCACCATACTGATAATCATCAGCATAGGCCCCGTCGTTTGCAGCGTGCCGTTCACGATAACTAGCATATACTGCATGGCACCACTCATACCGAGCAGTAGCACGATGATGCCGCTCACCATCATGAGCGTCTGTTTTAAATTTTCTTTCATAAACCGACCGAATACAAGGCCGCAAAGGCTGCCGGCTATAATGAGGCCAACGTTAATGGCCGTTCCCAAACCAATCATATATTTTCCTTCTTTGATTGTGAAAGTACCCGTGTTAAATCATGTTTAGTATAGCAACTATATCGAAATGAATCAATTCATGTATATAGAAATAAATCAATCCATATGGTATACAACCAAAGAACACAAAAAGCCTCCATCCACTTTAGGATAGAGGCTGTATGCATGTTTATAGCGCTTGAAAGAAAAGATTATGAGAGTCTCGCTTTGGAGAGAGAATGTGTTTGTATATAAAACGGACTGACATATGATGAGTCGCTATCACCCTTCATCGTCGGCAGGCAGTCGTACTGTATCTGTACTTTGATTGATCTCATCAAAGCAAGGACAGTCTTTACCGTGATCGTTGATAAGGCCGCTAGCTTGGAGATGCGAATAAATGGTCACAGGTCCCACAAACTTGAACCCCCGTTTCTTCAGGTCTTTGCTAATGCGTGTAGATAGGCCGTTCTTAGCGGGCACCTGACCTTTAGGATGGTTGTCATAAATAATGGTTTTGTTATTTGTGAAAGCCCAAATATAGTTGCAGAACGAACCAAATTCAGATTGAATACGTTTAAAAGCAGAAGCATTATGTATAATCGCTTCAATTTTAGGACGAGACTTGAGCATACCCTCGGTTTGCATAATCCGGTTGATGTCGCTTTCACCATAAGAAGAGACTGCCTCAATATCAAAATCATCAAAGCAGCCTCGAATAATGTCCCGTTTATTTAAAATAGTAAGCCAGCTAAGGCCACATTGGAGGCTTTCAAGACAAAGATGTTCAAATTGAAGCCTATCATCATGAATTGGTCGGCCCCACTCATGATCGTGGTACGCCTGATACAAAGGCGTCGTCGGCCAATCGCAAGTTGCCATTACACACCACCATGCGCCCATACGAGGACGTCATACATGAGAGCCACCACGAGGCCCATCACAAGATGTCCGCCTACGTAAAATGGCACGAGATAATAGATAAATAACAATAGAGAATGTAAGGTTTTGCGGAGCCATACAATCGGTGTGGACGTACCGCCACCCACCTTGCCATCGAGCCAGTTATGAAGGATGTAAATGGGCGTGCCCAAACGATGAATCCAATCTGGCACGCGCACTCTAGGATTTAAGCCAGGGCAATAGAAAATCACTAGCGGCAAAGCCACCGCATCAAGGATGAGCAAGATGGTTAACATCAAAGCAAACCAGTCAACTTCGCCTTCCCACGTGAGAGGCTGTGCCACAAAACGAGCACCCCACAAATAGGCTTTGTATACGATATACGGTTCTAATAGCCATAATAAGGGCTTTACTACACTCATGGGACTACCTACGCCAAACAAAAAATAAGAAAAACTACGCATTTGCGTAGTCGTTTGATATATACATCGATTTCTATACTATTATTATATCAGATTTTGGCCTTTTTGTGGGGTAAAATTCACAAAATTTTGTCAAAATATACAATTTATAGTAGTTATCAACAAAAGAACCCACTATATAAGGCATTCCTCACTATGACCTCATATATACTTATTTTTCATCAAATTCATGACTAATTTTGATAAATCCCTTAGAAAAATATAGTCATTTGGTTATATAATTATACTTAATAACGTAACCTATGGATTACTACAATACCTATGGATTACTACAATATCAATAGCTATGAGAGTATAAACGGGAGATACTACCATGACAAAACTACCCCTATTAGCGGGTGCTTTCATAATGAGCACTATATTATCACCAGTAGGAGCCATCGATATTAATATTCCTGGTGCAGATTCGAAGATTCCAAAGGATGCCTACATAAATTACCAAACCACGAACCCTGATATCGAAAAGGATGTTGCAAACTATGTGGAAACACTAAAGTCAACGGACAAGGCTAAAGGTATTAGTAAAAGCGAATTTGAGTATGCTAAAGCGGCCTCTATATATCGTGGTCAACATTACCATAATACGGTCATTTCCGTTCATGACAAATACAACCAGATTCGCCTTTCATTCCCTGTAGCTGGCATAAAAAGTGATTATAATATAGGACGTTATCAAAATCCGAATCGAACCATTGAGGACTATCGAGTGTTAACCGATAATGGAAGTCTCAATTTAGAAATTGACTATGCTGATTACAAAGATCAGAATTGGCGTAACACTAAAATCCCCTATGAGAAACTAACAGATAATAACGTCCGTAAATTCTTACAAGATAAGGCCAAAAGCAATCCAGCAAAACATATTTCTGATATAAAGGGTACTGTATTTTCATATCCTACTATTACCTATAGCACTTGGGACAGTATGAAGATGCCACGCCTCAAAAACGGTAAAAAAACAACGCTCACCACCGACACGATCAATTTTAAATTTAAGGGCTATAACTTGCGTCAGCCCTTATATCACGCAGGGTTTGTCAATTATGATAACAAACCCGTTCTGAACAAGGTTCCTACAGATACATTATTGGCCAATTATGTGCTTCCCTCTGTACAAAACTTAAATGAATTAAATCAATATTCACGCATTGAAATCTTAAATGGTGTACAGTACCGCGTACCAAAAGACGCCATATACGAAGGTGAACGTAAGGACTCCGACCACCAAGACAGTAGACTCTACAAAAAAGGAGATATAACACTCTTTGTTTCTACTGACAATATCCCTAAAAACTCATATGCCCCTAAACTTGTTGTAAACGGGCATTACAATTTTAAAACTGAATTAGATACGGTCTGGGATATTTACTATTACTACCCAACATCAGATTATATTAATTATGCCGTTATATGGAATAATAATATGCCTGGACTATCCACACACATCTATAAACCTCATAAAGACGATCACATCTTAACCTTTAACTCCTATGATGGGACCTATAGCTTTACGTATGTCATCTTTTATCCAAGTTTTTTAAATGCTGAGGAAGTTCAAAAATTACGGAATATGATTGAGTTTTTTGACTCTACCAATAACCCTAGCTTTAAACTGAAAGAACATGTTCTATTTCCAAATACAGAGGCAAAAGATAAGGCTAGCCCTCTATAGCCTCAACTACTTCGCCGATATACATATAATGCGGTTCCCAGCGATTTTTACCGGCTTGGGTATACATAGACGGATTTGCTGCATAATATTCCTTTACGCTATCTGCCAAATGGGCTTCATCAAATTGGTGTTCATACAGTTTTTTACATACAAATGTTAAATCTGCTTCTTTGAAAGTCACGCCGTTACCTGCTGCCCCAACTGACTGTACAAGTATTGAAATCATCAAGCGTACCAGCCGTAACAAGAGCCCAACGATCCTCGAACATAGTAAAAGCCTTATAATCCTTCGTTTCAAATGGTTTCATAAGAACCTCCAAAATGGAATTTACTTAACAAGAACCTCATCAAAATATTGCTTATTTATATACTTCATAATACACCGCTTGTAATATATTGTATATTGCATAAAAGATTATTATATGCTATACTTCGCCTTGTATAGCAGTATTTTGTACTATTATACAATATAGGAGATTTTCTTCTATCTCTATAAAGTAATAAAGGAGTGTAATCCCATGGAAAATGTTGTTGTCTCAATTTTTCATATTGAAAGTGAAGCCTTTCAGGCCTTTTCAGAATTAAAACAGTTTGGTCAAACTGAAAATACAAAAATAGCTCAGGCTTCAATTGTAAAAGCTGAAAATGGTGTTATTAACGTCAAAGATAGCTTTGATTTGATGGGTTCCCTAGGAGATGATTATTTCGAAGGCGGATTAATTGGTAGTTTAATCGGAATTTTAGGTGGACCACTAGGTGTTCTCCTTGGTTTTGCTGTTGGTGGAGCAATTGGCGCCTCCGTTGGTTCAGACAAAGAATTGGCCAATTCGGCATTAATTACAACCGTTAGTAATAAGTTGACAAATGGCGAAGTAGCTATTATTGCACTTGTACAAGAAAATGATGAATCTGTTTTAAATTCTATTTTTGAAAAGTATCAGGTTCAGATTGCTAGGTGGGATGTCACTACTGTTGCGGCAGAAATAGAGTCAGCTCTCAAAATTCAAAAAGATTTAGAGCATCAAGCTAAAGCTCGCTTAATTGCGGATAAAAAAGAAGCTCGTCGTGAAAAATTTGATAAATTGAAAGCTAATATTAAAGAGAAATTTTCGAAAAAAAATTAACAGACTGAAGAGACTGAGGTAAAAAGATTTCGATTTTTGAAAATCTTTACTATTAAGCTATTTAAATAAATGGTTTAAATTAATAAAAAAGCGACCAAACGGAGTTTTCTGGCACTTAAACTTCTGTTTGGTCGCTTTTTATGTTAGTCATGTAAATTTGTAGCTAATTTACATGACTTTTCTATATTCTCTAATAATAGGCACTGATGATTTATCATAGGTACACTGGTCTCCTGAATCAAAGCTTATAGAGATGCCACACTTTGAAAACGGTAAAAAAACAACGCTCACCACCGACACCATCAATTTTAAATTTAAGGGCTATAACATGCGTCATCCCTTATATCACGCAGGGTTTGTCTATTATGATAACAACCCCGTTCTGAACAAGGTTCCTAAAAGCTCATATGCCCGTAAACTTGTTGTAAACGGGCATTACAATTTTAAAACTGAATTAGATACGGTCTGGGATATTTACTATTACTACCCAACATCAGATTATATTAATTATGCCGTTATATGGAATAATAATATGCCTGGACTATCCACACACATCTATAAACCTCATAAAGACGATCACATCTTAACCTTTAACTCCTATGATGGGACCTATAGCTTTACGTATGTCATCTTTTATCCAAGTTTTTTAAATGCTGAGGAAGTTCAAAAATTACGAAATATGATTGAGTTTTTTGACTCTACCAATAACTCTAGCTTTAAACTGAAAGAGCATGTTCTATTTCCAGATACGGCGGAGAGCCATACCCATTAAAATGCCTTTTAAAATCTAATAAGATGTATAAAGATGTATAAACGAAACAGCCAGTGCTACAAATCGCAATACTGGCTGTTTTTATATCTCACTATTTCTTTTTAGACACAAGTATATCCACACATATAGATAACATATTAATTAAGCCTTATATAAGGCTATCCCTCTATAGCCTCAACTACTTCGCCGATGTACATATAATGCGGTTCCCAGCGATCTTTACCGGCTTGGGTATACATAGACGGATTCGCTGCATAATATTCCTTTACGCTATCTGCCAAATGAGCTTCATCAAATTGGTGTTCATAAAGCTTTTTACATACAAATGTTAAATCTGCTTCTTTGAAAGTCACGCCCTTTCCTGCTGCCACTGGTGTTAGCCCAGAGTTAGCTACCTTATCTTCGTCGCGACCAGAATGAGAACCTAAATAACCAAGTGCCTTGCGATAGCTTTCAGGGAAGAAACTAACTGTAAAGGTATCGTATTTCGCCATGAATTCTTGTGTATAGTGAGCTGGATGGATGTACACCGTCACCGTGGACATATCACCACCATTAGGTCCCCACACGTTGCCCATACTGCCCCAGCTAACTGTACAGGTATTGAAATCATCAAGCGTACCAGCTGTAATAAGAGCCCAACGATCCTCGAACATGGTAAAAGCTTTGTAATCCTTCGTTTCAAATGGTTTCATAAGAACCTCCAAAATGGAATTTACTTAACAAGAACCTCATCAAAATGTTGCTTATATATTTCATAATACACCGCATCAGCGATATCGTAAAACTCTTTATATACCATCGCCTTAATCATATACATAGGCGGCTCAAAACCGATTACCTTCACCATATTCACGTCAATATAGGATGCGCCATGCTCGTCTACATTAGGAATATCCGACACAAACTGAGATCCCTTCTTAAACTACGGCTGAGACGTGAGCACCTCAAGCGTGATTGCTTGGCGTTATAAACATTTACAACATAAAACTCAAACTGTATTTAACGACATAGATAAAAGAAGTCGATCTTATCTACAATCAAAGATCGGCTTTTAATTTTATCTACTATAATGAGAATGCTTTGCGAACTGATTTTAAACTACACTACGTTCAAACACCTGTGTAAGTGGGCATTACCTTGATTTGATTTTAGAGGTTTACAGAATTACACTACTCTCAAACATCGCAATGTATCTGTGTCATACTCTCCCCGTTTTAGAGGTTTACAGAATTACACTACTCTCAAACTGGATTAATTGTCCGAAATATAAAGCTAATGTTTTAGAGGTTTACAGAATTACACTACTCTCAAACGATTTTAGGAACTCGATATACTCAACCGCCGTTTTAGAGGTTTACAGAATTACACTACTCTCAAACCATTATCATCAGTCTTACGTTCTTCAATATGTTTTAGAGGTTTACAGAATTACACTACTCTCAAACTATTGTTTCCTAACAAGCGTTGCTCCTCCGG
>NZ_CAUTZP010000018.1:0-34771 GCF_963543145.1 uncultured Veillonella sp. | reverse complement strand
TAGTATTTATCTAGTTCCATCGGCATTAACAGCAACACTTTTTGTCCTATAACCCGATTTTTTTGTATAACTTTCGTTGCCGCACCCGCATAGCGGGTGGTTTTATGATTCGCGACTACGTCGCGAACCAGTCTAAAGACAATAATAAGAAAAACCCGCACTACTGTGCGGGTTTATTTGGTGGACCACCAGGGGTTCGAACCCTGGACACCCTGATTAAGAGTCAGGTGCTCTGCCAGCTGAGCTAGTGGTCCATGACATGACTAATTATATGCCTCTTTTATAGGAATGTAAAGAATATTTATTACATTCCTATAAAACATAGCCATTAATATTGTAACACCCAATCTTTCATAGTATTACATGCCTCTGTAGGTAACAAATCACTCGTTCCTACGCAGTCTTCACCACTATATAATTGAAGCACACTATGCGTACGGCTCACTTCTTTAACAATAACATTCGTTAGATTCGCCTTAGGCACGCTAAATTGTAGACCATAACGACCAAAATAGGTAAATACAGCTTTTACGGTATCGTACTCTATATGGACTTGAAGCATTTTACCGCCTGGCCAGCATGATTCAATATTTTCTTTTGATCTTGGTTTTAGAAAATCAAAAAATCCCATACTAACCTCCGATTCTCCACATTGGACGTTCTGGTTGCTCCATACCGATACCATCGTGACGTTCTTGTTTTCGTTGTAAAGCACGTTCAATATGCTCTGACAAGTCCTCTGCAGTCGCGCTATTGCGTACGAGGGATACTAAATCAGCCTCGTCATCACGCAACAAGCATAACCGCATTTGTCCATCAGATGTAAGGCGTACACGATTACATGTATCACAATAACTGTGAGACATGGAGAATATAAAACCTACCGCCTTACCGCTAGGCAATGCTAAATAGGTAGCAGGTCCAAAGCCATATATGGAGTGAACCTCCGTGAGCGGTCCACCACTCACGCGTTCAAGTTGAGCCCTCCATTCATCAAAGGTAGGACCATGGAATGCGTCGCCTTGGAATGGCATATACTCGATGAAGCGCCAAATAACAGGCCATTTTTCCACATATTGTAACAAAGATCTAACTTCATCATCAGACCAGTAGCGAGATAAAACGGTATTAATCTTTACAGATTTAAAATTAGCATTAATAGCATTTCGTATGCCTTCTAGTACAGATTCAAGTTGTCCCTCTTTACCTACACAAGTAGCAAAGGCTTCACTTTCAAGAGAGTCTAAACTGATATTCACTCGGTTCAAACCAAGTTTTTTCAACCGTTGTGCCCGAGATGCTAAGAGACTACCATTGGTGGTCATGGAAATATCTTCAAACCAGCCAGTTGCTTTGATACGTTCTAACAGCTCTTCAATATGAGGATATAACAATGGTTCACCACCAGTAAGGCGCACTGCTTTTACACCAATTCGATGGAAAGCCTCTAAGATAGTCATCCATTCATCAACAGATAATAGTTGTGTTTGACTTTGAGGCGTAATTTCTGCAGGTCGACAATAGGGACAACAGAAATTACACGCATCTGTCAGCGACAGACGTACATATTCAATTGTACGGCCCCATGCGTCTTTCATAACACACCTCATTTACCAATACAGAATTATTTAATAATAGATACTTCATCACCTACATGAATTATACCGTTTTTTAGAACCTTACCAAAAATGCCTTGTGTTGGCATAATACAAGAACCAACTTGTTTCATGATTTCGCAACCATGATGGCATTCCTTACCGATTTGGGTAATTTCAAGAATAACATCTTTACCGACTTGTAGCTGTGTACCTACTGCCAATTCATATAGTACCATACCTTCAACCGTGATATTTTCAGCGAAATCACCAGGCTTTACATCCGCCCCTTGAGCGCGCATATGGTCAATACTTGCAATGCCAAGCAAACTGATTTGGCGGTGCCAATTGCCTGCGTGAGCATCACCTTCCATGCCATGATTTACGATAAGATTTGCGGATTCAATATTATGTTTCTTTTGCCCTTTTTTCTCACTAATGGAGATAGCAATAATTTTTCCTTCTGCCATGTAACCCTTCCCTTCTTATGGGAACATACCATATATACATAACTTTATATAAACATTTAATTGCAAACATATACTTGTGATTCTCATTTTGGTGAAAGCATAACAAAATACTTTTACAATTATCTATATATTATAACATAGTATTCTTACAATTTCCCTGTGAATTTAATCACTAAAAAAGAACTCTATCCTTAAAGAATAGAGTTCTCATTCTTATGATTTAGCGACGTCCCATCTCCTTGAATTCATCACCATGGTTAACACCATTAAGTAATAGATTAAGTAAAATCGCTGTAATACTACCAAAGGTAATACCAGATTTTAAGATAATTTGTGCCCAATCAGGGAAATTTGCATAAAAGTTTGGCGCCGCGATTGGAATCATAGCCACACCAATACTAATGGCTACAAGCATCAAGTTATGGTTACCATCAAAACTAACTTTACCTAGAGAGCGAATGCCGCTGGCAACAATCATACCAAACATGGCAATACCAGCACCACCGAGTACTGCATTAGGAATACTCGCTACGATAGCAGCTAGTTTTGGGAATAAACCTAATAAAATCAAAATGACACCAGATGCAGCTACAACAAATCGGCTTTTAACACCTGTTACAGCAATAAGGCCTACATTTTGAGCAAACGCCGTATACGGAAAGCTGTTAAGAATACCGCCGATCGCAGTAGAAATGCCATCAGCACGAATAATAGATGCCAATTCTTTACGACCAATTGGTTTATCTACAATTTCACCAATTGCAATACTATCGCCTGTAGTTTCTACCATAACTACGAGCATAACAATAATCATAGACAGTACAGATGCCCAGTCAAAAGTTGGCAAACCGAAGTAGAATGGTTCTATAAAGGCAATCCAGTGAGCTCGACCCACTTCACCAAAATTAGCTGCTCCCAAAGCAAAAGCTATCGCTGTACCTACAATCAATCCAATTAGAACAGAAAGATTACTAACGAAGCCTTTTCCAAATTTGTAAACAAATACAACGATCAAGAAAGTAAGAAAACCTAGCCCAATATTTGTAAAACTACCAAATTCTGGATTACCTACACCACCGCCCATCCAATTAATGGCAACTGGCATCAAGTTAATACCAATTATGGTAATAATTGTACCTGTAACTACAGGCGGGAATAATCGTATAAAACGACTAAAGAATGGAGCCACTAAGAAGGTAAATAGACCGGCCACAATGATAGCACCGTAAATAGCCGTCATACCATGTTGTGTCCCTATCATCACCATAGGACTGACAGATGCAAAGGTAACACCTTGAATCATAGGGATGCGACCACCAATATTACCAATACCTAATGTTTGAATTAATGTGGCAATACCACAAGTAAATAAGTCGGCTGTAATAAGGCGAATCAAATCCTCCATAGGTAAGTTCATAGCTTGTGCCACGATAATCGGTACAGCTACAGCCCCAGCATACATAGCCAATACATGCTGTAAACCAAAGGCAAATAGCTGTGGTATGGGCAACATACTATCGACTGTATTCGTTTGTTTTTGATCTGTCATAACGTCTCCTACATAAAATCTCGAAATATCACTCGTCTATTTTACACTATTGTTCGGATTTTAACAATAAAAAAAGAGAACCTATTAAATTCATATCATTTAACAGGTTCTCGCTTAACATTTTCCGAACATTTGACATCTACCAAGACATATTATTCAGTTTAGAATATTCTTATTTATATAAGGCTATAATAGCTGCCTCTTTAGCATCAAGACCTTGTTCAATAGCATTCATCTTAGCCGTTACATTTTCTACAAATGCTTCATCTTTAATACCAGATAGATTAATTCTTACATTTAAGAATGCTGCTTTTATCGCCGCACGTGCATTAATAGCCGCAATAATACCATCTGTTATTAGATTTTGGTTTCCTTTTTGCGATGCTAGTTCTGCTAAATCAAAAATTTGATACGCTAATTCACCAATTTCAAAAGGTACCATCGCTGCGTCTTTGTAAGCTTGTTGGATAGCCGCCGTACGTTTAGCCTTCTCTTCATCTGTATTCTTTGGCAGGCCTAAGGCGTTCATAAAGATATTAAATACATCCGCATCAGCTTGAGATAATTCAAGCATGCGATTACGAATCGCTTCTGCCTTAGTTTGAAGCTCTTCCATTTCGGACTGAACATCTTCATATCCCTTTTTACCAAAGGTTAAGTTCGCTACCATTTCAGCTAATGCTGCACCTGTTGCAGCAGTTAAAGCTGCAACAGCTCCGCCACCCGGTGTAGGCTCTTTAGATGCAGTAGCTGCCACAAAATCTATAACTCGTTCTTCTACTAATTTCATAACAAGACCTCAAAAAATTCATATTAGAATAAGCCTTTAATCGTACCGTCTGCTTCGATATCCATATTAAGTGCGGCAGGACGTTTAGGAAGGCCAGGCATAACCATTACATCCCCTGTACGGCATACGATAAAGCCTGCACCATTAGCAACACGAATATCAGAAACCGTGATGGTAAAGCCTGTTGGCGCACCTAAGAGTGCTGGATTATCAGATAAGGAGTATTGTGTTTTTGCCATACATACAGGCAAACGATCTAGCCCCCAATCAGCTAATTGTTTAATTTGTTTTTTAGCTTTATCTGTAAAGATAACACCTTCGCCACCATAAATGGTTTTAACAATTTTATTAACTTTATCTTCCAAACTGTCTTCTAAATCATATACAAATTTAGGTGTTGGCTTAGGACCATCCAGCAACTCTACGACCTTCTTAGCCATATCAGTGCCGCCTTCGCCGCCCTTTTCCCAACATTCATTAAGCTCTACCGGTACACCAAAGTCGTTACACAAGCGAGTTAATTCTGCAATTTCAACATTCGTATCAGTAGCAAATTTATTGATTGCCACTAATACAGGCACGTTAAAGTAGCGCATATTTTCAATGGCTTTACGTAGGTTACTGAAACCTTTTGTTACAGCCTCTACGTTTTCTGTATTTAACTCTTGCTTAGGTACGCCGCCATGCATTTTAAGAGCCCGCAATGTAGCTACGATAACGATTGTATCAGGGAAGATACCACCGTAACGACATTTGATATCGAGGAACTTTTCAGCACCCAAGTCAGCACCAAAGCCAGCCTCTGTAACCACAATATCACCAAGTTTAAGACCAAGTTTTGTAGCTACAATAGAGTTGCAACCATGAGCGATGTTTGCAAATGGACCACCGTGTACGATTGCCGGTGTATGTTCTAACGTTTGCACTAGATTTGGTTTGATAGCATCTTTCATAAGAAGCGCCATCGCACCTTGGCAACCAAGCTGATGAACATAAACAGGCTCACCTGCTAGATTACAGCCGATAACGATGCGACCAAAGCGTTCTTTTAAATCTTCTAGATCTTTGGCTAAGCAAAGAATAGCCATGATTTCAGAAGCAACAGTAATCATGAAGTGGTCTTCGCGTGGGAAGCCACAAACTTTACCTCCAAGGGCCACTGTCACATTACGAAGAGCACGGTCATTCATGTCTAGGACACGAGTCCAAGATAATTGACGCAAATCGATTTGCAATTCATTACCTTGATGGATGTGATTGTCGATCATGGCAGATAGCAAATTGTTAGCTGCTGTAATAGCGTGCATATCACCTGTAAAGTGAAGATTGATATCATCCATTGGCACAACTTGAGCATAACCGCCACCTGCTGCACCGCCTTTAATGCCAAATACAGGGCCTAAGGATGGCTCACGCAATGTAGCAATAGCATTTTTACCAATTTTTTGTAAACCTTGTACGAGACCAATGCTCGTTGTAGATTTACCTTCCCCTGCCGGCGTTGGCGTAATGGCCGTAACTAACACCAATTTGCCATCAGGCTTAGATTCTAAACGGCGAATAGCATCAAAGGAAATTTTCGCTTTATAATGACCATATTGTTCTATGTCATCAGGTGTTAAACCGCATTTGTCGGCAATAACTTGAATTTTCTCCATTTTATTCTGTTGGGCAATCTCAATATCGCTTAACATAAAGCCTCCTCGGCACATGGCCATCTATCAACTATATAATAACTATAAACTTATTATCTAATATTTACTATTCAACATTAAATGTCTACTGTAAGTGTATATTTGTACAGCTACAGTAATCTATTATATATGAAAGTAGTACGTATGTCTAATATTAATCCTTAACAATTTCAGTAATACACCTAATAAATTCTCTAACGGACTATACAAGCGAGTATATAAAAATGCCTAGTGTACGCCCATACACTAGGCAAATTTATAGTCTTAGAATAATTTAAAAGGGGAAGAAGATTGGTAATAATACGAGTGCCACTATACTAGATACAACGATGAGCGGCAAACCAGCTTTTACATAATCCATGAAACTATAACCAGCTATATTGTATACCATAGTATTAGCAGGCATACCAATTGGTGTAGCATATGCTAAGGAGCTCGCTATTACGATAGCTGCCAACACTGCTTTTGGATCGAATCCCAATTGAGATGCTAGACTAAGACCAATAGGAACTAACAATGCGCAAGTAGCCGTATTAGACATAAAGTTTGTCATAAATACACCAAGCACAAAGATTACTACTAGCACAACAATTGGAGACGGACTAGCACCAAGGCTATTCACGATAATATCTGCAATTACAGAACCAGTACCTGTTTTAACCATTGCGTCTCCAAGGGCCATAGAGCCAGCGAAGAGCATAATTGTTTTCATATCGATAGATCTAACAGCTGCACTTTCACTAATAACATTAGTAGCAACTAATACAAGAGCACCTACCCAAGCACTTACATAGAGTTTTACACCTAATTGTTTTTCAAAAATCATAGCCACAACTGTCAAAATCAATACAAGTGCGGAAGTCCATTTTTTCCAAGCTGGTACATGGCTATAATCATCATTACCTTCAAAGGCACCATCAGGTTGATGACTTGGAGTGTCTGGCAAGAAACGTTTGCCAATTGTAGCATAGAAGATTGTACCTACGATTAGAATTGGTAGACCTACTAAACCATAGTCAAAGAAACCAAAGGAGCCGAGTCCAGCTTGTTGTAAGCCTGCTTGAGCAATCATATTGCCAGGGGCGCCGATAAGGGAAATATTGCCACCCATAGCGGCAGCAAACACAAGAGGCATCAATAATTTAGTTTGTTTAAAACCACTCTTTTTACAAATACCGATAATTACAGGAATTAGTACAGCAGCTGTACCAGTATTAGATAAGAAACCAGATAAAATACCTGTAATCATCATAACGGCAACGAGCAAAGATGTTTCAGTTTTAGCAAACTTATGAACTACATTACCTACACCTACTGCTACACCTGTTACAAAGAATGCTTCACCAATAACAAACATGCCCATAAATAGTAAGACGTTTGGATCCACAAAACCGGCGAACGCTTCTTTAGCGGATAATACCCCACTTAGGTGCAGACCTACTGCTACAACCATAGCGGTAATAGACAAGGGGATTTTCTCCCACGCAAACATAACAATGGCAAATACCAAGAAGCCTAGAGTTATCATTACACTTGTATCCATATATACCTCCAAATACGTGTAATACCTAAAAAAGGGTACAAAAAAGGAGGATTGTACAAAATCCGTATAATCCTCCTATTAAGTTAATCCTCACAATGAGATTATTTAATGAAACTTACGTGTTTATAGATTTCTTCTAACACTTCTTCTTTCTTTGCATTGTATTCTACTTTTTTATTTTCAAAGTAGTTATTACCTTCTGCATCAATGGATACGATAAGAGGTCCAAATTCTTTAACCTTAAAAGTCCATAAGGTTTCACACATACCCAATTCGCGCCAATTAGCAGATTCCACCTTTTCAACTTCTGTAGCTGCAAGAACTGCGTTCCCCGCTGGGAATACACAATGTAGCGCACCAAAGTCTTTACATGCACGCGCTGTGTCTGCCCCCATTCCACCTTTACCAACAATAAGGCGTACACCAGTTTCTTTCACAAACTCGTACTCAAATTTTTCCATCCGCATAGATGTAGTAGGTCCTACAGACACAACTTCAAACTCATTATCGCTTATAGTACGAATAATTGGTCCCGCATGGAGTATAGCACCATTTTTAATGTCAACTGGTAACGTTTGACCCTCTTCCACCACCCGGCGATGCCCCATATCACGAGTAGTGGTAATATGTCCAGTTAAATAAATCACATCGCCTGGCTTAATTCCTTCTAGATCAGATTTTTGAATAGGTGTAGTTAATACTTTCTTAGCCATTATAGTGTCACTCCTTTATGAGATTTAACTATGCAATTACCATCTTTATCAAATACAAGATTGCCTCGACGATGATTCCAACAACCTACGCTGACAGCACAAGAAATAACAGATGGATGACGTGTACCATGTTCAATATTCACACCTAAAACAGTTTTATCCCCACCCATACCTTGAGGGCCAATACCAATTTTATTAATTCCATCTTCTAATAATTGTTCCATATAAGCAGCTTTTTCGTTGGGTGCTTTTGAAGATACAGGACGCATTAATGCCTTTTTAGATAAACCGGCAGCAGTATCAATAGTAGTAGCAATTCCTACACCTACTAAAAGTGGAGGACACGCATTTAAACCATAGCTCGTCATCAAGTCGAGAACAAACTTAGCAACACCTTCATAACCTTCGCCTGGCATTAATGTTTTACCAGAACCTGGCAAAGAACAACCACCACCAGCCATGTATGGAAAAATTTCTACATCATCACGTCCAGGAATGATATCCCAGTGAATATAAGGTGCTGTCAAACCAATATTTGTACCAGTGTTAAATTCATCAAAGGTTTCCACACAATTTAGTCGCAATGGAGCTTCTTGTGTAGCTTTATATGTAGCATCTTTTAAGATTTCCTCTAGCTCACCAATTAGAGGATAGTTAGAACCCACTTTTACCCAAAATTGTAATACACCTGTATCTTGGCATGAAGGGCGATTAAGCTGAGCTGCTAGATCCATATTATGTTGCATTGTTTCATAAATAGATTTAGCCATAGGATTTCTTTCATCCTTAGCTAATTCATGGATTTTTTCTTGTACATCATCAGGCAATACCTTTGCCATATAAGAAACGAAGTTAGCTATTTTATTTGTCATTTCTTGCACTTGTTGATTCTTCGTACTCATCGTAAACCTCCTGTAGTACTTCACTATTTAGGACTCTATAATACTGTCTACTTAAAACCTTAGTGCCTATCACTAATTACATTGTACTCTTTTTCAGAGATATAACTATCCAATTTACAAGTTTGTTTTTATTGGCACAAGGACCTTAGAATTATACAAAATCACCCGAATCTATAGAGTCTAACATTATCAAATATACAATTTTGCCCATATAAAAAAAGAAAAAGAGTACTACTTATCTAAAGTAATACTCTTTTACCATATATTTATATACTATTATGATATATACAAAATTACCTATACCTAATGATTGTATATTTTGGAAATTGAGGGAATAATGCTATAAATCTTATACTAGCTTACCATAGTATTAAAACTGTCTATATTAAGCTTGTAGTTTTCTAACAACAAGCTCAAGTTGCTCCTTAACGTCCTGTAGTTTTTGATTAGCCTGCTTTAACTCAAGACTATATATAGAATCATCTTTATAGGCTACGCAAGATTGTAAGATCTCCATAATATCATTTTCTTGAGTAGAGATAATTTCCTTCCAATCATGTAGTTTTGTTTTACGCCCCAACTCTTTTGCTTGTTTACGATATTCTGATGGCGTCGTATGAAAATGTTTCTTAAATGCTACATTAAAGGCTTTAATATCTGCAAACCCACAGCTGCTTGCAATATGTGCAACCCCATCATTAGAATTGACCAAACGTACTGTTGCCTCTCGCAACCGCAAACGCAAAACATATTCAAGAAAAGAAACACCTAATTGGCGTTTAAAAAACTGAGATGTATAGTTCACATTATAACCGCCAATTTTGGCAATATCTTCTAACTCAATCTTTTGCTGATAGTTTTCATCAATGTAAGCAATCATTTTATCAAAGGTAGCTACGGTCATATCAGCAGGCTTTGTATGTACAGGGATAGTCTTAACCGCATCAATTTCACGATATATATCACTAGTCAACGATAAATAGTGACTCTCCAAACATAATTGACGATCAGGACTATCACCATTCACCATTAGTAACATCATTTGTGCTGCATGATGACGTAAGGACGTAAAGAATTGATTATACCGATTACTTTTATCTGAGCGCAATACAAATTGATACATACCAAAGTTAGGATCAAAGTATTGGAAAAACTCCTTACTTACATGAATAACAAGAGCTGTCGTATCCTCCTCTAAGGCTAATGTAGCGTGTCCAACTTGAGGAGAAATAATAATTGTATCGAGCGGCTCCATCGTGAAAACCTCGCTATTACAACTCATATCAATTCTACCTTTTAACAAGATTAGGATTTCTACGCCACTGTGCCAGTTGTAATGATATGTACTAACCTTATATATATCACTATTAAAATCTATATGATTATGTTTATAGGTATAGTAAAAATAATCCATAATAATTAAAATCTCCCATAAAAAATGCATCCCTTATAATCCAAGGGATGCATTCATTATGATATATTTATTTAGCTATGGTCAACAGATTATTTCTTATCATACGACTTTCAACACTATATAAAATAATTAGCGCAAACTCTTATTACATAAGGGCTGTAATTGCTGCTGCCAAGCCGAAGAAGATGCCTGGTGCATTTGCCAATGCAACTGGGATATCTCTGTGCTCTTTGAACAAGCCATAAGCCACCCATAATGTACAGTTGATAGCCGCTACAAGTGGTTGGATCCAATCACCAGTACCTGGATGTGCTAAGTTGTTCATAATTTGTGGGAAGTAAGATACATACATAGCTACAGCAGTAACTGTTGCAACTTTCCCTAAATTTTCCATAAATTTTACTTGATTCATTATATCCTCCAAAATGATTAATTTGCGATTGTTTGTAATACCTGATGAAGTATATTCTACGCATTTTAAGAAATCTAACTATCCAAATTAAAAGAGAGTTTTTTCGAAAATTGCAATAACAAGTTGAACATTGACAGTTGAATAGTCTGTTAGGCGACACAGGAATAAATCCGATCCAGTTCATTCTCGAAGAGATCATCCGGAGTACGGTAGCCCAGTAGTTTTCTTGGAAGGCTATTACACCAGGTCTCGATTTGAGAAATCTGCTCATCAGAGTAGCTGTCGATGCGTTTCCCCTTGGGGATGAATCTGCGGATCAAGCCATTGTGGCGTTCTACGGATCCCTTTTCGCAAGAGGTATAGGGATGGGCAAAGTAAACCAGCGTTTTGCTTAAGTCCTCCAGCTCGGACAACATCGAGAACTCGGATCCGTTGTCTGTCGTAATCGTCTTGAAGATAGTATCCCAGTGTTCACTGTACTGTGAACGGATGGTTGTTAAAGCAGCCATGACACCGTTTGGATTCCGACCCGGAACACGAATCATCCAGTACTCGCGAGTTTTGCGTTCAAGCATGGTGAGCAGAGCGTCGTCATCCTTCTTCTTTGAACCGATGACAAGGTCTGCCTCCCAGTGCCCAAACTCGCTGCGGTCATTTGCTTCCGATGGTCGTTCTTCGATGCTGCGTCCAAGAACCCTTTTGTTTTTAAGGATTTTCACCCTCTTTGAAGATCTACGGAGTTTTTCGGGAAGGTGGATGTTCTTGATGCCAAGCAGTCCGAGGTCAGCATAGCTATATAGTGTCTTAGTACAGACAATCTGTCCTCTGGTGAACAAGCCTTCTTTCAGGGCATAGCCGACGCAAGCATCCAGTGACCATCCGTCTTCGAAAAACTTTTTCTCAACAAACGAGATGAAATCGACTTTCTCGAGGAAGTCGTAGTGCCTACAGCACACTTGACGGTTCTGCTCGTAGGTAGCTTGTCCGGCGGTGGCTTTGTAGCGGAGAATATTTCCTTTGTACAGTACCACTGTTCCGCGCTTAATCTCGTTGCGAACGGTGTTTGGTGCACATCCGATTTCCTTGGCGATTTTGTTGGGACTCCAACCATCCTTAAGGCGTGTTTGAATCAAAACCCGGTGCTCAAATGAAAGATGTTGTCCCTTTCTGTGCTCAGTTGTAGTAGAATATAAGTAGTCCATAGGGATTTCCTCCTTGTGAATGAAGCTTTGTCACTTACATTCTACCAAAGAGAGAGCCTTATGGACTTTTTGTGTTACTTGTTCAACTTGATTTTACAATCGACGACTTCTATTTGTAAGGTTAAGTTGTACTGTTCAACGATGTTCATACATTCGACCTCTCTCAAGCATTAAAAATGCACCCCTTAATACCTCAAGGGATGCATTTATTATGATATATTTATTTAACAACGGTCAACAGCATCTTGAAGTTTTCTCGTGCATCGAGACTATGAGGTACTTCAGATGGCATGATCAATGTTTCACCAGCTTTTACATTGTGTTCCACATCACCGACGACGATGTGTGCTTCACCATCAAGGATTTGCACAATCGCATCACCTACAGTTACATGTGTTGAGATTTCCTCCCCTTTTGGCAATGCAAACAAGGTAATACTGAGGCGTTCATTTTGGGCAATCGTAATACTAATCACTTGCCCTTCTTTATACTCTAAACGATCGCCTAGATGTAAAATCTCGTTGACTGGGATATTTTTTGTGAAAGTCTTACTCATAGAAATCACTCCTTATATAACTATATAATGGTAAAAGTAATTAAAATGCTAAACATTTAGTGCATCTAAACTCATATAGTTTAAACCGCAGGTAGCAAACCTAACAGATATACATTAAAGGTATCTCCCGGTCGTACTTCATGTACACCACGCGGAATACAGGCCAATGCATTAACCGTATATAAGCCTAATATGCTGCTACTGTTAAAGTGACGGTTAGCCACAAAGCGTGGAACGCCACCACCGAAGATCACTTTACCTTGTACATAGCGATCAAAAGCATTGCGTTTAAAGATTTCCGAATCCATTACACAAGCTACGACAGGTGTAGTCCAGTTGGCTAAACCTTTATAGCGTTTTAACGTTGGCGCTACGATTAAATGCCAGCCGTTAAAAGCAGCTCCTGGATTACCAGATAGGCCAAAGATGATTTGACCTTTCGGTGTCACCGCACCATAGGATGCAGCGCCAGGCCGCATTTGAATACGTGCATAAATAGATTGAGCACCTAGTTTCTCATAAATAAGAGGCATTGTATCAAAGAGACCGACGGACACACCACCAGAACTGATGATGATATCTGCCTCTTCACTAAGCTGCAACACGTGGTTGATTTCAGAGTCTAGTTCCTCTGGCGCATCACTTACATGATAATGTGTAATCTTATGAAAGCCTAAATCCTCCAAAAGTCCACAAATCATAGCCCGATTAGAATTATAGATTTTACCTGGTGTTAAGCTTTCACCAGGTTCAATCACCTCATGACCTGAGGTAAGCACTAACACGCGAGGCATCACATTAACAGAAACCTCAGTCAGCCCAAGACCAGTCAAAATGGTTTGTACTGTAGATGTTACCTCTGTACCTCGTGGAATTACAATGGTACCGGCAACGCACTCTTCACCTTGAGGGATAATATGATCGCCACATCGATAGTTGCCTTGAATAGTAATTGTTGTTTTCGGTTCTCCTGTGCCAACCACTTGTTCCTGCATGATTACAGTATCACATGTATCCGGCACAGGTGCACCCGTCATAATTCGCACTGCATGGCCAGGTTCAACAGGATGTTCCCATACAACGCCGGCACCAATAATACCATCCACGATATATTCATTACGACCTTCTTCGTAGGCAATGGCATAGCCATCCATAGCAGATTTAGGGAATGCAGGTACGTCTGTAGGAGCAATAATATCCTCTGCCAATACGTATCCTTTCGCCACCTTAACAGCAATAGTTTCAGTTTTATGAACTTTTGTTTGTAAGGCCTCATCCCATAATTGGAGTGCCTTCTCAACAGTAACGACGGCCATGTAAACTCCTCATCATTTCCTGTATGTGGCGTACCAATTCAGGTACGTCTTGATTCAATTTGCTAATTTCAATTGTTGCCACTCGCTCCATTGCATCCGAGATAAGCTCTTCCGTATGTCCCTCTTGGGTAACCTCTATGATAGGGGCAATGCCTTGGGACCTTGTTTCTAGTATAACAATATCTACGGGCATATGCTGTGTCAAATCATACAGACTAGACTGTTCTTTCGTGCGTATACGAATCGCTGTTTCTGTAGGACCTGCAATAGCAACCGCATCAGCGCCAGCCTTATACACAAGGTCTGTATCGGTTCCTTCATGATCCATTTGAAAGCCGTGCTTATCACTCTTTACAACACCGACGGATAGACCAACTCGTTGTAATTCTGATACAAGGCGAGTTACAACGGTTGTTTTTCCAGTTTTCCGCTTAGATGCTACTACACTAATGATCGGTACACGACGAAACTCATTTTCTGCTAAAGCTCGTGCCCATTGATAATCTTCAAAACGATTAATATTGCTCAATTCCCAACTATAATCACTAGCATCAATAGATTCAACATGGCCCATCATATCAAGAGCATGTTGTAAAGACATATCTTCACCAACGAGAATAGATGGGATTAATGAAGCAATATAAGGTCTGTAAATGCCAGCCATTGGCTCTTTTTTACCACTTTCACCATGTGGGACAATGGCGTTCCAATCATTGTGATCCACCTGATATAGCCAATCATAATATAAGTCCATCTCCATAAATGGCATATCTACAGCCATCACTGCATAAGCTGAACTTACGCCAACAGATAAGGTACTATAAAGGCCACCCAAAGGTCCACACCGCTCGACAGAATCCCGAACGATAGAAACTTTTTCTTTTTCATTGTTCGATAATGTATCTAAGATATGAGTCTGTATGGCATGACCTAATTCTTCATCATCCCCAATAGAAATCAAAATATCATGTACATCTGCTTCAAGTCCCTTGCGGAGGGCATGGGATATGAGGCTTTCACCATTAATCCAAGGCAACAAAGCCTTTGGTTGCCCCATTCTAGTGCTAAGACCACCAGCTAAAATAATTAAACCTAATTTATCCACGACGCCCCAAACCTCGTTTAACACCTTGATAGACGAATAGTAAAACTACAATATTTAAAATACCATCTGGCACCATATAGGAAGCATTATAAACCATAGAGTAAATCCAAGGATTTTGACCTTGTGGTGCATAGCTAGCAAAGACTACGGCGCCACTAATAACAGATGCGGCCCAACGCAATGCGATACCTACGATAGAGCCTGTAATAAGTCCAGAAATAGAATCCTTGAAATAACCGCAAACACCAATAGCACCATAGGCTACTAAGTAATCTAAGATAATACTTAAATAATGAACAGATGATTTAAAGCCTAAAATAAAGTGTAAAATGCCGTACACAACACCGACAAAAATACCGCGTGTGCCGCCCCAGCGGTACGCATAAATCATAAGTGGTACTAAAGCTGCAGCCTTAATTGATCCACCTTGTGGCATATGGAAAATCGTAATAAATGACAAGACTTGTGCAATAGCAATTGCTACACCAGCTTCCGCTAGCATACGAGTTTTTGATTGATCCATTTCAATCGACCTCCTCCCAATTATATGTTTTATATATGTATTTCAACTGATATTTTTATTTATACAGTCTACTTGTATTGTACTACAGTTTTTTCATGACACCAAACAAAATATTCGGAACGTATTGAAAATTTTACGAGTCTCTTGTATAATAGTACAGGTTCAATATGTAATACTCGAAGGAGATATAGAAACTATGATTAACACAACGAACATCTTTGATTACGAAGACGTGCAATTAATTCCTAATAAATGTATCGTCACTAGCCGCAGCGAATGTGATACACATGTAAAATTAGGTAAACGCACATTCCGCTTACCAGTGGTACCTGCAAATATGCAAACTATCATTGACGAAGAGTTGGCTGAAAAATTAGCTCGTGAAGGCTATTTCTATATCATGCATCGTTTCCAACCTGAACGTCGTATGGACTTTGTAAAACGCATGCACGACCTTAACTTATATTCTTCTATTTCTATCGGTGTAAAAGCTGAAGAATTTGCTTTAGTAGATGAATTCAAAAAAGCAAACTTAACACCTGAATACATCACAATCGATATTGCACATGGTCATTCCAATGCAGTAATCGAAATGATCCAATACATTAAAAAGAACTTGCCTGAAACTTTCGTTATCGCTGGTAACGTAGGTACACCAGAAGCAGTTCGTGAACTTGAAAATGCTGGTGCAGATGCTACTAAAGTAGGTATCGGTCCTGGTAAAGTTTGTATCACTAAATTAAAAACAGGTTTCGGTACTGGTGGTTGGCAATTAGCTGCTGTTCGCTGGTGTGCAAAAGCAGCTACAAAACCTATCATCGCTGACGGCGGTATCCGCGATCACGGTGACATCGCTAAATCTATTCGCTTTGGTGCTACTATGGTTATGATTGGTTCTCTCTTTGCAGGTCACGAAGAATCTCCAGGGGAAGAAAAAATCGTTGACGGTAAAGCAGTAAAAGAATACTTTGGGTCCGCATCTGAGTTCCAAAAAGGGGAACGCAAAAACGTAGAAGGTAAAAAAATCTTCATCGATTCCAAAGGTTCTATTTTTGATACTTTAGTTGAAATGGAACAAGATTTACAATCTGCTATCTCTTATGCTGGCGGTACTACTTTACAAGCAATCCGCAAAGTAGACTATGTACTTGTTAAAAACTCTATTTTCAACGGCGATCGCTAATATAAATACTATAGGTAAAAGCCACAGGTTCTAGCCTGTGGCTTTTTCGTATGCCCTCTATATCCACTATCCTTCTACATCCACTATAAGGAATAACATATGTTTAATCGAGTAATATGACTATGTAAAAAAAATTAGCCCCAAAGACAGATTGTCTCTGGGGCTATTATTTAAATTTATACTTCAGCTTCTTTTGATTTGTCCATTAACATATAAGCGTATTTACCAATACCCGCACTAATAACAAGCATAGCCGTTAATACACTGAAAGCTATTGTAAGGCTAGTTGCATGAGCAATGAAACCAATCAATGCTGGTCCCATCAAAATCCCCATATAACCAAGCATGGTAGATGTTGCCACAGCTTGTGTCATAGGAATTACATTTTGTTCCCCCATAGCAGAGAACAAATTTGGTACTACCATGGCTAAAGAGATGCCAAGTAATAAATACGTATACATGGAGCCAGATCCTGGTAAAAATACGATAAGCCCCATTGCAATGGCACCGAATAAATAGCCACCAATAACAACTTGTTTAGAGGTCAAATGTTTACCCCATCGATTACCAAGCAACCGGCCGATACACATAGCACCATTAAAGAGCATAACACCCATAACGGCTTCTTCGATAACGATACCTTTATCTTCAAATAAGTATAATGCACTCCAATCCCCTACTGCACCTTCAACTAAGTAAGATACAAAGGACAATAGTCCAAAGATAATAGCAATCGGATGGAACGATAATGGGCTTTTAGCTTTCTTTGTAACCTTTGCATTGGGATCACTACCAAAGGTTAACATAAATTGGCTGACTACAACCATGGCAATGAATAATACGATGAGAAGGCCCCAAATACTTTCATTAACAGGCAAAGATAATATCTTTATAAGAACAAGCAAAACACCAGCACCAGCAAAGCCACCTAAGCTCCATCCACCATGATAGGCACCCATTAAGTGTTTCTTGCTAACCTTTTCAGTTAGGATTGCTTGTAAATTAGCAGAAGCACCACTAAGGCCTACACCAATACCAAAGAAGAATAAAACAGCTGTTGTAGTAGCAATAGTAGAACACATAGTTACGATAGCAAGAGATAACATACCAATGAAACTAGCCAATAAAACGACCTTCTTGCATCCAAAGCTCTCTACTAACTTACCTGCTATAGCCATGGACAAACAAGAGCCTACACCAAGCACTAAAATCATGGATCCCAATACATCTTCACCTATATTGAGCTTTGCTTTTAAATATGGCACAAACCCCGCCCATAAGGCTGTATACATACCGGGAATAAAAAATGCCCCAAAGGCACCACGGATATTTGCTGTGGAAATAGAAACTTGATCGTTCATTACATCCTTTCTGGCTTCTAGAACCGTCCGGCGAAGAAAGGCCCTTTTTATCCGCAAAGGGCTAAAACTTGCACCATTGCAGGAAACCATTTTAATTACATATGATTTAATCTTGGACTATAATAACCCTCTTTACGATACATGTAAAGAGGGTTTTCTAAATTTAAACTAAACTTAAAAAGCGATATAAAGTATATTTGGTTAAAGGTAACTAATTAGTCGTTTAATGAATATTTAGTAAAGAATCCATATCCCCACACAGCTAGTAAGTAATGCCACAAGAACAGGTACAGCTGTGCGTTTAAGTAAATCTACTGACTTAATATGCGCCACCCCTGCTACGCCTACCATTACGGGACTAATAGGGCTAAGGAATAAACCTAGGCTTGCACCATTTTGCATACCAAGCATAGTCGTAATCGGATCAAGGCCTAGATGAGCTACGATATTTGGTACTAGTGGAACTAATGTAAATAACGGTGCTACATTGCTACCGGTTACCATACTAAGGCCTAACATACCGCCCCATAGAATAGAGGTAAGTCCAATGGAATTAAGAGATAGTGTTTGGAGTGCGCTGACTAAGGATTCAATAATGCCTAAGCTCACTAAGCCTAGTGCAAAAATTTGCCCCCCTATAATTAGAGTTACTGCATAGGAAAACTGGTTTCCCATGCCCTCAAAGAATATTGTGGTACTCTTAAGGACTGTCCGTAAATTACGGTGTCGAATCAGTTCCGCTAACAAGGCGATACCAAAAGCGAGCATCATAGCCAACGTTACATTCATCTTCACCCCAGGCAAACCATATTGACTAAACCCCAAGATAAAACACAAAGGTAATAACGGGAATATCATATACGGCTTAGGACCTATGGGCGCCTCTGGAATACTTTCACAAGCATCTATAGCCTTAGGTTCCTCCACCCGATCACGATATTTCTGCCAGAAAAAGTGTGCTATAGCTGTCACAATAGCGACTAAGAAATAAAGACGCAACTGGTAGCCTACAAAATAGTTTGGCACAGGCATATTCAAGGTCTTTGCAATGAGTAAGGTAGACACCGCACCTGGTCCTACGTCCATAAGATGCCCCGTAGCAATAACCGCTGCAGCCCCCACGGGGCTCACGCCAAGGCGAAGCAATACAGGATACATGGTAACCATCATAAGGAGGGCAAGACTCAATGGATTCGGTACACAAATAGACAGTCCCATATTAAGAAGAAACATTAGGGCCAGTACAATATATGGCCGATTTAACCGATATAAAGGACGTATAAATGTATGTGCCAATCTCGTCCCTGCCCCTATGTACTCCATATATTTTGCATAGCCAGCACAGGTCATAATCATGAGGCCTAAATTCACTATATTCTCAGATGTAGTAATTCGCACAATCTCCATAGCATCAAATACCAAGACGCCTGTAGATTGAGACTCAACAAGTATGGCATCAATCCAATTTGCCTCATAAGCAATAAACATCATGAGGATCCCCATACCAATTAAAACTGGCTGTGGTTGATAGCGCTTCATTAACAATATACCTGTAATAGCAATAATGGTGATACATATAACTATATTCATAAATAAGCACCTCTCAACTAGAGAATATCTATTAGACTTATATGGGACTTACATTACACTCTTATTATAGTTATATTATACCTATATCATGCACAAAATATAAATAAAAATACAATGAAAAAGCACCATCATCTTTAAGATAACAGTGCTTTTATGTCTTCTTATACTTTTATTTATGCTCTTTTAACCATGCAATGGCATATTCTGCATATACGGCTGATGCCGCAGATAATACGGAATCATCCATATTAAATCGATTGTTATGATGATCGTACGTAGCCTCTACATCAGGATTTTGAATACCAATAAAGGCAAAGCAGCCTGGTTTATCTTGCAAATACCATGCAAAGTCTTCACCTGGCATTACTTTACGCATTTTAGAAAGCTTATCTTTACCTAAGGTATCAATAACAACCCGTTCTGCTAGTTCACTAGATGCCGAATCATTAATAGTAGGCGGCACTTTTTTTACATATTCTAATGTTGCAGTTGCTCCATAAGCTTCAGCAGTATGCTCTACTACTCGTCGTATGGATTCTACATAATAATCTTCTTGATTAGGATCAAAGAATCGAATGGTACCACCCATTTTAGCTTCACCAGGAATAACATTCCATTCCGTTCCAGAGTGAATATTCCCAATAGTTAATACTAAAGAATCCAATGCACTAACATTACGAGACACTACGGTTTGCAAATTCATAACGATGGCACTAGCTACCACAATGGCATCAATCGCTTGATGAGGTTGTGCACCATGGCCTTGCTTACCTTTTACATTGATAGTAATTTGGCTACTTGCAGCCATCCGAGGCCCTTCTTCAACAGATATAAGACCTGCTGGTAAATCAATCCATACGTGACCACCAAAGATAGCATCCACCTTATCGTACCAGTCGCCAAATTTGATAAAATCGGGTGCCCCCGCCCCTGTCTCCTCAGCAGGTTGAAAGGCTAAATATACGTCGCCTTCGATGCGGTCTTTCATAGACATTAACATCTTTGCAGCTCCTAACAAGATAGCCATATGACCATCGTGACCACAGGCATGCATTTTGCCTTCAGTTTCTGATTTATAGTCTACTGTATTATGTTCGTGAACAGGCAATGCATCAATATCGGCGCGCAAAGCAATAGCTTTGCCAGGTTTACCACCTCGGATGATACCAATTAACCCTATGCCACGCTCTGTATCAACATGAACCTCTACGCCCATAGATTCTAATTCTTTAGCCAAGGTCTTTGTTGTTTCAAACTCTTCATTACTGAGCTCAGGATGTTTATGGAAATATCTACGCCAATCTTGGACGTAGCCTTTATATTGTTCTATTAAATCGCGACTATGCATGATCTCGCCTCCTCACTAAATCCCAACATTACTAGGAATAACATAGTAAAAGTAAAAGAAAACGACAGGCAGTGCCATGTCGTTTTCTTAATTTCTTATCGGTTGCGCAATACTGCTTGTACCGCCAAGGATACTACAGCTGTTGCAACTGCCACAACAGCAGTAATTTTTGCTGTTGTGAAAAGTTCTTCTTTTGTAGGTTTTGCTTTAGTAGCAATATCCAACGTTTTTGCTACAGCAGGTACCAATACTTCATTACGTAAGGATTCTGTATTCATATTTACTCCTCCAATATAGACTGTTTCTTCTAGGTTATCACGAATGAGAACTAAAGTCTATATATTCATTGATTTATTTCTATAGCCTTATGTGACTAGACTATCATACTCAATGATTGTGAAAGATAAAGGAATTCCTATTTTGCTGCTAATTCTTCAATCACTTCTGCCAATATTGCAATGGCCTTTTCTAGTTGTTCTTGAGGAATATTAAGAGCTGGCAAAAGGCGTACTTTATTTTTCGCAGATAAGCATACAACGCCCTTTTCAAGACATTTAGCGATAACAGCTTTAGCATCTACTGTGGTCTCAATACCGAGCATAAGCCCCATACCACTAACGCCAATAATACCAGGCTTACCAGCTAATGTAGATTTTACGTATTCCCCTTTTGCTTTTACAGAGTCAAGGAATTCAGGCGTTAACCGGCTAATGATGGTATTACCTGCCGCTGCACAGATAGGATTGCCCCCAAAAGTAGTAGCATGGGCACCAGCATTTAAGACGTATTGCATCTTTTCGTTGAATAATGTAGCCCCCATTGGTAAGCCGCCTGCTAAACCTTTTGCCGTAGATACTACATCTGGTTCGATGCCAAATTGTTGGTATGCATATAGACTGCCCGTACGACCATTACCAGTTTGTACTTCATCGATTAACACAAGTTGATCGTGTTCATGAGCATATTTAGTTACAGCTTGTACGAACTCTTTATCCAAAGGCATAACGCCACCTTCACCTTGAATAGGCTCCATCATGATGGCACAAACAGTTGGGTTTGCCAATACTTTTAAAGCCGCATCAATATCATTGGCTGGCGTATGAATAAAACCTTCTGTAAATGGGAAGAAATGTTGATGGAATACATCTTGTCCTGTAGCAGACAAGGTAGTGATAGTACGGCCATGGAAACTGTTTACTAAGGTAACGATGACATGACGACCTTCGCCGTATTTGTCATGGCTATATTTACGAGCTGCCTTGATGGCACATTCATTAGACTCTGCACCAGAGTTGGAGAAGAATACCTTTTTCATTCCTGTTTTAGCACACAGTTGTTTTGCCAATTCAATTTGTGGCAAGGAATAGTACAAATTAGAAATATGATTCAATGCATGAGATTGCTTTGTTACAGCTTCAGTCCACTGGTCATCATCTACACCAAAAGCCGTCACACCAATGCCAGAGCCAAGGTCGATGTATTCCTTACCATTTACATCCCATAAAAGAGAACCTTTACCTTTTTCAAAACATACATTAAACCGGCCATACGTATTGGCTATATATTCTTTATCTTGCTTTTCAAAATCCATTGTATTACTCATTATATCCTCCAAACGTACGGCCTTGCCGTCGTCTATCTATATGAAAGGTAATCCGATGATTACCAAAATTATATCTACTATTTATGCTACAAACATAGTACCAAGACCTTCATCTGTCAATAGTTCGATAAGAATGGCATGTGGAATTTCACCGTTGATGATGAATACCTTCTGTGCCCCTGCATCGATAGCCTCTAAGCAGCAATCCACCTTTGGAATCATGCCTCCTGCAATAATTCCATCAGCTTTTAATTGCTCTGCCTCTGCCACTGTAATTTTTGAAATTAAAGACTCTGGATCATGCACATCTTTCAGTACACCATCAATGTTAGTCATGGCAACCATGGTTTCTGCCTTGAGGGCACCTGCAATTTTCGCAGCCACCGTGTCAGCATTAATATTATAGGTCTTACCATCGGCCCCCATGCCAATTGACGAGATAACAGGAATATAGCCACGACTAATGACATCGTGAATAATGCTCGTATCAATAGTATCTACAGAACCGACGTAACCAAGTTCTTCGTTTTGTTTATGAACTTGAATCATATTACCATCTACGCCACAAAGACCTATGGCTTTACCACCAAGATCGGTCAGATCTGCTACGAGACCTTTATTAACCTTACCAGCTAGCACCATTTGCACTACGTCCATCGTCGCTTCATCGGTAACGCGTAAACCATTAGCAAAGTGTGACTCAATTTTCATGGCCTCTAAGGTGCTATTAATGGCAGGGCCGCCGCCATGAACGAGCACAACTTTTACGCCGACTAACTGAAGTAATAGTAAATCCTTCATAACAGATTTTTTTAATTCTTCATCAATCATGGCATTGCCGCCGTATTTAACGACAACGTATTGATCTGTATACTGTTTAATATATGGAACGGCCGCCGTTAGTATCTGTGCCCGCATTGCATTTGATACATTTTTCATAGTATTACCTCTATCCCAAAGCTAATCCAGTCTCTTCTGGTAATCCTAGTGCAATATTCATGCATTGAACGGCTGCACCAGATGCACCTTTGCCTAAATTATCGAATATGGCATGAACCATAATGCGTTCATCGTTACCTGTTACATAAATTTTCATGCTATCTGTATTGCTTAACTGATTGGCATTTAACATACCAGTATTACTAATATCGGTAAATGGTGCCACTGTAATGATTGTACTCTCTTTGTAAAAGTCCTCTAATACGTGTTGCACTTTATCAATACTGATTGTCTTTTGACATAAGCGACTGTGAATGCCAACCGTTACTTCCATACCAGAATAATAATCATCGACGATAGGCATAAAAATAGGTGCTTCACTGAGGCCACATACGTGTTGAACCTCTGGTAAATGTTTATGTTGTTGACCAAGCCCATATTGACGTGGGGCGTAAAGGAAATAATCTTTAGGGTCATTTTCATATTGCCCTATCATTTTCTTTCCACCACCGCTATAGCCTGTTAAAGATGTGATAGTGAAAGGATAGTCCACTGGTACGAGCCCTGCTTTTACAAGGGGGGCAATACAAGCAATCATACCGCTCGCATGACAACCAGGGTTTGCAATATGTTTCTTACTAGCGATGGCTGTTTTATACTCCGTACCGAGTTCTGGGAAACCATATGCCCAATCTTCAGCAGTTCTAAATGCAGTAGATGTATCAATTACCTTACAAGGTAATTCCCCAATAGCAGCCATGATTTCTTTAGATGCCGCATCAGGCAAGCAGAGAAATACAATATCTGCTGCTTTAGCTACCTCTTTAATAGCCTCCACATTTTTACGATCCTCATCAGCAGTGGCAAGTAACGCTATATCTTTTCTATCGGATAACCGTTCATGTATTCTTAGCCCTGTTGTTCCTTCATGACCAACAATAAATACTTTATAGGGTGTCATAGTAAACCTCAATTCTCACCTCTTGGTGACTCACACCTATCTAGGTAGCCTTACAGCCATTATAGATAGGAAACAAACTATACACTTCATCACCATTAGGGAGATGAAATTATTTCATTGGATAATCGCTAAATGTAGCAACCATAACGGCCTTAATCGTATGGAGACGGTTTTCGGCTTCTTGGAACGCTAAGGAGTTTGGACCTTCGAAGACATCTTCAGTCACCTCAATACCATTCATACCAAACCGTTCAAAAATATCTTTACCAACTTGTGTTTCTGTATTGTGGAACGCTGGCAAGCAGTGGCAGAACTTTGTATTTGGATTACCAGTTAATGCCATCATTTCAGCATTGACTTGGAATGGTTTAAAGGTGTTGATACGTTCTTCCCACATATCGTACGTATCCCCCATAGTTACCCATACACCTGTGTAGATAACATCTAAGCCTTTAACACCTTCCGCTACATCGTCTGTACATGTAATCGTAGCACCAGTTTCTTTAGCCACTTTCAAACATTCTTCATAGAATGGACCAGCTGGCCAATATTGTTTAGGACCAATAAGTCTAAAATCCATGCCCATTTTAACAGCACCACTCATCAATGCGTTACACATATTAGATTGACCGTGCCCCACATAAGCGAAGGAAATTTCATTCAATGGTTTGTCGATATTCTCTTGTATAGTCAAGAAATTAGCTAATGTTTGTGTAGGATGATCCATGTCAGTAAGACCATTCCAGATTGGAACACCAGAATATTCTGCCAACGTATCTACATCCTCTTGGTCAAAGCCTCTAAACTCGATAGCATCATACATGGAGCCAAGAACACGAGCCGTATCCTTCAAGGATTCTTTCTTATTCATTTGAGAACCTGTCGGTCCAAGATAGGTTGTAAAAGCACCTTGGTCAGCAGCACCAACTTCAAAGGCACACCGTGTCCGTGTCGAATCTTTTTCAAAAATAAGAACGAAGTTTTTACCTTCCAATGTTTTGATTTCTTTACCTGCTTTTTTATCTGCTTTTAATTGTGCTGCTAAATCCAAGAAGTATTTAATTTCTTCTGGTGTATATTGAAGCATTGTTTTAAAGGATTTATGTTGTAAACTTTTCATGATAACCTCTTATATTCAAACTACTTGTTTAACTATTTTTCTTGTAATAATTCAGCCGCTAATGCTGCCATCATAGTAATGCCTGGTTCTAAAATACTTTCATCAATAGTAAAGCATGCATTATGTAAAGCAGGATTCCCCTCAAAGCCTGTACCTAACCAAAGGAAGGCTCCTTTGATTTTTTGAAGGTATGCGGAGAAGTCCTCTGCTGCCATAGATGGAAACTCTGGATGTACGACCGCCTCTTTGCCAAGGTATTTTTCTACGATGGATGTAGCATAATCAATCGCCTCTGGATGATTAATAGTCGCACCATGACCACGTTTATACTCTAAGGTGCTTTGGGTTTTAAACATCACATCAAGCGCCTGTAAGCTTTCACCTAATCGACGCTCAATATAATCTCGTTTTTCTGGTTCGTAAGTTCGGCACGTACCTTCTAAGTACACATCACCACAGCCTACATTGTAACGGTCACCACCATTGATGACACCGATAGTACACACTAAGTTCTCCATTGGATTTGTTTCACGAGCCACCATGGACTCCACATTAACAATCCAGTTTGCTGCTGCTACAATTGCGTCTACCCCATTATGAGGTTCCGCACCATGAGTAGCTTTTCCTTTAATGTGTACGAGGAAATGATCCGATGCAGCCATCAAATTACCTTTTTTTAAGCCTACAGTGCCAACTGGTAATTGAGGCCACACATGAAGGCCATATATTTCATCTACATCATCAAGTATACCGCTATCTACGATACCTTGGGCACCTGGGAATAAAGCCTCCTCTTCAGAAGGTTGAAATACGAGCTTTACAGTGCCGTGCAATTGGTCCTTAATGGATTGTAAAATTGCACCTGCACCAAGTAAAATTGCTATATGACTATCATGACCACAAGCATGCATAACACCTTCATTTTGGGAAGCAAATGGTAACTCTGTCTCCTCATGAATGGGTAATGCATCTATATCAGCACGCAATGCAATAACTGGACCTGGATGAGATCCTTCGATTTTGCCGATCACCGCATAATCAGAAACATCATTTACAAAAGGGATCCCTAGTTCACCAAGAACCTTTTGAATAAATAAAGATGTATGTTTCTCTTCACCAGATAACTCTGGATGGCTATGAATATATCGACGCCATTCCACAACTTGTTCTTTATATTGTGAGGCGTATTGTTTAATTAAGTCTTGTAATGTATTCATTACCTTATCTCCTTTATACACTTATGTATTTTTTATACATATTTTGTGTATTTTTATAACCCATATACGTATTATAATACTATTGTTCACAATATACAAGTTTTATACTTAATCTCTGTATTTTTATTTGTTATATCATACATTTATTTTAGTCATAGATTAGCACACTTAACGTTAATTAAATCTTTTATTAGATAACTTCCAATAAAACCGACTACTATTGCTCTAATAGTAATCTAGTATAAAAATAAAAAGACACCTTCCCAAAAAGATGTCTTTTCATCATATTATCTTATATATTCTTATACTCTTATTTTTCAATGACTGATTCATCGAGCTGTGTTCCGTCGGGTAAGAATGCTTTTACGATTAATTTATTTGGTGTAACGGTCATCGTCATATAGTTATTCTTGTCTCGATCTGGTGCAACATATACATCTAAAGGATGTTCTTTCCAATTAGGGCGACGAGCATCTCCAGCTATACCTGTAAGAATATATAAGGGTCCTGACACATCGCGCTCAAAATTGCGTACATGACCGCGATTCCGATAAGAATGTAAGTGAGCAGACAGCACTAAATCCACATTAAACTCATCAAAAATAGGCATAAACAATACACCTTCTTCATTGAAACCAACATCACGACTTGCTCCAGGGCGATTGAAGGCATATTGGAATGGATCTCGATGCATTAAGACTACAGTCCATTTTTTCGTATTCGCTGCTAAATCTTGGCGTAACCATTGAACCTGTACATCGTATAAATCAGGATGATGTGTATCATGATTGTCCTCATGATTACTTTCATATAACATCGTATCTAATACAACATAATGTACATCGCCGAAGTCAAAGGAATAATAACGGCGATTAAAGGTTTCATTTCCATTAGGTGGTACTGCGAAGTAATTCAAATACGCATAAGGCTCGCGCATTTTCCAATCTAATGTATACATCTCATGATTGCCTAACGTAGTTGCTAGCGGCACATTGGCACTTAACGGTTTAATGGAATTAAGCCATGTACGCCATTGATAGGCCTGCTCTCCATTATCTACGAGGTCCCCCATACTAATATACAGAGCGGTCCTAGGGTTACGTAGTGCTGAGCTCTTTACAATCTCTTCCCACTGAGAATAATCCGCCGACTGAGAATCTGGATAGATGAGCACATCATATACATTCCCCCCAGCTGTTTCTAGTGAGTACCAATCACTACGACGATCCATACCGTAACCAACGCGATATTCATATTTAGTATTAGGTGCCAAACCTGTCAATGTGGCCTCATGAATATAGGTAGTACTGCCATCATCGGTAAAAGCCTTGTCTGTGGCGCCTATCGTTTGAGTATGTTCATCTCCTACCAGACGATACTCTATTACCGCATCAGCTTCGCTACTATCTGATTGCCACATTATGGTACGGCTTGTGCTATTATCTTGAGCTACGATTTGTCGAATATAACGGCTTTCAGAATCAAGAAGTGGTTTGATCTCTTGACCACTCACAACAGCTGCAATCCGAGCAATTCGACTGTATATAGTATCTTTATATACATAGCCACCTACAGCAGCACTAACTATGGTAACAATAGCTAGTAGGGATATCATTAAAAATTTTTTGTTCATATAATTCCTTTATTAATTAAACTTTTTTACTAACATTTCATATGAACATATTATAAAACTTAAACATAAATTTAAGTCAATTTATCCGCTATTTATGGTTAGGCATTAAATATACTTATAATAAAAGGAGGTTAGACCTCCTTTTATTTTTCGTAATATTATTTCATTTGTGTATAGCCATTAACAATGACTTCGATTTCACCCGTTCTAGGGTGGAAAATAAGACCATGAATAGGCACATCTTTAGGAATCAAAGGATTCATGCGCAACTCTTCGACTGTATCCTCTACATTTTCAGCAGGATGTGTAAAGCCATCAGCCCAATGTTCCATTTCTTTTCGTACCATGTGAATTGCTTCAGGCGCAATACCACGAGCTAACATTTTTTCTGTTAAATCTTTGGCTGTAGTTTTTGCCATACCACATTCATGGTGACCAATGATAAAGATTTCATTTACACCTAGCTCAAAAATACATATCAGTAAGCTACGCACGATGCCGTCAAAAGGACCAGTAACACAGTTACCTGCAGTTTTAACAATCTTCGCTTCACCGCGGCCAATATCCATGGACTCCTCTAAAAAGTTTACGAGGCGCGTGTCCATACATGTAACGATAGCCATTTCGCGGCTTGGCATTTTACTACTTTTAGTATCAGTTTCAACGTAACCAGTATTTTGATCTTCTACATACTCTCTATTATGGGCCAAAATATCATCTAATAAACTCATAGTACCTCCTACCTTGGCACACAACCAAGGTCTTCATATCAATAATATTTGATATAAATATTATATCATATCCAGATGTACACAGTCTAAACTATTACCATTTCTTTACTAAAGATATATTATGAATGGACTTAAGTTAGATGTAAAACATCTCTTATTTATCAGGTGTAGATAATGCCTCGATTGCCACGCTACCACCGCGTACAACTTCAATGCGGTTCACGAACATATCTTTAAATAAGGCAATCATGTCATTATTTTTAGATACGGTCTTTACACATTGTACCAGTACAGACTTACGGTTATAGTCCACCACTAAGAGATCAAAGGTCTGAGCAATGCGGAAGATTTCTTGTTTATCCGCTTCCTTACAGCTATTAACCTTGATGAATAGTAATTCTTTTTTCGTAATCGCCATATCCGTAAAGTCAATAACCTTAATGACTTCAACACTGCGGTTCAATTGTTTAATAATTTGTTCATACGTCAAATCATCGCAAGTAAGATCAATGGTCATACGAGACATAGTAGGGTCTTCTGTTTCCCCTACCGTCAATGTATCTAAATTATAGTTTTTACCAGCAAAGAGGCCTGAAATTTTAGCCAATACACCGATTTGGTTTTCTACATACGCTGAAATGCAGCGCTTTTTCATATGTACTTCCATAGCCCCTCCTATTTTTTATCCTTTAATAACATATCGCTTAACGATTTACCTGCTGGTACCATTGGCAATACATTGAGCTCTGTAGGAATGATGAACTCTAGTAAGGTCGGACCACTTTTGAAAGTATCCGCCAATTGGAACCCTTTTTCAATATCCTCAACTTTAGTAATACGCATTGCCTTAGCACCATAAGCCTCTGCCAATTTCACGAAGTCTGGCACATATTCAAACTCATCATTGTCAATCATATCGCGTGTAACAATAGAGCTTTCATCCATCATCAAATTCGTACAAGCATAGCGTTTATCGTAGAATAATTGTTGCCATTGACGTACATTACCGAGAAAGCCATTGTTTAAAACGATTAGCGTCACAGGTAAACGGTAATGCATAGCGGTAGCAAACTCTTGAATATTCATTTGCACCCCACCATCACCACAGATGGCAAATACACGTTTATCGGAATTTCCGATTTGAGCACCTAAGGCAGCAGGGAAGCCATAGCCCATAGTACCAAGGCCACCAGAGGTCAGCATTTGATGTTGTCCTTGTACCTCCAAGAACTGAGTAGTCCATAGTTGGTTTTGACCTACGTCGGTAGTAACGATTGGGCGGTCATAGTGATTATTGATGTAATCAATTACTGTTTGAGGTGTTAAACCTTCTTCATCAGCTTGCGTTACAGGACGTTCTGCTTTAAGCTGTTGCAATTGTTTAGGCCACTCACCAAGATCATGAGGCTCAATATACTCTAACAGTTTTTCGATAGCCAGTTTAGCATCCGCTACAATAGGAATATCTACTTTTATATTTTTAGAAATAGACGCTGCATCTACATCAATATGGATAATCTTGCAATTTTGTGCAAAGGTACTCAACTTACCTGTAATGCGGTCATTGAAGCGTGTACCAATGGAAATCATTACATCACAATCAGTGAGTGCCACATTGGGAGCATAGCCACCGTGAATACCGATATTACCAAGGTATAAAGGATGACGACTATCGATGGCACCTTTCCCCATCAACGTAGTTACAACAGGAATTCCCGTTTTTTCTACAAGCTCCATCATAAGCTGATTGGCACCACTAATGCTGACGCCACCACCTAATAGGAACAGTGGTCGTTTAGCCTTAGAAATGATGGAGCAAGCCTTTTTAACTTGCCCTACGTGAACAGCCATATTCGGTTTATAACCGCGAATATTGACCTCTGTAGGATATTCATCAGAACCCATAGCCTTTTGAATATTTTTAGGAACATCTACTACTACAGGACCTGGACGACCTGTACGAGCAATATAGAAAGCTTCTTTTAAAATGCGTCCTAGGTCTTTACGATCACGCACAGTAACAGCATATTTACAAATATTGCGGACGATACCAACGGTATCCACCTCTTGGAAGGCATCATTGCCCATAAGACCTAAGTCTACTTGACCAGTAATACAAACGAGGGGCACACTATCTGCATAAGCAGTAGCAATACCTGTTACAAGATTGGTAGCACCAGGTCCAGAGGTTACCATACAGACCCCTACTTTACCTGTGCTACGAGCATAACCATCAGCCGCATGCGCTAATGCTTGCTCGTGGCGAGGCAAAATAACCTTTACCTGATCTTGTTTATATAATTCATCCATAATATCGATAGTAGCAGCCCCAGGATAGTTAAATAAGATTTCTACCTGCTCCTCTTGAAGGGCTTTCACCAAATACTGCGCGCCTGAAATCATAGGTGTCTCCTTATCTATGTAATACATGCATATTGCATTCTCAATATTCTCATTATATATATCCAAAAAATTGAATATCTTATATAGATATGCTATACTCAACAGTGTACCATATGTTGTGGTACATGAGTATGTATAAAATCTCAAATTATATAAGTATGTGTTGATTCTGTCTGGAAAGGACTGTGTAACATGAAAGAAATCTTAGGTTTCCACTTAAACGGTTGCCCTTACTGCGCAAACGCATTCCGCGCTATCAATGAACTCGTTGCAGAAAACCCAGCATACGCAGATATTCATATTAACTGGGTTGAAGATCAAGACGCTCATGAGTTATTCAAAACTCACCCATATGAATACTATCCAAACTTGTGGTTCGACCTCGATAAACAATACGAGGCTCAACCTGGTGAAAGCTATGAACAAACAAAAGCTTTAATCAAAGCTGTATTGGACAAAGCAATCGCGTAACATAGTATTACATAAAAATGTGATGAAACCATTAAGAAAGAGGCTAGCATATGCTAGCCTCTTTTTTTATCTTTCCATTCAAGATACATATGTTTAATTACTTGGATTGGTGATACAAATAACATTCTAGGCCCACCATATCGCATGATTTCACGTATCTTTTCACGATACGTTGGTTCATAGCAATGTGTTTTACATACGCTACAAAAGGTTTTACTTTCCATATGTGGACAGGCATCAATGCGATGCTCAGCATAATGCCAAACCTCTTGGCACTCCTCACATAGTTCACCTTTAGGCGTATGGTGTTTATCACGACAATAGATGCCAATAATTTGGTACATAGTTTTCAGTTCTAACTTACGTTTTTCATCAACTGTCATGTTAATCTCCTATTTCACAGACCAAGAAACCCAAGCTACCTTATCAACGGTCTTATTATGAATTTCACCATTGATAGCTAGTGGCTCGAGGAGGTTTCTAATTTCTTCTTTCATATCTTCCATCGCGCCCCAACTATTATTATGAAGTCGCATAGTAAAGTAATTAACAGCCTTCTCAAGAGACATAACCTCAGTTTCAGTAACTGTTTTATACGTTACTTTCACATTATGTCCCATCTCATGGATAGCATCTAAGCACTCTTTCATCTTGCCATCCCAAGGGAATGAATCGCGACCAAAGAAATGTTCAGATAGCATATCTACCATTTCATCACTGCGTTCGCTAAATGCAATCCACAAGCATTTATCATGACTTGCTTCGTGCATAGCACGAATATTTTCTACATCAAACATGATGGGACAGAAAATGCTATAAGCCAAGTCGAAACTCTTATCCCAACCGAGTTCGCGACGTGTTTCATCAGACCAAGGTCCGATATATAAGTTCAGATCAAGCCCTTCCGACTCTGCTAATTGTTTAGCACCACGAATCATACCATCTGATAAATCGATACCAGTTGCACGATAGCCTTCACGGGCTAACCCTAGTGCATAGTCACAAACGCCACAGCCCACATCTAGAGTACGACCACCGTCTGCAGGCAATAAATTTTCATCCTTTAAAAATGCTAAAAATTCAGTTACTTGTGCTTTCCGATCTTCTCGATTGTGCATTTCTACAAAGTATTCAGAACGGTGATTCCACGCATCTTGCTCATCACGCCAAGCTTCGTTGACGGTAAGCTCTTGTATTTTATTTGTCATATTATCCTCTCTAATTAGCTACATACAACTATGTACGAGCTATAGATATATAAGTTATAAGTAATTTCACTTTGTTAAATGTACTCTGTCATTTAACGCACCCCTATATGCCTAGTGTTCCATCTAGGATGTTCAGATTTTCATATAGCTATTTTATTGTACATCATTCTCAAAATAAAATGTGTTACTCAAATCACATTTATTATACTATCTCAATATTATCAAATATATATGTTCACATAATGACTATATAAGATGCTATGTTCAAACACAAAAAACTCCACTCTATTGAGTGGAGTCTTTTATCTCTCATTTTGCAAATAGCGTTATATACTATCTGCTCATATACATCTATTGAGTATATGATTATTTCTCTTCTTTTTTCTCTACTGGGGTAGAAGCCGCTTCTGTTTTAGGGGCTTCTGTTTCAGTTTTCTCTTTAGTGGTTACACTCTCATTATTAGCAGCTTCACGCTCTTGTCTAATACGTTCCTCTCTCTTAGCTTGTGCCTCTTTTTCTCTCTTTTCAAAGGACTCGCTAACCTTTTCAGTAGTTTCTTTTAATTTATCGCGACCTTTCAATGCAAGCTCTTTAATCGCTTCTGGATTAGCACCGCTGAACTCAGCCAATGCACCTTCGTTATTTGGATCAAAGAATGGAGCTTGTTTAAAACCTAATAAGGATGCTACAAATACCATTGGAATTTGTGCGATTGCACTGTTGTATTGCTTAACTGCATAGTTGTAGATTTCACGTTTATTGGAAATAAATGTTTCGTTTTCGCTAATGGCTTCTAAGAATTTACCATATTGAGTATTGGCTTTCAAATCAGGGAATTGATTTGCTAATGCTGTAATATTTTGTACAGCTTTAGATGTTTCACGAGCCATTTCTACAAAGTTATCAGAAACTTTCAACTGAATTAATTTTTCATAATCACCATACTCATTTACAAGACCTGTAAATTGGTTTACGATAGCAACCTTTTTCTCGTAGGCAACGATAATATTAGCACGTGCTTCTTTAATCTCTACAGTTAAATTTTGCAATAAATTGTATTGCTTAATAAAGAAGTAAATCAAGAATACAATTAAGAAAAATATTAGTGTTGAAAGCATAGAACCCTCTCTCCATTTCTACGACAAATAACAATGCAAATTTGAGAATATTATACCATACCCAATATATAAGGAATGTGAAATTTCATTCATGAAGCAT
>NZ_CAUTZP010000017.1:0-35430 GCF_963543145.1 uncultured Veillonella sp. | reverse complement strand
ACTCTTTATAGTCTAATTCCTCCAATACAGCATCAAGTAACCGCACAGGCGCTGTCTCTTTTATCAGAATGCCATAATCCAATGGTAAAACTAGTTGGCGGGGCATGACTAGTTTGGTATAATTAGGTTCATTGGTATGGTTTTTCTTCATAATTTAATTATACCAATGAAAAGGGCCCTTCGGGGTCCTTTTTGCTTAGAAATACAAAAGCTCCGAGTTGATTTCTATAATCAACTCAGAGCTTTTAAATTTAAGGGGCTGTTTTGTTACAGCCCCTTTTTTTTGTGTACCTTAGAATGCAGGAACAACTGCACCTTTGTATTTTTCTTCAATGAATTTTTTGATTTCAGGGCTGTGAAGTGCGTCCATCAATTTTCTAATCTTAGGATCGTTTTCATTGCCTTTAAGTACAGTTACGATATTAACGTAAGGGGAATCTTTAGATTCGATTGCCAATGCATCTTTACCAGGGTTTAGACCTGCATTTAATGCAAAGTTAGTATTGATAGCTGCTAAAGCTACATCGTCAAGAGAACGAGGTACTTGAGCTGCTTCCAATTCAACGAATTGGTATCCATTAGGGTTAGAAGCGATATCTTGAACTGTAGACAAGATGTTGCTGGAGTCTTTCAAAGTGATAAGACCTTGTTTTTGTAATAATAACAATGCACGACCACCATTTGTAGGGTCATTTGGAATAGCGATTTTAGCACCTTTAGGAAGATCTTTCAAATCTTTGATTTGACGGGAATATAAGCCCATTGGTTCAAGGTGAACGCCACCAGCAGATACTAATGGAAGGTTGTGAGCTTTTGCGAATTCGTCCATGTAAGGTACATGTTGGAAGAAGTTAGCATCGATTTCTTTGTCACCCAACGCAAGGTTAGGTGTATTGTAATCAGTGAATTCAGTGATTTTCAATTCAATACCATCTTTTGCTAAGATAGGTTTAACTTGTTCCAAGATTTCTGCATGAGGTACTGCTGTAGCACCGATTTTTAATACTTGTTTGCCGTTGTTAGCAGCTTGTTTGTTATTGTCGTTACCGCAACCTGCGATCAATAAAGCACCGCCAAGGATTACAGTAGCCGCTAATGCTAAAAATTTTCTCATTAGACACACTCCTTGTAGAATCATTACATATAAAATATTAAATCTATAATACTAAAATATTCCCTATCTATCAAGAAGGATTTAGTATAGGTTCTCCATAACTAAAAGCTATGGAGGGCTACTTGCCCAAAATAAGTCCAATAGACCACATGAGTTGGTATATCATAGCGGCACCCGCTGTGGTACCCATGGCCTTGTCTAATTGGAACTCATCTGTTTTAGTACTTAATGTATGGATTGTTTTGAAAGCTAATGGCGCTGCGAGGAATGCCAATAAGGAGAACCATGTCATATGTCCTACGATAATCCACGCCACAATCCAAATAAAATTAAAGATGTACATAATGCTCATCAAGCTAAGAGCTCGTTCACGACCCAGTACGATCGGTAATGTACGACGACCGTGGTTTTCATCATTGCGAATATCTCGAATATTATTGGTAAGCATGATGGAGCCAACCAACAACGTAGATGGAATAGCAGGAATTAATAGTGCTAAAGATAGTTCACGAGTCCAAGCATATCCAGTAATGAGTACGATGGCCAGACCCATGGCGATACCAGAAGAAATTTCTCCAAAGGGCGTACGAGAAATTGGTTTCGGACCACCGGAGTAGAGGAAACTAATAAGAATACATGCGAAGCCGGCTGGAACATAATACCATGTGATTGTAGCAGATAAATAAGCCCCGATGATGATTGGCACAACCATGAGTACTTTAATCATCGTTACGATGAGCTCAGGGGTGATGGCACCACGAGTAATAGAGCCAGCATTACCGACCTTTTGTCCTGCATCGAGACCGGATTTGAAATCTTTATATTCATTCCACAGGTTTGCTACGATTTGCGCCGTAACAACAGCTAAGAAAATAAGTACTGTGTGGAAAATCGCGAGGCCTGTACCACGAGCTGCGCCAAATGCATAATAACTAAAGGAGGCACCTAAAATAGTAGGCCCCAATGCAGCTGCTAATGTGCGCGGTCTAGTGAGAGGGATTAGTTCTTGTATCATAATAAAAGCACAACTAGTGTGCACTCCTTTCTATTTCTCATGCATGCATCATGTTCACATGTCTATTTATGTATTGTATAGCAGAAAGGAAAGGTTGTAAATTATACTATATAATTATAAATGTCGATATAGTATAATAATAAATATATGTAGTGTAGATTATTATTTTAGTATATACGAATATTGTATTGTTAAAATGTGAGGTGTCTTATGAGAGCTCTCAATAAAAAAGTGATGACATTGGCTTGTGCTACATGTTTAACCGTTGGCATGGGTGCAGTGGCATGTGCAGATACAGTAGACTTAGGCTATGGTTTATATGGTACGACGTCTACTAATGTCAAAGCAGTAGAGATGTCGCATATTTCGTCAGATGAAACTATGCGCACTCGTGCAGATAATGAAATTCTTCTCAAAGCAAATGAAAATGCTCTTGCTACCATTAATGAATTCTTAAAAAAAGAGTATTCTGCACCAGTGAAGCCTATGACAGACTTGATCGTTGATGGCGTATCTTGGTATCAATTGCAAGGTACAAATGAACAAGGCCATCATGTGGGGTATTTGATATCTATTGATTATTCTAAATCTGCACTTGATCAAGTGATTGGTATAAACCAAGTCGTTTCAGAAAAAGGATCTGGGTCGGATAAAGCGAAGATAAAGCGCGATACGTATAAAGGGATAACCGAATACACAAAGCTTACTGCTCAGCATCAATTGTCTTCCTTAAAGGGTGAATCTTTAGAAGGCAGAAAATTAGAGAAATCCGTTAAAGATATAAATCTTAAACTACCTTTAGCATTAAGTGATGAATTAAATAAGGTGCCTTTAACTAGTAAAGGCATGTCTGTTGAAGACCAACAAGAGCTAATTAATATCCTTAAGTTTGGTGTGAAACAACTTCAAGTGGATGCAACACATTTGTCATATAAGCCGGTTCAAACACGTTATGGTACAGCAGTAACTGGTAATGCTCGTGTAGCTATTAGCTATGATGGCTTTAAATATCCATTTTCTGTGACTAGTTTCGCAATACCTACTGATAAAGGGGTGGTCCTACAATTTTTATGGTCTGAAGATTCTAGCCATGACTATTGGGCTAATGAATTGAATCGTATGTATCAAACACAATCTCTTAAGGGAGGTAAATAAAATGAAATCTTTAAAAGTATTAGCTTGTACTGCTTGCCTTTTGGGAACTGTATCTGGTGTAGGACTTGCTAAGGATGTACAAACTATTGGGGGCGCTATGGTTGTGCCTAACAATGTTAATGTTGTTTCTGCATCTAAAACAAATACTCGTGATTTTGTAGAAAAACAGTTAAAGGAGAATTCTTCAAAATCTTCGATAGCAAACATGATGGCTAAGGAGTTTCTTCAAAACTTAGGTACTAATTTTGATATATACCAATTACAAGGAAACGATAAAACAGGTCAAAAGGATGCATTCCTAGTAGCTGTAGATGTAAAGCAAGTGGCGCAACAAGTGGCTAAGGACAAAGCTAATGACCCTATGTTTGTAGCTGCTATGGCGGCTCTTGAAAAGGGGCAAATTGATCCTGTTACAGAACAACTTATGCTAGGTGCCATTAATAAGCAAATTCCAACCACTACAACTGTAGTCCCTTTAAATGATCCAAAACGTTATGCTAATCTTAAGACCCGGTCAGGTGAACTGCTTATAAAACCTAGAACGCTTACTGTAGAAGATGCGGAACAAGTGCATCCTGTTGGGGGTACAAAATATCAAACTTATGCAGCAAGTTCTCGCTTATTATATGCAGATGGAAATGTACAAACTCCAATGTATGCAAATGCTGCATTTGTGTTGAAGCCAGGTAAACCGGTATTGTACGTAGGTGTAACAAGTGATGTACAACGGGATTATTTCAAACCGATATTTGACAACGCATTCAAATCTATTAAATAATTTATTATATACGTACTTTTACAGCGTACGGCATATATAGCGAGCTAAAAAGGTAAGTCTCGTCCATGAAACTAGTTATATTTATTTTTAATTATATTTATTAAAGGAGAATTATCATGAAAACAATTTTCACAGACAAAGCACCAGCCGCAGTAGGTCCTTACTCTCAAGCTAAAGTAGTAAACGGTTTATTATTCGCTTCTGGTCAAATTCCACTCAATCCTGCAACTGGTTCCATTGTAGCAGGTGGCATCGTAGAGCAAACTGAACAAGTATGCAAAAACATTGATGCTGTATTGGCTGAAGCAGGTTCAGACTTCTCTGAAGTTATTAAAACAACTTGTTTCTTAGCCGATATTGCTGACTTCAAAGCTTTCAACGAAGTTTATGCTAAATATTTCACTTCTAAACCAGCTCGTTCTTGCGTAGCAGTAAAAGACCTTCCATTGGGTGCTTTGGTAGAAGTGGAATTTATTGCGGAAGTATAAGATGAATTATATTTCTTTGCTACAGTCAGAGATGCGTCCAGCCTTCGGTTGTACTGAGCCCATTGCATTGGCTTATGCGGCTGCGAAGGCAGTCTCTGTCTTGGAGGAGTTTCCAAATCATATTCACGCACGATGCAGTGCGAATATTATTAAGAACGTTAAATCTGTAGTAATCCCTAATTCTGGTGGTCGTAAGGGCCTTACGGCCGCCACCACTCTAGGGGCTATCGTAGGTCACCCAGAGCGTGAGTTAGAGGTACTAGAATCTGCTACAGATGAAGATCGTAAATGGCTTGGCACATTACTTGATGCCAATTTCTGTACTGTTTCGCTCGCTGAAGGTGTAGATAATCTATATATTGAGATTACTGCTGAAACAGATGAACATACGGCTGTAGTTCGTATTGAAAATGATCATACGAATGTAACTTATGTTGCTGTAGATGGTGAGATTATTTCTGAAACAGTTAATGAAATTAAAAAAGCAGCGAATACTGAATATGCTATGACTTTTGATAGCATTTATGAATTTGCCTTAACTGGCGATATTTCTGATATCCTTCCTCAAATTAAACAACAAGTTGAGTATAATACTGCCATTTCCAAGGAAGGTTTATCTAACGATTACGGTGCTAACATTGGCCAATTATTACTCTTGGACGATGAAAATCCATCGCTTGAAACGAAATGTAAAGCTCGTGCAGCGGCTGGCTCTGATGCACGTATGAGCGGGTGCCCATTGCCTGTAGTGATCTGCTCTGGCTCTGGTAACCAAGGTTTAACCGTATCTGTACCAATTATTACGACTGCCGAGGAACTTGGTAAAAGTGATGATGAACTGTATCGAGCGCTAGTCTTTGCTAACTTGTTAACACTGTACGTTAAATCTGGCATTGGTAAATTATCCGCATACTGCGGCGTTGTATCTGCTGGTGTTGTAAGTGTAGCAGGCATAGCCTTCTTGAAAGGTGATAGCAAGGATGTCATCGAGAATACCCTTGTAAATGGTCTTGCAAGTCTATCTGGTATCGTATGTGATGGTGCAAAACCATCCTGTGCAGGTAAAATTGCAATCTCCCTTGATGGCGCCTTTATGGGATATAAACAAGCACGCCTTAATAAGAATTACCAAAAAGGCGATGGCCTTGTAGCATACTCCGTTGACGAAACCATCCGCAGTATTGGTACTGTGGCTCAAGGTATGAAAGAAACGGACGTAGTTATCTTGAATGAAATGCTAAAACACTAATTTAGCTAACTATATAAGCCCCCTTCTGTGAAGGGGGCTTTCTCTATTATAATTATTGTAACTTTTTAGGATCTTTCAGTATCAATGATGCCCCAAGACCCATTACGAGGAATGGAACCAGTATCATCATAGCAACAGGGAGGGAGTAGGTATCTGCTAGTTTACCTACTACAGGGGCGATGACACCGCCGATGGTTTGGCTCACGCCGAGGGTAATACCCGATGCAAAGCCAATACTTTTAGCAAGGTAGGTTTGGCCTAGTACGATAACAGGGCTATAGCTAATAGCTTTGGCAGCGCCGATTATGAGTAGTAGCAAGTAGGCTACAGGCATCATGATGAGTGGTGAGAAGGTTGGCACCTCTGTTAATAGGAACATGGCTGGCAACCAAACTAATAAAGAGAGTCTGATAATCTTGATAGGACCATATTTATCGCCCAATAAACCACCAATATAGGTCATGAAGATACCAATACTAAAGAATACAGTTAATGCAAAACTACCTTGTTCTGGGCTTGTACCGAGTTCACGAGTCCAGAAAATCGGAATAAATGCATTGATAACACGGAAGTTTACCGATTGGCTTAGAATGATGACGAATAAGATACCGAAGTATTTCCAGTAGTTCTTTAGAGGTTTTGCCGCTACCGTTGGACTTTCAGTAGCCACTGCTTGCTCGATAGTGCGTGCATGAGCTACGATGCGAGGCATTAGTACGAATAATATAGTAAATATAATAATACCTACTACGGTGAAAGCCGCTAATCCATGAGGCCCAACAGTATAGGCAATGGCGCCTACAAAGAGTGGACCAAAGGCGAAGCCTGAGCTGCCGCCGATGGCAAAGGTGCCCATGGCCTTACCTTTTTTGCCACCACCAAGGCGGTTCATAATCTTGGCACCTTCTGGATGGAAGATAGAAGAGCCTACACCTGCTAAGGTGGCACAAAGGAGTAAGCTTTCATAAGTGGTAACAAAGCCCATCATCCCTGTGCTACAAGCAGAAAGCAAAACGCCGAAAGCAATGAGCCGTGGTTGGTTGATTTTATCTGATATATAGCCTAATAATGGCTGTAATAGTGAAGATAATGCTGTATTGGCTAAAATGAGGAAGCCTGCTTGCTCTAAGCTAAGCCCATAGGTATAAATGAATAGCGGTAAGAGGGCAGGTAACACACTTTGGCAGGAGTCGTTAATCATGTGACTCACTGTGATGAGATAAGGGTAATATTTTTTCATAGTAGTGGTCCCTTTATAAAAAAAGCGCTAACTACAGTTAGCGCTTTAAACATTCTAGTTGGCAGAGGAGGAGGGATTTGAACCCCCGCGCCGGTTGCCCGACCTACCGCATTTCGAGTGCGGACCCTTCAGCCTCTTGGGTACTCCTCCGTGCTTTACGGCGCTCCTTAAAGAAGTCTTTCATAATTTGGCTACATTCATCGCCTAGCACACCTGATGCCAGTTCAGGTTCGTGATTTAAACCTGGATGAGAGAGCACATTGAATAGCGATTCTACGGCGCCTCCTTTGTAATCGCTAGCACCATATACAACACGGTCAATACGACTGTTAATAATGGCTCCAGCGCACATCGGACATGGCTCTATCGTAACATACAGGGTACAACCAGTCAACCGCCAGCGCTTGAGGACATCGCATGCTTCTCGAATGACGAGGACCTCTGCATGAGCTGTTGCATCATGATCTAATTCACGACGATTATGGTGGCGTGACACGATTGTATTATCTTTTACTAGAATGGCGCCAATGGGAATCTCTCCAAGGCTGTAAGCCTTGCGTGCCTCCTCCATAGCAAAGGCCATAAAATACTCATCTCGAGTGCGCTCATCCATGTTTTCTATGTCTGCAGGTGTAATGTCTTTTGTCATTCTCATACCTCTTAATGTATAATATCTTACATAAAGTCTATCATAGTGTACGCAGTAATGCGAATAGATTGTGTGGGGGGGATTATGGATATTATTTGGTATATATTTGATATGATTGGTACCATTGCCTTTGCTATCTCTGGCGCTCTCGTTGGGGTAGCACGAAAAATGGATATTTTTGGTATGGCCGTCTTGGCGTTAGCTACGGCCATTGGCGGTGGTATTGTGCGGGATGTTCTGATCGGATTTTTCCCACCTATCTCATTGCGCAATGTTGTATATGTGACAGTGGTTATTTCTGTCACCATCATCGTATTTATTATGTATAATAGCCGCTATCGTAAACATGCGATGGGACCTCGCAGTCGAGCAGGATATTTGTTAGCCGATGCGTTAGGTTTGGCATCCTTTACAGTAACAGGCGCTTCTGCTGGATTTAAACTCTATCCTGAGTTGCCGATTTTCATTGTATTACTAGGGACAATTACTGCCGTTGGGGGCGGTATTATCCGCGATATGTTGGCGCAACGGATTCCGTCCGTTCTAAAAGAAGATGTGTACGCCCTTCCGAGTATCATTGGAGGTATCGTTTACTATTTAATGGCTATTTCTGGTTGGGTTGGCGAGTCCGTATATAGCTTCACCGTTGTACTAGTAATTCGATTATTAGCGATTAAATATCACTGGAGCTTGCCAAAGGTGCGATAATTCCTTAATATTTGCGAATTATCGGACAAATGATATAATTACTCTGTTGATAATTTCATAAAAGTGTCAGAAAAAGAGAGTATTATATAAGAGTTAATTTTGCGAGTCGGGAGTACTCGCGTACACAGAAGGAGATTTGATTCATGACAAATAAATGGTTGAAAGTAGCTTTAATGGCAGCAGCTATTGCTACCGGTACATCCATCAATATTGATGCGGAAACCGTATTGTATGTCCCACAAGATGATCGCCCTGTAAGCTTGCAATATACAGTTGATACAGCGCGTGAAGCGGGGATGACTGTGTTGACACCACCTCAAAACTTGATTTCAGGTAAAACATACCAGGGTCAGGCTGACCAAATCATGGATTGGGTTGAACAAAATGCAGGCCGTGCAGATGTTCTGGTATTAAGCACAGATACTCTTATTTATGGTGGTCTTGTAGATTCTCGTAAACATAACATTCCACTTAGCACCTTAGAAAGTCGTTTAAAACGTATTGAAGGATTAAAAAATCGTCATAAAAATGTACGTATTTATGGCTTTGGTACAGTAATGCGTTCTCCACGTGCTAGCGGTGGCGGTACTGAACCAGCATACTATGCTGAATATGGTCCAACAATTTTCCAAATCGCTGCATTACAAGATAAATTGGACTCTGGGTCTTTGACACAAGAGGAAACTCAAAAATTGATGAGTCTTCAAGCTTCTGTTCCTATAGAGTACTTACAAGACTGGTTTAATCGCCGTCAAAAGAATATGAAAATCAACAAAGAGTTGATTGATGGAACCCGTAGTGGCGTATTTGACTACTTTGCATTGGGCCATGATGATACATCTCAATTATCCCAATCTGCATTAGAAAGTCGTTATCTCAGCAAATATTCCAAGGATATTCCTGTTGAAAAATATGGTAGCTTCCCTGGTGCTGACCAACTTGGTCTCTTATTGATGGCGCGTTCTCGTACAGATGTGAGTACAGAAAAACCAACTTTCTCCGTAATCTACCCACTCGGTGGTGGCGGTAAAACATTGCCAGGTTACGAAGACCAAACCATCGATAAAACAATTGCAGAACACGTTGAGGCTGTAGGTGGCACTATGGTGACACAAGGCAAACCAACTGTATTATTGGCTGTAAATACACCTCTTACTACAAGCACTAGTGAGTCTGAAAACTTTGAGAACTTCCCGATGATTTCTAACTCTACAAATGCTTTCGTAGATCGCATTCAACAAGCTGTAGATTCTGGCGTGAATGTAAGCGTTGCAGATATTGCTTATAACAATGGTGCAGATAATACATTATTATCTGCTATGTATAAACGTGACATGTTATACAAAATTGGTGCATACAATGGTTGGAATACAGCAAGTAATACGGTAGGTTATGCTATTGCACAAGGCCTGTTGTTGAAATCCATGAGTCCAGATGGTCATCACGACATGTTGACTCAACAATACTTGGATAACTGGGCGTACCAAGCGAATATCCGTAAAGATATTTACCGTATGCAAGATTCCATCCGTACAGATAATGTGCGTTACTCTGGCGAGTTGAACGAACGCCTTGAAAGTTACTTAGGTGAACGTATTCAAGATTTCGCTGAAAAATACTTGAAAGTAGATCCTCGTACAGTAAAAGCTACATTCCCATGGGGCCGTCTGTTTGAAACAGCTATCACGATTTATGACAAACCAGTGGTACCTCTTGAAAAAGAATTGCGCTTGAAACGCGAAGAAGAAGCGCGTATTAAAGCTGAAGCAGAGGCTAAAGCTAAAGCAGATGCAGCTACAAAGGCGGCAGCAGAAGCTAATGGCCAAGCTACACCTGCGCAACCAGTAAAAGCTGAAGCTCCTAAAACAACATCATCTGTTGCTCCAGTAGTTAAACAACCAGCTACTACATCTCAGGGTCCGCGCATCGTGCCGACACCTGCCGTTGTACCTGGTCAATAATGAATAGGGAATGGCTATGAAAAAAGCATTTTTACCGGAAATTACTTATATGCGTGGCCTCTGTATGCTCGGTGTTATCGGCATACATGTAGGATCCTACGCATTGCAAAACCCTTTTGTAAATTTGCAACTCATTAGCGTTTTAGAAATTCTATCGCGCTTTGGGGTACCTGCGTTTTTCTTCCTCTCTGCATTTGGATTATTTTATCGTACCTCTGTAGAGGATCCATTCTCATATAAGGAATTTATGCACCGCCGCATTCAGGTGGTGCTATTTCCATATATTACGTGGTCCATCTTTTACTTGCTCTATACAGGGCTGATGGCGCATAACCTAGGCAATCTACGTCCCGGGCCATTGGTGATTAACTTACTCTTTGGTACATCTATGTATCATCTATATTTTATGGTTATCTTGCTGTGGTTCTACGTGATGATGCCTCTGTGGCGTGCTATGGTGAAAGTCATTTTAAAACGGCCTGTGTTCTGGATGGTCTTACTATTTGTCATCCAAGTCGGCATCGACTATGTATCATCGTATATGCTCGGTCGTTGGGTCATGGAAAACCTCAGCAATCATCCTGTGCTGAAATATCTCTTTGATATGCGACTCAACTATTGGGTAATCCACTATGTGTGGATATTCCTCTTAGGTGCCGTATGTGCTGAAAGATACGAAACGGTATGCGACTATATGTGGCGTTATCGTTATCTATTAGGTGCTAGTGCCGTAGGTTCTGTGTTGTTAATGCTCGGTTCCTATTACTATGTAATGGATGTATGGCATTACACTGTACTAGAAGCTATTTACACCGTACATCAAATGAGTCCGATGGGGGTTCTCTACACTGGTTTGGGGACGATGTTTGGCTTGTTCTTATTCCAAACATTGCCTATGAATGCAACCATGGAATCTATTTGGTCTGAGATAGGGGATAAGTCCTATGGAATTTATTTAGTGCATCCGTTTTGGTTGTTGATCATCTCTGGTGTGATGGCTAAATATAATCTCCTCTATACAGTGGTCAATGTCCTTGCTATGTATATTATGGCGCTAGGATTATCGTATTTGACTACAGTAGCGTTAAGTTATGTGCCTAAACCATTGCGTAAATTTATATTAGGTAACTAATTTATATAATTAGAAATACATCCGCTAGGACATAGTTTTTAACTATGGTATCCTAGCGGATTTTTGTATATCTAAATAATATCTTTCACAAAGTAAAGTGTGAAAATTTGAAAGTAATTGTGTTATAATAAATTCATGATGATTACTACTTGATAGAGTAACGAAATAGAAAAAGAGGTGCTCCTATGCAAGAATTAACATATTTTAACGGTGAATTCGTTGAACCAGGCGCCAGAGTTATCAGTATTGATGACCGTGGCTATTTGTTTGGTGACTCTGTATATGAGGTTGTGCGCGTCGTAAAAGGCCGTTGCTTCGCATTGTCTTACCACCAAGATCGTTTATATCGCTCTATGCGTGAAATGGATATTCCTGTAAAAATGACTCCTGATGATTTGACTGAGTTGCACGAGATTTTAATCGAGCAAAGTGAAATCAAAGAGGGGTATATTTATTTACAAATCTCCCGTGGTGTTGCACCGCGTCGTCATGCATATGATCGTTCTAAACTAGAACCACAAATGCTCATGTCTATCCGTACTTTAGATTTAGATGAAGTTAATAAATTGGGTGAAGGCGTGAAGGCTATTGCATTACCTGATGAGCGTTGGGACAAAGTAGATATTAAGACGACAAACTTGATTCCAAATATCTTGGCGCAAACAAAAGCAGAAAAGAAATTTGCTTATACTGCCATGTTATTCCGTGATGGCATTTGTACAGAAGGTGCTACTTCCAATGTATTTGCTGTAAAAGATGGTATCTTGTATACGCATCCAGCCGATAATCACATCTTGAAGGGGATCACTCGTCAAATGATTGTCACACGTGTTGCACCATCTCTAGGTATTACTCTCATCGAAAAAGAATTTGACCGCGCCTTTGTTGATGATGCGGACGAACTATTCTTTACCGACACAATTGGTGGTGTCATCCCGATTATTAAGCTAGATAAAAATCCTGTATCTGGTGGTAAACCAGGTCATGTGACACTTCGTCTACGGGAAGCTTTAGAAAAATTGATGGAAGAAGGGTTGCCTTAATAGGTAAGCTGATTTCATTGAATGGTAAAAACGTTTACCTTAAGAAAGGAAATTATTTTGATACAATTAGAACACATTAGTAAAGTCTATGAAGGTGCTACTCGTGTGGAAGCATTGAAAGATATTAGCCTCAATGTAAAAGAAGGTGAAATCTTTGGCATTATCGGTCAATCTGGGGCCGGTAAATCCACCTTGATCCGATGCATCAACATGCTCGAAGCTCCTACATCTGGCTCTGTTATTGTAGATGGTACAGACTTAACAAAACTTAGCAAATCCGATTTACGTAAAGCACGTAAAGATATCGGTATGATTTTCCAACATTTTAACCTTTTGTCCTCTCGTACAGTATATGACAATGTGGCGTTCCCATTAGAATTACAAGGTATGAGCAAGGCTGAAATCAAGGAGCGTATCGAGCCAATTCTCGATATCGTAGGCCTTACAGACCGTATGAACAACTATCCATCTCAATTGTCTGGCGGTCAAAAACAACGTGTTGGTATCGCTCGTGCCTTAGCGTCGAATCCAAAGGTTCTCCTTTGTGATGAAGCTACATCTGCTCTAGATCCGCAAACAACAGAATCTATTTTGAAATTGTTGAAAGATATCAATGAAAAGATGGGCCTCACTATCGTCCTCATTACACATGAGATGCACGTTATTCGTGAAATCTGTGACCGTGTAGCAGTTATTGAAGGCGGCGTTATTCTTGAAGAAGGTAGCACTGTTGAAGTATTCACACATCCTCGCGAAAATACCACAAAAGAGTTCATTAGCTCTGTAGTGAGTGATAACTTGCCTCCAGAAGCTTTAGAACACTTTGAATTGCATGACCAATGGATTGCAGGTACAGCTCCATTAGTACGCCTTAAGTTTACAGGTCAAGCAACAGATGAACCTGTAGTGGCAGGCCTTGTACGACGCTTTGATTTGGACGTAAGCATCCTCTTTGGTGGCATTGATTACATTCAAAATATAAGTGTTGGTCGCCTTATCGTCATCTTAAATGGCGATCCTGAAAATGCACAAGCAGGCTTAGACTACATCAAAACATTACCAATTGAAAGCGAGGTGATCGGTTATGTCAGAGCAAATCATTAATCTACTCATAACTGGTACCCTTGATACATTGCAAATGACCATCATCTCTACGGTAATGGCAATGTTGCTTGGTATCCCTCTCGGTGTCGTTTTGGTGGTAACATCGAAAGGTCACATCTTAGAAAATGTAGCTCTTAACAAAGTGTTGGGCGCCATCGTAAATGCGACGCGTTCAGTACCGTTCATTATTTTGATGGTTGCTATCATTCCCTTTACACGTATGGTAGTAGGTACATCTATCGGTACCACTGCAGCTTGTGTACCCTTGACAATTGCGGCCATTCCATTCTTAGCACGCCTTGTAGAAACATCTATTAAAGATATCAACTTTGGTGTTATTGAGGCGGCTCAATCCATGGGTGCAAGCCCGCTCCAAATTATTTGGAAAGTATTATTACCAGAAGCATTGCCTACGATTATTGACAATGTAACGGTTCTTATCGTTAACCTTATCGGTTACTCTGCAATGGCTGGCGCTATCGGTGGCGGTGGCCTCGGTGACATTGCTATCCGATATGGTTATCAACGTTTCCAAGCAGATATTATGATTGCTACCATCATCATCTTGATTATTTTGGTGCAAGTTGTACAAATGATTGGTGATGCTTGGTCTAAAGCGATGAATAAGAAGTAGGAGGATCCTATGAGCATCAATGAAAAATTGAGAAGTCAACAAAACGATGAGTTATTCACCGCTATTTTAACTCTTGAAAATATTGAGGAATGCTATGCATTTTTCGAAGATATTTGTACGATTAATGAATTAAAAGCTTTATCTCAACGCTTACAAGTAGCAAAAATGTTGCGCGCAGGGGATAGTTATGAAAAAATCGTAGAAGAAACAGGCGCGAGTACGGCAACGATTAGCCGTGTAAAACGATGCCTAGTCTATGGTGCTGATGGCTATACATTAGCTTTAGATCGACTAGGAGCAAAATAATATAACCTAGCATGACAACGGTGGCCCTTTGGCGACCGTTGATGTGCTATCTGTAGGAGGCTTATATGGAGTGGCTCATTGAGGTAACAGGTTTACCATTTGATATCCTTATACTCGTTTTGCTCGCCGTAGCGGGGGCTTTTGCAGGGTTTGTTGACTCCATTGTGGGCGGCGGTGGACTCATTTCTGTACCAGCCATGTTATTAACAAATCTTCCGCCTAGTATGGCTTTGGGCAGTAATAAATTATCCAGTATTTTTGGCGCTGGCAGTGCATCCATTACATTCTTGCGAAATCATATGGTTGATTTTTCTTTAGTTCGTAAACTATTGCCATTCACCTTTATTGGTTCTATGATTGGTACATTAGCGGTTGTATCGTTGCCGCCATTATATGTAAAGCCAATTATTATCATCTTACTCGTTTGTGTAACCCTATTTGTGGTATTCAAAAAGGATTGGGGCGAGGTTAACCGCACTTCTGCAGTAGCGGGAAAAGCTCTATATATTTGTATGGCTTTTGCTCTTGGTATTGGTGCCTATGATGGATTCATTGGACCTGGTACAGGAACGTTTTTAATTATGGGCTTTATCTTTACAGGTTTTGATTTTTTACACGCATCGGCTAATGCGAAAATATTGAACTTTACAAGTAATGCAGCGTCCTTATTGGTGTTCTTATATTTAGGACACGTTAATATCAAGTATGGTCTTGCCACAGGGGCAGGACAAATGATAGGTGCATATCTAGGCTCTCATTTAGCTATTGCAAAGGGCTCATCTTTAGTGCGTGTAGTATTCTTGTCGGTAACGACGGTAATGTTGTTGAAATTAGTGTATGACTATGTTTCAACGTTATAGGAGGGCAAGGTATGCCTCATAAAAGTGATGTACAAGTGGCATTGATCAGTGGTGGTACATCGGGCATTGGATTTGCTACTGCCAAGCTTTTACTGAAAGAAGGTTGGTGCGTAGTCATCAATGGCCGAAACGAAAAATCTGGTCAAAAAGCAAAAACAAAATTGCGCCGCTATTCTTCAAAGGTACAGTACATTCAAGGTGATGTATCTAAACTTGAAGATTGTCAGCGCATTGTAAAAGAAACCGTTGATTTATTCGGTGGTATATCCGCTCTTGTTACGGCGGCAGGCTATTATGAAGAAGAGTTATTGGCGGATGTAACGGAAGCTGCTTTTGATGAAATGTTTGGAACGAATGTAAAAGGTACAGTTTTCTTGTGCCAAGCGGCTCTTCCTTATTTGCGTTCTGCAAAGGGGAGCATCGTAACTGTTGCGAGTGATGCAGGCTTGCAAGGCAATGTGGCTTGTTCTGTATATGGTGCATCTAAAGGCGCAGTCGTGAGCTTTACAAAATCTTTATCCCTTGAGATGGCACCTCACGGAGTTCGTGTAAACTGTGTATGCCCTGGTGATGTAGATACATCCTTAGTAGATAAACAGATTGCAAATGCAAATCAAGATGCAGCGGTAGCGAAAGCTGAAATGGGGCAGCATTATCCTTTAGGCCGTATTGGTAAGCCTCATGAAATCGGAGAAGTCATTGTATTTTTATTGAGCAGTAAAGCGTCCTTTGTAACGGGCGCAGCCTGGACTATCGATGGTGGTCTTACAAGTTGGTAAGATAGAAAATATTGGAAGTTATTTTGTTTTTTAAATCTATAGATAATTAGAAAAATTCATTTCACTTCTATCAATAGAATGGTATAATAATACTAATAATATGACCTATAGTTGGTTCACAACAAAGGAGAATACTTATGGCAGAATATAATGGCGTAACACTTGAGCCACTTATGGATGGTTCCCAAGATCGTGACTATCAAGTTGAACAATTTATTTTCTGGGGTGCATGTCGTGCAGCAGCATTGGCTTTATCCCCTAAATTCAGCAGTGTTGCTTTGTGCGCCAATGCTACGTATATGGTAACTCGCATTGCTCATCTTTATGATGTAGAATTACAATCTGGTGCTGTAGTAGGTTTAGTTGGTGGTCTTAGCACTGCTGTAGGTACAGCGGCTATTTCCCTTCTTATTCCTTTGAAAGCAGTTCGCGTTCCTGTAGCTATCGGCTTAACATATGCTATTGGTAAAATCGCTCATATTTGGATTCAAGATGGTATGCCTTCTGATATCGAACGCTACAAACCAATGGTTGCTGAATTCCTTGAAAGCGGTAAAGCGATGGCATCTGAAATCGTTCGTGATGCAGGTGCTAGCATTCCTTTCACACAAGCTCAACGCGATGTATGGGCAGGTATTGCTAACGAAACAGGTCTTGCTAAAGAAACTTTGAAACAAGTTTACGAAGAAAAAGTAACACCTGCTATCGATAAATGGAATAACGAAACAAAATATGAACTTCATGATAATGCAGCAGAAGTTGTAGCTAAAGTATCTGATGCAGCTAAAGAAAAAATTGATGTTGCTAAAGAAAATATTGACGTAGCTAAAGAATTAGCTAAAGGTGGTGTAGAGTTGGCTAAAGCTTCTGCACATGTAGCAGTAGAAACAGTAAAAACTAAAGCTACCGATGCTGTAGAAACAGCAAAAGATACAGCTGTAAATACTGTTTGCACAGCGAAAGATAAAATTGGTGGTTTGCGCAAATAAGCGCTGAAGGATTATTACGATGAATCCCATAAAGATTATTAAATACGGTAAGTATTTTAACGAATCAAGATTTGTAGCTTTTCTTGGCCGATATGGTAAGAAACTTGCCTTTGTACAACAAGCGGTGACCTTGTTCCTCTGTTTACGAGATAAAGATACTCCGAAATATGTAAAAGCAGTCATTGCAGGTGCTTTAGGGTACCTCATATTGCCTGTTGATGTTGTACCGGATACGATTGCCGTATTAGGTTGGTTAGATGATGTGGCGGTACTCGGAATAGCCTTTAAGATTGCGAATCGTTACATTAAAACAAGCCATCAAGAAGCGGCCAAAAAATTCTTCCCTTTTGGTAGCAGTCGCTAACTTTTACCATTTAAGGCAGTTTGATCCACCGTGATTGAACTGCCTTTAATTATTTGACACCCTAAAATAATAGATATACAATAAAAATTGTATACTATTGAAAAAGGACAAGGTTTATGCATATTGCTTCAGTAAATGTAAGATTTTATGAAACCGATATGATGGGGATCGCGCACCACAGTAATCACTTTAGATGGTTTGAAATGGCGCGCATTGAATTCCTACGTCAAATCGGTGTAACCCTGTGGGATATGATGAATGAGGATATTGTGTTTCCTATCATGAACGTATCTTGCAATTATAAAGAACCAGCGAATTTTGATGATGAACTTCATATTGAAACGTACTTGGTTAAAATGACGCGTGCTCAAATGGTTTTCCGCTATCGTATGAAACGCGCTAGTGATGGTGCGCTTCTGGCAACGGGAGAAACTAAGAACGCTTTTATGTCAAAATCAACAGGAAAGATTGTGCGATTAGACGATACTTTTTATCAGCCTATGTTAGCAGCTGTCGAGGAGATGCCTAATGAGTAATGTACAACAATTGCCTATCGGTGTATTTGATTCCGGTATAGGCGGCCTATCAGTATTAAAGGTATTACAAGAACAATTTCCAAACGAAGATTTTATCTATATCGGTGATAATGCCAACAATCCTGTAGGTAATCGCAGTAATGATGAAATCACATGTTTAGCATGCCGTATTGCCGAGGCGCTCGAGAAGCAGCCTGTTAAATTGATGGTTATTGCCTGCAATACGTTTACTGTTGTCGCCCTTGATGAGGTGCGTGAACGCGTATCCGTTCCAGTTGTTGGGGTTTCTCAAGGCGTTAAAACAGCTATTAGTGAAAGTAAAAGCAAAACGATTGGCATTATGGCTACCGTGGCTACTGTAAATAGCCATATTCATAAGCATGTTGCTTTAGAAGTGGATCACGAAGTGCTAGTGTGGGAACAACCTTGTCCTGAACTGGCAGGACTCATTGAGCAAGGTCATTTAGATGACTTTTTTGTTCGTGATGTGTGTAAAGAGTATGTAGAGCCTTTGCTATCTCGTGAAATTGAGGTAGTCGTTTTAGGCTGTACTCATTTCCCATTTGTACAACCTTTATTAGAGAAATTAACTAAAGGGAAAATACAGTTTATTGATCCGGCCTTTGAAACGAGCGAGCTTGTTCGTCGACGATTAGAGAAAAAGAACCTTTTTAATCCTCAAGAAAGACTTGGTACGGTGACATTGTACTTTACAAAAGATATTGACCTTGGCGACACATTAAGTGCGTCATTCCTCGATATAAATCGTCGTACTATTGAACATATTACATTATAAAGGAGATGCCCTATGTGGTTTTATAACATCCTAAGTTTTGTAATAGCTATTATTGTGGCTATTGCAGCTTTGTATTTATTATTCCGTTTGTTCGTATTGAAACAAGGTAATGAAAAGATTATCTTGTTGTCAAAAAGAGCAACAAACTTCCAAGTATCTGATCGTAATTTTGAATCTATTACTTTGTTCTGTGATATTCCTTTTGTAAACAAAGGCCGTCAACTCGGTACAATTATGGATTTATTCCCTCGTCCGTTGTTACCTGAAGAACATTTTGATGCTGTGAAAGTCGATGCATGGGCTATGGATATTAACCGTCCTCGTCATGATGGTTATTTTGAAGCTGTTATTATCAAACCTCGTAAAGGCGGTACGATTCGTGTATTCGTTACATTAACAGGTAAAAATGGCAATATTCGAGAAGATATTAAGGGCTTCCCTTATATGGACATCGATATTTACTACCAAGTGGTTGGTCGTGAAGACTACCATATTGATAAACAACGTATTCGTTTGACTGCTGAAGAAGTTCAAGCAGCATTGGTTCAATAAGGAGGCATAACAATGGCAGAATTAGAGTTAGTATGTGTGCCAACACGTATTCTTACAGATAATGATGACATCGTGGATGCTATCGTTGAATTTGGCGGCCATAATATTGGACCTGAAGATATAGTATGTGTAGCTGAATCTGTAGTAGCTATTACACAAGGTCGTTTTACACGTCCTGAAGAGTTAAATGTTTGCTGGCAAGCTCGTTTAATAAATCGTTTTATCCATCCCGATGGCTCTATGGCATCCATTTATGGCATGCAATCCGCTATGAATTTGGATGGTAAATGGAAAGTATTAGGTGCCTTTATTCTAGGTGCTATCGCTAAAATTTTCCGCAAACCAGGTGTATTCTATGCAATTGCTCGCGCTGCATCCTTAACTGATGATGTAACTGGTACAATGCCTCCATTTGATAAGCACATTGTATTTGGTCCAAAGGATCCAGATAAAGTAGCTGAGAAAATTGTATCTCGCACAGGCTGTTATGGTGCTGTAGTAGCCGACGTTAATGATTTGAGACGTTCCGCTGTTTTAGGTACAAGCCGTGGCATTGACGGTAATAAAATTGCACAATTATTGATCGACAATCCATTTGGTAATGATAGCCAAATGACTCCAATTGTTATCATTAAAAATTACGCATCTGTATCTGGTAAATAACAGAAGGCTGTACTCATCACATAGAGATGAGTACAGCCTTTTTACATTGTGAGGATACATGGTATTTATATGCTAAATTGCTGGAGTCCATTTTATTTCAATAATTGAGTTTATATGGCACTCTATAAATGCTGATAAGGAGGTCTTATGCTACTAGGTTTAGACGTAGGTGGTACTTTTACGGATGCCGTTATTATTGACGGTCATCGAGTAGTGTCATCTGCTAAAAGACGGACTACAAAGGACAATCTAATGCAGGGGATAGGTGAAGCCTTGGATGCAGTCCTAGATAGTTGTGATACATCGAATATAGAACAAGTTACTTTATCTACTACTGTTGTGACAAATACCATCGTAGAAGAGAAGGAGCAAGTAGTAGATCTGTATGTAGTGACTGGGCCTGGTCGTAATGTAGATGACATATTCCCTGTGAGTCCTATATATCTTCAAGGCTACACAGACCACAGAGGTATTGTTGTAGAGCGTACCTCTACAGATGGGGTTCGTGATATAGCGCGTATGGTTCAAAAACGAAGTGGTACAGATTTGGCTGCTGTATCTGCAAAATTTGGTGTCCGTAATCCTCAAGAGGAATTATCTATAACAGAAGTGTTACATGAAACGTATAATACCATATCTAATGGCAGTTTATTGAGCGGTTCCTTGAACTTTCCACGCCGTACTATTAGTGCTTACTTTAATAGCGCTGTAACACCAGTATTTACAGTGTTTAAGAAACATGTGGAAGATGCGTTACGTGTTCGAAATATTAATGCCCCACTTCATATATTAAAGGCTGATGGTGGTTCTCTTCCTATGGAGCATATGGTAAGTCGACCTGTAGAAACTGCCTTTACGGGACCTGCGGCAACTGTGCTTGGTTTATCTGCACTTGGTGCTATTGGCGATGAGCACACAGTGGCTTTAGATATTGGGGGGACTACAACAGATATTTCTCTTTGGAAACAGGGGAAACCATTGATGACGAAGAATGGCGTGTCCATTCGTGAGTATCCAAGTGCAGTACGATCCTTTGCAGTTACCTCCGTCGGTATTGGCGGAGAGTCGGTAGTTCGCATAGTAGATGGTGAAATCATGGTAGGACCTGAACGAGTAGGTCCATCAGCGGCTTTGGGTGGCGATGAACCTACCTTGGGGGATGCTCTCATCGTATTAGGTCACGCAAGTTATGGTGATGCTGAACTTGCCACACAATCCTTAGAACGGTTAGCCGATATGTTACGGGCTTATGGGAAACACGGCGAATGTGGAAAGACATTTGGGACCTATAGTGAAAATACATTCGGAAACTATAGTGAAAATACATTCGAGGACCATAATTCTGAAAAGCAATACATACATAATATATCAGCTCTAGATGTAGCACAGCTTATTGTTGAAAAGGCATTAGAAATAATTCAACATGGCATCGATGAGGTGGTACAGGCAGAAAACAAACGACCTGTATATGTAGTAGCGGATATTGTAAATCCCGATATCTTTGTACCTGCTCAAATCGTCGTAGTGGGAGGTACGGCGCCTAGTTTAGGCCCAAGTATAGGTGAGTTTTTAAATTTACCTGTTACCATTCCAGAAAATGCAGCTGTAGCAAATGCTATAGGTGCAGCATTAGCCCTGTCTACTATTGAACTTACTGTTCATGTAGATACAAAACGTCGTTTACTTGTTATTCCTGAGTTAGGCATTAAGCAGCAAACCTGTACCTTAAAACGAGCTGAACAAGTAGTAGAGCGCGCAAAAGAGGCTCTCCTTGAAGAGGCATTGCGCTTAGGACTAGATAAAACGCAAGAGATTGAGGTTATTAGCATTGAAGATTTCCCTGTTGTAGAAGGGTGGCAATCGATGGAACGTCTAATTACGGTGAAAGTACAACTAGCAGCGGGGGTGAAACATTATGTGGAATAAGGGACTATCCTATCGTGAGCGCCATGGACTCCGTAATGTTGGTATAAAAGAAATTACCAATACTGGCACGAAGAAGAGTACCAACATAAAGATAGGTGATACGCTAAATCCTGACAAAACTGTATCAAATCATAGTTTAGGTCTCGTATTTTTCCCCGCTTTTGATTGGAAAATTTCAGAAACGCATCCGGAGCGACAAGAGCGTTTACTTTATACGCGAGATCAAATCGTAGAGGAAGGTTTATTAGACATACCAAATATTAGAGAATATAATCCTATCGTAGCCGATTGGGATACCATAGAGCGCGTTCATGTAGGTGCTCCTGACTTAGAGTCGTGGGTAACGGAAGCCCATCGTGTATCTGCAGGGGGGGCTATTGCGGCTGCTGATGCGGTTATGCGGGGCGAGGTAGACCGTGCCTTTGCCCTCGTTAGACCTCCAGGACATCATGCGATGGCTATGGTTCATGGAATTCGTGGTTTCTGTACCATAAATATTGAAGCTGTTATGATTCAACATATGCGCCAAACATATGGTATAAAACGAGTGGCTGTGGTAGACACAGATGTACACCATGGCGATGGCTCTCAAGATGTGTTCTACCACGATCCTGACACTCTATACATTAGTTTCCATCAAGATGGTCGCACGCTATATCCAGGAACTGGTTTTATGGATGAGTTTGGGGGACCTCAAGCTATCGGTGGTAATATAGATATTCCATTGCCCCCAGGTACAGGTGACGAAGGTTTGATGAAGGTTATGCGCGAATTAGTACTACCTATATTAGAGGAATTTAATCCGGATATCGTCATCAATTCAGCGGGACAAGATAATCACTTTAGCGATCCGTTGGCGAATATGCAGGTTACCGCAAAAGGCTATGCTGAGCTTGTGGATTTATTGCAAGCAGATATAGCTGTCTTAGAAGGTGGTTACTCTGTACAGGAAGCGTTGCCGTATGTAAATACAGGCATCATTTTATCTATGGCAGGCCTTGATTACAGTAAGGTTGTAGAACCTGCCTTTGATCCTGTTAAATATAAGCAAAGTCAAAATGTAACTGCTTATATAGATGACCTCATTGCTAAATGGAAGGTACAATGGGCAAATCGTCATAAGATGGCTGAAGACGAGTGCCTAGGTACTGGGGACGTTTGGTCTAACCACTATAATGTGTATTATGATGAAACAGGTGTACAAGAGGAGCGCCTTGAAAAGGTGCGCATGTACGAAGATAAGGTAGGCTGGCATAGCGTGCTTTCACGGGGACAATATGGACCTTATGGGCCACAAAGTGTATATGCTATGTTTATTCCTTGGCAAGCCGATGAAGAAACACGGCAAGATGCTATTATAGAGGCTAAACGAGCTAAAGCAGAGGGTGGGGCTAGTCGTTATGTTGTAGTAGATCCACTTGGTGATGGCCAATATGAAGTGTAGTACTAGTATTAATCGCTTTAATACATAAGAGACGTTACAGTACTGTCGTATTACATTACAATATGCTTTATAGTGCAAAAAAATAGAAAAATTATGATATAATAAAAAAAATAACGCCCCTTTGTGTAAGGGGCGTTCTAATGTTTAAATTTAGAATGGCGAGGTTCCCATGCGTAGTGATAATAGAACGGCAGGTCAATTGCGACCTATTAAAATAACACGGAATTTTACAGAGTATGCAGAAGGTTCTGTACTTATTGAGTGCGGTAAGACTAAGGTTATCTGTACGGCTACTGTTGAGGATTCTGTGCCGCGCTGGCTAAAAGGTTCTGGCAAAGGATGGGTAACTGCAGAATACTCTTTGTTGCCTCGTTCTACGCAAACTCGTGTAAGTCGTGAGGCTGCAAAGGGTAAACAAACAGGCCGTACCGTTGAAATTCAACGTCTTATCGGTCGTGCATTACGCGCTGTTGTAGACCTTGAAGCATTAGGCGAACGCTCTATTACAATCGACTGCGACGTAATCCAAGCTGATGGTGGTACGCGTACAGCATCTATTACAGGCGCTTTTGTAGCCCTCGTTGATGCGGTGGACTTCACCTTTGGTGGAGCTGGTAAATTCCCAATTACTGACTTCTGTGCAGCTATTTCCGTAGGGATTGGTCCAGACGGCCCTATTACGGATCTTTGCTATGAAGAAGATAGTGCGGCTATCGTTGACATGAACGTGGTGCGCACAGGCTCAGGTAATATGGTGGAAGTACAAGGGACAGGCGAACATGGTACCTTCAACCGTGATGAGCTCAATGCATTACTCGACTTAGCCGAGGCTGCTACAGATGAGCTCATGGCTAAACAACGTGAAGTACTTGGCGCAATAGCAGATAAAGTAGGTAAGGTATATCCTACAGCTCCGGAGGTGTAAGATGGAACAAATCGTATTAGCTACAGGCAATAAAGGGAAAATTCGTGAGTTTTCCGAGGCTTTTTCCCATTTATCTATCGACTGTGTACCGGTAAAAGAGGTCATTACCATTGAGGAGCCTGAGGAAACAGGTACAACCTTTATGGAGAATGCCCTTTTAAAGGCTCGTTACTATGCAAAGGCTACAAATCGTCCATGCCTTGCGGACGACTCTGGCATTACTGTAGATGCTCTTGATGGTGCTCCAGGTGTATATTCTGCGCGTTATGCAGGTCACCATGGTGATGATAACGCTAATAACGAAAAACTAATTCGTGAGTTACAAGGGAAATCTGACCGTACAGCTCATTATGTGTGTGCCTTAGCACTTGTATATCCTGATGGCCGCAAAGTGACAGCTGAAGGTTATTGTGATGGACTCGTTCAAGATGAGCCAAAAGGTGATAATGGCTTTGGCTATGATCCATATTTTTATGTACCTGACTTCAAGAAAACAATGGCAGAACTTAGCATCGAAGAGAAGGAAACGATTAGCCATCGTGGTCGTGCATTGCGGGAATTAATTAGTAAACTTTGATATTTTCGAACTATATGATATAGTTCATATAAATATGTAATATAATAGTGTTAGAGAATTTATAAAATGAAACGAATTGGTATTGTAAGTGATACCCATGGGTATCTAGAGAATATTGACCTCATTTTGGAGGCTACTGTGGATCAAGAGATTGATATGTGGCTTCATGCTGGTGATTATGGAGATGATGCGCGCTATATGCAGGAACATACGGATATTCCTGTGTATGCGGTGCGTGGTAATAATGACCGCGTACAGCCTCTTGAACCACGAGAACAGTTGATTCCTCTTGAGGATACTTATATTTACATGACTCATGGAGATAAGGTATCATATTATAATCGAATACAAAAATTGATTGAATTAGGAACTGACATGGGCGCAAGACTTATTGTTTCTGGTCATAGCCATCACCATGGGGAGGTTCGTGTCCGTGATGCCGTATTTGTGAATCCTGGCAGCATATCGTTGCCTCGTGATCGCTCTGGTGGTACGTTTGCTATTGTTACCTATGATAATGGTCAGTTTGATGTAGAGTTTGTTTATAAAGAAGATATTATTTAGTTATATGGTGAAAGTTTCGTGCCCTAATAGGTCGATAAACTTTCAAAAATAGTAAGTCTATGCATGGAAAGGGTTATGACATATCATGGATACACCAGTTAAAGCAAAGCCTAAAATGAAATTATATGGTTTTAACAATCTCACAAAGACATTGAGTTTTAATATTTATGATATTTGTTATACTCGTACAGAAGAAGAGAAAAAACAATACATTCAGTACATTGATGAAGTATACAATGCAGATCGTTTAACAGCTATTTTAACGGAAGTAAGCCGTATTATTGGTGCTAACATCCTCAACGTAGCGAAACAAGACTACGATCCACAAGGTGCGTCTGTTACGATTTTGATTTCTGAAGAGGAAATTGAAAAAGAAGATGTAGTCATGCATCTTGATAAATCTCACCTTACTGTACATACCTATCCTGAAAGCCATCCGCATAAAGGAATTAGTACATTCCGTGCAGATATTGAAGTGTCTACATGTGGTCAAATCTCTCCTCTTAAAGCACTTAACTATTTAATTCAAAGCTTTGACTCCGATATTCTTACATTAGATTACCATGTACGTGGCTTTACACGCGATGTATCTGGTAAGAAAATCTATATTGACCATCGTATTAACTCTATCCAAAACTACATCGATGCCAATACTCGTAACATGTACAATATGATTGATGTAAACGTGTATCAAGAAAATATCTTCCATACAAAAATGATGTTAAAAGAGTTTGATCTAGATAATTACCTATTTGGTATTACTGAAGCAGAATTGAGCGAACGAGAAATCAAGCAAATTAAACATCAATTAAAACAAGAAATGATGGAAATTTTCTATGGCCGTAATTTGCCATCTGTAAAAGCATAAATAAAATACGTATGTTATGCATATGTTGGAGCATATCGCATAATACGAATATAACTATAAAGTAGATAAGCCTTATATGGCTTATCTACTTTTTCTTTATTTATCATATTTTTTACTGATATTGATTAATGAAATTTAATTCTAAAATGTTCGAAAGACTATATCGAAAAAACTTGAAATGTTATTTAACATTTTGTATAATACAATTAGTTTAAGGTATTAATTACCGACTCAAAAGAGTCCAATCGTATCCACAAAGGAGAATTATTATGGACGTACGTGAATTAGCTGTACAAAAGAAACGTGAATTGAAAGGTTTCCTTACTGTAGGAACAAAATATGAATTAAAAGACGCTCATGATTTATCCGTTGCTTACACACCAGGTGTAGCAGAACCATGCTTGCGTATTAAAGATAATGAAGCAGAATCCTTCGAATTAACATGTCGTTCCAACATGGTTGCCGTAGTATCCGACGGTACTCGTGTACTTGGTCTTGGCGATATTGGCGCTGCAGCAGCATTGCCAGTAATGGAAGGTAAATCCTTATTATTCAAAAGATTCGGTAATGTAGACTGCATTCCGTTGGTTGTAGATACCAAAGATGCTGATACATTGATCAACACTGTAAAACTATTGCAAAAGAACTTTGCGGGCATCAACTTGGAAGACATTTCTTCTCCTAAATGTTACGAAATCGAAAATCGTTTGAAAGAAGAATTGGAAATCCCTGTATTCCACGATGACCAACACGGTACAGCTATTGCTTGTTTAGCTGGTGTAAAAGGCGCTCTTCGTCTTGTTAAAAAAGATTTAGCCACAGCTAAAATCGTTGTAAACGGTGCTGGTGCAGCTGGTGCGAACATCGCTCGTTTGTTATACCTTGCAGGTGCTCGTAATATTACCGTATTAGTATCCTCTGGTGTATTGCACAAAGACTACAAACGTCTTGATTCATTGCAATCCGAATTGATTGACTTGCTCGGCCTTGAAGAAAAACATGGCAACTTGGCTGAAAATGCTAAAGGCGCTGACATCCTTCTTGGCGTATCCGCAGCAGGTGCTTTCACAAAAGACATCTTGGAAAACTTGGCTGACGATGCAATCGTATTCGCAATGGCTAACCCTAACCCAGAAGCAACATATGCTGATATGAAAGCTGCTGGCGTTCGTGTTGCTGGTACAGGCCGTTCCGATGCACCTAACCAAATTAACAACGTAGCAGTATTCCCAGGCGTATTCCGTGGTGCTATCGATGTACGTGCATCTAAAATTACTGACGAAATGAAGTTAGCTGCAGCTGATGCATTGGCTAACTTGATTCCAGATAGCGAATTGAACGAAGAAAATATTATGCCATCCGTATTCGATCCTCGTGTAGCTCCAGCTGTTGCTAAAGCAGTTGCTGAAGTTGCTGTGAAACAAGGTATTGCTAGAAACCCTGGCGTAGTAGAAGATGGTAGCTACGAAGGTTAATCTCTTTGCTTTAGAAGCATTAGCACAACCACAATAGAACTATAGAACAATATGACATGCACCTCGAAAGAGGTGCATGTTTTGTATATAAAGTATATGTAGTATAGGTAGTATAGATAGAGTAATAAAATCTTAAAAAATTAATGAAGTTGTAAAAAAATACTTGTCACTATGTTGTATCGATGATATAATAATTTTCGTTGCAGAGCGATACTCAACAGAGTAAAAACTCAGCAAGAGTAGTGGTTGACATCAACTACCGGGTTTGCTATAATAGCAAAGTAATTAATGACGGGGCATAGCGCAGTTTGGTAGCGCACCTGGCTTGGGACCAGGGGGTCGCAGGTTCGAATCCTGCTGCTCCGACCATTTTTATTTGCGGGTGTAGCTCAATGGTAGAGCCCCAGCCTTCCAAGCTGGTCGCGAGGGTTCGATTCCCTTCACCCGCTCCATTTTTTTTTGCCTTTTTTAAGGTAAAACGTAATATTGACGATATATACTACATAATCTATACTATAATAGATAATTAGATATATAGGTAATCCACATGGTTCAGTAGCTCAGTTGGATAGAGCAACGGCCTTCTAAGCCGTGGGTCGGGGGTTCGAATCCCTCCTGGATCACCAAAGAAATAAGCGGATAGCTCGTAATGAGCTATCCGCTTTTTTACTTCTTTGTTAGTATCATCAGTTATGATAGGAGATTTATGGTTTATAATAAATAACTCAAAAATTCAAAATTAATTATCTCTCTAAAACCTAGTGTTTATCAATGTTTTTGCCATATAAATCTAATTAGTCAAAATAAAAGTCAAAAAAAGTCAAAATTTTTTTGTTTGACCTATTGACTTTTTGACTTAATAAGATTATTATAATGTCATAAGGTTCAAGGAACCTAGAAATAAAGCAAGAAATTAAACAGACTTAAAAAGTCAAACTGATATACTTGTAGTTAAAAAAGTGAGGTAATTTATATGAACAACAATTTCAATAACTTTGGTAGCGATTTCGGTAGCATGAATGATTTGTTCAATCAATTGATGGGTAACATGGGTGGTTATTCTACAGAAAACCGTCGTTATAAAATAAATGGTCGCGAAGTAACTCCAGAAGAGTTTGCTTATTATCGTCAAACAGGTCGTTTGCCTTCTAACGAAGAAATGCAAGCTGTTCAAGCTGCACAACAAGGTAAAATGAAACAAGATGGCATTCTTGCTCGTTTGGGTACAAACTTAACTCAACAAGCTCGTGATGGCAAACTCGATCCTGTTATTGGTCGTAATAAAGAAATCCAAGAAACTGCTGAAATCCTTGCACGTCGTACTAAAAACAATCCTGTACTCGTAGGTGATGCTGGTGTTGGTAAAACTGCTGTAGTTGAAGGCTTGGCACAAGCTATCGTTAATGGCGATGTTCCTGCAGCTATCAAAAACAAAGAAATTATTTCTATCGATATTTCCGGTTTGGAAGCTGGTACTCAATACCGTGGTTCCTTCGAAGAAAATATCCAAAACCTTATCAAAGAAGTTAAGGCCGCTGGCAATATTATCTTGTTCTTTGATGAAATCCACCAAATCCTAGGTGCTGGCTCCACAGGTGATGGCCAAGGTTCTAAAGGCTTAGCAGATATTTTGAAACCTGCTTTGTCCCGTGGTGAAATGACTGTTATCGGTGCTACAACTCAAGACGAATATCGTAATACAATCATGAAAAATGCAGCTTTAGCTCGTCGTTTCAATGAAGTTAAGGTAAATGCACCATCTGCAGAGGATACTTTCAAAATCTTGCAAGGCATTCGTCCATTATACGAAGCGCATCATAACATTGAATTACCAGATGCAGTGTTGAAAGCAGCTGTAGATTATTCCGTACAATACATTCCTCAACGTAGCTTGCCAGATAAAGCAATCGATTTGATTGATGTAACAGCAGCACACTTGGCTTCCCAACATCCTGTAACTGATATTAAAACATTAGAAGCAGATATTGCAGAAGCTAAAGCAAAACAAGAAGAGTTTGCTCAAAAAGAAGATTATGAATCCGCTATTAATGAAAAAATGCGTATTCAAAAATTACAACAAGAAATCGACAACCATACTGAAAACCAAAAGGTTGTGGCTCAAGTTAATGATGTAGCTGAAGCAGTAGAACGTATGACAGGTATCCCTGTTTCCCAAATGGGTGCATCTGATATTGAACGCTTGAAAGATATGAAATCTCGTTTACAAGCGCATGTAATCGGTCAAGATAAAGCAGTTGAAGCTGTATCTAAAGCTATTCGTCGTAACCGTGCAGGCTTTGACGAAGGTAATCGTCCAATCGGTAGCTTCTTATTCGTAGGTCCTACTGGTGTTGGTAAAACAGAATTGGCTAAACAATTAGCACTCGATATGTTTGGTAACAAAGAAGCAATCATTCGCTTGGATATGTCCGAATACAGCGATCGCACAGCCGTTTCTAAATTGATTGGTGCCACAGCTGGTTATGTTGGTTACGAAGATAACTCCAACACATTGACTGAACGCGTTCGTCGTAATCCTTACTCTATCGTATTGTTCGACGAAATCGAAAAAGCAGATCCTCAAGTTATTACATTACTTCTTCAAGTATTGGATGATGGTCGCTTAACAGATGGTCAAGGTAATACAGTAAACTTCAAAAATACTGTTATCATTGCTACATCTAACGCAGGTTTTGGTTATGGTCAAGATAATGACGATGAAAACAAAGTAGATGTAATGGACCGCATCGCTCCATTCTTCCGCCCTGAATTCTTGAATCGTTTCAATGCTGTTATCGAATTCAACCAATTGAAAAAAGAAGACTTGAAACAAATCGTAGATTTGATGCTTGATCAAGTGAATAAAACTTTAGCTAAAAAAGAAATTACCCTTGATGTAACTGATGCAGCTAAAGAATTATTGATGGAACAAGGTTACGATAAAACTATGGGCGCTCGTCCATTACGTCGTGTTATCGAATCTGAAATCCGTGATAATGTAACTGACTTCTACTTAGATCACATCGATGCAAAACATTTATTGGCTGATGTTGTGGATGGTCACATCGTGATTAGCGACAAGGATTCTGCTAACACATCCGATGCTAAATCCGGTGATGACAAATCTGCAGACAACAGTAAACAAGCTGATGATGCTGCATCCAAGGACAATAAATAATCGGTAGGCTATTGACTCTTTCATTGAATCCCTTACAACTCTCTCCATATGCACAAATATAACAATAGTTCTATTAATGGTAAAAGCACTCGATATTAATCGGGTGCTTTTTTCTTTTTATAAAATAATTTTCTAGGTATGATAAATTTCATTGGTCATATTTCGAAAAATTTAGTATAATAAAAACATAAATTCGATATTCTATAGAATTTATAAATTAGATGAAGAAAGAGAGGAGATTATTGATGTCACATTATGTAGATCTAAATAGTGATTTAGGTGAAAGTTTTGGTAATTACACATTAGGCATGGATAGTGAAGTATTAAATCACGTTACCAGCGCTAATGTTGCTTGTGGTTGGCATGCTGGGGATCCTCTTATTATGGATGCTACAGTTCGCATGTGTAAGGAGAAGGGCGTAGCCGTAGGGGCACATCCAGGTTATCCTGATTTGATGGGCTTTGGACGTCGTGCCATGGCGATAAATCCTGGTGAAGCAAAAGCGTATATGATATATCAATTAGGTGCTTTACAAGCATTTTGCGATAGTTACGGTGTTACATTACAGCACATGAAGTTACATGGTGCATTTTATAATATGGCCTGTGTTACAACTGCATTAGCTGATGCAGTGCTAGATGGATTACAAGCGGTGAATCCTAACATTGCAGCTATGGTCTTGAGCGGTAGCTATATTGCTAAAGAAGCACAACGCCGAGGCATCCCCGTGATTCAAGAGGTTTTTGCCGATCGTGGCTATACAGATGAAGGTACGCTCGTACCTCGTACTGAGCCTGGTGCTTTTATCAAAGATCCTCAAGAGGCTCTTGAACGAGTTCTTATGATGGTCACAGAAGGTAAAGTTGTAACCAATACGGGTAATACCATAGATATTGTGGCAGACTCTATCTGCGTTCATGGTGATAATCCAGAAGCGATTGCTTTCACAAAGTATATCCGTGAAGGCCTTGCAAAAGCGGGCGTAACGGTGGCTAATTTCCAAGTGCGAAAAAAATAAGTATTGTATAGATTAATAGTTTCATGTGGAGGTTCTTATGAAACCAATTACAGGTAAAGCAAGTTTCTCTGTCCTCTTAGGGGCAGCATTCTTGATGGCCACGTCCTCTATTGGACCGGGCTTTATGTTACAAACAGCGGCGTTTACAAATGAGCTGAAAGCAGATTTTGCATTTGCCATTGTGGTATCTGTTATTTTCTCTATTATTGCACAGCTTAATGTATGGACTATCATTGGGGTCTCCCAAATGCGTGGTCAAGATATTGCAAATAAGGTATTGCCAGGCCTAGGTTATTTTGTGGCATTTTTGATTTCCCTTGGGGGCCTAGCTTTCAATATTGGCAATATCGGTGGCGCATCTATGGGTCTCAATATTATTTTTGGTATTGATACGACTACAGGGGCTGCGATTAGTGGTATCCTTGGTATCCTTTTATTCGCATCTCCTAAAATGGGCGGTGTATTAGATAATACGGCAAAAGTACTCGGTACAGTTATGCTTATTCTCATCGGTTACGTAGCCTTTTCTACGAATCCACCTGTAGCTGAGGCTATTACCCATGCCTTTGTGCCTACTCATTATCCTTGGCTGGCAACGATTACCCTCATCGGTGGTACGGTAGGTGGTTATATTACCTTCTCTGGTGGTCACCGTCTTATTGATGCTGGCATTACAGGTCAAGAGCACTTGAAAGATGTGCGCCGAGCAGCCTTCATGGGGATGACAGTAGATGCGGTAGTTCGTGTATTACTATTCTTAGCGGTTCTTGGCGTTGTGTCCATGGGCTATGTGCTAGATCCTAAAGATCCAGCTGGTTCTGCATTCCTTCTTGGGGCCGGTGAAATTGGTTATAAATTATTTGGTATCGTATTTTTCTGTGCAGCATTAACCTCTGTTGTAGGGGCTGCCTATACATCTGTTTCCTTCTTGAAAACACTATTCAAAGTAGTAGAAAGAAATGAAAAATTGACCATTATGGCCTTTATCTTTATTTCTACATGTATTTTGATTTTCATTGGTAAACCTGCATCCCTATTGATTTTGGCAGGCTCTGTAAATGGTTTAATTTTGCCTATTACATTGGCAGTTATGCTCCTTGCGACACATAAATCTGAAATCGTAGGGCCATACAAACACAATAAACTGTTATACTATACAGGATGGATTGTAGTACTTGTAACAGCGTATATTGGTGTTACATCCTTACAAGGTATTGCTAAATTACTAGGTTAATTTGATCGTTGTGAAAGTACCATTATTTTCGCTTGAAGGTAATGGTTCTTTCTTGTTATAAGAGGAGGTATCTATGAAACCTACAATTTCACCTGTAGGAGATCGTGCTATCTCTATTGATTTTGGTCAGGTGATTGATCCAAAAATTAATCGACATATTCGACAAACTATAGAGCGAATTAAAGAGCTTCAGCTCGAAGGAATTATTGAACTAGTTCCTACTTACTGTGCATTGCTCGTAGAATATGATGCAATGCTATATTCTTATGCTGAAATTTGTAAAAGTATGGAGTCTATATTAGCAGAAGGGATGACTGATGCCACAAATGAATTGGTCACAGTTGTTGAAGTACCCACCGTATATGGTGGAGAATTTGGTCCTGACCTTAGTTTTGTGGCAGCTCACAATCGCTTAAGCGAAGATGAAGTCATATCTATTCATAGTGGAACTGATTATTTAGTATATATGCTAGGCTTTATTCCTGGCTTTACCTATTTAGGTGGCATGGACCCACGTATAGCGACGCCTCGGCTATCTTCGCCGAGAACCTTGATTCCAGCCGGTTCTGTAGGCATTGCGGGGGAACAGACTGGTACCTATCCATCTGACTCTCCAGGGGGCTGGCAAATCATTGGTCGCACACCAGTGACCATGTATGATATGTCAAAGGCGCAAGCCGCATTATTAAATGCAGGTGACTATGTGCGTTATGTGCCTATTGATGAACGTGAATTCCATCGCATTAAAGCGTTAGGTGCTGATTATGTTCCTGTTGTACGTGAAGTAAAGGTAGGTGATTTACGTGGCGTTAAGTGAGTTTGAAAATGCTGTCATCCACGTAGATACACCTGGTATGTATACGACTATACAAGATATAGGCCGCATGGGGTATCAACAATATGGTATGCCTGTTGCAGGGCCTATGGATAGTGAAAGCTATCTATTAGGGCAAGCGCTCGTAGGGAATGTTGAGCCTGTAGGGGCCTTAGAATGTACCTTGTTACCGCCCACATTAACTGTAAAAGGCACCTGTATAGTTGCTTTCACAGGGGCCGATATGCAACCTACTATTAACAACGTAGTAGTACCTCGTTACATTCCTTTTATATGTCACGAAGGCGATGTTATATCTGGCGGATTTAGCCAATGTGGGGTGCGTATGTATATTGCATTCTCCGGTGGTATCGATGTGCCTGAAATTAATGGCAGCGTATCCACTCATACAAAGGCAAAAATTGGTGGCTTAGAGGGCAGACCATTACAAGCTGGTGATGAGATTGGTATTAAATCTTTCACTAGAGAAAATGTACATGTATGTGACTATTACGGTGAAGGTCATAACTTGTTCAATACGGCGTTATACAATCGTGGAGGACGCGAATGTCATGAACCGTTGCGCGTTGTATTAGGTGATCAAGCAAAACATTTCACAGAGAATGGCATCAAGACGTTTAGTAATAATATCTACACACTAAGCGTAGAATGCGATCGTATGGGCTTCCGTTTAGATGGCCCTAGCATAGAACATGTAGATAGTGCAGATATTATTTCTGATGGTGCCGTATTTGGCTCCATTCAAGTGCCGTCTAATGGTCACCCTATTGTCCTTATGGCGGATCGACAAACGACAGGTGGCTATACAAAAATTGGTACTATCATTACTGCTGATTTACCTCGGCTTAGCCAACTGCCAGTAGGAGATGGGATTAATTTTAATCTTGTATCCATTGAGGAAGCTCAAGATATATACAGGGCATATATGGATCGTTTGCATAAGCGTATTAAATTAGCACATGAACAAAGTGCTTATGTGTTTAACGTAAGGTAGAATATTTAAAAGTTTATATAAATTTAATGAAGTGAACACCTCTATAATGGAAATGTACAGTTTGAGCTGTACTATCCAGTTGTAGAGGTGTTTTTCTGTGCTTGCAATCATATAAATAGGATTTAAAATTTTAATTATGAGTTTACATTCATTTTAGAACTACATTTATGGTGTGAAAATGACACATATATGGTAAAATCTTGATATAAGTCGTGAAAAAATCCGCATAATTGCAGTATTTGCATAGGTTATTATTTTTATGAAAATATAGTGAAA
>NZ_CAUTZP010000016.1:0-41597 GCF_963543145.1 uncultured Veillonella sp. | reverse complement strand
ATGTGAGCTCATGTTTAAAAATCCAGACTTCTCCTCTCTTGGCTTGGGATCTCAGTCACCGACATCTCGCGATGCATGGCTTGCGGAACTTCAAAAAGAAACAGGAAAAAGCTTTGAAGATTTGTATAATACAACAATGGAGCAAATCCAAGTAAAACCTCTCTATACAGAGATGGATTATGAAGGGATGACACACCTTGACTATATGGCTGGTGTACCTCCATTCTTGCGTGGACCTTATTCCACAATGTACGTTACTCGTCCTTGGACAGTACGTCAGTACGCTGGTTTCTCCACTGCAGAAGAATCCAATGCGTTCTATCGTCGTAACTTGGCAGCGGGCCAAAAAGGTTTGTCTATCGCCTTTGACCTTGCTACTCACCGTGGTTATGACTCTGACCATGCTCGCGTAGTGGGCGACGTTGGTAAAGCAGGCGTTGCGGTAGACTCCATCCTGGACATGGAAATTCTATTCTCTGGTATTCCTCTTGACCAAATGTCCGTATCTATGACAATGAACGGCGCCGTATTGCCTGTTATGGCGTTCTACATCCTAGCAGGTGAAGAACAAGGCGTTGATAAAAAGGTTATGGCTGGTACAATCCAAAATGATATCTTGAAAGAATTCATGGTACGTAATACCTATATTTACCCTCCAGCTACGTCCATGCGTATCATCGGGGATATCTTTGCCTATACATCCCAGTACATGCCTAAGTTCAACAGTATCTCCATTTCTGGCTACCATATGCAAGAAGCGGGCGCTACTGCGGACATCGAATTAGGTTACACATTGGCTGACGGTCTCGAATACATCCGTACCGGTGTAAATGCAGGTCTTCACGTTGACCAATTCGCACCACGCTTATCTTTCTTCTGGGCTATCGGTAAAAACTACTTTATGGAAGTGGCAAAAATGCGTGCAGCTCGTATGTTGTGGGCTAAGATTATTAAGAGCTTCGGCTCTGAAAATCCTAAATCTATGGCACTTCGTACACATAGCCAAACATCTGGTTGGTCTTTGACTGAACAAGATCCATTTAATAACGTGGCTCGTACATGTATGGAAGCGATGGGCGCTGCGTTAGGTCATACTCAATCTCTACATACAAATGCGCTCGATGAAGCCATTGCATTGCCTACGGACTTCTCTGCTCGTATTGCTCGTAATACTCAACTTTACATTCAAGATGAAACTAAAGTATGTAAGGTTATCGACCCATGGGGCGGTTCCTACTATGTAGAAGCATTGACTGATGAATTGATTCGCCGCGCTTGGGGCCATATTCAAGAAATCGAATCCCTTGGTGGTATGGCGAAAGCGATTGACACAGGTCTTCCTAAGATGCGTATCGAAGAAGCTGCGGCTCGTCGCCAAGCTCGTATCGACTCTGGTCGTGAAGCAATCATCGGTATCAACAAATACCGTCTAGATAAAGAGGATCCATTGGATATCCTCGACGTAGATAATACGGCTGTACGGGAAGCGCAAATTCGTCGTCTCGAACAATTGCGTGCTAACCGTGACGAAGATAAGGTTCAATCCTGTCTCGAAGCGATTACAAATGCTACAGAGTCTGGGGAAGGCAACTTGCTTGCCCTTGCTCTTGAAGCCGCTCGTGCTCGTGCATCTTTAGGTGAAATTTCCTTTGCCGTTGAAAAAGTTTGTGGCCGTCATAAAGCGGTTATCCGCTCTATTTCTGGTGTATACTCTAGCGAATATGAAGATGACGATGTAATCAAGGAAGTTCGCCAAATGGCGGATGATTTCGAAGAACTTGAAGGTCGTCGCCCTCGTATCATGATTGCGAAGATGGGTCAAGACGGTCATGACCGCGGTGCCAAAGTTATCGCTACATCCTTCGCGGATATGGGCTTTGACGTAGATATCGGACCATTGTTCCAAACTCCAGAAGAAACAGCACAAGATGCGGTGGATAATGATGTTCACATCGTCGGCTTCAGTTCTCTTGCGGCAGGTCACAAAACATTGTTACCTCAACTTGTAGAAGAACTCAACAAGCGAGGTCGTGGAGATATTTTAGTTGCCATCGGCGGCGTAATCCCTGCTCAGGACTATGAGTTCCTACGCGAACATGGTGCAGTGGCTATCTTTGGGCCTGGTACAGTTTTGCCAGTAGCGGCGAAAAAATTACTAGAAACCTTGACTAGCCACGTTCAAGACGAAGACAATGACTGATAATAAACGGGCTACTCCGAATGAATTGCGCAATACACAGGATGCTACTTTTACCACTGGTGAAGGTAAGGCGCCAGAATTAGGTGTAAAAAACGCAAACGCCGAGGGTAGTACGTATCGTCCGGACTGGGTGCCAGAAGATGCTAAGAAAGATGATACCTTTGCGTGTCACGTGATGAAAGGCGTCAAGGAAATGCACGATGGCCTCTTGTCTAGTTCCGCTCATTTGGCTCCGGCGGTACGTCCCGTACAGCGGCGCAAGAAGTTAACTGTCGCTGATTATGTACGCGGTATCGAGCAGGGAGACCGCGTTATACTTTCACGGGCTATCACATTAGTAGAAAGTAATAATAAGGAACACTTTAAATTAGCTCAACAAGTATTACAAGCTATATTGCCTCGTACGGGCAAGGCTTTGCGCATCGGTATTACTGGTGTGCCTGGGGCCGGTAAAAGTACATTTATTGAAGCCTTTGGTAACATGCTCATTGAAGCTGGTTACAAGGTGGCCGTACTCGCTGTAGACCCTACAAGCCAAGTCACAAAAGGCAGTATTTTGGGCGATAAAACGCGGATGGAAACGTTGACGAAACATCCTGAAGCCTATATCCGTCCATCGCCGGCTGGTGGTACACTAGGCGGTGTGGCTCGTAAAAGTAGAGAAACGATGCTACTTTGTGAGGCTGCTGGGTATGATATTATCCTCGTCGAAACCGTTGGTGTAGGGCAAAGTGAAGTTACTGTGCGCTCCATGGTAGACTTCTTTATGCTCATCGTCTTAACTGGTGCAGGCGATGAATTGCAAGGCATCAAAAAAGGGGTTATGGAACTTGCTGATGCTATTGTGGTCAATAAGGCTGATGGGGACAATCTCAAACGTGCCCTCATTGCTCGTAGCGACTATGATCGAATGCTACATTACATTCGTCCCGCTACGGAAAAATGGAAGACCCAAGCTTACACATGTTCAGCCGTTACGAAGGATGGTCTCGACGAATTGTGGGATGTTATCCAAGAATTCGGTGAACAAGGCAAAGAAAATGGCGTATTCTTAAAACGCCGTCAAGAACAATCCCTCCGTTGGGTGCGCGATATGATTGACGAACACTTGCACAACCTATTCTTTAATAATGTAGTCATTCAAGGTCGCATGGGCGAGGTCGAGGCTGCAGTCTTAGACGGTGAAATGAGTGAATCGCAAGCCGTAGAAGAATTAATTGGCGTTTTCGACAAGTCCATTAAATAAGTAGATAGCTACATACCTATTTGATAAGCGGGCATAACGTATCTATTAAGACACTCCGATTAGCTATCATACTGATTTAGATATATACGTTATATCTATAAAAGGCATAGTATCAAATGTGCTATTGGCCAAGTGCCGTAGTACATGGATACTATGCTTTTTTATATAATTTTAATCCTTAGTTTATGTGGATTTTACGCCGCATATCTTGTTTTTTGATACGGTAAAACGTGGTATAATTAACCCTAATGGAGCCTAAAGGGTAGAAGGCTTTTGGAGGTTAGTATGAGTAGTATAGCGCATTTATTTGTAGCTGGTGGGTTTGTTATGTATCCACTAGTGATTTTTTTGCTTTTCGCTTTGATGATTGGTATTGAGCGTATCGTGTTATATCGCAAGTTTACTAAGGATTTGCGTCGTTTTAATAAGGTGTTAGAGAAGAATCAATCTTGGGTTATGTTACCAAGTGTTCTGGAACGCGACACAGAGGAACTTGGTTCTTTATTTGCTCGCGCTATGCGCAGTGCAAAGAACTATAATGGTCTAGAAAATCGATTGCAAGACGTAGTATCTTACGCGGATGAGCGTTTAAAACGCGGTCTTAGTTGGCTCAGCATGATTGTAACGATGGCGCCCCTATTAGGGCTATTGGGTACAGTGCTCGGTATGATTCGCGCTTTCGCTGTAGTAGGCGGCGATATTGGGGCACCTACAATCATTACAGGCGGTGTATCTGAAGCCTTAGTGGCAACGGCTACAGGCTTGACGGTAGCCATTATTGCTCTTGGCTTTCACAGTTACTGTGCGGCAAAGGTAAACGATTCTATTACTACATTAGAGTATGCGTGCGGCAATATCCTCGATGCGTACAACGAGGAACATGATATATGAGACGGCGCACATTAGGGGTTAAAAAAGAACCGACTATTATGATTATCCCCATGATCGATATCGTATTCTTCTTATTGGTATTTTTCATGGTTGGCACGTTGTACATGAATACAGAGCAACAAATACCACTAAATTTGCCATCTGCATCGACATCTACAGCAAAATCTATTGAGCCTATTACGATTACGCTCACCACAACGCATACGCTATATATTGACAATCAGGAAATTTCTTCCGACCGCTTGGCCGAAGAGGTACAATCCATCGTGAAACAAGCACCTCGACAAGCTTTTGTAATCCGCGCCTCTAAAGACGTGTATTACAGCGAGGTAATCGCCCTATTGGACATGCTCAAGGTGAACGGCGCTAAATATATTAGTGTCGCAACGGAACGGAAGTGATTCTATGTTTGAATCGCATTATTTGAAACCCTTTATTGTGTCCTTGGGAATCACAATTGTCCTCATCTCTGGGATGGGGCTTTCCTTGCGAGGCATGGCCGGAACTGGAGCTGCTCATGACCCGGCTGAAATTAGCTTTAATTTGCCTGACGATGGTGAAAGCGATACAGGGATTGAAACTGTTGAAACTGAACCGAAACCAGTGGAACAGCCTATGGAAACACCTCAAGATGTAACTCCACAAGGGGCAGCGCCTAAGGTGAATCCCTCGGTGGATGAGCGCAAGCAAGAGAATGAACGCACTAAAGAGTTAAGTGAAAGTACAACAGCATCTAATGTGCGCCGAGAATGGGTCGTTCCAAAGGCCATTGAATCGGAAACAAATAGCAGTGAACAAGCGGTAGTTACGCACGGTGCAGATTCTAAGGATGAAAAATCCTCTAAGAATAGTAAAGCGCCTATCGGTAAAGAGGTAACATCGGATCCGAATGCAACTGGAAATGGATTGCCTGAATCTAGTGACTTATCCTTCTTGTCTGATTTAGCATTGAGTCTATTGACCCCAGGGCAACAAGCGCTTTTACAAAAACCAGATATTAATCCTCATGAGTATTTGCGAACCGTACAAGAACAGGGGAGAGCATCTGTCGTAACAGGCAAGGTGGTAGTACGAGTTAACTTTGATGTTAACGGTAATGTTATCGTTGGCGAACATACACCACTGATTGTGGACGATGTACCAGACGCTGTACGAAACGAAGCACTGCGCATTATTAAAAGCAGTGGCTCCATCGTTAACCGACGAGGTGAACCTGTGTACTTAGCGGTTCCCGTTATTCTAGGACAATAAAGAGGCATATCTCATACAAATGTATGTAAGATATGCCTCTTTTAATGTTGTATTATTAGTTATTTGTAGCGTGTTATATATTGCTTCTAGCTTATTAGTTGTATAGTATTAGTCTTGATTTGTGAGCATTCCTTTTGTAGAGTTAAAGACTGCTAAGTATACGATAGCTCCGCCAATGAATAAGGTAACCTGCATAGGTGTACTGAATTGACCGGCGCGCCACAAAGCAAAGGCGTAGAAGAACATGGTGATGAGCATGATGAGGTACGCAATAATGACGCGTACGTTCGTGTGGACTGCCAATGATGTGGTGATGCGGGCCCGGTTCATCATGACATAAATCAAAGATACTAGGATATTTGCCGCAAATATGGAGAAGATAAAGTTATAATCAAGCTCCCCAAAGAGTACTACGGCCAAGCCAATAAAGCTAAGTCCAAAGAATAAGCGTAATATAGTACCTGCTGTATTAGATTCGTTGCGCTGTGCGCGGCGCTCTTTTCTATTTAAATTTGCCATGAAAGCCTCCCAGTAATGATATACAAGACCATGTATATTTCAGATAGTTCTAGTATATCATTTTATGCGGGTAAATACATAGAGACAGCATTAATATAAGTAAATTCTGATAGTTACTGTATCTGTTATAAATAATTGATTACCAATAAATAGGAAATCACCAACAAATACGAAATTACCAATAAATAGGAAATCACCGATAAACACGAACGATTAGTAAATTTAATATAATTATCATTCGGAAATTTATCGGTCTTTCGTTGAATGGAGCTTTCACATATGGTACAATTATTATATCAAAAATCTAGCTTTTATCATGCAAAGGAGACATCATGATACCACGTTATACACGAGAAGAAATGGGCCATATTTGGAGTGAGCGCAACGAGTTCGACACAATGTTATTGGTGGAGATCCTCGCATCTGAGGCGCAAGCTGAGTTAGGTGTTATCCCTAAAGAAGCGGCAAAAACAATTCGCGAAAAAGCCGATTTCGACGTTGAGCGCATTCATGAAATCGAAAAAGAAACAAATCACGATATCATTTCCTTCGTTACAGCCGTAGGCGAATACGTAGGTCCTGAAGCGGCTAAATATATCCATCTTGGCCTTACATCTACAGACGTTAAAGATACAGCACTTGGTTACATGATGAAACAAGCGTGTGACATCTTGATTGAAGACTTGAAACGCTTGCACGAAGTATTGCGTCGCCGCGCAGCTGAATTCAAGTACACACCTATGATTGGTCGTACCCACGGCATCCACGGCGAACCAACTACATTTGGCTTGAAATTGGCTTTATGGATGGCTGAAGTAGAACGCGATATCGAACGCATGGAGCATGCTCGTAAAAGCGTAGCTGTTGGTAAATTATCTGGCGCAGTTGGTACATACTCAAACATCGATCCATTTGTAGAACAATATGTATGTGAAAAATTAGATCTTGAACCTGTAAAAATCGCGACACAAGTCGTACAACGTGACCGTCACGCTGAATTGTTGTCCACTATCGCTGTTGTAGGCGGTACATTGGATAAAATTGCGTTGGAAATCCGTCATTTACAACGTACTGAAGTGCGCGAAGCAGAAGAATATTTCAGTCCTAAACAAAAGGGGTCCTCTGCAATGCCACATAAACGCAATCCTATTACATGTGAAAGAATCTGTGGTATGGCACGCTTGCTTCGTGGCTATGCTCAATCTGCTTACGAAGACCAAGCTTTGTGGCATGAACGCGATATTTCCCACAGCTCTGTGGAACGCGTCATCTTGCCAGATGCAACAATCGCGTTGAACTATATGCTTCATTTAACAATCCGTACTATTGATAAATTGTTAGTATATCCTGAAACAATGCTTAAAAACCTTAACCTAACAGGGGGCCTTGTATTTAGCCAAACAATTTTGACTCACCTTGTAGACAAAGGTGCAGTGCGTGACGAAGCATACCGTTGGGTTCAAAAATATGCTATGGAACGCTGGCTTGAAGGCAAAGATTTCGCTACAGGTCTTAAATCTGATGAAAATATCAAGAAATACATGACTGCTGAAGAAATCGATGCATGCTTCGATCCACATAAATTATTAAAACATGTAGATACAATCATGGCTCGCTTTGGCCTATAATTGTAGGGTGCTTCCCATATAACATATGAAAGACTAGGGTAGGTATAGACCAACAAGCCTATGGCATATGCATTAGGTGTTGGCTAGACCTACTCTTTTTATTTTGAAAGTAACTTGTTCTTTACATTGTTTTACAGACTATCAGGTGCTAGTCTCCTAGGGTGCATCTCTATATCTTAGGGAAAATTAGTTATCTTATTAGGAGGTTATATGAAACGTATGATACGAAAGTACGGACCGCCTATTTTTCATTGCATTAATGATTTCGGTCAAGGTTCGTTGGCCGCATTGATTCCATTCTTCATTGCTAATTTTGGCCTTAATTACTATCAATCGGCGACCATTATATTCTGTAACACCGTTGTTGCCTCTATTGCGCAGCCTGCGTTGGGCTATGTGGCCGACCGGTGGCGTGTACCTTGGTTCATTCCCGTAGGTTTTACGGTGACTCTCGTGTCTATTAGTGCTATGGCACTAGCTACGAGCTATGAAACGATTCTAGCTTTGTCTCTTTTGGCGGGCGTAGGGGCAGCACTATTCCATCCTGAGGCGGCGCTCCTTGTGAATCGTACACAATCTCATGAAATCGGCAACGCCATGGGCCGCTTTGCCGTGGGCGGTAGTGCGGGCTTTGCATTGGGTCCTCTCATCGCAGGTGGTGTCTACGTCTTTGGCGCTCATTTCCTTTGGGTGTTCACCGCTATTGCTTTGCTCGGTATATTGCTATATCTCTATGCCTTTACGGGCGAGGTTGATACGGCTAATGCTGGTGAAAGTAAAAGCTCTGCTGCATCTACTAATACGGGGACCAATGATTGGGCGAGCTTTGGTAAGCTATTCTTTGTCATCGCTTCACGATCTATATTGTTCTCCGTGTTATCGATCTTTATTCCTATCCTGTACATTACCGTTATTAACGGTGAAGCCAGCGCCTCTAGCTTGGCTCTAACCATGTACTTTGCAATGGGCGCAGTCCTAACCTATATGGGTGGGGCTTTGTCTGATAAATTAGGCTTCCTTAAAACGGTGCGGTTAGGTAATCTTATCTTCTTGCCATCCCTTTTAGTTTTTATCTTTGTACCAAATATATGGGGCTTTTTCGGTGCTATGATACCAATGGCCTTTGGCGTGTTTTCCCAATATGGACCAATCACCGTATTAGGTCAAAAATACCTCGCTAAAAACGCTGGCTTTGCATCCGGTGTAACATTAGGACTTGGTATTACCTTAGGCGGCCTTGTAGCGCCTTATATCGGACACTTGGCAGATATTTACGACGTACAAACCGCTTTGATGACGTTGATACCTGTAGGACTTATGGGGCTCCTAATGAGCCTATGGCTTAAGGAACCAAAATAGAATATTTTGATTAGATAAAATGTCAATATATGGGAGGTGACCATTGGTCACCTCCTATTTGTTTACTTTAATCAACCAGTTATCTATATTTATTATAGTAAGGTTTTGACTTTGTAGACCTCAAAATCTTTACTTAATTATATGTTTTAACATATAATTAAGTAAAGATTTCTTCTAATATTAACTGTTAAATATAAAAATGATTATATTGAGAGGTATACATAATATGGAAACGTTAGATCAATATTTAGAGAAACAATTAAAGAATCCGAAGTTTAAAAAAGAGTGGGATGCGTTAGATGATGAGTATCAAATTATACAGAATATTGTTGAGGCGCGATTAGCAGCACATATGACTCAAATGCAATTATCTGAGTTAACCGGTATTACACAATCCGATATTAGTAAAATTGAAAATGGAAATGGAAATCCATCTTTGAAAACATTGCAGAAAATAGCTCGTGCTTTTGGAAAGAAACTAAAGATTGAATTTGTATAAATACTTTCACAGAGTCCGAACATTGTTGTATAATGTTAGTGAATTATTTAGACTTTCACATGGAGGATATAGATATGGCAACAAGTATGGTTATCGGCACTCAATGGGGTGACGAAGGTAAAGGTAAGATCGTTGACTGGATCGCAGAACGTGCAGACGTTGTAGTGCGCAGTCAAGGTGGTAATAACGCAGGTCATACTGTTGTAGTAGATGACAAAGCATTTGCCCTTCGCTTATTACCAAGTGGTATCTTGTACGATAACAAGCAAAATATCGTTGGTACTGGTGTTGTAATCGACCCTAAAGTATTGTTGCAAGAAATTGAAGGCCTTGAAAAACAAGGTAAATCTGCAAAAACCCTTCACATTTCTGATCGTGCGCATGTTATTATGCCATATCATATCGCTCTTGATATGGCCGAAGAAGCATCCAAAGGGGACGCTAAAATCGGTACAACTAAAAATGGTATCGGTCCTTGCTATGCTGATAAAATTAATCGCATTGGCATCCGTATCTGCGATTTATATGATTTGGAAACATTCAAACAAAAATTAGCATACAATGTAGAATTCAAAAACAAAATGCTTACTAAGGTATACGATGCTGAACCTGTTAACTATGATGAAATCTTAGCGGATTACATCAAATATGCTGAAGCATTGAAACCATATGTAACAGATACTAATATTGCTGTTCTTAAAGCAGTTCAAGAGGATAAGAAGGTATTGTTCGAAGGTGCGCAAGCTACTATGCTTGACCTTGATCATGGTACATATCCATTCGTAACCTCCTCTCATCCAATTGCTGGTGGTGCTTCCACAGGAGCTGGCATTGGGCCTAACTACTTGAAAAATATCTTCGGCGTAGTAAAAGCGTATGCAACACGCGTTGGTGCAGGCCCATTCCCTACAGAGCTTCTTGATGAAACAGGGGATAACCTTCGCAAACTTGGTCATGAGTTCGGTACTGTAACTGGTCGCCCTCGCCGTTGCGGTTGGTTAGACCTTATGGTTGTAAAATACGCTGCAGGTCTTAACAGCTTGGATTACCTCGCTATCACACGTTTAGATATTCTTGATACCTTCAAAGAATTGAAAATCTGCGTAGGTTATAAATTGAATGGCAAAGACGTAGAAGGCTTCCCAGCTAATTTGAAAGATCTTGAAGCATGCGAAGCAGTATACGAAACATTGCCAGGTTGGGAAACTGATATCTCTGGTATCCGTAAATACGAAGATCTTCCTGAAAATGCTCGCAAATATGTAGAACGCATTGCAGAAGTAACAGGTGTACCTTTGGGTATCGTATCTGTTGGCCCTAACCGTAGCCAAACTATCGACTTAGTAAACGTATTCTAAGTTATTCTAATTTGATATAATACAAATGATTGCGTTCGATAGTGTCGATATAGCAGTATAATTTTTAAAATGGTACTGCTATGCAATCGATTTATAGAATTATACAGATAAGGCTCCTCTAAGAGGAGCCTTTTGTAATGAAAATCTTTAGGCTACAAAAAAAGTATAATACATCTAATCCTTTCGGTTGCTAATGTGGTGCGGTATATCGAAGTATGCTATAAGGTTATCGAAAATGTGTATATCGAAAATTCTATAGAAAAATATTGCATAAAATCTTTATATATACAATTTGATGTATAACCAAATAAATCTATGTTATAAAAATTTATTTAAAATATTCACAATATACAAACTGTGACTTGCTTAAATAAGTTTATAATGTGGTAAAAATTACTCATCTATATAAATTTTGTATTCATAATAAATTATTAAGATACAAATATAAAGAAAAAAATAGATTTACATTAAGAAATAGTATATAATAGAGTCAAGGAATTAGATTGACATTTTTTGATACAGATTTGAGGAGTTAAAGATATGGTTGAAGTTTCTTATGAACGTTTAGCTACGATTTTCAAGGCATTAAGCGATGAAACAAGATTACGCATCATCGATATGTTGTCTTGTAATGAATTATGTGCAGCTGATATTTTAGCTAGCTTCAATTTGTCCCAATCTACGTTGAGCTACCATATGAAAATCTTAATTGATGCAGGTGTAGTTAACTCTCAACGTAATGGCTTATGGACTCGTTATTCCATTAATGAAGCTACATTTGGCGATATTTTAGATATCATCCCTCAATTATATAAATCTAAGGATGAGTGTATTTGCGCGCAAATTAAATACTGCCGTATTTCTGAGCACGAAAAAGAAGCGTAACAATGAGACGATGGATTATGCATGTTGATATGGATGCATTTTTCGCGTCCATCGAACAACTGGATCATCCAGAATATAAAGGCCACCCCGTCATCGTGGGTGGTCTTTCTTCGCGTGGCGTTGTTGCTACCTGTTCCTATGAGGCGCGCAAATTTGGCGTTCATTCCGCTATGCCTATCTCGAGGGCTAAGAAACTCTGCCCAGATGGTATCTATGTGTATCCGCGGATGGACCGTTATAAAGAGGTATCCCATCAGATCTTTTCTATCATGAAGGAATTTACTCCTTATATTGAGCCTTTATCTATCGATGAAGCATTCCTTGAGGTGAGCGGTATGTCTACCATGTACAGTGGCCCTAAAGCCCTTGGCCACGCTATTAAAGACCGTGTATTTGAGGAAACGGGACTCATCATCTCTGCAGGTTTAGCGCCGAACAAATTCCTTGCCAAATTGGCGTCCGATTTAGATAAGCCAGATGGCCTTGTGGTCATACCTTATGGCCGTGAAAAAGAAATCTTAGCTCCATTGCCGATTAAACGCATTTGGGGTGTAGGGCCTCGTACGGAGAAAATCTTGAAAACAGGGGGCTTTCACTTGATACGTCATATTCAAGCCTTGCCTGATGAAAGCAGTTTAATTCCACTCGTGGGTAATCAGGCGCGCCGTATATGGGAACTGGCGAATGGCATTGACGATAGACCGGTGGAAACGGATCGCAAAATACAATCTATCGGAGCGGAGGAAACCTACGAAGAAGATTTAACAGATGGCAGTGCCATTGAACTAGAGTTTAGATACTTTGCGAACCGTCTGTCTAAACGGCTCCGAAAGCGCAATCTCTTAGGATACACTGTATCCATCAAGGTGCGCTATGATGATTTCACCACCATATCTCGTCAAAAGCGGTTAGATACGCCATCAGACCATGAGCATGTGTTCTTTGAAACTGCATTGCTCTTATGGAACAAGCTTATGCAGGACAAGACGAGTAATCAGCCTAAAGGTACAAAGAAAGATGTGGAAGCACTAGGGGCAACTACAAGGGTAAAGTCTACTAATTTTAAATATAGTAGTTTTAACAATAGTAGTTTTAATAGTAGCAGTTTCAACAATAGCAGTTCTAAGGTGACTACATTTATGGATCCCCCAGGGCCTATACGACTCTTAGGGCTTACCGTGAGTGGCCTCGACGAAGAGGTACCGATGCAGGATAGCCTTTTTGAATCTCCTCATAATGAAACGGAAAATAAGCTAGCTGGTGTATTGGATTCCTTAGAGTCTAAGTTCGGTGAGACTGCTGTTATGAGTGGGGCGCTGTGGCAACGCTTTCACGGAGACAATGGAAGGCGTCGAAAACGATCAGAACTCAAGTCTGCAGTCGATGCTAGTGGAGATGCACCGTCTAATACGGCAGATGATAAATCCCCCGATGAGGACGCATAAACTACTGAAAGAAGGAACCTAAAAAATTGTGATGAACTCATATTGAATACTTTCGCTAATATAATTATTCATGTTACAATATGGGTGTAGTGTTAATAAATTACCGCAAGAGAGGTATAGATATGAGTTTATTTCGTGTAGCCATCCATTATGGCATCAACAGCAACGGTTTCTTGTCCTATGACACAGAAACAAGAACAGTGTCCGTAGAATTACCTGAACAAGAGTGGGCTGACAAGGTTATGGCTTACTTGAATGAGGAACATGCCATCGAGCATGCTACAGGTCTTGATACATATGAACGATTAAATGTAAAACCATTAGAATCTTTGGACAACTTAAAATTAGCTTTAACACGCATGTGGGAAGCTATCGACGTACAAGTCGACTGGAGCCGTCCAGCATAAATTGAATGAAAACACCTTGTGACCTACAAATAGTAGGGAGAAGGTGTTTTTTTGTTTGCCTTCTCATTTGATCTGTGTAAATGATACAGTGTATACAATATTTAGTTAGTTTTAAGATTGTTAAAGTTATAAATGTGTGTTATACTAAATAAGATATAATGGATAATGATTAGTTATTGATAATTATCTTCCAATAATCGTTATTTTCATTAAGGTAAGATGAAGTATTGAATTATGTAAAGGCAATCATTATTAATTTTATTTTTCTAAGTAGGAGTATATAACATGAGTGATGAAAAAAAACTAACAACAGCCTTTGGTGCTCCTGTACCGGATAATCGCAATTCTGAAACAGCAGGCAAACGCGGTCCTGTATTGATGCAAGATGTTTGGTTGATGGAGAAATTAGGCCATTTTGCCCGTGAAGTAATTCCTGAACGCCGCATGCATGCTAAAGGCTCTGGTGCGTTTGGTACTTTCACAGTAACGAATGATATTACTAAATATACGAAAGCAAAAATTTTCTCTGAAGTAGGCAAGCAAACACCATTATTTGTACGTTTCTCCACAGTTGCTGGCGAACGTGGTGCGGCTGATGCAGAGCGCGATATTCGTGGTTTTGCTGTAAAATTCTATACAGAAGAAGGTAACTGGGACCTCGTAGGTAATAACACACCTGTATTCTTTATCCGCGATCCATTGCAATTCCCTGATTTGAATCGCGCTGTAAAACGCAATCCGAAAACAAACCTTCGCGATGCGACAGCAAACTGGGACTTCTGGTCTAGCTTGCCAGAGGCGATTCACCAAGTAACAATCGTTATGAGTGACCGTGGTATTCCTAAATCCTACCGCACAATGCATGGTTTCGGCAGTCATACATACAGTCTCATCAACGAAAACGATGAACGCGTATGGGTTAAATTCCACTGGGTTTGCCAACAACCGATAGAAAACCTCTCCAATGCTGAGGCTGCTGAGCTTGTAGCTAATGACCGTGAAAGCCATCAACGTGATCTCTTTGATGCTATCGAACGCGGTGATTTCCCTAAATGGAAATTATGCATCCAAGTGATGACAGAAGAACAAGCTAATAATATGCCATACAATCCATTTGACTTAACAAAAGTATGGTACCACGATGAATTCCCATTGATTGAAGTAGGTGTAATGGAGCTTAATCGCAATCCAGAAAACTACTTCCAAGATGTAGAACAAGCTGCATTCGCACCTTCTACAATCATTCCTGGCATATCTTTCTCTCCTGACAGAATGTTGCAAGGTCGTTTGTTCTCCTATGCCGATGCACAACGTTATCGTCTAGGTGCTAACTACCATCAAATTCCTGTTAATGCCCCTAAATGCCCTGTAAACAGCTATCATCGTGATGGCCAAGGCCGTGTAGATGGTAACCATGGCTCCACTATTGGCTATGCACCTAATAGCTTTGGTGAATGGGCTGAACAACCTCAATTCAAAAATCCTGGCCTAGACATATCTGGTGCAGCATACCAATACGACTTCTATGAAGACGATTCTGACTTCTACACACAACCAGGTAAGTTGTTCCGCCTCATGAGCCCTGAACAACAACAAATCCTGTTCGAAAACACAGCAGCAGCTATGGATGGCGTACCTGATTTCATTAAAGAACGCCATGCAAAACATTGCTACCAATGCGATCCAGCTTATGGAGAAGGCCTTGCTAAAGCTTTGGGTATGAATATCGACTTTAGCGATGTAAAATAAGTAAAATATCCTATAAACTAACATAACTAAACCTCTCTAAAGGGCCTTTGCTCATCACATCTAGATTGAGAAGTATCAAAGATGTGTGGCAAGGGTCCTTTTGTTGTGTTACTAATATACAAATTAAAAAAGGTTTTTTGTATAACTATGTAGAATTACATTGTGTATTGTATTTTTACAGAGAGCAAATGTGGTTAGGAGGCAATTATGAAACGTAGTAGTTTGGCATGGTATGTAGCGGTGGCCTGCCTTAGTGGTAGCCTTTGCGTGGGTCCTGTAGTACAGGCGGATTCTCCGATGACGGCAAAAGTAAGTAACGTAGTTCCTACTACTGTTACAACTCAGGTGCAACCGGCTCAGGCTGAGCAGACAGCACTTAAGGAAAAACAGCAGTACCAAGCTGACACAGAGACGATGGGGCTGTTATGGATGCGAACCTCTGCTGAGTACAGAGCACTGGCCTATCAGGGCTATAATGTGGCGCTGAATATTGTTAAAATGGCGGTTATAGATCCATCTCATCAGAGAAAGCCATTAGCTATCGTTCTTGATGCAGATGAAACAGTAGTAGACAATACAAAACTGATGGGTGAAAGCATCGCTAATGGCAATGGTCGATTCGATGCTCCTTGGTGGCGAGCAGCAGTCCATACAGGCGAATCTCGTGCTATGCCAGGTGCCGTTGAGTTCTTAAATGAAGTACATAAACAAGGGGTAGAAATTTTCTACGTATCAAACCGTTACGCCCCAGTAAACCTTGACGTAACGATACAGAACTTTAAAGAATTAGGCTTCCCATCCGTTGATAAAGACCATGTACTACTGTTCGAAAAAGACTCTGATAAACAACCTCGATTTGATATGATTGCTAAAAAATATGCTGTCGTTCTATATATGGGCGATAACGCTGGTGATTTCCCAATCGGCACAAAAGGCAAGACACTAGCTGAAAGAAATAGCATCATTGATGCTCATAAAGAAGACTTTGGTACTACCTTTGTGGTATTCCCAAACCCTGCTTATGGATCCTGGGTAAGTGTATTAGCTAAAGGCTACCAAAACCTAAGCCCAGAAGAACAAAAACAAGTAAATAACCAATACCTACAACAATAAGTTCGTAGGGGATGACTATCATAATGAGTCAATAAATAATGATGACTGCGCGGGTTAATAACGAAACTCTAAGCCATAAAGACGTCTTGCGTATACTTTATTAAAAACGATATAATAAAGTATACATGCGTCTATAGCTCAGTAGGATAGAGCAGCAGTTTCCTAAACTGCGTGTCACTGGTTCGATTCCGGTTAGGCGCACCAGTATAAATGCAATAGGCATAAGGCTTTTGAGGGCCTTATGCCTTTTTTGTGGTTATAAAAACATTGGTATTATGCCTGTAAAAAGCAGGTTGTTAGCATTATGTTTAGTGTTTTGTATGTCTATAAAGGACGCTAATACTTAATAGGGAATTCTTGCAATTTGTAAGTGGTCGAATTATAATATAAAGGTAATATTCATATTTTATTCATGTTGAAGCATGAATGGAGAGGTACAATACGATTCAGGTTAGATTAGATAACTCTGAATTTTTTTTGAGTGTATTATTTGTGTTGTCTTAAAAGGGGTAAAACACATGAAAAAAGAATTACTGTTAACAGCTATGATCATTGGGAGCGTAACCACCACAGGGTTTGCAGCATCCAATTTAGATATTAGCGCTACAACTGCTGCACCGCTAAGCATGCAGAATTCTATTGCTTATGGCGGGAATAATAAAATTGAGAACGGTGTTGGATCTCCTGTAGAAAACATATTGCTAGGTGGCGATAAGAATACCATTCGATCTTCTGCTTCTAATAGTATCACTTCTGGTATTAATAATACTGTATCTGGGCCTGGTAGTATCGTAGCAGGCTGGTATAATCAATCCTCTGCTACTCACAGCTTGGTAGTAGGTACTAGCAATACTGTTGGTGGTACTAATAATGTCGTAGGCGGCTTTGGCCATACTAATAATGACAATGCGATTAATTCCTTATTAGTTGGTACGCGCAACAGTATTGATGGACAGAACTCTGTAGCTTTGGGCATGAATAATACCATTAAAGGCAATAATGCTTTAGTAGGCGGTACTGGTGCAAAGGTTCAAGGTAATAATGCTATCGCTTTTGGTGACAGTGCTAAAGCAACATACGATGATGCGTATGCGATTGGTCGTAAAGCAGAAGCAACTGCTCAAAATACAGTTGCTATTGGTAATAATGCAAAGGCTAATAACGCAATGGGAACTGCGATTGGCTATAATGCAAAGGCAAAAAATGACTATGCTACCGCAGTAGGTTATATGAATACTGCATCTGGTAATCAAAGTTCTGCTTTGGGATATGAAAATGAAGCAGCTGGTCATAACGCATCTGCATTAGGTTCTAACAATACTACTAGTGCTGATTATAGTAATGCTATTGGTTATAAAAATACGGCTTCAAATTCACAAGCTACAGCAGTTGGTGTTCAAAATACAGCTTCTGGTGATTCAGCTTTTGCAGCTGGCACCTTATCTAGTGCAACTAAAAAAGACTCCGTAGCTATTGGTCATACTGCTAATGCAACTGGTGAATACACTGTGGCTATTGGTTCTAATGCAAGTGCAGCTAATTATGACTCTATCGCAATTGGTAAAAATGCAAATGCATCCAAGGCTGGTACAGTTGTGATTGGCAGAAATGCTACTAGTAACTCTGAACTATCCCTTGCAGTAGGCACTGATACAGAATCTGTTTGGGGTGGTACAGCCGTTGGTGTATTAGCTAAAGCGACTGGCACTCAATCCACTGCTTTAGGTAATGGAGCTAACGCAACAAGCGTGTATGCTACTGCCGTAGGTGTAGGTGCTAAAGCGACTGGTATTTCCGCTACAGCTGTTGGTATTTCTAAAGCAACAGGAAACCATTCTATTGCGGTAGGTTATGCAGCAGAATCTGCTGGAAAACAATCTATTGCTGTTGGGGCTAATGCAACAGCTACCCTTGATAATTCTGTAGCTCTTGGTAACAATGCAAAAACAAATGATGTAGTTGGTACAACTTCTATTGCAATTAATGGCGAAACACATACTTTTGCTGGCGATACTCCAGTGGGTACTGTATCTGTTGGTGATACTGGTAAAGAAAGAACTATTACCAACGTAGCAGCTGGTCGCATCGATGCAACTTCTACCGATGCTATTAATGGTTCCCAATTAAATGCGGTTATTAATTCTTTGAACTTCCCTACCGTAGTTGATGGTGATAACACAACAGTGTCTGAATCTGTTAATATTAATGGCGGCAAAGAATTTAAAGTTGATGTTAATAAAAATTTAACAAATATGAACTCTGCTGTATTTAAAGATGATTCTACCAATAGTAGTCACTTTAACCCAATAGTATATACCCCTACAACATCAGTTTTGGATAAAAGAGGCGAAACCAAAATTGATGGCTCTGTAATTCAATTACATGGGTTAAAAGAAAAGACCGGCGGCTATGACCAATTAACAACCTTAACTGGTTCTAATTTAACCTTTGTTAGAGAAGGTGATTATCAAGCAAAATTTAATATTGATGGTATGGATATTGTACAAAAAGATAGAGGTGCCCTTTTAACATATGGTAGATTAATGGTCAACGGTTATGAAGATGACGATGATACTAAAACATATCGTGAATTAGAGTTCTCTACAACAAAAGTAGATGTTGGTGGTCAACAAATTCATGGTGTTACTGCTGGTACAGAAGACACTGATGCTATCAATGTATCTCAATTGAAAGAAGTTAAACAGCTTACTGTCGATAATAAAAAAGCTATCGAAAATCATGAGGGTCGTATCGGTGATTTAGAAAATAAAGTTATTGACGTTGGTCATGATACTTTGAATCAAGCTAATAACTACACTGACTCTCAAGTAGCTAAGGTGGGTGCAGCTTCTGCAGCACTAGCTGGCTTGCATCCATTAGATTTCGATAAACATGACAAATGGTCTTATTCAGTTGGCTTTGGTAACTATAAAAATGCTAGTGCCGCGGCCTTAGGCGCGTTCTATCGTCCTAATAAAAACACAATGTTTAATGCTGCCACTACTGTTGGTAACGGCCGTAATACAATCAGCTTAGGTGCTAATTTCAAATTTGGTAAAAGCTCTGAAGAGGTAACTACTGAAGAGGCTACACAACTTAAGAAAGATATGAAAGACTTATCTGAAAAATATAATGAATTAGCCCAAAAATATAATGAATTGGCAGCTAAATTAGAATCTAAATAATACAATCGGGGCTGTAACAAAACAGCCCCTTAAATTTAAAAGCTCTGAGTTGATTATAGAAATCAACTCGGAGCTTTTGTATTTCTAAGCAAAAAGGACCCCGAAGGGCCCTTTTCATTGGTATAATTAAATTATGAAGAAAAACCATACCAATGAACCTAATTATACCAAACTAGTCATGCCCCGCCAACTAGTTTTACCATTGGATTATGGCATTCTGATAAAAGAGACAGCCCCTTTCTAATATTAAATATGAGTATAGTACTTTTATGATAGGTGTTCTTTTTTGATATGAAAGTACCGGGCTTTTATTATAAGTTATTCTTAATAATGATATAATTAAGATACATATTAAGACACATATTAAAGCATATATTGAGACACATATTAAAGCATATATTAAGATGCATATTAAGTCATATATTAAGATACGTATTGCATACAAGTAGCAGTATATAGTGGAGAGTATATATGAGTTTTTCCAATTGGATTCAAGAAAAATTATTCGACAATTACGAAGAATGGCGTATGAAGAGCCCCGATTATAATCGGAATGGTTAAGCCGTTATGAGCGTTATTATTAGCATGATTCTTTATGCTATCTTGCGTAAACGACTTGGATCGTAAATTGACAGTCTCTAGAATTCAGACTATACTATAAGTACAAAAGAGCCAGTTGACGTGTTCTAGGCGTTAGGCTCATCAAAGAATGTTGGATTTGATAAACCTAACGTGTCTAAGTATTGCAGTACTTAGTTTCAAACGTTAGGTTTATCTTATTATATAATCAAATAATTGATTATTTCTTAAGAATTAACACTACGAGGGTAGCGAATAAAAGGGAGACTCCATCAAGAGTCTCCCTTTGTTAGTTATAAATAGACTAATATTTATTAATAGATTTTTATTGCTGTCGTTCCTTAATTACAGTATGTTTCGTTCTTCAAAGACCGCTTTCACTGTAAACAGTGCATTCAGTACGCGTGGAAATCCCGCATAGGGGATGCAGTGCGTACAGACCTCTACGATTTGCTCGGGCGCGATACCGACGTTGAGTGCCGCATTGGTGTGTACTTTCAGCTGTGCCTCGCAACCGCCTAGCGTTAAAAGGGATGCGAGCGTAATCAGTTCCCGTTCCTTGAAATCCAGGTTGGGGCGCGTGTAGATGTCGCCGAACAGCTCGACCAATAAATCGGCTATGGCCGGTGAAATCTTTTGAATTGTGTTATACACCTCCTCGCCGTGCAGCCATCAATTTGTTTCAATGTGTTCATACCGATGTTAAAACGTGTTTCTTTCATAATTATTACCTCCGTCTAGACGTATGATATATGCTCGAGTATACTTGAGGTCAAGGTGGTGAAAGCATGAAAATCGGTGAATTTTCAAAATTGGTAGGGCTGTCTATTTCTACATTGCGATATTATGAGGATCAAGGGTTCCTTCACATCGAGCGACAGAACGGCATTCGCAATTACCATGCGGAAGATGTGGGTTTTGTGCAGTTTATTAAACGCTTGAAAGACATGGGAATGCCGCTTGCGAATATCAAGCGATATGCGGATTTAAGGTATGCCGGATCTCATACGGCCCGTGAAAGAATGACACTGTTGCAAGAACACTATCGATTTATTGAGGCCGAAATTAAACGATTGGAAGGCTATAAGAATAATCTAGAAGATAAGTTAGAGTTGTATGAAACTTTGATAAAGAAAAATGAGATTGATTAGTTTTTTTGTAGATATTATATAGTCCTTCTATCAATATGGATCTAATGGTTATCATATCAATATAGAGCTTGGTTTCTAAGGTGTGGTATAATACTTTCATTATGTAGTGAGAAAAGGAGATTTAAATGGCAAATTTACCTAACTGCCCTAAATGCGGCGACGAGTATACATACGAAGATGGTCATAATTTTGTGTGCCCTATGTGTGGCCATGAATGGACAGAGGCTGACGCACAAGCTGCAGCTGAAGCAGGTATTATCCGCGATGCGAATGGCAACGAACTAGCTGATGGCGATACAGTTGTTGTAGTAAAAGACCTCAAAGTAAAAGGTGCGGGCATCTTGAAACAAGGTACGCGCGTAAAAAATATTCGTCTCATTAGTGATGCTAGTGATGGACACGATATCGATTGTAAAATCGATAGCTTTGGTGCGATGGCATTGAAATCTGAAATGGTTAAGAAAATCTAATCCAAGGAATCCCTACTGGTCAATAACAGTAGGGATTTTTTCGTGGTATAATCAACGTATACTACGTTAGTGTAAGAGTATTTAGGCGAGAGGAAACTATGTTAAAGCGTGTTGTGTTAATAGCCTTATTGGCGTCTGCGATGGGAACTGTTAGCTCTTTAGCGGCTGATTTAAAGCCTACAGATAAGCGTATGTATGAATTACAGCAACAAATCTCTTATAATGTTATCATCCCTAGTGAAGCTTTCAAAACGAGTGCAGACGGCACATTGATTGTGCCAGTGGAGATTAAAACCGACGATAAAGGGAATATTGTGGCTGTTGAAGCAGGGCCAAATAATTGGAAATTAGATCGTGAAGCATATCCAATTTTTGAAGAGGCTGCAAAAGAGGCGGCTTGGAATACAAAGAGTGTTGATACTGATGAAGAACTAGTTGTAACGATTCCCGTTAGTATTGTTATGCTATCTGGTGATAAGTCTAAGAAAAAATAAAGGAGCACTTATGGAATCCACAAAAGATTTAGAGAAATATACGTACGACCTGTTGGCGGAACGTGGCGTGACGCTGGAGGATATTGCGGAGCTCGTATTGTATGTGCAAAAACCATATATTCCAAATCTGAGTATAGAAGAATGCCGTGAGCATGTAGCGTCGGTGCTTTCAAAACGAGAGGTACACAATGCGATTATTACGGGCATCGAGCTCGACAAGTTGACGGAGCAGAATAAACTGTCTCAGCCGTTACAACGCATTGTGGCTAATGATGAAAGCCTCTATGGCATCGATGAAATTTTAGCCTTCTCCATTGTTAACCTGTACGGCTCCATTGGCTTTACGAACTATGGCTATTTAGATAAGGTGAAGCCAGGTATTATTAAGAAGCTAGATAGTAAAGAGGACGGTCACTGTAATACATTCCTCGATGATTTAGTGGGTGCCGTGGCGGCCGCAGCAGCAGGCAAACTAGCTCATAATGAACCAGATCGAGTGCGCCATGCGTTGGCTGAGGGAAAAGAATAAATGACGGCTATTGATGTTATCTAGAATTAAGAGTATAACTAGTAGTGTAGTGCATAATTAATGTATTCTTTGTAGATTATATACAGGAGGAACTATGCAAAAGGTTCTGGTTGTTATCGATATGCAAAATGATTTTGTTGATGGTGCCCTTGGTTCAACCCAAGCGCAGTTGATTGTAGATAATGTGCGCAAGAAAATTGAAAGCTTTGATGGGCCCATTATTTTCACTCGCGACACGCATGGTATAGATTATCTTGAGTGCCAAGAGGGGAAAATGTTACCGGTGCCGCACTGTGTGAAAAACACAGAGGGCTGGCATATTGTGAACGGTTTGATCGAGGCCGCAGAAGGTCGCCCTATTATGAGTCCTGTATCATTTATCGACAAACCTAACTTTGGGTCCTTTGAACTACTATCTCGTTTAGAAGGTATGAACTCGGTAAATCCAATTGAGTCTATTACACTTGTTGGCTTATGTACAGATATTTGCGTTGTTTCTAATGCGATTATATTGAAAGCCGGCTTACCAGAAATTCCTGTTTACATAGATTCCAGCTGCTGTGCAGGCGTTACAGAAGAATCTCATCAAGCGGCGTTAACAACGATGAAAATGTGTCAGTGTATCATTGACTGATCAAGCTTGTTGTAGCTCTATTAGTTTGAAAGACAAGTGTGTATAACGAGCATTTAGTATGGACGCACATTTTGTATGGATGTACATTTGGTATGGATGCATTCAAATTGTATAATGATTAAGGAATTTAAAGGCTATAGGTAATCCTATGGCCTTTTCTGTTGTTCTTTTATATTGACGATTTTCTATATAGAGTGTACAATAAATAAAGAATGATAATTTCTATCAATAAAATATAAATAACGATGCAGGTGCATCGAAACGCTTTCACAAGAACGATACGTACTGATACACATCGTTCCATGCCCTAAATTTAAGGAGGACTATTATGAAACCTTTCGAACTCGCACCATTACCATACGCTTACGATTATCTTGAGCCTGTTATCGACGCAGAAACAATGAAATTGCATCATGACAAGCATCATCAAGCATATGTTAATAATTTAAACGCGGCTATCGCGAAATATCCTGATCTTGCTTATGGTTGTGTAGATTGCATCCTCGGCGATATCGCTAACGTACCAGAGGACATCCGTCAGGCGGTTATCAACAATGGTGGCGGTCACAAGAACCACACTATGTTCTGGGAAATCATGACAAAACCAGATACTTCCAAATTGCAAGGCCCTTTGAAAGAGGCTATCGACGCTGAACTTGGCGGTTATGATGCTTTTGTTGAAAGCTTCTCTGCTGCGGCAGCAACACGCTTTGGCTCTGGTTGGGCTTGGCTTGTAGTAAACCAAGACGGTAATCTTGAAGTCACATCCTCTGCGAACCAAGATAATCCTCTATTAGAAGGTAAAAAAGCAATTCTTTGTTTAGACGTTTGGGAACATGCATATTACTTGCACTACCAAAACCGTCGCCCAGACTATATTAAGGAATTCTTCCGAGTTATTAACTGGGACAAAGTTTCTGAAAACTACGAAAAAGCATTGAAACCCCATCATGATTAAGTGATATACTTGGCAGAAACAGAAACAGAAACAGAGGCAGAAACAGAAACAGAAACAGAAACAGAAAACTGATTTATATATAACGGATAGTTGGTTAATCTCCTCACATTGAGGGGGATGTATCATCTATCCGTTATTTTTATGTCTAGTTACGTAGTTGCTGTATTGAACAAACTCTATTATCTATCTGTTATTTTTATGTTCAGTCACTCAGTCGCTTTATAAAACTAAACAACCTTCATCATCTTGAGATGTCCCTATGTGTTTTATAGAAATTTTAGGAATTACTTTCAAAAGTATAGCCATGGATACAGATTTAATAATCGATATTGTTTATTATAGAGTCATAGGTTATGAATATAGACCTATTAAATGATATTAGAACAGCCTTATATACGCATCGTATAGGCTTATAATTAGTATATGATAGAAATTTTTGACACGAGGGGATCAAAATGGAAAAGAAATTAGATTTGTCCAAATCCGTATATGATTTGGTAACAGAATATCCTGAAGTAACTGAGATTATGAAAAGTTTAGGGTTCAGTGAAATCACTAATAAAGTGATGTTGAATTCTGTTGGTAAAATCATGACTATCCCGAAAGGGGCTAAGATGAAAGGCGTATCTATGATAGATATTGTAGGTGCTTTTATGAAAGCTGGTTTTACCTTGGAAGGTGAAATGCCAAACCTACACGGTGATGAAGCAGCATCTGCTGAGAATACTCCTGTAGAAGCGGCTGCGACTCAAGTAGAGGCATCTAACACTACCGAAAACGCAGAAGCTACCGTAGAGGATACTGTACCAGATAGTGAACGGATAGAGCAATTAAAAGGTTTCTTGAAACGGTTAGGCACAGGTGAAGACCTTGGTGCAGTTCGTGAAGATTTTGCCAGTCAATTCAAACATGTTGAGGCTAGTGAAATCATGAAAGCCGAACAAGGCCTCATGCGCGAAGGCACACCATTAGAAGAGGTACAACAATTATGTGACCTTCACTCTGCATTGTTCCATGGCTCTACCATCCATGAACAGATGGAGGCAGAACATGCTAAGGTTGAGGCTGTATTAGAAGTTCAAGAAAAGAGCAAGAGCGTTGTGACTTTGGTAGAAACGGTAGGTCATCCGTTAAACCAATTAACAGAAGAAAATAAGGCGCTTAATGATCTTATTGAAGAGATTCGCCCTAAGGTAGCAGATAAAACGGCAACTATTGATGATGTAAACCGTGTGCGTCAAGTATCTGTTCACTACGCAAAAAAAGGCGATTTATTATATCCGAAATTAAAGGTAGATTATGCTATCGGTGGTCCATCTATGGTTATGTGGACTGTTGATGGCGATATTCGTGACCAATTAGGAGACTTAGCAAAATCTAGTCAAAGTGTAGATGATTGGTATAGACGTTTTGATGAGCTTCTTACACGTGCTCAAGAAATGATTTATAAAGAACAAAATATTTTGTTCCCAATCTGTGCAGAGAATTTCAGCAAGGAAGATTGGTACCAAATCTACAAAGATACAGCACAATATGAAGAAATCTTTGGTGTTGAACGTATTGCTTGGCCTGAGGCTGATGCGGTATTAGCTACGCAGACTACAAAACCAAGCGGTGATGACAATGCTATCGGTTTAATTGGCGGTACTTTAACTGTGGAACAACTAGATGCTATGCTCAACACAATGCCAATGGAAGTAACCTTCGTTGATCATGAAGATATTAACCGCTATTTCAATGATGGTGAAAAGGTGTTCAAACGCCCTACTACAGCTATCGGCCGCGATGTGTACTCCTGTCATCCACCTAAGGTAGAACCAATTGTGCGCGGTATTATCGATTCCTTCCGAAAAGGCGATCGGGACAATGTGGCTGTATGGCTTGAAAAGCAAGGCCGTCCATTCTATGTAAACTACATGGCAGTTCGTGACCAACATAATAACTATATTGGTACATTAGAACTCGTACAGGATATGCAATTTGCAAAAGATCATTTTGATAGAATTAAATAAGAATCTATAAATGTGATTACCCAAATAGGTAACACAGCTATATATCTAAAAATAGGTAATACGTTTATATATCTAGAAATAGGTAACACGCCTATATAGTTATATGATTCATAAAAAAGAGACTGCTCTAACTCCAAATGCTAGGGCAGTCTATTTTCATGAGCATATATTTTTGATAATTGTATGGGTAGCTATTTTGATATTCTCTAAGCTTGTTGCCAAGTTAAGGCGTACAAAGGTGGCATAGTTTTCGCCTCCAAACCATTCGCCAAAGCTAGGTGCGATGCGGCATTGGTTTTCGAATAGGTCATGCATATCTTCGGCTGTTACATAAGCGCCAAAGTCAATCCATGCTAAATAGGTGCCATCCATAGGGCTGATGCGAATTTGTGGTAATGCCGTACCAAGCTCTCGGCATAGATATTCATAGTTTTCACGAATGACAGCTAGTACATCTGTTAGCCATGTTTCCGCCTTGGGATGAGTATAGGCCGCTGTGATAGCCGTTTCGGCAATAACATCGGAGTCCGTGTGGTACACATGGGCTTTATATGTGTTGAATTGGTTTCGTAGTTTTTCGTTAGGAATGATAATCTCTGCGTGGTGTAAGCTAGCCATATTGAATGACTTGGACAGGGAGGACATAGCAATAATGTTATCCGCATGGTTTCCTTTAGCTACTGTTAGGGCGGATGTAAAGGGTGTTTGCCCTGTAATAAGGTCTTGATGGATTTCGTCACTTATAATAAGCACATCGTGCTGTTTACAAATGCTGAATAATTGGTCCATTTCTGCTTCAGTCCATACGTGGCCTACAGGGTTGTGTGGATTGCAGTGAATGAATAATTTGATATCGTGTTTAATGATAGCCGCTTCAAAGGCCGCGTAATCAACAGCATAGCGGTTATCTTCGGTGCGCTTCATAGGGACTGCAATGATAGAGCGCTTCGCATCGCTGGCACTCGCATCAAAGGCGCCGTATACGGGCGTGAGGACCGCGATGGCATCATTTGTTTTTGTGAAAGCCCCTATGCACCACATAATGCCTGTAATGACATTCGGAGCGCTAGTGAGCCAGTCTTTAGAAAGTATACAGTTATGGCGCCGCTTATACCAATCTATGACTGCTTCAAGATACTTGGGATTTGTCATGGTATATCCTAAAGGGTTAGCTTTCACATAGTTACAAATGGCATCTTGGATGCACTGAGGGGGCATAAAATCCATATCGGCTACCCATAAAGGCAATAAGTCGGTGCGATTAAATTTTAAGTGCTCTCCGTCCCATTTGCGGGAATGGGAACCGCGACGATCGATATAGTATTTTTTTGTAAAGTCTATTGTGTTCATAGTGAACCTCTATAAATGTATATTAATGTGGTGAGAATCAATCACTCTATCTATTATCAGTATACATACTTAGATGTATATGTAAATATACACTTAGAAAATGGTGTTACAGCATCTTTCTTTTCTATGCAATCCTTGCATGAATAGGGGTTATATCCGTATACAAAAGGTGGTATATTTGCTTGACTGTTGGGACTTTCACAATTTAGAATATACTATAGAATAGTGTGTGTCTGACCAGTGACCACACGTCTATCGAATGGTTACAAAAGATAAATCTTAGCAGCATGTGGCGGCATCCTTATGTGAGAGGGTTCATCGGAATGCTTAGGTGCATGCAACGCTGTATAAGTATAGTACTGGATCCTTGTTAGGAGGCATGTGCCATGAGTAACGAATTAAAACCACTACATTTTGATGCGGATTATACGATGGAGGAAGCGCTCGCCGAGGCGAAACGTTGTCTCAACTGTCCGAAACCATTGTGCCGTATGGGTTGCCCTATTGAAAACGAAATTCCTCGTTTCATCCAAGCCATCGCACACGGTAACTTTGGTTTAGCCAACGATATTTTGGCGGAACGCACAAATTTACCATCCATCTGTGGTCGCGTTTGCCCACGTGAAAATCAATGTGAAGGCAACTGTATTATGAATAAGGCGAAAAAACCGCCTATTAACATCGGTAAATTGGAACGCTTTGCTGCTGATTTTGAAAGCATCAATGAACTTCGTAAACCTAAGAAGATTAAACAAGATCTTGGTAAGGTTGCCGTTGTAGGTTCTGGTCCTGCAGGCTTGTCCGTAGCCGGTGATATCGCTAAACTTGGTTACGATGTAACTGTATTTGAAGGTCAATCTGAACCAGGTGGCGTACTATTATTCGGTATTCCTGAATTCCGTTTGTCTAAATCTGTTGTACGTCGTGAAATCGCTCGTCTTGAAGGTTTAGGCGTTAAATTCGTATGTAATACATTTATCGGTCAAGATAAAACATTGGACGAACTCTTCGCAGAAGGGTTTGATTCTATCTTTATTGGTACTGGTACACATATTCCTCAAGAAGTGCGCATGGAAAATGATGAAGTGCCTGGTGTATTCCAAGCAATGTACTTGTTAACAAATGTACAATTGGTAGAAAATGGCGAGCTTGATGAAGCTCAAATCCCTGTTAAAAAAGGAGATCGCGTAATTATCATTGGCGGTGGTAACGTAGCGATGGATGCGGCTCGTACATGTGTGCGTTTAGGCTGTGAATCTGTTACTGTAGCATATCGTCGTAGCCAAGAACAAATGCCAGCATTATTGTCTGAATATGAAGAAGCTCGCGCTGAAGGCGTTCAATTCCAATGGTTCGCTTCTCCTGTAGGTGTAGAAGGTAAAGATAAAGTAGAGGGCTTCAAATATGAAGTAATGGCTCTTAACGAAGATGGCGCAGGCATCCACGGTACTGGTAAATTCCAAGTTATGCCTGTAGACAAGATCATCATCGCTGCTGGGCACAAACCAAATGCTCGTCTCATCGGTGAAGGTAATAACCTAAAAGTAGATGAAAAAGGCTACATCATTACATCTGAAGATCCATATGGCATGACTAACCGTAAAGGCGTATTTGCAGGTGGTGACGTAGTGCATAAACCAGCGACTGTAGTACTCGCTATGCGAGAAGCTAAGAAAGCTGTTGATGGCATGGTTAAGTACATGGAAATCAAAAAAGCACAAGAAAGCATTAATCAATAATCTTATAGAGATAATTAAGGGGACTATACCTGGTATAGCCCTCTTTTTACTATAAGGATTAGATTGTTATATTATTTTAGTAGTGTTTTATTATTGTTTTCCATTTAAGGTCGAAGTGGATGAGAAATTTATATATACCCATTACGATATAGGCTAATACAGGATGATATTAGAATTCAAATTTGTGTTTCCTGTATGGATAATGTATAGAAATCACAATAAATCCTTATAAGACCTGAGTTTATTGAGTACGAGACCTGTATTTTTAGCCTTTATTCTTACTATATATGCTAATATTCCACGAATTGATGAAATCGGACATAATTTAATAAACATAGAAAAAAAGCCTTAACAGAACTAATAAGAGCATTGGTTTCTGTTAAGGCTTTTGTGTTATTGCTTTTCAACTGCTACTAGTCAGGGCCCGCAGTTAATCGTTATAGTTAGGTCATAAGTATGTGTTGAGTGTGAAAGTAGATAGAGGTTGCTATGAATCCTATCGTTTGCTGTCGAGATTTACAAGTTCGACAAGAAGTTCACAAACTCGGTGTGTTGATTTTGCTTTGGCGTAGACAATTGGGCATGACACAGTATCAATTAGCAGATAAATCAGGGCTAGCTCAATCTTATATAAGTGATCTTGAAAGTGGTGCTATAGACCCTAGATGGTCTACGATTTATAGAGTCGTCAATGGCCTAGGGCAGTTAAGTGTGCAAGACTTTCTCAATGGCCCACAAGCTATTAGAAGCCTAAAGCTTCATTGATAATGATGACCTCCATAGTTTGCATGTTGCGCATCTTTTTATAGTAAATCGTTAAGGCATTACAGATGCGGTCTGAAGAACCACAATCATAACATTGTTGCTCTAATGTAGCGCAAGGGTTGAGCGTGCTCTTCTTGTTGAGTTTGCTATTGAGCGGCGCCGCTACGTTTCGGGCACGATAAATAGCGGAAGCTAAATCTGGGGTAATCTTGTTAATACCCAATACAAAGAATACCTCTTGGGAGCCAAATAAGGAGGCTGCTACACGATTGCCTGTGCCGTCGATATTCACCATCTCTCCCGTTTGTGAAAGGGCGTTTACAGAGGTGAGAAATACATCGCGTCCCATGGTGCGTAATGCCGTATCGCGGAAGCTTTCACCGGGAAGGGGGCGCTGAATATCTGTTATGTACTCGTTGACCTCAGATAAAGCATCGTGAACGTTGAGTTCCGATAAGGTGTGGGAATCACCAATGGCGACAGATTTGTTTTGGATGCGATTTTTTAGATACGTAACGGCTTCGGTACCTGTTTCAAAATAATGAACTACAAATTTATTTCGCTCTAAGGCTTTAATTGTTTTCTCTATGTCTATAGGCGTTACGTTATTTTCTGGATGTATAACGGCGTTGATCGTTGTTTCTGTATTCGCCATGATTCCTCCTAAATGGGGATGAAAGTAGTATCCTCTTGATAATTAGTGTAGCAATGTCTTGGTATTATTGTAGCCTTTTAATATAGCTAAGCCAATACTTTATCATAGTATCATTCACATGATGCTCTTTTAAAAGTTGGAATAGAATCCAAATTAGTCATAAAAAAGTGTCAAAGTTGGAATAGCTTCCAAGTTGATAGGTAAAAATTGGAGAAGTGGGAATGAATTCCAACTTTCACTAAAAGGAGTAAACTTGGAATGATAGGCTAAGAAATAAATTTTACTTTAACCAATAGGTTGAATTTGCTATAATAATAGTATTGATATGGCATAAGCCAATGTTAAGGAGGCAAAAATCGTGGATTTAATTCAAAAATTAAAAGATCAAGTAAAACCATTAGGTAAAAAAATCGTGTTGCCAGAATACAAAGATGAACGTGTATTGATAGCAACTGAAATCATTTTGAAAGAAGGTTTCGTAACACCTGTTCTTGTTGGTAACCCTACTGAAATCGCTGCGGCTGCTAAAGCTGCTGGTGTATCTGTAGAAGGTGCTGAAATCATCAATCCAGCTAACTACGATCGTTACCAAGAAATGGTTGATACATTCGTAGAATTGCGCGCTAAAAAAGGTATGACTCCTGAAAAAGCTGACGCAACTTTGAAAGGTGACTGCTTATTCTTCGGCGCTATGCTTGTTCGTCTTGGCATAGTAGACGGCATGGTTGCTGGTTCTGCAACCCCAACTGCATCTGTATTACGCGCTGCATTACAAGTTGTAGGTACTAAACCAGGCCTTAAAACTGTATCTTCTACTATGGTTATGTTCACTAATAAAAAAGAATATGGTGATGATGGCATGCTTATCTTCTCCGACTGCGGCGTATTACCTAACCCAACTAGTGAACAATTGGCTGATATCGCAGAATCCACTGTAGAAAAAGCTCGTAAAGTTATTGGCATGGCTGACCCTCGCGTAGCTATGTTGTCCTTCTCCACTAAAGGTTCCGCTTCCACTCCAGAAGTAGACAAAGTAGTAGAAGCAGTTAACATTTTGAAAGAACGCAATGTAGACTTCAAATTCGACGGCGAATTACAATTGGACGCTTCCCTCGTTCCTTCCGTAGCAGAAAAGAAAGCTCCTGGCTCTCCTGTAGCCGGTAAAGCTAATATCTTGATTTTCCCTGATCTTCAATCTGCTAACATTGGTTACAAATTGGTTCAACGCTTCACTGGCGCTGACGCTATTGGTCCATTGATTCAAGGTTTGGCTAAACCAGTTCATGACCTTTCTCGTGGTTGCTCCGCTCAAGACGTTGTAGACGTTGCGGCTATTGCTGCTGTTGAAAGCATCTAATTTCAACAATAATTTCATTTGAACGATTCAATGAAATATAAAAAGCTGATTCTTCGGAATCAGCTTTTTTGTTTTATACAAATATTGTTTGGAGTGATTTGCATAATTATGATCGTCTATTTACTAATCTTTGGGACTGAAATAGCAACACTTTCTGTCCTATAACCCTTTAATTATGAGTTAAAACAACTTGTTGAAGTATAAACTGAATATATCAACAAAGAGCCTCTAAGGATACCTTTTTATTCAAAAGGTATCTTATAGAGGCTCTTTTATGGTTGTTTTAGTCTATACTCTTTTTTTCTTGTGTTAGTTATTGTCCTCAAAGATAAAGCCCGTCATAGATAGGGATCCAGTATTATAGCTTTGGTTAAATACTGTTGGTTGTAAGCCTTCGCTAGCCCCCATAATATAAATCAATGGTAGGTAGTGATCTGGTGTAGGTACCGCATAGTTTGCTTGAGGATGATGGGCGTAATTAATGACCGTATTTACATCGTTTTCTAATACAGCATTGGTAATATATTGGTCAAACTCAATTGTAGCAGGGGAGCCAGATGGATTTTCCCATTCCAAGCGTCTTAAATTGTGAACGATATTACCACTGCCCATGATGAGATAACCTTCATCCCGCAATGATTGAAGTTTTGTGCCTAGTTCATATATTTCTTTAGGGCTTAAGTATTTATTGATCGATAGTTGGACAACTGGAATCGATGCGTCAGGGAACATGTGAACTAATACGGTCCACATGCCGTGATCGATGCCCCATGTATCGTTGATAGAAACGGCATCGCCCAGTAATTGTTGTACTTCATTCGTTAACACTTGGTCGCCTTTGGCAGGATATATCACCTCGTAAAGCTCTTGAGGGAATCCATACATATCGTAAATTTGTTTTGGGTTCTCTGCGCTTTGAATATAGGTACCATCTGCATACCAGTGAGCAGAAATCGCTAGGATAGCTTTTGGTTTACCGTAATTATTGATTATGTTTTTGCCTATAGCTTGGAATGTGCTAGTTGTTTCTGTATGTTCTAAGGCCATCATAGGGCTACCATGTCCTACAAATAATGTTGGCATGCGTTTCATAGTATTACCTCGTTAGACTAGTTTTGTACTGCTGTAAAGCGTTGGCGGCCAAATTTGTGGTTGTTAATTTCATCAACCAAGATTTGTGCGTATGTTTCGTAGGATATGTATGAGTTGCCATCCTTATTGAGGATAAAGTTTTCATTACCTAATACATAGTCTTTAGATTCTACACCGTTTTCATCAAAATCAGCAGCAGGGCTAAAGAATGTCCAGTCTACATTGCTGAATTTGCGCAAGATATCGATAGCTTTACCTTGCGCTTTTGCAAGACCTAAATATTCTTCAGGGAAGTCTGGAGTATCGTATAGTTGCACTGTGTGATCTTCGTCTACATAGAGGCTACCTGCACCACCGACAACGATAAGGCGCGTATTTGTGTTAGCCAATGCTTTTACCAATAACAATGTTAAATCTGTTTGCAAATGATATGTATCTGGTGTGAAAGCGCTTGTAGCATTGATTACTACATCAAATTGAGTTAGTTCTTGTTTTGTTAATTGTAACGCGTCTTTTACGATGGTTGGGATACCTTCAATAGCACCTTCGCGGCGAACAACGCCTGTTACTTGATGACCTGCTTTGATGGCTTTTTCTACAATACGACGACCTGCGTTACCATTTGCACCGATTACTAAAATATTCATGATAATTCTCCTTTTTGTGAAAGTCTCTTTTGTGAGATATAAGATATAACTAATATGATTAGCTTTTATTTAGTTCTGTGAATCATAGCACTTTACTCTGTGTTGCTAGTGTTGTTCACCTGATGACCTCATTATATAGTAGTGCAAACATTTTGAATAGTAGAATTATTTTGGATAGGTACTATCAAAAGTGATAGAATTGTGATGATTACTGATTAAAATTTTTTCAAAAAGTTTTGTACCATAAAAAAAGATACTATAAAATGCTTGCAATACTAAAATTTTGTGATATGATTTGAACTACATTAGGAAGAAATATTTCTAATGTTAATTTCGCTTTAATAATCTACTTAAGATAGATATACATACATATAAAAGGAGAATTACCATGGCAGAGCAACTCGTAAATGTTCATGACTTAGTGGGCAGATGTCCCTTTGCAACGAGTCAAAAGTTATTAGCTGGCAAATGGTCTTTATTGATCATGCACGAATTAACCGAAGGTCCTGTACGTTTCCGTGAATTAGAACGACGCTTGCATCCTATTACTCAAGCTACACTAACAAGAGCATTGCGCCAGATGGAGGATGATGGTCTAGTACATCGTGAAGTATATGGCACAATTCCACCAAAGGTTGAGTACAGCCTTACCGAAGTGGGGGCAGGTTTTAAAACAGTTCTAGCGTCCCTTGAAACTTGGGGTAACCAATATATTGACTATATGAAAGCCGCTGGTCGCATTTAAGAAATGCCAGCGGCATTTCTGCCCTTATTATGAGTATACATGTGGGGCACTATATATTTGATAAGGTTAAAAAACCAATATATATGTTAGGAATAGCCATTTGTTCATGCCCTGTCTTTATAAAATATGGTATAATAAACAATACGAATGATATAAATTCTCAATAAAATAGAGGTATTGATAATAATGTTAAATGTTACTTTTTTAGCTCATAGTGGCTTCCTCGTAGATGATGGTAAGCGTTGCTATGTGTTTGATTATTATAAAGATCCGAATAATATAGTTTGGCAATTAGCAAAACGAGGTCGTGAGCTTTGGTTCTTTGTGAGCCATGTTCATGCTGATCACTTTAATCCGTCTATTACGGAGTTTGATGGTCCTCAAACTCGTTATATTTGCCATCAAGATGTACCGTTAGAGGGCAAGGTGAAGAAATATATTACCATGCGCCCTGGCCAAGATGCTACACTTGATGATGTAGGCATCCATATGTATGGTAGCACCGATGAAGGTGGTTCTTTCTACGTAAAGACAAATACGGCTAACAGCGATTCTGATTCTATCTTCCATGCAGGCGACCTCAACTGGTGGCATTGGCTTGGTGATACACCAGAAAATAATGCAGACGCGAAGCGTATGGCTTGGCGTGAGTTTAAGGAGCTAGAAGGCTTATCTGTAGATGTGGCGATGTTCCCTGTCGATAATCGCCTCGAAGACGCTATGGAGTGGGGCAGTATTGAATTCTTACGCCGCGTACAAGTGAATAAGGCCTTTATTCCCATGCATCTAAATGGTCCATTATGGACTCCATCCGTGTATTTTGAAGCCCTCTTTGGAGATGTGCCGATTTGGGCCCCTCAAAAAGAAGGCGATGAATGCACATTCTAAATCTACTTTCACAGTTTGTAGTTTGTGAAAGTCCGTGACTCTAAAGGTCACTACGTTATATGGGGAGAGTCTATATACGTAATTCAGTAAGTTAGGATCAAGTGATGATGAAAACTAAACCAGTGGCAACCACCCTATTGGTTGTCATGGCTATTATATTTTTAATTGCATATCCACAAAAACAGGATACGTTCTGGGCGTTTATCATGCACGTATCTGGAGCGGCCATGATTGGTGGCTTAGCAGACTGGTATGCGGTAACGGCGCTCTTTACGAAGCCTTTGGGTATTCCTTTTAAGACAGCTATCTTGCCGCGCAGCAAGGAGCGTCTCATTCAAATAGGGCGTACCATGCTCAGTGAAGAGTTGTTACGCGTGCCGCAGATGTATTATGCTATCAAAAAAGAACGCGTTATGGTCCGTATTATTGAATACGGCATGAGTGATGTAGGACAAGGTCAGATTAAAGAAATCTTGTACGGTGTAGGTAATCAAGTGTTATCCCATATGGATATTGAGCCTATGCGTCAAGAAATCAACAAGGCAGTTTATAAAGGTGTTACGAACTGGAAGGCGACGCCTCTCGTTATCTTGTTTGGCCGCTGCATGTTAGAGCGCCAAACAGCAAGCGTTTTCTGGCTCTACTTTAACCGTACCTGCCAGCGCGTCATTGCATCGAATCAGGTATATCCGTACTTATACCGCGTTATGCTGGACATTATGAAAACCTATACGAAGGACTCCTTCTTCCGTGAATTGGCCATCGCCTTTGGTGGTGATGGGCTTTCACCAGAACGATTGGTGGAAACGGTGCAGAAAAAGGCCGTTCAATTCCTCAAGGATAATGAGTCTATCGATTCTGCGCTAGGTCGTTATGTATGGGGCCAAGCGATTCGATTCTTCAATAATTTAGAAACCAATAAAGAGTGGCAAGCTTTCATCGAGGAACATAAAGACCAATGGATTCGTATGGTTCTCGAAGAATGGGAAGGAAAACTCATCGACGGTGATACAGTAGATTGGAATCGTCTCATGGACATTGTTATGGACCGTTTTAATGTACTCGGTACAGAGATTTTGCTGAACCCAGACAAGCAAGCGCCATTTGAACGGTTCTTCTTGCTTCGCAGTATTCCGTGGTTACAAAAATTGAACCCTCTCATCGACAAGGTGGTAGGACAGGAATTGTCACGGTATTCACCAGCTGAAATCACCCAAATCGTGCGGGGGAAAATGTATTACGACCTCCAAATGGTTCGTATTAATGGTTCCCTTGTAGGGGCTGTCCTAGGCGGTATCTTCTACGGCTTGACCATTTTGGTAGAGGGGGTGCTCAAATGATTAGATATTTGAAATCCCTCACCTTGCGGCAGCGCGCAAACGGTATTCTTGGTTTGACCGCTGTATTGTACTGTTTTGTTTTCATAGGCCAATTTTTCTATGGCCGTGAAAGCTGGTATCAGCCTCTTTATTGGGCCGTGCAGTCCGCACTTATCGGTAGTGTGGCAGACTGGTTTGCCGTAACAGCTTTATTCCGTAAGCCCCTAGGATTCCCGTATCATACAGCGTTAATACCTCGTAATAAGGAGCGTCTCATCAACGGTGTTATCAAGCTTGTTGAGACAAAGATGCTCACGAAGGAACGTTGCAAGGTATTGTTGAGTAATGTGCAATTTGTTCCATTATTTGAAAAATTCTTGCTATCACCTGAAGGGCAACGGGCAGCGCGTCTCGTTATCCATCAAGGGTTGCATTTATTATGGAAATCTCAAACGAGCGAGGAATGGGCACAGTGGGGGGCAAAACGCATTCGTGGATTACTCCAAAAACATTCCCTCGTACCTGTATTAAAGCACGTTTTGCTCGACTTATGTGAACATAATCGCTACGAAGGTATGGTTGTACAGGTGCTAAATGTAGTGCAAGAACGTATCAACCATCCGGCTATGGTGACATGGCTTACAGCGGTTGTAGCAGAAGAGGCTCATAAGAAAAAGAGAAAAGGCTTCTGGTCTGATTTTCTTATTTCTATGTCTGAAGCGACCGATGTGGTGAACTATCAGGAGTTGGCACAGGCTATCGTTCAAGAGGCCTATGCTATGCTTGAGAACTGGAAGCGACCAAATAGTCCTGAACGGACTGCATGGCTTCGTCAATGGGTAGATCCGATTCGCAATATTGAAGATAATCGCGAAGTTTGTAATGCCCTCGATGAAGCGTGGGAACGTTGGATTCGCGAACAGGACTGGGAATCTGTTATTGAAAATCATTTATGCCCCTATGTAGAAGAACTATTACTCGTAGGGGATGAAAATGGGGAGACACCAGCTCAAGTATTAGTCAATATTGCCCTTGAATTGTGGACCGTATACGGTCAATCTGAAGACCTTAGAAACCGTATTGAAGTTACATTACACAATATAGGCATCTATGTCCTTGAACAAGGCTACGACCTCATTGAAACGATTATCCGCCAAGTGCTCGGCGGCCTTAGCACAGAGAAGTTTATTTACTTCATCGAATCTAAGGTAGAGGATGACCTCAGCTGGATTCGTATCAACGGCGCCATCGTTGGTGCTGTTGCAGGGCTGCTCGTGTGGACATTCCTAGAATACGTATATATGCCATTGTGGCAACAATTTATAGGATAGATAAATAAAATAAAACGCTAGCAAGGAGAACATATTCTCTGTGCTAGCGTTTTTGTTATATTTGATTAATTTGTACAATAATTTATACTGTAGTATGATCATATTAATTTATAGTGCATAGTGCATATATATAAAAAAGGGACTGACTTTTGTCAGTCCCTTTAGTTTATTCTTCGGTTTTGTTGTATGGTAATCGTACTGTAAATGTAGTTTTAACTTGTGGTTCACTGGTGGCAGTAACTGTGCCGTGGTGCAAGTTAATAACTTTGTTTACAAAGTACAGGCCAAGGCCAATACCATGGTTTGATTTTTTGTTTCGAGATTGTTCCGTTTGATACATACGATCCCAAATGTGCTCGAGATTTTCTGGCTCGATACCGATACCGTTATCTGTTACCGTAATAACAAGTTCGCCACCTATGATTTTAGCTGAAATATCAATGGTGGAGTTTGTGAACTTGATAGCATTATCTACCAAGTTTGTAATGGCACGACGTAAGGATACTTCGTGAGCCGTCATGCGTAGATTTGGCTCAATTTGAGATGTTATGGTGATTTGCTTTTCTGTGTTTTCTGCACAAAGTCGAGTATAGTCATGAACCATATTCGTAAGCATCCCCGATACATCTACAGGGGCTAAGGTAAGATCTTGGGCATTCTCCAGGCGAGCCACATCAAGTAATTGGCTTACGAGATTTGTCATAAACTTAGCTTGTTCTAAGATATGTGTCAAACCTTCCCGCAAATCGGCCTCGGTGCGCCCGTATTTTAAAGCAAATTCACTTTCTGCTTTAATAACCGCAATAGGTGTCCGCAACTCGTGAGAAACGTCAGAACTAAACTGTCTTTCACGGTTCGAAGAATCTTCAAGTCCTGAAATCATGCGATTAAATGTGGTCGTTAGTTCATAGATTTCATCCTTCGCAGTGCGCGGTGGAATGTCGATACGGCGACTCAAGTCGTTGTTCTTACCGATAACTTTAGCTGTTTTTGTCAAGGTTCGGACTGGTTTAAGGCCTTTCTTGATAAATAGATAACCACCTAGTGAGGAAATCAGCAAGAATATGATATTTCCTAATAGTAAGCTGTATAAAAGGTTTTCAGTCTTTTTGGAAGCTGTTTTTACCTTTGTAACGGCACGCAAAATACCACGATAATTCGGTTCGTTAACCGGTGTATCGTAGTAGTAGAAGGTGTCATCACCAACAGCAACTTCTCCTACTTGTCCCAAGGAAAGGACTGTTTGATTAGGGAAACCATCTGGTAAGGCGCCTTTAATAATATAGCCGTCTTGGGTGGAGACGAAGAAGAATGTATTATCTTGATACGGTTTAAACTTGCGAATATCCGTCGCCATAATCATCGCTTGCTGTTGCAAACGTTCTCGTACTTCCTTGTTATCGGAATCATGTGTATATGCATAAATCCATGCGGAAGCAACCATCAAAATGATAAGCAAAAAGATGGTGTACCAAGACATGATTTTAAAAGTTAGGGGCAGCCGATTGAATAAATCGGTAGCTGCCCCAGACATGGTGTCTAGATCCCGGTGAGGATCATTAGTTTTCTGTTTTGAGGACATACCCTACTCCACGAACCGTTTGAATGAGTTTAACATTCTCATCGGTATCGATTTTTTTGCGCAAATCTTTAATGTATACGTCGATGAGGTTAGAGTAGCTTTCATAATCGTATTCCCAAACGTGGTCAAGGATTTGTTGACGAGACAATACGATATTTTCGTTACTTGCTAAATAGAATAAGAGGTCGAATTCTTTGGCTGTCAATGTAATTGTTTCACCGTCACGTTTAACTGTACGTTGAGGCACATTGATAGTAAGAGGACCAACATGAATATCGTTCTGTGCATGACGTGCGTTACGGCGCGCCAATGCATAAATACGAGCTGTCAATTCTTCAAGATCGAACGGTTTTACCAGATAGTCGTCAGCGCCAGTATTAAGGCCTGTTACTTTATCTTGTAAGGAATCTTTTGCTGTTAAAAGCAATACAGGTGTTGTATTGCCATCGTTGCGCATTTGTGCAAGAGCACTAATACCGTCAAGGATTGGCATCATGATGTCCATTACGATAACGTCATAGCTAGATGTGTTAACATAATCAATCGCTTGTTGACCGTTGAAGCATGTATCAACAGTCATATTCTCTGCACGCAAATATTTGGCCGTAATGCCATTCAGCATTTCTTCGTCTTCTACAAGTAAAATTTTCATTCTCTGTTCTCCTTATGTATGAGTTAAATATATAGCTCTCCAACTACTATAATATAGTCATTATATATATAAGCTTTCTTTTGTTGTGAAAGCTACAACACCATAGAAGGTGACCATATATATAATATTATATAACTTATTTATCTATTATCATACCTTATACAATAGGAATGAGCAAAAGATGAATGTCTATGCGAGTTTATAAGCCTTTTCTTCATGTTTAAAAGGTCTAAAAATAGTAAAATGCTGAAATTTAATGAATTCTGCTAATGAATGAAGATGAACTATATCGAAGATTGCCGTATGCGCATAGCTAACCATGATTTTATCGATTTTGGGTGATGTGAAAGAAATCACTAAAAAAAGTTATGATAATAATTATCACAGAAATAATTGCCTATTATGCCTAGAGAAAAACGATGACTTTCGTTGGTTAAAATCGAGGTGAATTTAGTAGGAATTTAACAGATATTAATTATTATGAACAGTTGAAAGAGAATAGAAAGCTAGTATTTAAGGGGATCGTGTTGCTCTTAAGAGAAATAAAAATATACAAAAATTTCGGAACCGAACTACTTTCGTAATATCCTTAACTTATTGTAAAAATTATTCATATAGGTATTTTAATTGCTCATAATTTTACGCTAAAAATATTAACTGAAATAAATTATCAATTAGATTAATCAAAATTAATTATGCATAATAGGGTTTAGACATGACCTGAAATGCTCTCTATAATTATATGTAAAGCTATAAGAAAAATCGCATAAGTATGGGGTTTTTCTTGAAAGAAAAATGATTAGGTTATCAAAAATTTTTATAAGTTTTTGAAATGAGATAGTCTAACAAATTTTCTTATTATAGGTAGTTATGAGGAGGTCATTATGGAACAGTTTGATGTTCTAGTAGTAGG
>NZ_CAUTZP010000015.1:0-45074 GCF_963543145.1 uncultured Veillonella sp. | reverse complement strand
TATGTTTGGTAATTGAGAATAAAAAGACGTTTACACAAAATTATTGACACTACCTCATTTCATCTGTAAATTGCAATATATAAATATTAATACATGTTCATATCGAATAATTTCATCAATCCCTTATGATTATTACTGTTATACGTCTTTTTTGTCGCTTAGAGTTGTGATATAATGTAACTAATTACTCTTGGGGTATTAGTCTGCCCAAATGGATCCAAAAGAGTTCGTGTGTTTGCAAGGAGCGTACGCAGTTGAAAAAGGGGTACATCAAGTTAATAGCGGCCATCGTACTCGGTGCGGCTATTATCGGTGGTGGGATTTATGGAGTGTATACACTCTTGTCATCCAATACAACGACAATTTTATATCGATCAACAGTTGACGATAAGATCAACGCAATTCGTCCTTATATTGTCGCATTAGACACTTATAACGCGTACAGTGTAGCTTATGCTAACCAATTACAACCAACTCTTGAAGAGTTGCGTAATGGTTCTCATAACACGACGATTACCTTGCCTAAATATAAGGATCTTAGAACGGCTCTAGAAGCAGCAAAACAAGATAGTTCTACTCCATATGAAGACGTAAACCAAGCAACAAATGACGTACTCACCGTGCTTGATCAGATCATTCCCATTGCAGACCAGTTGCAAGCTTACTATGTAGAACGCCGCTTCGAAAAAGATAATTTCAAAGGTAGCGATGAACTAGCTGCACAATATGTGCCATTAGCTGAACAATTCTACGCTACGTATAATGCATTGGATTTAGCTTTAGATAATCGTAACAATGAACTTTATACTGAACGCATGAACGAGTATCAAGGTGAAAAGCGCGATAATGCGGTTAACTTTATTGAGTTAAACCTCATGACAGCACAAACTATTGACCTTATTGATCCAGATGGAAATACGGATACGCAAAAGGTTGAAACTAACTTACAGCAAATTACCCAACGCATTAATAAATTACAACCTGGTACTACTCCAGAGGCACAAAATGCTGTGCGAGAGTATCAAGATGCTGCAAAAGAGTTTGTTGCAGAAGCTCGCAACTATATCATTATTAACTCTTCTTACGGCGAAGCCTATACGCAATTATTTATCAAATATAATAAAATGGTTGGTAAAGCAAATGTTGTTAATATGGCAGACTTAGATGTAACAGAGAAAAATAAAAAATAAAGATATACAAAAATAAGAGGACCAAATGGTCCTCTTATTTTTGGTTTATTTACGCTTCAAATCTTTCGTAATAATGTAGTATTCAGATGGTGTCATCTTAATGCCATCAATCTTATTATTACCTACGATATTGATTTTAGGATAGCCTAAGAATAATGCTACAGCGTTATCTAGCATGAGTTGTTGCGCATTGATAACAGCATTACGGCGTACCTCAGGATCGTTAGAGCTTTCACCAAGGGCTAACAATTCATCAAAACGAGGATTAGAGAAGCCTGTACCATTAGTTTCAACGCCTGTCCCCCAATATTGTTTCAAGAACCATACTGGTTGACCTGTATTAGCAGTTACCACGCTAGAGATAAGCATATCATAATCCCCAGACTGGGATAATGTGTCGATTACAGCATAGTCTACGATTTTAATTTTTAAATCTACACCGATTTTTTTGTAGTCTGCTTGTAATGCTTCTGCATATAGTGGCAATTCAGGACGAGATGTATAAGCATAGAAATCAAGTACTAGGTTTTCACCATCTTTATCTACAATGCCGTCTCCATTCGTATCTTCATAGCCTGCACGTTTAAGTAATTCTTTCGCACGTTCTACATTGTATTTATTAGGGTCGCGCAATTGGTTAAAACCATAGTCAAGGGTTGGTGGCAATGGAGCCTTACCTGCTACAAAGGTATCCTTCATGAGATTTTTCGCATAAGACTCGCGGTCTGCTGCAGCAATAAGGGCCGCACGCAAATCAGGATTTTGAAGCTTCCCTTTTTGCCCCATACGAACAAATACGTCACGCAAAGAAGCTACTTCATAGACAGTAAAGTTCTTATCATTTTGGAAGATACTGTATTCGCCAGGACCAATGCTAACGGCCATATCTACATCGCCCGCTTGTAATGCCATGGCACGTGTGTTGGCATCGTTAATGGATGGAATTTCAACCTTAGAAAAGCCTACTTTACCATCCCAGTAATTATCATTACGTTTGAGTTCTGCGCGCTCTTTTGTGAAAGAGGATACTACATAAGGGCCTGTACCGATAGGACCTTCTTTTGCAATATCACGACCATCGGCCTCTGCTGTAACATCCATAATTAGGAACAATGGATCCCCCAGCAAGTTAGGCAAGTTATCGTATTCCTTGTCAGTCTTAATCGTAAGCTCTTGACCCTTAGCGGTGATGTCTGTATAGTTAAAGAACGTTTTTGCTCGTTTACTCTTAGCGAAGGTTCTTTCTAGAGATGCTTTTACAGCCTCTGCTGTCAAACTTTTACCATTTGAAAATTTTGCTTTATCGTTGATGGTGAAAGTCCAGGTCAACTTGTCATCTCCTTGTTTCCAAGAAGTAGCAAGCCATGGTGTTGCTTTCATTTGATCGTCAAACTTGATAAGCGTTTCACCTACGCCAAAGCGTACAACAGCCCAACTGAAATAATTTTCTGTTGGTTCTAATGTTCCAGCAAAGCTAATGGCCCCTACCTTTAGCACATCATTGGATGGAGTAGCATCTTGATTCATACACCCAACAGTGCCTAGCACGGTCATACCCAAGGTCATGCCAATTAATAGAGCCTTACGTAATCCTGTCATTTACATACCTAACCTTTCTACATTCCTTAACTATTATTTATGCTCAGACACCCACTATGTTGTGCATTAACATAACCGAGTAAACCTAACCCACTTTTACAGCAGTTAATATAACGAGAATCTATGTATATCGCTTCATATGAGCATATTTTGTAATACCCATATGGGTATATTTTATATAGTCAACTATACTATAGATTCGGTGTTAACACAATAAACATTTGCTAAATATTTCGATATGTCTATTGTAGAAAGGCCATTTCATATCTATATTTCACATATCTATATTTCATGTAAAAAAATAGCAGTTAGCTTACAAACTAACTGCTATTATAATGTACCTATTTCTTATATTACGGTTCTAATGCAGCCTCTTCCAGTGTAAGTGGCTTATGATCTTGGCCAATTTCAAAGATGGAGCTCAATAGAACCTTTGTATAAGGATGCTTCGCATCAGCTAAGTGGAATGCATCTAGTTCTTCAACGATAGCGCCTTTATACATTACGACCACCTTATGGCACATAGTACAAATGAACGCAATATCATGAGCGATAAATAGGTATGTTAAGTTTTTCTTTTTTTGTAAACGCGCCAATAAATAGGCAATGGAGTCTTGTACAGATACGTCTAGAGCACTAGTAGCCTCATCTAATACGAGAATTTCAGGCTCTAACACGATTGCACGCGCAATGGCCACACGTTGACGTTGACCACCAGACATTTCATGAGGATAGCGATGCATAAACTCGCGAGGTAAATCTACCATTTCAAGATAATCACCAGCAATCTGTTCTTCTTTTCCTTTTTCTAGAAGGCCAAAGTTGTATAGGGGCTCAAGAATAATATCCTTTACCTTCATACGCGGATTAAACGCCGCAGATGGGTCTTGGAATACCATTTGAATTTTCTTGCGGTATTCTTTTGTTTGCTCAGAGTTCATATGTTGAATCTCTACGCCATCTACATAAATCTCGCCTTCCGTAATAGGAAGCATCTTCATGATCATACGAACCAAAGTCGTTTTACCAGAACCAGATTCCCCTACAATCCCAAGGGACTGGCCTTTTTCTAAGGTAATATTAATATCCTTACACGCTTCGAGCTCACCACCAGTAGGAAGTGGGAATCGTTTACATACATTTTTTAATTCTACAGCGTAATTAGTCAATGTAACGACCTCCTCCCAGTGTTGGTACAGCATCTTTTAATTGCTTCGTATATTCATTAGTTGGATTTTCCAAAATATCTTGTGGTGTACCTGCATCGACAACACGGCCCTTCTTCATAACAATAATATAGTCAGACATATAGGCTGCTACACCAAGATTATGCGTTACCATAACGATTGCAGAATTATGTTCTTTTGCAAGTTCTAGCATTTGCATAACTACTTGAGACTGTGTCGTTACATCTAGTGCCGACGTCGGTTCATCGCCGATGAGCAACGCTGGGTCTAAGGCTAATGCCATGGCAATGCCCACACGTTGGCGTTGACCACCAGATAACTCATGAGGGTAACGACGCAACATATCGGCTCCATTAGGAAGAGAAACAGCTTCTAGCAATTCAATGGCACGACGATCACATTCATCATTATCGATTTCAATGTGAGCCTTAAATAGTTCTCTAAATTGTTTACCGATGCGAACGATTGGGTCTAATGCACTACCACTATCTTGGAAAATCATGGCCATATCTTTACCACGCAAAGATCTCCATTCGGATTTAGACAGGTTACGAAGGTCATGACCATTAAAGCTCATAGAACCTTCTATAACTTCACCACCTACAGGTAATAAACCCATGAGGGCCCGAATCACGGTAGTTTTACCGGATCCAGACTCACCTACAATGGTTAATACCTTGCCGCGTTCCAAGGTAAAATTTACATCCATAACAGCAGGCACACCTTGGTACGCGATGTTAAGGTTTTCTACAGTTAGTATGTTTTCTGCCATTATAGCTCCTTACTATTTTGTAATTTTATTAGTAATCCAGTAGTAATCACTTGGGTACATTTCAGCACCTTTCAAGTAAGAACCAGTAACAATATTAGTTTTAGGATAACCTAAGAATAATGCAGCCCCATCGTTCATCAACAATTGTTGAATTTGAATTACATATGCACGACGTTTTGCAGTATCGAATTCAGTTTCAGCAGCGTCAAGTAATTGGTCAACTTGTGGGTTGGAGTAGCCAGAACCATTTTGAGGGTTGGAACCATCCACATTAGTATGCCAGTAATTAGCTAAGAACCAGATTGGATCACCTGTATTAGCAGTTACGATGTTGGAAATAAGCATATCATAGTCGCCCTCTTGACCCATTTTGTCGATCAAGTTATAGTCAACTGTTTTGATTTTCATGTCGATACCAACTTTTTTGAGGTCAGATTGTACAGCTTCCGCATAAAGTGGTAATTCTGCACGAGAGTTATATACTACGAAGTTGAATGTTAATGGTTTGCCATCTTTATCGAGGATACCGTCGCCATCAGTATCTTTCCAACCATCTTCAGCTAATAATTGTTTAGATCGTTCAGGATTATACGCATTAGGATCTTTCAATTCGTTAAAGCCATAGTCCATGGATGGTGGAATAGGAGCGGAGCCAGGGATAAATGTACCTTTCAACAATACATCTGCATAGCTTGCACGGTCTGTTGCAGAAATAACAGCAGCGCGAACCTTGTCATCACCAAGAATACCTTTATGGTTAATACGTGCCAATACTACACGAAGAGATGAGATTTCATCTACGTTGAATTTATTGTTGCCTCGGAACAAACCGATTTCGCCAAAACCGATATTAACCGCCATGTCGATATCGCCAGATTGCAAGCTCAAAGCACGCGTATTAGGGTCATCGATAGAAGGAATTTCAACAGTTTTGAATGGTACTGCACCATCCCAGTATTTTTCGTTCGCTACCATGTCAGCCCGTTCTTTAGTGAAAGATTTAACTACGTACGGACCTGTACCGATAGGACCTTCTTTAGCGAAGTTACGACCATCTTTCTCAGATTGTACGTCAACGATAAGGAACAATGGATCCGCCAATAGACCTGGCATGTTAGGGTATTCTTTATCTGTTTTGATAACTAATTGTTGGCCATTTGCTTCAATAGAATCATATTTGAAGAATGTTTTAGCCCGATTAGATTTTTCAAAAGCACGTTCAATAGATGCTTTTACTGCTGCTGCATCTACTTTTCTACCATTAGAGAATGTTACTTTATCGTTAATTGTGAAAGTCCAAGTCTTTTTATCTTCAGATACTTCCCATTTAGATGCAATCCAAGGTTGCGGTCTCATTTGCTCGTCGAATCTAGTCAATGTTTCACCTACACCATAACGCATTACAACCCAAGCGAAGAAGTTCTCTGTTGGTTCTAATGTGGATGCGAAATTAGTTACGCCTACTTTTAACACATCTTTGTTTGCAGAACCATTATTATCGGAACCACAACCAGCGATGAAAGAACCCATCATCACAATACTAAGACCTGCTAAGAGGGCTTTTTTCCAAGATTTTTTCATGTAAAATCTCCTTGTACAATGACATACAAAACATAAAAACATTTAACATCGTGACTATGACAATCCTACATAGTCAGTGATGGAAAAACCATAATTTTACAATCCACCCATTCAGAGACTTTCACAAAAGAAAATCACTAAGAAGTGAGCCGATTGACTCTATTACCCTTGGTTCTTAGGATCCACTACGTCCCGTAAAGAATCAGACCAAAGATTAAAGATAGCAACTACGATAAGGATGGACATACCAGGAAATACCATGAGCCACGGGCTCGTTTGCAAGTACTGGCGACCTTCATTGAGCATGAGGCCCCATTCTGGTGTTGGTGGCTGAGCACCAAAGCCTAGGAATGATAGACCGGCTACCTCAATCATGATTGCCCCAATATCTAAGGCACCTGTCGTAATGACGAGGGGCATAATATTAGGAATGATATGACGTCTAATAATAGTCGTTGTAGACGCACCCATCATAACGGCTGCCGTTACATACTCCTCACCACGTACCTTGAGTGTCATAGAACGTACGATACGAGCATATTTTGCCCAACCAACAACGGACAAGGCTAAAATCGTATTTACAATGCTACCGCCCAAGATACCAGCAATAGCAATGGCTAATACGATCCCCGGGAAGGATAGCATGATATCTGCGAAGCGCATGAGAACCATTTCAACTTTACCACCAAAATAGCCCGCTGCAGCACCGACAACGGTACCAAAGCTCACCATGATAGCAACGATAGTAACACCCATGAACAAAGATATTTGAGTACCATAAATAACGCGAGATAATACATCACGCCCCAATTTATCAGTACCAAACCAATGTTGGCTACTTGGTGCCTGTAATGCTTGAGTCATATTAGATGTGAAAGCATCACCTGGTGCGAGCCACGGTGCAAAGATAGCAACGATAACTACCAGAAGCATCAAACAGCTATAGAAAGAGAACAATTTATGTTTTTGAATGAATTCTGCCATTATGCTCTCTCCCGTTTCAATCTAGGGTCTAATAGGATATATGATGCATCTACTAATGCATTGATGCACATATAGGCTAAAGATACCCACAATACAAAGCCTTGGACCAATGGATAGTCGCGCATGGTAATAGCATACACTGCCATGTTCCCTAGACCAGGCCAGGAGAATACCATTTCCACGACTGCTACACCACCTAATAGCCAGCCCATGAGAACACCAAGAATCGTGATGAGCGGCAAGACGGCATTTGGCAATATATGACCAAATAAAATTTTTGTCTCACTCACACCACGAGCACGAGCACCGATTACGTAATCCTTTTCCATCTCTTCAATGATAACGAGTCGTACTTGGCGCATGTACTTGGAACCTATTACAACTGCTAAAGTAACAGCTGGCAAGATAACACCAATCGGTGTCACTCGAGATGTGGCAATAGGTACGAGACCTAGTTTAAGCCCGAAGATATAAATAAGTACAAGACCTAACCAGAACGTCGGCATGGATACGCCTACAAAAGATACTGCTCGCAACAAGTAGTCAATCCATTTATTACGATTTAAGGCGCTTATAATCCCTGCCGGCAACGCATAGAGTAGAGTAAACACTAGAGCTGTACCAGCTAACATTACTGTTCCCGGTAAAGCCTCCATCATTCGATCTACTACTGGCTTTTTAGCAGAGTAACTCCTCCCTAAGTCACCTTGTGCAGCATTCACAACCCAGTTCGCATATTGCACTATAAACGGTTTATCTAACCCAAGCTGAGCTCGAGTCTCATCAATAAGCTCTTGAGACACGATAGTATCTGCCGTTTCTAGTAGCATCGTTACTGGATCGCCTGGTGCTAAATAGGTGAGACAAAATGTCAAAAATGTGATGCCAAACAAGGTAACTATAAATTGCCCCAACTGTTTGACAAAGCGTTTACCCATAGGCGCCTCCTAAACTCTCTAAACACTAACAACAAATCAAAGGAAAAACTAATGTTACCATCTGCTCAACGCAGCAGTAATACGTAAAATAATAAGGAAAATATAATCGTCTGAGAAACAAAAAAGGCTAGTAGCCTGACTAACCTAAATTAAGCACGGTATATGCACACCATGCATTTAGAGCAGGCTTTCTGACTCAGACTCATCGCAACATTTCGGCCTTCCCAGTTTCCCAGTGACCCTATAATGAAACCTTGCTCCTCATTACAGCTATTTGCATAGTATGGGATTTACACCCATTTTCCTCTTTTACGCTCGGCTAACACCGACACTCACTAGTTCATTCACTTTTATCGATTATAAATATACTATATTAATATTCTGTTTACAATACATATACCCCTTAGGGGTATGTATATATCGTTGATTTTCAATGTAATTTTTATACTGATTAAAAATATTGATTAGTAATTAAGTTAATTTCTATGTATAAACCTATTTAGATTACCTTATATATATGTTTTTCTACTGTATTTAATGTATACAAATGTATATATATTAATTTTTTTGATAATGATGATTTTCTTATAAAATATTTTTATACATACCGAAAAAACTTTTAATCTGCTAATCAACTACCATCATCCAATAATTAATATGTAATAATCAAGAAGTATAATTAATATATTATATTAACAATACTGTTTGTTACATACTCAAGAGACTCTTAAAATAGAATACCAAAAAGAGGCTGTTACTAAGTAACAGCCTCTAATAAGACGAGAGATATTCAGTTAATCGATACTTTGTTGTAAGCGGTGTGCTCTACGTGTATCCCACGCTTTACGCAAAACATAGATCACGAAACCGATGCTTACCGCTACTGCACTACCTACCATAGCATCAAAGCCACATGCGTAGATTGCATATAAACAGTAGATAACGCCTGCGCCACACACGTAGTTGGAACGTTTAATACGGCTTTCAGCTACGCCAGCCATACGCATCATTGTAGGTACTGCCAAGATGCACAATACATATGGTACTACATTAGTTACAACCGCTAAGTTTACTAAGATTTCAAATTGCTCACGCAAGGAATCGCTTGCAGTGAACAAAGTAAGTAATGTTTCAACAGCGAGTAAAATGAATACGCCACGAACAGGAGCATCTTTGCTATTTACACGAGCGAATACTTTAGGGAAGTAACCGTGTTCTGCTGCACTTTTGAATACGCGAGACAATGTGAATTGCCAGCAAAGCAAAGCGCCAAAGCAAGAAATAACCATAGCAGCCATAACGATGTTTGCAATTGTATCATTGAACATGTATGCGAATGTCAAACCGAATGGTGCGTTAGAATTTAATAAGTCAACGTTAGGAACGATACCGGCCATAACGTTTGTGGACAAGATGTAAACCACCGCCACTGCTAATGTACCTGCTACAGTTGCAATAGGTACGTTTTTCTTTGGATTCTCAACAGCATCAGCATTAGCCGCTGCGGACTCAAACCCTAGGAAGCCCCATAAAGTTAGGGAAATAGATTGTTTTACCGCATCATAAAGCGGAAGATCATTTGGGTTCCATGCTGCCCAATAGATAGACGAATCAAACCAATACCAGCCGATTGTACCGATTAAAAGAACCGGAACAATAGAGCCCCAAATAGTCATGTTGCTGAGTCGACCTGTGAAGCGATTGCCTCGGAAGTTCAAAATTGCTGCAAACCACAAGAGCACAATTGTTACTTGGCTTGTTTGTGTTGCATTAAGGTCAACACCAAAGAAAGCTGCGCCATAACCTACGGCAGATACCGCGATGGCGATATTAGCAATGATGAGAGATATGCTGTAAGCATAGCTCGCCATAAAATGTCCAGTTTTACCGAAGCGGTGTTCTGCATAACCGCCCATGCCTCCTTTAATCTGGGAGAACATACCCGCTTGAGCAAAAATATACGCTAGCAAAAGCGCACCCACAGCCGTTACGAGCCAAGATAACACTGAAATAGTACCAACTTGAGCCAAATTGGTTGGTAACATAATAATCCCAGCTCCTAGCATATTGGCTGCTACCATTGTGGTTAGCTGGAATACAGACATTTTTTTAGCGGTCGTTTTCATGTATCAATCCCCTTTCACTAAGGTGAATTTTTTCTCGTCCATAATTCACTTAAATATAATATACCGCTAAGTAAATCCAGTTCGTGCTGTGATGGGCTTGAATGTGGATTTACCGTTGTTATTCTTATTACGAATTAAATAATAACACCTATGAAACCAAAATAAAAGTACTTTATTGGCGGACAAGCAATATTACACGAATTGAATAAATTATAGGTAATTTATCATCTAAAACGAACAGAACTCATTTTAATAACGACAAGGTATATTTTTACCCTATTTTATTCTGTGTATATATGTAATTTTTCCTATCTATCACGGTTATAGTGTCGTAGTACAAGACTATTATTTCTCGCAGTCCACTGTATGCGTACATCAATTTACACCATTTCACTAGTAAATTATCAATTAGAAGCGTCTTTTTATAGGTATTATCTGGCTTTTAAATAAAAAAAATCGATATACACATAAGATTAGAGCTAATTATCAAGCTTTTAAAATAGACTTATATGTATATCGATCTTAAGTTTTCAATGGAAAGTTAAAATGTAAAATACTTATTCTTGTACAGATTCAACAATAGCTTTCCATTCAGCAATTTGTTTTTCTTCTGCAGCGATAACAGCTTTACCATTGTTGCGTTGTCTTTCCACACATTCTGGAGCTGTACCAGAGTAGTTGTTACGACCTGCTACGCAAGCTTCGATAGAAATGGCATCAAGGATATCTGCATCAAAATGAGGGGAGATAGCTTTGAAGTCCTCAACGGATAAATCTAGCAATACGCAACCTTTTTCAATGCAATGATGTACAGCATTACCTACGATTTCGTGAGCTTCACGGAATGGAACGCCTTTTTTCGCAAGGTAATCGGCCATATCCGTAGCATTAGAGAAATCATCATCGAGAACAGCTTTCATATGCGCCCCATTGACCTTCATGCCCCGAATCATTGCTGCATTGATGGACAATGCAAAGTGTACTGTATCAATCGCATCAAAGATACCCTCTTTATCCTCTTGCATATCTTTGTTGTATGTAAGGGGCAAACCCTTTAAGGTAGTTAACAGGCCCAGTAAGTGACCATAGGTACGACCAGTTTTACCACGAACGAGTTCGCATACGTCAGGATTTTTCTTTTGTGGCATAATGCTAGAACCTGTACAATGAGCATCATCAAGTTCAATAAAATTAAACTCATTGGTAGACCACAAAATTAATTCTTCACTGAGACGGCTCAAGTGCATCATCACGAGAGACGCAAAGGCCAAGAATTCAACAACGTAGTCACGGTCGGATACGGCATCCATACTATTTTCGTAAATACGGGAGAAGCCTAATAGTTTTTGTGTATAGGTTTGATCAATACCGTACGTAGAACCAGCCAAGGCCCCTGCACCAAGTGGCATGATATCTGCATGCTTAAATACCATCAACAAACGATCAAAGTCGCGTTCTAGCATAGAGAAATACGCCATCATATGATGACCAAATAATACCGGTTGTGCCCGTTGCAAATGCGTATAACCAGGCATGATAACATCACTATATTTTTCAGCTGTTTCGATGAGCGCTTTTTGCATATCTACGATGAGTTCACCCATCTCTACAACAGCTTTACGCACATACATATGTAAATCGACGGCGCATTGGTCATTACGACTACGACCTGTATGCAGACGACCACCCGCTTCACCAATATCATCTGTTAAGCGTTTTTCAATATTCATATGAATATCTTCAAGAGCCACGGAGAATGGGAACTCCCCTTTATCAATTTGGCCTTTAATTTTTGTTAAACCTGCTACAATAGCATCCCGATCTACGTCGGAGATAATATTTTGTTTTGCTAGCATAGTCGCATGTGCTTTACTACCTGCAATATCTTCGGCGTACATCCGCGCATCAAAAGCGATAGAGGATGTAAAATCCTCTACCGCTTTATCAGTGCCTTTTGTGAAACGCCCGCCCCACAATTTAGCCATTATTTACCTGCCTTTTCTTTCATCAAAGCATTAATTTTGAGAGGTAAACCGAACAAGTTGATGAAACCAGCCGCATCAGCTTGGTTGTATACATCATCTTCTTCAAATGTTACGAAATCTTCGCTGTACAAGGAGTATGGAGATGTAGCACCAGCAGAAATGATGTTACCTTTGTACAATTTAAGTTTTACATCGCCAGTTACAGTTTTTTGAGTTTCATCAACGAATGCTTGTAACGCCTTCATCAATGGTGCGAACCACATGCCATCGTATACGAGTTCAGCATATTTGTTAGCAATCAGTTCTTTATAGTGGTACGTAGCTCTGTCGAGGCAAAGGTATTCAAGTTCTCTGTGAGCATACATGATGATGGAACCACCTGGGTTTTCGTAAACGCCACGGGATTTCATGCCTACCAATCTATTTTCAACGATATCTACAACGCCTACACCATAATGTGCGCCAATTTCGTTGAGTTTTTCTAACAATTGTAATGGAGTACCTTCTTGGCCATCTACCGCTACAGGTACACCCTCTTTGAAGGATACAGTTACATAACCAGCTTCATCTGGAGCTTGCTCAGGCGTATGTGTTACCAAGTATACATCATCTTTAGGAGCATTTGCTGGATTTTCAAGATCGCCGCCTTCATGGGACAAATGCCATACGTTTTGGTCCATGGAGTACGGATGTTTTTTAGTAGCTACTACTGGAATGTCATGCTTAGCAGCATATTCCATGCAGTCAGTTCTAGATTTCAAGTCCCACTCTCTCCAAGGAGCGATAATTTTCATATTTGGAGCCAACGCTTTGATGGTAAGTTCGAAACGAACTTGGTCATTACCTTTACCAGTCGCACCGTGAGCGATAGCATCAGCACCTTCTTTTTCAGCAATATCTACGAGGATTTTACCAATCAAAGGTCTTGCGAAGGATGTACCTAATAAATATTTACCTTCGTAAATGGCACCCGCTTTTACTGTAGGCCACACATAGTCTTTTACGAATTCTTCTTTAGCATCCACAATGTACGCTTTAGACGCACCAGATTTGATGGCTTTTTTCTCAACCGCATCATAATCCTCAGGTTGACCCAAGTCTACACATACAGCGATAACTTCAGCACCATAGTTTTCTTTTAACCAAGGAATGATAACGGATGTGTCCAAACCACCAGAATATGCGAGTACTACTTTATTTGCTTTACCCATGATAACACCTCATAAAAACTTTCAATCTATTTAGACTCATATAATCAATATTATATCAGATAATTGTGAAAGCACCGTGGTTGGATCTACGACCAACGGTCACTTCTTCCTTCTGACAAAAAATAGTATACACCTGCATAATTATAAATGCAAGTATTATTTTTATTCAATTTAATAATATATTTCGAAACGTAACTATTCAAATATAAAATAAGCTATATTATGTATTCGCCTACACAATATAGCTTATTTAGGTATATTAAGATATATATTAAGTTATTATTAATTTATTCTTCTACAAGGCCCAGCTCTTGTTGGTATGCATAGTCTGCCTCGGCTTGTGTAATCATGCCTTGGTCTACCATTTGTTGTAAGACAAGTTTTTGTCTCGCCTTTGCCCCTTTATAGTTTGTATACGGATCCAAATAGGATGGTGCATTAGGTAGAGCTGCAAGAAGTGCACTTTGGGCCAAGGTCAATCGACTCGGGCTCGTTCCAAAATATCCATGTGACGCCTCATAGATTCCGTAGTAGTTATGACCATAATATACGGTATTCAAATACATCGTTAGGATTTCATCTTTTGAGTAATAATGTTCCATTTCACTGGCCAGAATTGCCTCTTCCACCTTACGACTCAAAATTCGTTTTGATGAAAGGAATAGATTTTTCACTAGTTGTTGTGTAATGGTACTGCCACCTTCGACGGTTTCACCAGCGATAGTATTTGTATAAAAAGCACGAATGATACCGAGCACATCAATGGCTCCATGGTTATAATATCGTTTGTCCTCGATCGCAATGAGTGCATTCTTTGTATATTCTGGAATCACGTCGCCCTTAACCCAGTGTTCCTTTTTGATACGTTGATGTAGTGCAGTTTCTACTTTTTCTTTAAACGTAAATAGGCGCATAATCCGGTCTGTACGACTGAGCGTATCTTCACTTTCCTCTATTCGTTTTTCAACAGTTGTATGAGCGTTACTTTCACGAGCTGTACCTTGATAACTATGGTATCCGTCATATATAAACATAGCCAATATAATGACTATCACAAAGACCAGTAAGTTTCGAAGGTAATGAAACACTTTCATTGCTTTCACCTATTTCATAAAGGCTTGTAGATAAACACATATAATAGAGAGATCCGTTTGTAACAATATATCTACAGAGCCTAGTACATATACAAATACAATGTGTATTAAAAGTATTGTATCACATCAATGAAGAAGAAGATATTAATTATACTAGGTCTTAATAGGTGCCCATCATGCAAAATATATTTGATAATTTAAATACTGTATGTAAAGGTCTCCCTAAAATATACATTCAATGGAATTGTAAATCTATATATGCAGATTTAATGCATATTAGGTATACTTATTAAGTTGTATTACAGTCTTTAGATAGAGTATAATTAATAAGATGATAAAAAACATGCCCATTGGAGGAGTAATATGAAACAGTGTATGGATTCAGAAAATCTGCATCGTCGATTGCGTAAAATCTTAGGTCAAGTGCAAGCTATTGATCGAATGATTGAAGAAGACATTCCCTGCGAAGATGTGTTGAGTCAAATTAATGCAGCTAAGTCTGCACTACACAAAGTAGGACAAGTAGTTCTTGAAGGTCACATCAACCACTGCGTACGCGATGGTATCGAGCATGGCGACGTAGAAAAAACCATTAGCGATTTTACAAAGGCTGTAGAACGTTTTGCTAATATGGGAAAATAAAGAAGAGGCTAAATTGCCTCTTCTTTTTTTGTAAAAAAAGACTCTACCGTAGTAGAGTCCTTTTATTTCCCTCACAAATTAGTCGTGATTAGTTGTTAAGAATTCGCTCAATGCAGCGAGTGCATCGTCTTCGTCAGCACCGTCAGCTGTTAAAGTAACGGATGTGCCTTTTGTAGCGCCTAAAGTCAATACCGTTAAGATGGATTTAGCATCAGCTGTTTTGCCGTTAGCAGCGATTGTCACTTTGGAAGCGTATTTAGCAGCCAATTGTGTGAAAGCTGTAGCAGGACGAGCGTGTAAACCAGATTCGTTTGTAATTTCTACTGTTAATTCTTTCATGGTAACCTCTTTCTATATAGATAGGACGTGCCTATCCCTTACGTTCTAATAGATATATTGTATCAAGTTCAAGCGTTTCAATTCAAGTATATGAAAACTTATTTCCTTTGAAATGATATACTTAACGCTTTCCGTTGACTTCTAACAATACTATAGTAAACCTTTTTCTATTAATACGGATTTAGCATATTCTGTAATTTCTTCAGCTGTATCCATAGTAAGCACTTTATTTGCCACCTCTTCACATTCTGCTTTAGAAACGGAACGCAAAATATTTTTAATCAGTGGAATAGAAGATGCTGTCATGGAGAACTCGTCTAGGCCTAGGCCTAATAGAATCATTGTAGCCATAGGATCGCTAGCAAGTTCACCACACATGCCGGTGAATTTACCTTGTTCATGGCTAGCATCAATAACATGTTTGATAAGACGTAACACGCCTGGATGCAATGGTTGATAGAGACTACCGATAGCTTCGTTCATACGGTCTACCGCCAAAGTATATTGGCATAAATCGTTTGTACCGATGCTGAAGAAGTCTACATACTTAGCAAGGATTGGCGAAATAACAGCTGCCGCTGGTACTTCGATCATGATACCAACCTTAATATCCTTGTTGAACTCTTTGTCTGCTGCTGTAAGCTCTTCCTTACATTCATCAAGCAAATCATTCGCTTGTTTTACTTCCTCTACGGAAGCAATCATGGGATACATGATGTGAATATCACCAAAGGCACTAGCACGCAACAACGCACGCAATTGCACTTTAAAGATATCTGGACGATTTAAGGAAATACGAATAGCACGATAACCAAGGAATGGATTCATTTCGCTAGGTAAATCAAGACATTTTAGTTCCTTATCGCCACCGATATCCATCGTACGGATAATAACAGGTTGCCCCTGCATATCTTCTGCAACCTTTTTATACTCTTCAAATTGTACATCTTCAGATGGTAATTCATCATTTTCCATGTACAAGAACTCTGTACGGTACAAGCCGATACCTTGAGCACCCATAGTAAGAGCATGTTTAGCATCTTTAGACTTACCAATGTTACCAAATAATTCTACATGATGACCATCAGTTGTGGTAGCTTCAAGATTAGCAGATTCGCGCAACCGTTTTAATTCCTCTTGGTATGCAACCGCTTGATTGGTGTATTCCTCCCAATCCGCATCAGATGGATTTGTTTCAACAACGCCATCTGTACCAAGTACAACTGCTTTCTCGCCATCAACAAAGCCTTCAATATCACCAACGCCCATAACGGCAGGAATTTCCAAGGTGCGCGCCATGATAGCTGCATGAGATGTAGGGCCACCCGCCGCTGTTACAATACCTTTCACAACACTTTTATCAAGAGAGGCTGTATCAGATGGAGCCAAGTCATGAGCCACCAAGATAACCTCTCCAGAAATATGGGATAACCCACGAGGATTCATGCCTAACATATTACGCATTAAGCGATCACCAATATCCTTAATATCTGCACCGCGTTCGCGCATATATGGATCATCCATACCAAGAAAGATATTTGCAAAGGTTTCAATAGTTTGAGCCGTAGCTGCCACTACGTTAGTACGGCTAGTCTCAACAAGGGATTTAATACCATCAGATAGAGATGGATCTTGGGCAATTTGCATATGTGCTTCAAAAATAGCAGCCTCGTCAGGTCCCATTTCTTTTAAAGCCTTTTGGCGTATAATATCCAATTGTTTTAAGGTGGATGCCATAGCAGCCGCAAACTTACCAATTTCCGCTTCTACTTTGTCCTCAGCTACAGTGTAGTCAGGAATAACAATTTCCTCTTGAATATATCTATATACATTGCCTACTGCAACGCCACGAGATCCAGAAATCCCTTGAATTCGCATATGTGTTCCTCTTTCTATTACGATAAACTACATTACTTTTTATTTTATCATTTCTCCGTTAAACAATAAAGTAATTAGACAACATCTAACAGCCTTAGACGCCATCCCACATGGGTTATTTTTGACGCATCAATCAATTTAGATAGATACTAAAAGAGGGTTAACTTTTCGTCTATTTCGCCATAATTTTATAAGATTTCACCTCATAATCAAGTGTTCTTTATGTTATAATATAGAATATATAATTATATACATCTGAGACTTTCACAGGCTTCATGGTGAAAGTCTTACTTATTGATAGGAGATTTTATGAAATTAACTAAAATGCATGGTCTCGGCAATGATTTTATCCTCTTTGCGGACCCACAAGGGACTGAAAAAGACTACACAGACCTCGCCATTCGCCTTTGTGATCGCCGCACAGGTATTGGTGCTGACGGTCTTGCCATCCTAGTTCCTTCTAAAACATGTGATGTGCGCATGCGCATTATCAACTCTGATGGTAGTGAAGCAGAAATGTGCGGCAACGCCATTCGTTGCTTTGCCAAATACGCTTACGAACACGGTGAAACTACGAAAGAGACTTTCACCATTGAAACCTTGGCAGGTGTAATGAAACCTACGTTGACCATCGAAAACGGCATCGTAACACAAGTTACAGTAGACATGGGTAAACCATTTTTTAAATCCCAAGATATTCCTATGAATGTAGACATGGATAAGGTTATCGATGTAGACCTCGATGTTAACGGCGAAACCGTAACGGTGAGCTCCGTATTGCTCGGTGTACCGCACACAGAGGTATACATCGACGATATTACGAAAGCACCTGTAACAACACAAGGACCTATCCTTGAAAAACACAATGCATTCCCAGCTAACACAAATGTTAACTACATTGAAGTGGTAAACGACAAGCATATCAAGGTGCGCACTTGGGAACGCGGCGCAGGCGCTACATTAGCATGCGGTACAGGCTCTTGCGCTTCTGCTGTTATGTCCTTTGAAAAAGGCTTAACTGGTCGTGAAGTAGATGTAGAGCTCTATTTAGGGACATTACATATTTCATACTTGGAGGATGGCACGGTGCTCATGACAGGACCTGCTGAGGAAGTCTTCGAAACAGAACTTCCTATCGACTAAGATGAAGTGGTTACAACTCATATTAAATGCGTTCTTAAAATACCAAAAAGGCCGTGCGCTCATGCAAAGTAATGTAGAGCCCCTCATAGGGTTACTCGCATCCATCCTCGTCATCATCGTAGCACTCGCCAATGGCATTGCTATCGGCTACGCCTTAATTATAGTATGGTGCATTATGGCCTTTGTATTTTATCGCAAAGGATATCAGCTAAGGGAGCTGTTAAATCTATCATGGGCAGGTGCTAAAACGTCCATCGTAGTGATGCAAATCTTCCTTCTTATCGGTTGGCTCATCGCCATGTGGCAAGCTGCAGGTGTTATCCCTATGATTATCGCTATGGGCATCGATGTAATTAGCCCGTCGCTCTTCATTGTTTCCGCCTTCTTATTGACAGCCTTAGTGAGCATGTTGTTAGGCACAGCACTAGGAACTGTGGGTACCATGGGTATTGTACTCATCACGATGGCAAGGGCCGGTAATATTCCAGAGGATATCGTAGCAGGCGCCATTATAGCAGGTGCGTACTTTGGCGATCGGAATGGTCCTTTATCATCGAGCGCCTCTCTCGTAGCAGCTTTAACGCATACAAAGGTCTCAACCAATATCCCTATTATGTTTAAGGATGGTCTACCAGCACTTGTAATTTCCACAGTGCTTTATCTATTACTATCGCAGCGGTTCTCACTTAACTATACTAATAGCTTGCTATCCGATACAATCCACTTTATGTTCAACATCGATTGGACCTTATGGATTCCAGTGATTATCATCATCGGTCTATTGCCTTTGAAAGTATCTATTCGTTGGCCCATCGGCCTCAGTGCATTGGCGGCGGCAATTCTAGCTTATACAAATCAAGGATCTACCCTTTCTGAATTGGGATGGTATACCTTAACAGGCTTTGAACTACCACATTATAATCCACTAGCAGATATCATTCACGGCGGTGGATTGCAAGCCATGTTCATCCCTACATTATCTATCTTTATGGCCACTGCCATTTCAGGTATGCTCGAAGGGGTTGGCTTTTGGAATGATGTTAGACAACTATTAGAGCGAGCTAAAACACGGAGCGATGTATTTGCTGCCAATGTAGGTCTCTCACTCTTAACCGGCGCTGTCGGCTGTAGCCAATCTATTGCGGTTGTGATGACACATTCCATTATGCGCATTACCTACGCGCAACGGGGTATTCAAGATGAAGATGTGATGCTCGACTTTGCAAACAGCGGTATTGTCCTTGCCCCCTTACTACCATGGAACATCGCTGCTTACGTACCAGTAGTTATGATGGGTACTAGCATAGCAGGCTATGTACCATTCGCCTTCTTCCTCTATCTCGTACCAATCATTTACTGGTTACGATTACGGAAGCAAGATCAACCAATCATACGCTAAATACAAGATTAGTCAAATTTAGGCTAGTTACAAGATTAGTCAATCATAGGCTATTTACAAGATCAGCTAATAGGCTATTTAATTTATCTTATTTAAGGGGGATTTGTATGATTTACACCATTACCTTTAACCCAGCCCTCGATTATATCGTGCGACTTGACCACCTCAAGACGGGCACTATTAATCGTACAACCCAAGAATACGTTCTTGGCGGCGGCAAGGGTATCAACGTATCAATCGTGCTCAATAACTTGGGCATGGATACAACGGCTCTGGGTTTCATCGCCGGCTTTACAGGTGAAGAAATCGTTACGCAGCTCAATAGCTTCGGCGTAAAAGAAGATTTCATTCGCCTCCGCGAAGGTTTAACCCGCATCAATGTTAAGGTAAAAGCCTCTGATGAGGAAACAGAGATCAACGGCCGTGGCCCAATCATCGCTAAAGATGAATTAGAAACCCTCTACAAACAGCTCGACGCATTGACTGAACAAGATACATTAATCCTTGCAGGCAGTATTCCTTCTAGCTTGCCTAGCGATATGTACGAGCTCATTATGGAGCGCTTGCAACATAAAAACATTCGCATCGTCGTAGATGCTACAAAAGATTTACTTACACGCGTATTGCCATATAAACCGTTCTTGATTAAACCTAACAATCATGAACTTAGCGAAATCTTTGGTCGTACACTCTCTACTAAGGAGGACCTCGTAAAAGCTGCTAACACATTACAAGAGAAAGGCGCACAGCATGTGCTTATCTCTATGGCTGGTGATGGAGCCATCTTGGTCGCAGCTGACGGCACTGTATATACAAGCCCTGCCCCTAAGGGAACACTCGTAAATTCTGTGGGCGCTGGCGATTCCATGGTAGCAGGCTTTATTACAGGCTTTGAAAAGACAGGTGATCTACAAGAGGCACTTTACTGGGGTATCTCTAGTGGCTCTGCCTCCGCTTACTCTGAAAACCTCGCTACACTAGCAGAAGTAGAAGCACTACTTTCACAAGTACGAGCTAAATAGTTTTATATTTTATTTGCATCAAGGAGTTTATATATGCAAATCACTGATTTATTAAAACCACAATCTGTTTTACTCAACGCGGAACCGGTGACAAAGGCGGATGCCATTTACATGTTGGGTGAGTTAATGGAAAAAGGCGGCAACCTCATCGACAAAAGTGAGTACTTAGCAGCTGTTTTCGCTCGTGAAGAGTCTGGCTCTACCGGCCTTGGTGATGGTATCGCTACACCACATGCTAAATCTGCAGGCGTAAAGGAAGCAGGCCTAGCAGCTATGGTTGTGCCTCACGGTGTAGACTTTGAAGCACTCGACGGCCAACCGTCTCGTTTATTTTTCATGATTGCTGCCCCAGAAGGTGCTGCTGATACTCATGTAGAAGTATTGAGCCAATTAGCTATGATGGTTATCGACCCTGATTTCAAAGAAGCCCTCATTGCTGCTCCAACTGTAGAACGTTTCTTGGAACTTGTAACAGCAAAAGAGCAAGGCAACTTTGATCCATCTGTTGAAGGTTTCATCAAAACTGCAGAGTCTCAATCAGAAGAATCTGAAGTAACTGATGCTAGCACAGCAGATATATCTGGTGGAACTACTGCAACGGTTGAAAAAATTACCGTAGACAACCCTCATTACGACGTATTAGCCGTAACTGGTTGCCCTACTGGTATTGCTCATACATACATGGCTGCAGAGTCTTTAGAACGAAAAGCCAAAGAAATGGGCATTTCCTTAAAGGTTGAGAAAAATGGTGCTTCTGGTGTTAAAGATGCACTCACAGCAGAAGAAATCGCTCATGCTAAATGCATCATCGTCGCTTCTGACCGTCAAGTAGAAATGGCTCGCTTTAACGGCAAACCTATGATTCAAACTAAGGTTGCGAACGGTATCAACAAAGCGGAAGAACTGCTAACAGAGGCTATGTCTGGTACAGCTGCTGTATACCAAGCATCTGCTGCAGACCGCGAAGCTGCTGAAATCGCTGCGAGCGCATCCGACAGTGTAGGTCGCCAAATCTACAAACATTTGATGAACGGCGTATCTCACATGTTGCCATTCGTTATCGGTGGCGGTATCTTGATTGCTCTCGCCTTCTTGTTTGACACATTAGATCCTGCGAATCCTAAAAACTTTGGCTCTGGCAATCCGCTTTCTGCATTCTTAATGCAAATCGGTGGTGCCTCCTTTGGCTTCATGTTGCCAGTATTGGCGGGTTACATCGCTATGAGTATTGCGGATCGTCCAGGTCTTGTAGCTGGTTTCGTTGGCGGCTTACTGGCTAATCAAGGCGGCTCTGGTTTCCTTGGCGCCTTGATTGCTGGCTTTGCTGCAGGTTATTTAGTATTATTAGTTAAAAAATTAGTATCTGGTTTACCTCAAGCATTAGAAGGTACAAAACCAGTTCTCTTCTACCCAGTACTAGGCGTATTATTCATAGGTTTAGCCATAACATTCGTGATCAACCCTCCTGTATCTGCCCTTAACCATTGGTTGATGGATTCCTTACAATCCATGGGCACTACTAGCCGTGTATTGTTAGGTCTCATCTTTGGTGCTATGATGTCCGTTGATATGGGCGGTCCTGTAAACAAAGCAGCTTACGTTATCGGTACTGGCGCACTTGCCACTGGTGAATATGGTATCATGGCGGCTGTTATGGCAGGCGGTATGGTTCCTCCATTGGCAATCGCTCTTTGTACTACATTCTTCCCTAGCCGCTTCACAGAGGCTGAACGCAAATCTGGTATCACAAACTACATCATGGGCCTTTCCTTCATCACAGAAGGTGCTATCCCATTTGCAGCGGCTGATCCAGTTCGCGTATTACCAGCGTGCATCATCGGTGCTGGTACAGCTGGTGCGTTATCCATGTTCTTCGAATGTACACTACGCGCTCCACACGGCGGTATCTTCGTAGTACCTACAATCGGTAACCCACTACTCTACCTTGCATCCATTGCAATCGGTTCCGTTGTGGCTTGCTTCATCTTGGCACTTGTAAAACCAAGCCTCAAAAAATAATTATGAAAGCTAGCATAATACTACTGCCTACAGCCCAAAATCACATAAATTAAAGTAGTATATATAGCAAAAGGACTAGAGCCCTAGGGTTCTAGTCCTTTTCTTATTATAAACTATCGACTTACATCATCATAAAATATGCCAAATACTTTCTTAAAAACTCGGTTTGCAACGTGATAGCTTTCAAAATCGAAATCTGTAGGTGTTAAAAAGGTAACATGCTCATACCCTTTATAACCTGGTTGTGTAGGTTTGCTTTCACCATTAAGGGTATAATCCTGTTGTGCCTTAACAGTACCTACAATACCAGAATCATCCATTTTAAGATTCCATATATCATTTAAACTAAACTCAGAAAATCGTTGTTTAAAGTCCGGCATTCTTGCTACTAAATTAGCAAAGGAATACGTCAGATTATAGTCATACCGAATTATATATTCTCGAATCAAATCAGAAGACGGTAATACAACGTATATCTTAGTCTCTATAGTTTTTGTTCGTGCATCGGTAGATGTATCTCGAAGTGTGCTCAACTCAATATATTTCCCATCTCCACTACCAGTGTCACCTTTAGATATAATGTGTTCGAAACGGCTAGTATCTTGCAATTCGGCATTAGAAACTGCTTTCACAGAATTAACGGAAACACACCATACGCATAAAATCGCCATTAAAATTAAGAAACGTTTCATAAGGCACCTCATTTCACCACAATATCATCGAAATGCTGCTGATAAGCAACAACAAACATTGCATCGGCTATGGCAAAGAGCTCCTGATCAGAACGATTACGTTCAAGTGGTTGTGAGAGATGTACAAATTTTTCTGGACTATTAACTACAGTACCATCCCAGGTATAACGTTTCACTCCTTGTAACTCAATTTGTATACCAGACTTATCTTGTGCCGCCTTGATTACTGCATACATAGCCGGCGATGGATTTACACTCTCTTTGGCATGTATTAAGCTACCCAAAGAGTAGTTCGTATCATAGGTAGCAATCAATTCATATTCTGTAATAGCCCAGCCACGAGCACGTTCGTCAACGGAGTAAAAGGTACCCTTCAATTTGTAATGAGGTGCAGCATATTCAAGAACCTCTACAGAATAAGTATTTAAAAAGTCTACAATTCTATAGCTTGAAGCATCATTAAAAGAATATGTTTTTTGATATACATTTTTAAACTGTGGCGATCCATTTAATTCATTAATCGAGATAGCCTGTGTCTGCATGGTGAAAGTAGCTAACACCATACACACTAATAAGAATTTTCTAAACATTTTCTCTCCTTTATCATTAAGACTCAGCTAAATTACCAAAAGCATATCATATTTTATTAATAGATGTATACTTAATGGAAAATATCTACAAATCATTATAGATAACAACTAATCTCCTAGCACTTTAAACTTATTTATATTTTTCTATTTTCATCTCCTTTACATTCATCCAGTATTCACCTATGTTTTTATAAATTGTACAAATATATCGATTTATGTTAAACTATATAAATATAAATAAATTTTAAAATTATAAATTATTATTTGAAATCTAGTTCGGAGAGTAATTCATGAAATCATCTAGGAAACGTAAGGTCACAGCTGCATTTTTTGCAGCAGCAGCGTTGGGTGGTGTTGCCCACGCAGCCCCTACCCTCAACATGAATGATTTAGTAGGTTCAAATACGCCCACTGAATCAACGACTCAAGTCACTACTAATGTAGAGGCACCAGTCGTACGACCTGTAGTAATCCAACCTACGCCCCCAATTACACAAACAACTGTTGTTACTCAACAAGAAGCACCCGTAAGACCTATACAGGTTCAACAAATGACCTCAGTCCAAACTGCACCTCAACAAATGGTTCCAATGCAAACGCAACCTATAATGCAGGCACAAACAGTTAGAAGTGTAACAACGCAAGCACCTCCAAAGGTATCACCTTTGATCCCTCGTGTACGTCCAGTACCAGTAACAGATACTGCAAAAGCTTTATCTCAACAGCATATGGCAATTTCTCAACCACAATACGTTGTTAATAAACAAACTAACACTGTTATGGAACCAACATTGGCTATGCACAGCTTGATAAATGTACAACGGAAAACAGAACCTGTTACTGTACAAAAACAAGTAGATGGTAAGCAACAAATACAAACTACACAAGTACAACGTACGCCAGTAGTTCTACAAGAGCAATCTACTATGCCTTTAACAGTTGCTAATACAACAACAACTAAAGCCGTTGTAGCCAAACAAAACTTGACTATCCGCGATATTCAACGTGCGGAACGTGAAAGAATCGCTCAACTAGAAGCAGAAGAAGCTGCTAAACAAAACGGCGTGGTGCAAGTTGATCAACAAATGGTTGCCCAAAAACAAGCCGAGGCTCAACGTCAAGCAGCAATTCTTGCTGAACAACAACGTCAAATGGCGTTGCAAGCAGAACAACAACGTATAGCCCAACAACAAGCCGAAGCTCAACGTCAGGTGGCAATGCAAGCTGAACAACAACGTCGTATCGCTTTACAACAAGCCGAGCAACAACGTATCGCGGCTCTAAAAGCGGAGCAAGAAAGAATTGCAGCTCAACAAGCAGAACAACAACGTATCGCGGCTCAGCAAGCTGAGGCTCAACGCCAAGCTGCATTAAAAGCAGAACAAGAGCGTATCGCAGCTGAGCAAGCTGAGGCTCAACGACAAGCGGCTCTAAAAGCAGAACGTGAACGTATCCTTGCACAACAAGCTGAAGAAGAACGTTTAGCTGCTGAAGAAGCTGCCCGTCAACGTGCAGAAGCTGCTGCAAAAGCGGAAGCAGAACGTCAAGCTGCCCTAAAAGCAGAGCAAGAACGCATCGCTGCTCAACAAGCGGAACAAGCACGTATCGCAGAAGCACAACGTCAAGCAACTGAACAAGAACGCCTTCGCATCCAAGAAGAGCAACGTCGTATGGCAGCTCAACAAGCAGAGCAACAACGTATCGCAGCTGAGCAAGCTGAAGCTCAACGCCAAGCGGCTCTAAAAGCAGAACGTGAACGTATCCTTGCTCAACAAGCTGAAGAAGAACGTTTAGCTGCTGAAGAAGCTGCCCGTCAACGTGCAGAAGCTGCTGCAAAAGCGGAAGCAGAACGTCAAGCTGCCCTAAAAGCAGAGCAAGAGCGTATTGCAACTGAGCAAGCCGAAACTCAACGGCAAGCGGCTCTAAAAGCGGAACAAGATCGTATCGCGGCTGAGCAAGCTGAAGCTCAACGTCAAGCCGCTCTAAAAGCAGAGCAAGAGCGTATCGCAGCTGAGAAAGCAGAGCAAGAACGTTTAGCCGCAGAAAAAGCAAAAGCAGAACGTGAAGCTGCTATTAAAGCAGAGCAAGAACGTATCGCAGCCCAACAAGCAGAAATTGCAAGACAAGCTGCAATCAAAGAAGAGCAGGAACGTTTATCTGCTGAGCAATTAGCAAAAGAAGAGGCGGAAGCTGCTGCTAAGGCTCAAGCTGAGGCTGAGGCAAAAGCTAAAGCCGAGGCAGAAGCTAAGGCTAAAGCACAAGCCGAAGCTGAGGCAAAAGCTAATGCTCAAGCTGAGGCTGAGGCAAAAGCTAAAGCTGAAGCTGAAGCAAAAGCTAAAGCTGAAGCTGAATCCAAAGCTAATGCTCAAGAAAGCAAATTACCTCAATCCTATGTAGATGCTCGTAATGAAGCATCCACTAAAGGATCTGCTGTAGCAGAAGAGAAAAATATTCTTTCCCAACCAATGGAACCACCATTGCAAGCCGATGCATCTGCAAAGATTAGCCTTGCCTTCGACGTGAAAAATTACGAATCCATGTCTACAACAGTAGATAATAAGGAAATCAAATATCGTGCCTTCGAATATATCCCTTACGTGGCTAATCCTATCGATATCGATCAACAGTACATGAACATTTATGTTCCTGAAGAATACTTTAACAACGGCACTGTAAATGGCTATACGTCACAAACAGCCCCTATCTTCATGCCAAATGCGGTAGGCGGCTACATGCCAAGCCAAGCTTTGACTCCAAAAGTAGAAAATGGCAAACCTAACAGTGTTGTATATGCATTATCTCGTGGTTACGTAGTAGCCTCCCCAGCTACTCGTGGCCGTACAAACAAAGCCTCCGATGGCAACTTCATCGGTAAGGCTCCAGCAGTAATCGTTGACTTACAAGCTGCAACAGCTTACTTACATGCAAACGATTCCACTATGCCAGGTAATGCAAACCGCATTATTACAAACGGTACAAGTGCAGGCGGTGCAGTATCCTTGTTACAAGGCGCTGCAGGTAACAGCTCTGACTTCCAACCATATTTACAAGCATTAGGCGCTGCTACAGCAGCAACAAATGTATATGCAGTTTCTGCGTACGCTCCGATCACTAACCTTGATGCAGCAGATATGGCTTATGAGTGGAGCTATAATGGTATTACCTCCTTCAACAAAGTATCCATGGGCCAAGGCGAATTGCCACAAGCTAATGTAGGTGGTAACTTTGCCCCTCCACAACGCACAATGCAACGTGTAACCTTGAATGCTGATGATGTGGCTTACTCCAATCTGCTTAACGAACACTTCCCTGATTACGTGAATAACTTACAATTGCGTGACTCTGTAGGTCGTGTGTTGAAATTGGATAAGAATGGTAACGGTACTTTCAAAAACTATGTGAAAGAATTTATCGTTGCAGCCGCTAACAAGGCACAAGCTAAAGGTACTGATTTATCTAAACATACATATCTTGTACGTGATAATAAAACCGGTACAATCAAAGATATTAACTGGGAAGCTTATAACCATTTTGTAAGTCGTTCTAAAGCACCAGGTGCATTCGATTCCCGTTCTAATGACTCTGGGGAGAACAACTTATTCGGTACAAGTACAACAGATAACAATCACTTTACAATTACTGCAGCTTTACACGATACAACATCTAATCCAGAGGTATATGTACAAAATGCTAAAATCGTTACTATGATGAACCCAATGAACTATCTCGGTTCTCCAGCAGCGACAAATGCACAGTTCTATCGTATCCGCTACGGTACAGCTGATAGCAATACATCTATAGCAATTCCATTGATCGTCGGTACCCGTGCTCAAAACCTTGGGTATAAAGTAGATATGGCTACACCATTTGGTGTAGACCATTCTGGTGACTACGATCTAGATGAATTATTCAACTGGATGGACAATATCGTTAAAAACGGTAGATAATTACAAGTAAATACATACCATAACATAAAAGGAGCTACCTAGTAGCTCCTTTTCTTTATATCAATTTAAATAATCAAAAAATAAAGTCCCAGTGTGTAACATAAGAAAAAGCCCCTCTAAGCGAGGGGCCTTGCTATATTAGGAAAGCATACACTGCTTTCACCAATCATATTCTATTACACTTCAGGGAATAAAGCTGTAGATAAGTAGCGTTCGCCTGTATCAGGGAGAATTACTACAATATTTTTGCCTTTATTTTCAGGGCGTTTTGCCAATTCTTGAGCCGCCCAAAGCGCAGCACCAGAGGAAATACCTACCAATACACCTTCTGTGTGACCGAAGGCTTGAGATGTAGCAAAAGCATCCTCGTTAGAAACTTGGATTACTTCATCATAAATGTTAGTATCCAATGTATCTGGAATGAAGCCAGCACCTAAACCTTGGATTTTATGAGGGCCTGGTTTACCATTAGACAATACAGGAGAATCTGCTGGTTCTACGGCAACCACATGTACATCAGGGTTTTGTTCTTTCAAGTAGCGACCTGCACCTGTCAACGTACCGCCTGTACCAACACCAGATACGTAGATATCTACGGTACCATCAGTATCTTGCCAGATTTCAGGACCAGTTGTTCTGTAGTGAATTGCAGGATTAGCTTGATTTACGAACTGACCTGCTTCAATAGCGCCGGCTGTAGCCGTTACGATTTCCTTAGCTTTTGCAATAGCGCCTTTCATACCAAGAGAACCGTCAGTCAATACGAGCTGAGCACCATAACCAAGCATTAATTTACGGCGTTCAATGGACATCGTTTCAGGCATTACGATTACAACTTTATAGCCAAGCGCGGCACCTACAGCAGATAAGCCAATACCTGTATTACCAGATGTAGCTTCTACAATTGTACCACCTGGTTGTAATTCACCAGACTCAACAGCCGCTTGAATGATTGCTGCTGCGATACGGTCTTTTACGGAACCGCCTGGGTTGAAGTATTCCAATTTTGCGAAAATATTAGCGTTTGCACCATATTTTTTACCAAAACGTGTAGCAGCTAATAAAGGTGTTTTACCAATTAATTCAACAAAAGATTTTGCAATTTTAGACATAGTGGTCACTCCTTATTAAATAGAACCATCCCAATTATCATATTTTGTATCAAGTTTAGCGTAAGTCCCATCAATTACATCTTGTAGGGTTACGTTTTCTAAATAATCATGAATATAGTTTTGTAAGCCTGCCCAGAAACCAACGGTGCGTTCGTTGATTACTGTATCAGTACTCACCCCTTCATCAAGGGTAGATATGATAGCCATCGATTCCTCAGTAGCAAGCAATATTTCAATAATTGTGTACTCCTTAGGGCTTTTAGACAATCGATATCCGCCGTATTTACCGCGGATACTATCCACTAGGTTAGCAGCGCCTAAACGAGCTACGATACCTTCTAGGTATTTTTCAGATATGCCTTGTCGTTCTGCCACAGATCGCAAGGAAACTGGTTTATCTTGCCCTTGCTCTGCCAAATCGATGAGAACCATCAATGCATAACGACCTTTTGTGGAAATCCTCATATATCTTGCCTTTCTTTGTAAACGTTAGTGTTAAACACACCCATATTAAAAAGTGCCTATATTATATTTATAAAGCTATTTATAAAACCTTTCACATTAATAGGAATTAATTTCATTATAGACCACTCACTATAAAAATGCAAGAACTTATTTCCTACTTTTATTAAGGGATATTAACAACACAAAAGGACCAGCCCGAAGGCCAGTCCTTTTGCGTATAGTTTGTAGTTTGTTATATGAGGTTTACCATGATGAATTGGAGAGGGTTCATCTGGTATTGGGACTTACCGTATCGTCAGGAAAACGATGCGCGCCCGTGTTTATGTCATTTGAGGAGTTATCTAGATTACTCTAGCATTTAAGTATAAGTTTCTTAATTAGATTTTACCTACAAGATCAAGACCTGGTTTCAAAGTGTCTTTACCTGGCTTCCAACGTGCAGGGCACACTTGATCGCCATGTTTAGCTACGAATTGAGCAGCTTGTACTTTGCGAACCAATTCTTCAGCGGAACGGCCGATACCCATATCATGGATTTCAGCTGTACGAACGAAACCTTCTGGATCTACTACGAATGTACCACGGTAAGCCATAGCAGATTCTTCTTGGAATACGTCGAAGAAATCAGCTAATTCATGTTTTTTATCAGCTAACATGTAGTACTCGATTTTATTAATGCTTGGAGAAGCATCAGACCATGCTTTGTGAACGAATTCAGAGTCACAAGATACGGAGTAAACTTCGCAACCTAGTTCTTTCAATTCTGCATAAGAGTTTTGTACGTCTTCTAATTCTGTAGGGCAAACAAATGTGAAGTCTGCTGGATAGAATACGAAGATGGACCATTTGCCCAACACATCGGCAGTACTAACTTTTACTAATTCAGGTTTTTTGAAAGCATCTAGAGTAAATTCAGGAAGTTGTTTACCAATAATAGACATGTTATGTCCTCCTTAATTGAGTTCCAAATTGTAATGATTATATTTGTATTGGTGCACTTAACACCACGTCTATATCTATCTTTGTCTATATAATAACAAATATCATTCAATATTGCAAGCGTTATTTTTAAATTTATCGATATATTTTTCCAATATTTTTCGATATGAATAAAAAAGAAGAAAGATGCTCATTTCTGAGCATCTTTCTTCTTTTTACGTACTACAACAAATTTACTGCTTATAGCATGATCAAAGGATATTAGTCCCGCTAGGTTAGCAACACCTCGTCGTGCTATATGCCCCCTACATGAATTTGTAAGAACTTTTCATATTGAAAATAAACAGAAATGTTGAAATATAGCTGATTTTAGGGAAATACTTTTAGGTATTTTCAATGTCAGGATTTAAAAATGGGGCAAAAGTGGGGCAAAAACGAATGACTCACATTTGGTTTGAAAACCTATAATACCTAATGATTATGCCATACTAGATATATAGTGTTGTTATAAATAAATGTCAGTGCGAGTTCAAATCGGAGGATAAAATGGAAAAACAAATTAATGAAAAAAAAGCCTTGGTTCCCAAAGCTTTTTTTATGTTATAATCTCATTAAAATATCCCCCAGTTAGATTTGGAATATTTTTTATTCTGTGTCACATAAAAATAAATAAAATGACTAGCTATAGCTAGAGTAAAAATGGTTGCAACACTCAGCACTATTGTAGGATTAGAAGCGAAAACCAAAGCCAGAATCAAGGCAACCAGATAGAGTGTCGCTTGGATACAGTAGTAACTTTTCGAATAGCTAAGATAGTGTTTGTTATAGGGCCCATTTGCTAGGACAGCAGCTTGGAAGAGGCCAATTCCGATATAAAAGAAGCTGATTGCAACGAGAAGATTAGCCTCAGGATTCAGAAGAAAACCCATCGAAACTGTCATCAACATAAGCCCAATGAAAATAGGATAGTGACTGTAAATTTGAAATAGTCCCTTTTGATTAGATTTTTCATCAATAGCATGGTCAAATTCACCAAAATAAAACAGGAACAGAGAAAGCATGATAATGAAATTTAGAACCGAATAAATCGAGAAATTCTCGACTGTAAAGAAGCTAACTAGCCCAATAACCATCTCTCCAAACGTAATAATGACAAGAAGGGAGACGCGCTCGATTAAATGGGGAAGATTTACCTGGAAATGCTCATCTTTAGTAATCAAGAAAATTGGCACAATAAATGTTAGCAGAATACTAGCAATAAAGATATAGACTCCAACGTAAATAGGAAAAAGAGCTGCCAGATAGGCTCCTAAACTTTGTAGACCTGTTAACCATAGAAAACCTTTGATACTTTCCCGATTAGCATTATCGGTTGATTCTCTAAAAAATTCAACCAAATATTGAAAAAATAAGGTAAGGGTTAATGTGCCAACAGCCCAACAGGTATGATAGTACCATTGTTGCCAATTGTATCCAATCATATTGGATATAAAGAGCAGAAGTCCCATGTTGATAAACATGATTACCATATTAAATAACGAGTTCTTTCCATAGCGATTGGTATAAATGGTTTGAATCATCCAGGAATTGATGATAACCATAACAGAGATGAAGAAATCAAGTAAAGAATCCCAAGATAAAACAACGTTATGAAGAGGGTGAATTAAAGCAGTTGCTTTTGAAATTGCAAAAACAAAAACTAGGTCATAAAAAAGTTCTGAAAATTCTACACGTTTATGTTTAATAAGAGTTGTCATCTTAAGACCTTTCTATTTTAGAAGTACTATTTATTATAACAGAAAATGGTAATGAAAGAGAACGAGATGCTTAAATAACTTCATGTGACGCGAATTGTCAAAACCTTGGAGCACATTTTCACGTACCAGCTTACAGGCGGAGGGTTTGACGATTGATAATGAAGAATAAGATTATACAATAGAAAAAGCGAGCCTAAAACTCGCTTTTTTTATTTAATCTAATAGCTCCTTATTTTCAATTAAGAGTTCGAGTGGAGATTTCTCTCTTGCTACAATAAAACCAGGTTCATATTGGTTATGAACTGTTCTTTCCTGAGAAGTTGGATCAATATACAACTCTTCTCCATCTTCTGTGTATAGTTGGTTGCCTCTTGTTAGGTAAAGTAAATCCTCTAAGTGTTGTCCATTAGTATGTAGGAAATGCTCGATGTATTTGACAGCTTTTAAAATCTCACTTACTTTATCAAAGTATTCATTCGATTCAAGAACACTCTTTTCTAACTCAATCTCTTTACTAGTTCCAAATAGTTGGGTTGGAGTTGCATTAAAATATTCTGCTATCTTATCCAAATTTGCAAAGGTAGGATAGCTTTTTTGTTTTTCATAATCAGAGATGGACTGCATACCTATAATAGATAAAATAGATCCCATCGCTTTAATCTATTTTTTTAGTTCTAAGATTGCATCTACGAAACCACGGAATAATGGGTGTGCATTATTTGGGCGAGATTTAAGTTCTGGATGTGCTTGTGTACCAATAAAGAATGGATGATTTTTTACTTCAATACTTTCAACAAGACGGCCATCTGGAGATGTACCGGAAATTACAAGGCCTGCATCAGTCAATTGTTGACGGTATTCGTTATTGAATTCATAACGGTGACGATGACGTTCATAGATAAGGTCTTCCCCATAGGCTTCGCGAGTTTTTGTACCCGCTTCTACTTTACATGGGTAAATGCCAAGGCGCATTGTGCCGCCTTTTTTATCTACATCTACTTGGTCACTCATCAAATCGATTACTTTATATTTAGCGTTTTCATCGAATTCACTAGAAGTAGCACCTTCCATACCGCATACATTACGAGCAAATTCCATTACTGCAGATTGCATACCAAGGCATAGGCCCAAGAATGGAATATTATTTTCACGAGCGTATTGGATTGTGCGGATTTTACCTTCTACACCACGGGAACCAAAACCACCTGGTACAACGATGCCATCGATACCTTCATAAACATCTTTAGGATCAACGGATAAATCATCAAGTTCTTCGGAGTCAATCCAACGAATATGTACCTTAGTATCTGTTGCAATACCAGCATGGCTCAAAGCTTCTGCTACAGAAAGGTAGGCATCATGTAAAGCTACATATTTACCAACGATAGCCACTGTAATATCTTTGCTTGGATTCAAGATTTTGTGAACCATTTCTTTCCATGCAGTCATATCGCAAGGACGTTCTTCAAGACCTAATTTTTTGATAACGATGTCATCAAGACCTTGATCTTGCATCATCAATGGTACTTCATAGATGGAACTGCAAGTTTGATTTTCAATAACTGCTTCTGGTTCTACGTCGCAGAACAAAGCAAGCTTTTCTTTCATTTCATCAGAAATATGTTTTTCGCTACGGCATACCAAGATATCTGGTTGAATACCGATGCTACGCAATTCTTTTACGCTATGTTGTGTAGGTTTAGTTTTTAACTCGCCTGCTGCATTGATGTAAGGCACCAATGTTACGTGAATATAAAGTACGTCATTACGGTCTACTTCTTTTTTCACTTGGCGGATAGCTTCCATGAATGGCAAGCTTTCAATATCACCTACTGTACCGCCGATTTCAGTGATAACTACATCAGCATTATCCTCTTTACCTACGCGGTATACATTTTGTTTAATTTCATTTGTAATATGTGGGATTACTTGTACAGTGCTGCCCAAGTAGTCACCTTTACGTTCTTTATTAATTACAGACCAGTACACTTTACCAGCGGTAATGTTGGAACGTTTACTAAGGTTAATATCGATGAAGCGTTCATAATGGCCCAAATCAAGGTCAGTTTCAGCGCCGTCATCTGTTACGAATACTTCACCATGTTGGTAAGGGCTCATCGTACCAGGATCGATATTAATATATGGATCAAATTTTTGAATTGTTACATTGAAACCGCGGTTTTTAAGCAAGCGCCCCAAGGATGCTGCTGTAATCCCTTTACCAAGAGAAGAAACAACGCCGCCAGTTACGAAAATATACTTAGTTGCCATGATGCCTCCCACCTATTACATTTTTTCCGGAGCGGAAATACCTAAAATACCCAAGCCTTGACGAAGTACGAGGGCAATTGCTGTGATTAATCCAAGACGAGCTTGTTGCAACGCTGGATCTACGCCAATGATACGACCTTGACGGTAGAAGGAATGGAACATGCTTGCCAAATCGTATAAGTAACGAGCAATACGGTGTGGTGCACGATGTTCGGCAGATTGAACTACCTCTTCTGGATATTCAGCTAATTTCTTAATTAATTCTAATTCCATTTCACTTGTAAGCGTTGTGAAATCAGTGTCACTATAATCACCAAAAGCGATGCCAGCTTCACGCACTTGGTTGTAAATGCTGTGAATACGAGCATGAGCATATTGGATATAATATACTGGGTTATCATTACTACGAGATTTAGCCAAGTTAATATCAAAATCAAGTTGGCTATCTAGAGAACGCATCAAGAAGAAGTAACGAGATGCATCTACGCCAACCTCTTCAATTAATTCATCTAATGTAACACTATCCCCGCTACGTTTAGATAATTTAACAAGTTGTCCATCACGGAACAACGCTACCATTTGTAACAATAATACTGTTAGTTTATCAGGATCATAACCAAAAGCCGCCATAGCTGCTTTTACACGGCACACATAGCCATGATGGTCAGCACCCCAAATATCAATCATTTCTTTGAAGCCACGGTCATATTTATTGCGGTGATATGCAATATCCGCTGCTAAATATGTAGGAACTCCATTATCACGGATAACTACGCGGTCTTTATCATCACCATAGTCAGTAGATTTTAACCACAATGCGCCACCTTTTTCATACACTTTGCCAAGAGCCTTTAAAGCTTCTACGGAATGATGAATTTCATCAGTTTCATGAACAGTACGTTCAGAGAACCAATTATCAAAAGTAACGCGGAAGTTTCTCAATGTTTCCTCTAGGCGAGCTAGTTTTTCTTTAAGACCTTCCTCTTTGAACAAGGCAATACGATCTGCTTCGTTCATAGCATTTAATTTATCAAAGCCTTCGCGTTCTGCAATAGCTTTTGCAGTTTCAATAATATCAGGACCACGGTAACCATTTTCTGGGAACACGAGAGCCCCTTCTGGAATGTCAAATTCAGGCATAGAACCGTCTTCATTGCGTTTAGGTGGGAATACTAATGTGGCACCTTGCAACTCTTGGAAACGGTACTCGATAGAGATAGCCATGTTGTCAATTTGGTTGCCCGCATCATTGATATAGTACTCAGATTGTACATTGTAACCTGCTGCACGCAATAAGTTTACAAGTGCACTACCGTACGCAGCACCTCGACCATGACCCACGTGCAAAGGACCTGTTGGGTTTGCACTTACGTATTCTACTTGAATCGTATCGCGTGCACGCAATGGTTGAACACCATATTGATCGCCAGCATTTAAAATGGCTTTCAACGTATCGTACACCATATCAGATTTCAAGAAGAAGTTGATGAAACCTGCACCAGCAACCTCAGCACGTTCAAGCCAATCAAAATTCATATGGCTAATCAAAGCCTCTGCAATAGCACGAGGGTTTTGACGAGCTACACGAGCGGATTGCATAGCGATATTTGTAGAAAAATCACCGAACTCTTTTTGAGGTGGCACTTCGAGAACGATTTCTGGATATTCACCAGCTGGTAAGCCACCGCTGTTAATCGTATCTTGTAATGCCTGTTCAATCCCCGATTTCAGGATTTCCTTCATTTCCATGCTCTGTATCCTCCCGCACGTCTATATCTAACTGATTATAAAATTGCCATTCACCTTCGACGGAAATGTCATATCCTAAATGAACATGACCTACGCCTTCGTGAAAGTCTACTGTTAATTCATGAGTTTTTACGGCCATGTGTAAATCGCCATACGGCGTTTCATACACGGACTCGCGTTCTTCACCACGGACGTATTGATGACGCATATTCACAGCCCCTGTTCGGAGCAAAACAATAGAGTCATCATGGATTTTAATGGTCGTCTTTACCCCATCTAAACCAGTCACACTAGATTCTTCGTAACGCACATACTGAGCATTACCCTTTTCATGTGATGTACCTGGGGAAATCAGTTCCACTACGGTATCCTTGCCGTCCATATCTCGTTGTACACTTTTTACGGACACTAGAACCCGCTTCATTTTTCGACCTCCATGGTAGTAATTAATCATCATATTATACCATAATTAATGACTATTTTGCACCCTTAATGAGCCTCAACTTCTTAGTCTTTGTCATCTGTTTAATGGCATATTCCCTACGTTGGGCGTCCTGTTTATGGTGAAAGCTTTCAGCATATACCAAGGTCACAGGGCGGCGGCCCCTCGTATACTTGGCACCACCGGGAATATAGCCATTGTGCGCCTCTATACGGCGCTCAAGATCTGTAGTCCAGCCACAATATAAGGAATCATCAGAACAACGCACTAAATACACATAGTGCCGTTCTTCAGACCTAGCCTCCTTATTTGCCATTTTTCGCATCATCAGTAATCGGTTCCAATGTAATGGAATTAATAATTACTGGTTCTACAGGCTTATCGTTACGGCCAGTTTTTACTTTACCGATTTTTTCCACAACATCCATACCTTGTACTACAGTGCCAAAGATAGTGTGTTTATTATCTAGCCAATCTGTAGGACCTAAGGTAATGAAGAATTGGGAGCCCCCAGTGTTCGGACCACGGTTAGCCATAGCAAGGACGCCCATTTTGTTGAAATGTAGGTCATTAGAGAATTCATCAGGAATTGTATAGCCTGGACCACCAGCACCTGTGCCCTCTGGATCCCCACCTTGAATCATAAAGCCTTCGATAACGCGGTGGAATGTAACACCGTTATAGAAACCTTTTTTTACTAGATAATCAAAGTTTTTTACTGTAATCGGCGCTTTAGAGCCTAGCAAACGAACTTTGAATTGACCATAATTTGTATCAAAAATAGCGTATTCATCAGCAATTGGCGTGTTAGAGAAGTTAGGCATGGTTACAGATTCTGCCTTTACAGTATTACCTTGTGGTTGTTCCCCACTTTTTGTACCACATGCCACTGTACCAAGCATTGTAATCCCCAACATCGCGCATAAAGCCAAACGTTTCCAGTTCATATATCCCCCAAAAATATATCCTATATACTAACATGTATTTAAAATTCACATAGAAAAGCCGCTCAACCCGTGAGCGGCTCTTTTTTAGTATATCATATTACACTCGTATTGAAAGCCAAAATATTCTAAAAAATCATTAAATTAACGATCCGCAAGCACTTGACCACGGTCGTTGTTTATGCTCTTAAGCAATGCTTCGATTTCGGAAAGCTCTTTTTCTACAGCTGCTTTATCAGCTTTTTGAGGATTTCTTTCCAAGTTATCTACAAGAGTAGTTAAGCGAAGCGTAGATTCCATTGCTGCCGCATAACCTTTTTTACCCTCTTTTTTCAATTTTTCGATTTGTTTTTTGCTTTGTTCCATATTAGCTTTATAATCTCACCTTCTGCGAAGCCGCCTTTCAATTGAGCCAAACCTTCTGCTTGGAATTGAGCAAATGCAGCATTGTCACTGTTGAAGCGGTTAGTGGCATCAATAAGTGTGTTAAGATTTGCAGCAGCTACAAAAATTAAACATTCATATAAATTTCACTTTAATTAAGGGAATTAACTACAAATCAATCGATCCACTTAAAATGTTTACACGCATTATAAATGCCATCCTTATCACAGTCCGTAGTAATATAATCCGCTTTTGCTTTTAATTCAGGGCGCGCATTCCCCATGGCAATATTAAGCCATTCAGGGCTAAACATGGATAAATCATTATAGCCATCGCCAAATACAACAGCTTGGTTTGGTTTCATTCCAAAATGCTCAAGCATATTGCGAATACCTAATGCCTTTTCCATTGGTTCATACAAAACACAGCCTTCGCCATAGCGGATCAGCTTGTGCGTCATATGCTCAATCTCTTTCTCCTCTTCTTCTCCTTCTTTAAAGAACACATAAATCTTATAAAACTCTTCCACACTATGAAAGTCAAAATTAGGATCTACGGTCGTTTTAAATACATCCCAATTAGGATGCCATTCCAAAATTTCCTTATACGGTGTAATGCGACCTAAGTGATTACGGTCCGTAACAGCCCAAGGAATATTATGAGCCTCTAGGTATTCTAAATATTTAATACACGCATCGCGATCCATGCCAATCATGGACACCAATTCATTATTGACGGTAATGCTATGACCACCATCCGCTACAAAATCGGTAAGCCCTGCTTGTTCCGCAAAGCGTTTAGCATCTACTTGGATACGTCCCGTCGCTAAGGCTACGCGATGACCACGGCGCTTTAATTCATCCAAACAATATTGAGCACTGTCAGGAATTTTCCCTTCAGGCCATACAGCTAGGGTATTATCGATATCGAAAAAGAAAAACTTCTGCTCCACAGGCCCTCCTAGTCACGTCCACTCATCAACTTAAACCGCTCTTTTTGTTTTACATCTGGATATTTTTCATGGTCCACATCACTCAAAAACATATCTAGTGGTCGTACATATAAGTCACGTTGATCATATAATTTTTGATATACCACGAACTGTTCACTCGTTTCCGAATGAGTTGCAACATCTAACACGTAATAGTACATGCCTTTAAAATGACGATATAAGCCACCCTTTACAATTTCTCGCATTTATAACCTCATCACATAACATACACAAACAGTTACAAACCATATTAATCAAGAGATTCCATATATTGAATAGCCTTAGTCAACATATCTGCTGTAATTTTATATGGAGATACATCAATATCATGAACAGATGTAGCCTTTTCAACAATTTGAGGAATATGAGATGTAGTAAGATCTAATTGTGAAAGTTTAGTAGGCCAACCTAATTCGCGATATACTGGCAACCACCGTTGTAACTCATCCATTTGTTGGTCAACGGTTAACAAAATAAGTAAGCCATAAGCTACCATTTCACCATGCAAATGATTTTCTTCTGTTTCTTTATTAGTAACACAGCCATAACATACAGCATGAGCCATGTTACTATTATATGCCATAGGAACACAACCTGATACAACACCGGTAGTAAATATAACAGTCATAGCAATGGTATCAAATGCATCACTACGTTTATTAGCTTGACTATCTTTATAGGCTTGTATACCATGTGCTAAAATTGGTTCACTACACATAGAAGCTAGAGTAAGGCCTAACTGAGTATTATAGTCTTGCTCGCGATTGCGAGCAGAAAGATGAGTTTCATAGTGTTTTGCAATAGTATCTCCCATTCCTGCCCACAAGTAGCGGCTTGGTGCTTCTACGAGAATATCAGCATCAATAAAGCAGTGCACAGGAGGATGATTTACAAAAGCTACGTCATCAAAAGTATGATCTGCCGTGTATACAGCTGCCACTTCTGACGTTGCTGCACAAGTAGAGGCAATGGTTGGAATTGTAAAGAATGGTTTATCATCTAACTCTATAGCTACTACTTTTACCGTATCCATGGCCTTACCACCACCAACAGCAAACAAAAAGTCCGCATCTTTTACAGATGCCATTTGTGCAATTTCCTTGCCTCGAGCAAAAGTACACTCTCCACCAAAGTGGATAATATCTAGCACCTTAATTCCCGCTTTATCAAGCACTGGACGAATGTGTGGCAAAGCTTTAGAAAGAGCTGTTTCGCCACCGATGATAGCTACAGACTTGCCATATAATTTTGTAAACTTTGGAATAGCGTCAAATACATCATGACCTCCAAAACTATAACTAGGTAAACAATGAGTACTACGCATAAAATTTCCTTCCTTCTTTTATCATTTATATCCTTATTTATCCTTATTATAGAAACTTCTACACACAAAATCAATTTTATATGACAACAATCAAAACATAAAAAGGTTCTATACTTTCACAAAACGAAAGCATAGAACCTTTACTATTATTATTTATTTTCGGGCACGAGACCTTTATGGATAAGGCCTACAACAAAGCCTAATACCGCAAAGCTCACCCAACCCATGCCAGCAGATTGGAATGGAATATATTGAGTAAAGAGCTGTTCCAATGCAGCAGGTGCAATACCTGCCGTTTCAAGACCAGTCATAAGAGCAGAGATCATTGTGAAAGCCATTGTCCATGCGTATACGCAGCGACGACCACCGAACACATTATTAAGAAGTGCTAACAAAATGATTACAATCGTTAACGGATACAAGAGCATCAATACTGGAATTGCTGCACTAATGATGGTTTTTAAACCAAACATGCTAAGGCCAAATGCTGCTACGGAGAAAATTACTACATATAATTTATAGCTAATCTTCGGTGTCAACTTGTGGAAATACGTACCACAAGAGGTAATAAGACCGATACTCGTGGACAAACAAGCTAATAGAACGATAATAGCCAAAATGATTTGACCAAAATCACCAAACAAGTAGTTCGCACTTACGGACAATACTGGAGCGCCTGTGTCAAATAAGCCGAAGCGTTCCACGCTTGTAGCACCAATGTTAGCAATAAACACGTACACAATACCAAGCAGACCTACCGCAATAGCACCAACCTCCATTACTGTTTTTGTAACCACAGCACGAGATGTAGCACCACTGAGACGTACAAAGTCGATTACAAGAATAGCAAATACTACAGAAGCCAACGCATCCATCGTATTATAGCCATCCAAGAAACCTTGTAACACAGCTGTTGGTGCATCACCATAAGCAGGTTGTGGCACTGCATAGCCGCCTAGCGGAGTTATAAAGGATTTAATAATTAACAACAGAATTGCAATTAGCAATGCTGGTGTCAAAATATTACCGATACGATTAACAAGCTTGTGAGGGCTAATGGATAGCCACAAAGAAACACCAAAGAATAATGCCAAGAAAATTGGTTCCATATTCATGCTTAAACCTTCAGTAAAAGGTTTAATTGCGATTTCATAAGCTACAGTACCAGTACGTGGCGTCGCAAACATTGGACCGATACTCAAGTAAAGAGCAACTGTGTACAACAAGCCATAAATCGGATGAACACGGCTCGCAAGTTCTTCAACGTCTTTACAGGAGGAGTAACCCATCGCTACAACACCTAAAAGTGGAAGGCCTACACCTGTTAATACGAAGCCGAGCAAAGCCCAACCTACATTACTACCAGCATGTTGACCTAAGGCCGCTGGGAAGATCAAATTCCCGGCCCCAAAGAATAGGGCGAATAACATCATGCCTATGGCCAAATAGGCACGGGTCGACAAGTTGTCGTTACCATTCATAAATGTAACCCCCTTTAGGTTATATAAAAATAATATTATTATTATAATCCAAAGGGGGTTGAGTATACAAGAAAACATTCTTACTATTCCATATTAGCATAACGTTATTCCCATAAGTAAAGGGATTTAACTAGGAAAGTTTTCTTATATGAACTTGTACATCATAAAAAGTGCTGCCCCAACCTTGATCGGTAGGGCGATCTGCGGTAAGTGCATTGATAGCAACTTCAGGGTCGCTAGATTGGGATTGCCACCATACACCAAGAGTGACTAATGTACCCTGTTGTACCTCATCATCATAATAAGCTTTAATTTTTAGGCGACCACGGTTGTTATATATTTCTATGTCACAACCATTAGTAATGTCATATAATTTTGCATCTTCTGGATGGATACGAAGTTTCATCAATTCTGAATCATTAAAGTCTAACTCGCAAAAGCTAGAATCCAAAATACGAATATCGTTACCATTGATAAGCCAGAATGGCGCAGCATCACCATACGGTGGCATATATCGAATGAGGGGCTCTACATCGTGAGGATTATAAAGCTCAATTTTACCAGATGGTGTTTTAAAATCCATCTTATAATTTGTAGGCATAGTCATCTCTACAGGTTCACCACTAAGAATCAAATCTTGGTCTTCTTTGGATATACGATTAGAGGTGCGCACAATTTGGTCTATTAGCTCCCGCTCGCTAAGATTAAAGAACTCATCGTTCAAGCCCATTCGCTTCGCCAATTCTGCAATGACTTGCCAATTAGAGCGAGATTCACCAATCGGATCAATTAATTTATATCCTGTTCCAATAGTATAGTGTCCATAAGAATTATATATATCATCATGTTCAACTGATGTGGTAGCAGGCAAAACGATATCCGCATATTTACATGTATCTGTAAAAAAACGTTCATGAACTACAGTAAATAAATCATCACGCATCAAACCTTTTCGCACAACATTTTGATTAGGTGCTGTTATTGCAGGATTACTAGAAAATACATAAAGACTATGTACTGCAGTACCTGACGGATTTGTAAGCATTTCACCTAATTTTATCATGGGCATCAATCGTTTTGCAGGAGCATGAACGTGAGCCTGTTGCATCACCTCTTTACCGACGAATTTACTACCGCTAGCACTTGATAACAGACCCCCACCAAGGTGCTGCCACGCTCCCACAACAGCGGGCAATGCATTAATAGCACGACAAGTCATAGCGCCATTGCCGTAGCGAGACAACCCACTGCCAAGACGAATAAATGGAGCCTTAGCTTTAGCATAAGCGTGAGCAAACTCAGTCATACGTTCTACAGAAATACCACATATTTCAGACGCTTTCTCTGGTGTGAAGTCAATTAACGTTTCTTCTACCAGCTGATCATACCCTTGTACATGTTGATTAATAAACTCTAAATCGGCCAAGCCATCACGGTGAATGATATGAAGCATACCTAGTGCTAGTGCCCCATCACTACCGGGTTTTACGATAAGCTGTTCATGAGCTTGACTAAAGGTATATGTTTTATGGGTATCAACAATCCAAACTTGAGCCCCATTCTTTTTAGCAATATTTACATCATGTAAGATATGAATATCTGTAGCGGTCGCATTTATGCCCCACAGTACAATTAAATCACTATGTTGGGCCTCTTGTGGCTTAATAGCCAACGTATCGCCATAAACTGAGCGAAAACCCGCTTGTTTCGCAGGCGAGCAAATACCTCTATCTTGATCGGTAGCACCTATACGACGAAAGAAATAGTCTGCTGCGGGGCTTTGAATGACGCCCATTGTTCCGGCGTAGGAATACCGTAAGATACTTTCACTACCGTGAGTATCAATAGTGTGCTTGAAATTATTTACTATTGTGTCTAGCGCCTCATCCCAGCTAATACGTACATATTGGTCTTCCCCAATACCTTTTTTCCCAATACGCTTCATAGGGTGTTCTAAGCGCAATGGAGAATGGATAACATTTTCGTAGTGCACCATTTTCGGACATAATGTACCACGGGTAAAAGCATGATCCTTATTACCGCGCACAGATATTACCTTATTATTTTCAACACTTACAATTAGCCCACATGCATCAGGACAATCATAGGGACAAACAGACTTATATTCTTTCAAAATAAGCACCTCGCTTATAAATTATATAAACTATAGGATGTATATTTATATTATAGTATAGTACGGTCTGTATATGTGTAACCTTTTGCACACATTCTAACTCTAAAAGAGTTCGGAATTTAGCAACATTATGTATATCAATACATTCAGTTATCACATTATATTTATGACCTCATCACTTATTTTTATATGTATATCCTAATATTTCAAGTTTTATCGATATCTATCCATTATCATTCTTACTCTACCTCTAAACAGATATACTAATAAGCTCTATAAAAATACCATAAATCTATAAAAAAATCATACACCTATTACTAAAAGTCATAACCATATAGTTTTAGGTATAATCAGTCATTTCATGAACACATTCCAGAACATGTGATTAAAATCACCTACACGTATGCGTATTTAGTAATGTTATTCAGACTGTAAGACTATTCAATCTCACTAATTTCTGTGCTATACTGACATTGTCATTTGAGAGGATATAGAGCACACTATGCATCATGTTAATTTCATGATTTTTTAAGTGTAGTTGCTATATCAGGTACATATTTTCTGAAAAGAGGTTTTAACGATGGCAGACGCAAAAAACACTGTGTTATTCCCTTATGAAACATTGAAAAAATTGAGCATGGACGCTTTCCAAAAATTCGGTTTCTCCGAAAAAGAAGCTGATATCATCCAAGACGTACTTTTGACTTCCGACTTGTTCGGTATTCAAAGCCATGGTATGCAAC
>NZ_CAUTZP010000014.1:0-48046 GCF_963543145.1 uncultured Veillonella sp. | reverse complement strand
GAATATTATACCATACCCAATATATAAGGAATGTGAAATTTCATTCATGAAGCATAAACATTACCAAAAGATGGTATATATAACTAACGAAGAAATCATTGATAAATCAATAGACTTACTGATGGGTGAATTTCAAGCACGAGGAATTCGTTGTACTAAATATAAATGCTAAAATATAACTTTCTGAACTATACATCAACATAAAGAATAAAGACATATAAAAAGGCTTCTCGAAATCGAGAAGCCTTTTATTTGGTGCGCCTAGCAGGATTCGAACCTGCGCACCCGGTTCCGGAGACCGGCGCTCTATCCCCTGAGCTATAGGCGCATGAACACCTAAAAATTATACCATATAACGCTATGCTTCGATAGTATAAAGTAATCAAACACAAGTCACATATGGAAAGGCCCCTATAGTTAAGCATTTTGTTAGCTAACTGTAGAGGCTGTTTCTATTACATTCGCTCTTTAATCAACTCTAATAGAGCATCACAGCTGCGACTTACATCGTCATAAGTTTCGTCAAAGTTACCCGTATACCAAGGATCCTTTACATCACGGTTTTTACCAATAAAAGACATAGCCTTGTACACCTTGGAGTCTACATCAGCCCCAATGATACGTTTTAAATTACGTGCGTTATTTTCATCCATTATAACGAGGTAATCAAAGTTATGATAGTCATCTATCGTTACTTGACGAGCCTTACGACGAGTATAAGGAATACCCATTTCATCTAGCTTTTGTTTTGTTCCGTTATGGGTATCGTTTCCTATTTCCTCACGAGATGTAGCTGCGGACTCGATATAAATAGAATCGGTTAACCCCGCCTTGTTAACGATATGCTTCATATAAAACTCTGCCATCGTAGAACGACAAATATTGCCGTGACAGATAAATAAAACATTAACCATTATATCTCCTTTAACACCACACCAAGCAATAAGTTATTAACGAACAAAATTTGTAGATACTTTTGTCTCTGTATCAGTATCTGGATATGGTACGCCTTGCTCTTTAGCTACAGCAAAGCTACGCATCATCCAAATCATATTACGTGCAAGGTTACGCATGGTTTGCATGCCTTCTTCATCCTGTTTAGCATCTTCTGCTACTAGGCCGTGGCTGATATTCCAATAGGTAGATCCTGCAATTGGCATTTGAGAAATACCGAAATATTTATTAAGCACATCAAAGGATGCAGTTGTACCACCACGACGAGCTACAGCAATAGACGCACCCGGTTTAAAGGCAAATGGATTCGGTTTAACACTTTCCGCACTGAAAAATACGCGATCTAAAAAGGATAAAATACGCCCAGTTGGATGTGCATAATATACAGGTGTGGCAAAAATAAAACCATCTGCATCTTTCGCTTTTTCAATGAATGCATTTACATCATCATCTTTGAATACACATTCACCATGTTCAAAACAATAGCCACATGCAATACAGTCTCGAATTGGCTTATTACCAAGTTGAATGACTTCAGTATCTACATTACTTTCAGTAAAAACCTTTTGTACTTCCTGTATAGCTTGCATAGTTGTTCCATTTACATGACTACTACCATTTACAATTAAAACCTTCATATAATACCTCCCAATTCTTACTTAAGAAGTTGTATAAGCTCTAGTTTTTATATATTAGCATAGAAAAATGAATTTGTTAAATCAATACATTTTCAGTTTTGAAACCTATCCTAAAACTAAAACATCGACTAGTTATCATCAACTAGTCGATGTTTTTTGCATAATGAAATTAGAAGTTATATCGTACCCCTGCATCGATACGCTATGTGTTATCTATGGTAAGCACTAAAATTACTAATTATTATTCTTCAGGAGAGATAATGAAGGACAATGCGCTAAAGTATTTGTTTTGCTCGCCTTTAATTTGAGTTGGGAAGCCTACTTCAACGCCTACTACGTTAAGGCCATTAGCACTTACTGTAACAGTGGCTTTACCGTTTGCATCAGCTTGGCTTTCGTTAGTAAGATCATTGATTACGTCTTTGATAAGAGGTGCATTTGCATATGGTTTGCCTTCTTTCAAGACTTGAATTTCATAGGTATCACCTTTTTTAAGTGTCAATGGGTTAACAGAAGGAATGATTTGGATAAAAGCATCTTTATTGTCTAAAGGTTTTGCCTCTGCATTCCAGTAGTGAACGTTATATTTGATAGCATGTGTACTTTTTTGAGCACCAGGTACTTCTGTGATTGGTTTATGAACAGTTTTGCCATCTTTGTCTTTTGTCCAGTAGCCATAGTCAAAGTTAGTTGCTGTTACGCCTAATTTGTCTGTTGGTACGATGGCAATATTTTTTTCGTGTTTAACAACTTCTACAGGGATTACTGTACCATTGTTATCATAACCTACAAGACCTGTTACCATTTCAGGTTTGTAAGCGTTATCCAAAGGACCTTCACCTAATACTAATACTTTTTCATCAAGACGGTTTGCAAAGAATACGCCATGCGCATCAACGGAAGAGCACACACATCCTGCAGCTAAACCTACTGCGAACAAAGAAGCTAAGATTTTCTTATTCATAAGAACCTCCATAATCAATAACTTGTTTCAACAAACTTGTTATTATTATACAGCGTTCTATACATTTCGTATATACCAATACCCCTATAACTTAGTTAATATACGGAGTTTGTATATACATCCCTTTATATGCCAATCCAACACAATTGATAAAATTATCATCTTTTTCATATGGTTATAATAAAAAAGAATATCTTAATTAAAGTAAACAATGAAAATATTGTTTATTCCCATGTATGAAATGCCCTTCTTATACCGATATAATGCAAAAACGACGCCCCCTAAGGAGCGTCGCTTTCTATCTATATAGATATTATTTTTTGTTTTTAGCAGCTTTCGCACGAGCATTACGATCAAGAATCGTTTTACGCATACGAATGCTTTCTGGTGTTACTTCAACGAGTTCGTCATCGTTGATCCACTCAAGTGCTTGCTCCAAGGAGAAGATACGAGGTGGAGTCAAGCGAACTGCTTCGTCAGAGGAGCTAGAACGCATGTTAGTAACGTGTTTTTTCTTACATGGGTTAACATCCATATCAAGTTCACGAGTGTTTTCACCGATAACTTGACCTGCGTACACGTCTTGGTTAGGACCAACGAACAATGTACCACGGTCTTGAACAGAGTTCAAACCATATGGAGTTGTTTCACCATTTTCGAAGGCTACCAAAGCACCGCGTGTACGGGATGGAATTTCACCTTTATATGGTGCATAGCCATGGAATACATGGTTCATGATACCATTACCTTTTGTAGCTGTTAAGAATTGTGCACGGAAACCAATCAAACCACGCGCTGGAACTACGAATTCCATACGAAGGTAACCAGCTAATTCAACCATATTAGTCAATTCAGCTTTACGTTGACCAAGGTTTTCCATTACAGTACCCATGAATTCTTGAGGTACGTCGATAGTCAATGCTTCAAGTGGTTCGCACAATTGGTCGTTAATAGTTTTGAAGATTACGCGAGGTTTACCTACTTGTAATTCGTAGCCTTCACGACGCATAGTTTCAATCAATACAGCCAAGTGTAATTCGCCACGGCCAGATACTTTGAAAGCATCTGCAGAATCAGTTTCTTCTACTTTCATAGAAACGTTAGTTTCTACTTCACGGAACAAACGATCGCGCAAGTGACGAGATGTAACGAATTCACCTTCGCGGCCAGCAAATGGAGAGTTATTTACGGAGAACACCATGGACAATGTTGGTTCGTCGATGGAGATAGATGGTAATGCTTCAGGATTTTCAGCATCAGCTACAGTTTCACCGATGTTGATATCGTCGATACCAGCGAATGCAATGATATCACCCATTTCAGCTTCATCAGTTTCCACACGATTCAAGCCATTGTAAGTATATACGCGACCGATTTTCGCTTTACGAGTGCTTTCACCATTCATGATAGCCACTTGTTGGTTAGTTTTCATTTTACCGCGAACGATACGGCCTACTGCGATTTTACCAATGAAGTTATCATAATCAAGTGTAGTTACCATGAATTGAAGAGGACCTTCCATGTCGCCTTCAGGTGCAGGAATTTCTTCAATCAATGTTTTGAACAATGGTTCCATGTTTACAGCTTCATCATCCCAGTTAGTTTTAGATACGCCAGAACGAGCAGATGCGTATACTACAGGGAAATCAAGTTGATCATCATCAGCTTCAAGTTCCATAAACAATTCAAGAACTTCATCTTCAACCTCTTTAACACGTTGGTCAGGACGGTCAATTTTGTTGATAACTACAATTGGTTTCAATTTTTGTTCTAATGCTTTACGCAAAACGTATTTAGTTTGAGGCATCGGACCTTCATAAGCATCTACGAGAAGCAATACGCCATCAACCATGTTAAGTACACGTTCTACTTCGCCACCGAAATCAGCATGGCCTGGAGTATCAACAATGTTGATTTTGATGCCATCATGCATTACAGCAGTATTTTTAGACAAAATAGTAATACCGCGTTCACGTTCCAAGTCATTGGAGTCCATTACGCGTTCTGCTACTTTTTCATTTTCACGGAACACATGGCTTTGTTTTAATAACGCGTCCACCAAAGTAGTTTTACCATGGTCAACGTGGGCGATAATCGCTACATTACGAAGATTTTCGCGAATCATAAGATCCTCCCTTTAATTCTTTCAGTATATTTTATATCACATAGGACTTATGAAAGTCTCTATATTGGTATATTCCCAAAATTGGCAACAGTTAATTATAACGCAGTCTATAGAGAAAAGTCAAAAACACTATAAAAAAAGATTCCTTATACCTCATGCTTATAAAAGACAAAACTTGGAATTATATCTATCAAGATTTTGAATAAAAACAAAAGGCATAAGAAATCTTTCATTACTATTTAATTAGTCTTCACCAATCATGCGTACTTCTGGTTCAAGATGAACCCCATGTCGATCATATACACGACGTTGTACCTCTGCAATGAGATCAAGGACATCCTTCGCACTCGCACTACCCGTATTAATGACAAAGCCCGCATGCTTATGAGATACTTGTGCATCGCCTACGGATAAGCCCTTAAGGCCTGTTTGCTCAATGAGGGTGCCTGCAAAATACCCTGGTGGGCGTTTAAAGGTTGAACCTGCACTAGCAAACTCCAATGGCTGTTTAGATTCACGCTTTTCTGTGAGTTCATCCATGCGTGCTTTGATAGTATCTTTATCGCCTGGTTTGAGTGTCATAACGACCTCACCAATAACCTCATGGTTATCGTGGAACACACTATGACGATAAGCAAAATCTAGATGAGACGCATCATACTCCTTAATATTACCTTGGAAGTCTACAGCTAATACTGATGTAACGACATGGCTCATTTCCCCATCATAAGCACCTGCATTCATAAATACAGCACCGCCCAATGTTCCTGGAATACCAATGGCAAATTCAAGGCCAGATAATCCATTTTCCCAAGCAAATTCAGAAGCATCCTTTAACATATAACCAGAACCAATACATAATACATTATCATTGCAATCCATGATTTGCGTCATATGTCGAACCGATACGACAGCACCGCGAATACCACCGTCTTTCACCAAAATATTGGAGCCGCAACCGATAATAGTTACAGGCACTTGTAATTCGTGAATGGTGCGCAGCGTAAAGCTCAGCTCATCCATCGTCGTAGGTTCAATAAATAAATCAGCAGGACCACCAATTTTAAATGTCGTATGATGACAAAGCAACTCCTGTTCTCGTACACGTGTACTTGGTAATTTCTCTAATAAGGCTTCTTTTAAGGCCTTAATGTTTTGGTTGTTGTTGTTCGCCATGATCTAACACTTTCATCCCCTCAGTGATTGGTTCGCTAATGATTTTATAGATATCATTAGAAATCTGGCTCCAACGCATTTGCGCTTGCAAATAAGAAGTCGCTGCAGCATTTTCTTGAATTTGAGGCATCAATTCCTCTTGTTTCTTTTGCAATTCATCTGCTTCTGGAGCACCGGACAACTTAGCGTATTCCCATTGCATTTGTTGTGCCATAAATGTGCGTACCAAAGACGTTGCTACTGCATCAGCTTTCACTGCTTCTTGAGCAGCCATTAACTCTTTGTACTCTTCGGATTCACGCATAGCGTGAGCTAAATCATGAGCTTTATCGTAGTTCATAATATCCTCCTCTAACAACACTGTACGAAACACTACCGGTCATAAAGATTTGGTAGGTTCTTTAACACATACGTATACTATATCCGTCTATAGTGAAAGTATAATTATTTAGGTTGAATCCAGTTCCCTTCTGCTTTAAGATCTGGATAATCAAGTTGGCGCATAGCTTCATAGGCAATGATAGCCACTGCATTAGACAGGTTCAAAGAACGAGCTTCATCGACCATTGGTATGCGAATACATGTATCCTCTTTACCTTCTAAAAGCCTTTCAGGCAAACCTCTTGATTCAGGACCAAATACAAGCATATCCCCAATTTCATAGTTGACCTCAGAGTGTGTATGCTTAGCCTTTGTAGTAGCATAGAAATATCTACGATCTGGATATTTCTCATATAGTTCTTGAATATTCTCATGAACTTGCACATCTACCAAATGCCAGTAGTCAAGACCAGCTCGTTTTACATGCTTATCATCGATGGAAAAACCAAGCGGTTTGATAAGGTGCAAAGTCATGTGATTGGCGGCGCATAAACGCGCTATATTTCCTGTATTGCCAGGGATTTCTGGCTCATAAAGTACTATTTCCATTATCGTTCCCCTATTCTTTATTTCTATATTATTCTACAAAGGAACGCACAAAATGTCCACTTTTACCGCCTTCTTTTTCTACGAGGTATGTAGGGCCCATAATCATGCCTTTATCAATGGCCTTACACATATCGTATACGGTGAGTAGGCCCACTTGAACAGCTGTAAGGGCCTCCATTTCAACGCCTGTTTTACCACTTGTTTTAACGATAGCACTCACCTTAACGGCCTTGTTGTGATTTTCATCGGTGCAAGCTGGGCTTTCACCATCTACTAAGGTACAGTGCACCTCAACCTTAGTCAATGCCAACGGATGGCATAGGGGAATGAGATTACTCGTTTGTTTAGCGCCCATGATGGCCGCTAGTTGCGCTACACTAAGGACATCCCCCTTTTTCATAGTACCCGCCGCGATACGTTCATAAATAGCGTCGTTGATGGCAATAAAACCTTCAGCCACAGCTGTACGAGATGTAATATCCTTATCGGACACATCTACCATCCAGGCATTACCATCTTGATCAAAATGTGTTAAATCCATACTATATCCTTACTAATTATGCATAAATTATCATCCATAGTTTTATTTTCATTAATTATATTATACAATAGAATTAACAATTGTATGTATAAGGAAGGAAGTGTTCCTATGAAAACAAAACTAACTTATTTCGGTCACGCTTGCTTTATGCTCACTCGCGGTGATGTATCCATGATTTTCGACCCATTTTTAACGGGCAACACATGGGATGTAGCAAAAAAAGAAGATATTAAATGCCAATATATCTTTGTTAGCCATGGTCATGACGATCATTATGGTGATACAGATTTCATCGCTAAAGCAAATGATGCACTCGTTATCTCCACAGCTGAGATAGCTGGTAAAGCTACCGCTGCTGGTTGCCGTGCTCATGCTATGCATTTAGGCGGCAAATTCGACTTCGAATTTGGTTCTGTTCGCATGGTTCCTGCCTTCCACGGCGCTGGCATTCCAGGCGGGCATGCAGCAGGTTGCATCGTAGACTTCTACGGCGATATTCTTTACTTCGCTGGCGATACAGCACTCTTTAGCGACATGAAATTATTGAATCGCTTTGGCGATATTGACTACGCATTGCTTCCAATCGGTGATAACTTCACGATGGGCGTAGAAGATGCTGCACTTGCCGCTTCTTATGTAAAAGCGCGTATCTCCATTCCAATTCACTACAAAACATGGCCTGTTATCGACCGTGAACCAGGTGTATTCACAAGCTTAGTTGAAGGCAAATACAATCAAACAGCGCTCATTATCGAGCCAGGTTCCTCTATCGAACTTAACAGCTAAGCCCCAATTATGACATAGAAATGACGCAATCCATTGGAATTGCGTCATTTTTTATTGTTAGGTCTATTTTTAGGACCTAACCAAAAGGGTTATAGGAGAAAACCTAATGAAGTAAAGCGATTACCCATTGGCCTAGAACTCTTGGTTCGCCATGGAGAAACCACCTCGATTAGACATGCGTACAAACTCATCGATATCTTGTGTTTCATCTACACCTACATAGCCTAGCTCTCGAACTAAACCATAGGAATTATGCAAAGATAATTGAGGGTTCTCACCTGTTAGTACCCAAAGTACTTTGTAGCCTTTTGGAGCCTCCCGGAGGCGTTCCTCCCCTTTACCATCCGTAAAGTATACTAGTAAATCCACACGATTTTGATTAGCTAGAGAGAACACAGGCGCAAAAGCTGTGGCACCACGCACATCGAGGCGCGGCTTAACGTCCTTCACGGATTCCATCGTGTAGGTACGACGCACTTCGTTATCGCATTCTACTACGGTAATGCGATGATTATAGGCATGCACGATTTGCAGTACTTGCTCTAATGCATTAGTAAACTCAACATCGGTAATGCTACCGCTCATATCGAGGGCTACCCACACATTCGCCTTATGTTGGCGCAAGGTGCCAGATAATTCGAGACGCTCCGGCTGACGACGATTACGACGCATGGTCGTCTTTTTATAGCCACTCGCTACCTTCCCCATCAGTTTTTTTAGGTAAAAATACCAAGGCAAGGCTCGACGCGTCTTTTGGAACGTATCGATGAGACTTTTTACATACCCTTCCATATCACCTTTGGAGGCGACCTTAATATAACGCTCCGTAATTTGGTCCATCGTATCTGTATCAATAGAATCAGATTCATCCCAAATATCATGACTTGTTTGAGGATTAAACTCCATAGCTACCGCCGTTTCTGCATTGTCAACAGGTACAAAGAGATCTGGCTTTTCTTTCATAACCTTGTCGATAGCCTTCGCATAGTACTCAATGGTACGGAACCGTTTTAATAATAAACCAAAACGTTCATTCACATTAGCTACCGTTACCGCATCACGGTCCACATGTTCAAGATAATCATTTACCACCATATCCATGGCCATGTGAACCGCTGTTTTATTAAAACTTTGGCTCAGTGATTTTACCCGCAACAAGTGAGCCGAAATAATATGAAGTATTTCGCGCTTTATGCCGTCCTTCATCACATCCGGCGGTTGGCGTAATAAAATAAAGGGATTTACATAGAGTACATATCCGCCTTGCTTTAAATTAATACCAAAAGCACTGGTCATGTCAAAGCGAATGCGATGAGCCATTTGTAAATAGAAATAACCAAAGAATTGGTCCTCTTCAAGGATTAAGCTATTTACATCATGCAAAATATTCCATAATCGTTGCTCAAAGGCTGGTGTCATAACGGCTTGCTGCATAACCGCAAGATTTGTGCCTTCTACTTCTATATCTTCAAGAGCTCGACCAATGGTGCCAATATGACTATCCGACATATTTTGGTTCATCAAGTCCGCTGCTATACGTTCAGGCGCCATACTATGATGTTGCGCTTCATAGCTATCTACATAGGCCTCATAGGTTGCATAAATTTGTGTATATAAAGCCTCTGCTTCACAATGGATGCGCTCTCGTTTCGCATGCCAACGATTGAGAGCCTCAATGGCATTCGCATCATAAGAGCCAGTCTTTTCCCAACCATCGATATGCGTCAGTAAGTCAGAAGCATCGCGAATATCGTCCTTATCTAAATTTCGTTGCATCATTCCACCTCCTTTTTGTTAACTATGTGGTAAAACTATTTTTGTGCTTCAAAGAAGGTATCAACGAACAAATCATCTTCAATGGCATAGGCGTATACGCGCTCATACGTGTTGCGTAGATCTTTCATAACCGCTATGCGCAAATCTCCTGGGTATAATGCGAGGAATTCTACAAAGTGATGAATTTCCTCTGCATTACTATTGCGATTTAAACGATGTAACATATTTTTAGCCGCTACATATAGTCGCGTTGGACTTTCATTTTTAACTTGCTCAGCCATAGACATGATAGCACCTGGTTTTTGAACTGCTGCCAACACATCATCAAAGGTAATAAGCGGTTCTTGATCGGACTCGATAAAGTTTACAAAAGCCTCCGCAATGAGTTTACCGACGTTACCGCGGATAACATTCATAAATACGTCACGACCATAAGCGGAACCTTTTTGGTTTTTATAAATCGTATATAGGCCAGATACGCGCTCGAAGGAACGAGGTGTGGCATCAATATCGTCTTCGTGGCGTTGATTTAAATATTCAGGATAAGAAGAAATGAATTCGATAACCTTTTCTTCAATCCCTGCGTCGATAGCCCAGTCGATCCATTGCATATAGTCCGCATACATATAGAGCCATACAAAACGGTTTTGTTGGGCTGGGTCCATATCAATGGTTTTGTAATCAAAGGAATCCTCAGGGTTCATAGCAGCGATAATACGCACTTGATCACTCAAGGAGAAACCATTGATTTCACGGTTCAAGATAAGGTTCATCAACTCTTGTTGCACTGCATGTTCTGCACGGTTAATTTCGTCGATAAACAGCAATACTTGGCGACCTTTATCTACGGCTTGCGCCACATGTTCCAAGGTATGATGCACCGCGTATACCGTAGTTTTTACTTCATGAATATGGCCGTAACCATCTGTGTGCGTCACGGTTTCTACTGTTGGCAAACCACCGATTTCACCTTCTTTTAAAAGGTTGCCGTCGATAGTAACCAGTTCCCAATCATGTACATCTGCTACGCGCGCTGCGAGAGATGTTTTACCAATGCCCGTTTCACCGACGAGCAATGGTACTTGATTTGCGGCAAGCACTAATTCAACGCTCGCCATTGTATCTATAAAGTTCATTGTATCTCCATTCTAATACTTCAAATATTCGCCTACAGCGATTTTCTTTACTGCTCTAGTGCCATACGCATCAATAAGTGACAATAAATCGATAGGCCATTTAGATTGGCGGCCACCGATAGCTTTATTGTTGATCAATTCACGAACATAGTCCGCATCAATGGTATCACTAGAAATAGCTTCTACGATGATAGCTTTAATTTCATCCACCGTAACACCTAATGTATTAGGGATATAGCCTAAGATAGCTGCACTGACTTTAAATAGGTGTAATGCCAGTTCTTTAGAAAGATTTGTAATTTGACGCATCGCTTGCGGATCTTGCTTCACTGCCGCTTCTAGGACGGCTACGCTTGGCTCATTAATATAGCGCAAGGCTAAATAATTTTCCTGTACAGCTTGTAATTGAACTGCTTCGTTAGGTTCCTTAATATATTGTAACGCATCGTAATTTGCCTTTACCGCTTCTAATTGCAAGTCTTCTGATGGATTTGCTATATAGCGAATGGCCCAACCAGATTGCGCTAATGCACTTCGAATTAACGAGTCAGACGGATTGTCTATATATTCTAAAATAGCCCAGTCCTTTTTAACTAAGGCACTTAACAACTCTTCTGTAGGGTTTTCTACGAACTGTATAGCTCGTGGTGCTTGTGAAAGCGCCGTTTCAATAACCTTTTGAGTAGGCTCTTTGATATATTGAAGCAACATACCGTTTTGACCTACACAGGTAAGCTGCATCGCTTCCGTTGGATTTGGAATATTCCTAATCCCATGTGGGTTATTGGTCAGCGCTGTTATATATTGTTCCTCTGTCATAATAACCTTCTTTTCTATGTAAAAAGGCCATACGAATACGTATGACCTATACTGAATTCTATTTTAATTATATCATAATTTTTCGATATGGTTATATTTCTTTCGTATACTCACTACATCGTTAATGCATCTAAATCAGAATTATTCCCAATGACTAATAATTTATCATCTTCACCTAGAATAGTACTTGGGTTTGGTGGAACTTCTAAATCCTCACCGCGTCTTATACCTACTGCATTAAGATTATATTTCTCACGCAAATTGGAGTCCTTTAAATTAGCCCCCACCATAAATGAAGGCATTTTTATTTCTATAAGACTAATATTTTTAGATAGTTGTAAATAATCCATCACATGGTCTCGTGTTAAGAATTGTACAAGGCGTAATGCCATATCATATTCAGGGTAAATCACTTGATCTACACCTATTTTATGAAGCATTTTACCTTGTATATTATTTTCTGCTTTGGCTACAATTTTAGGTGCACCTAATTCTTTAAGAAGCATAGCTGTCATTAAATTAGCTTGAAGATTTCCACCTATAGCCACAATAACCATATCAAACTGGCTTAGTGCCAATGCTTTGATTGCCTCTTCATCGGTTGTATCTGCAACTATAGCATGTGTTAAAAATGGTGAAATTTTTTGTATAACGTCTGGATCAATATCTACACCTAACACCTCATGATCCATGGAGGCTAACATCTTGGCAACAGTGCTACCAAATCGACCAAGTCCTATAACAGCTATTGTTTTATGTTTCATGCTCTACCTCGTTTATATTAATCTATATTAGACTTAATTAGACTCAATTAATCTTAATTGATTTTTATAATAATACATTTTCTTCTGCATATCCAATTGGTTTAGTTGGTGCCGTTCTTAACGCCCAAGTACCAATAACAGTCATAACACCTACACGACCGGTAAACATAACAAGCATCAATACCCATTTACTACTTTCAGATAAATCAGGTGTAATCCCCGTTGAAAGACCGACGGTCCCAAAGGCAGAGGTTACCTCAAAAAGCAGTCGAATAAAATCGTACGGCTCATCCCAAGCCAAATAGCAAGTTGCAAGTAAAACAAGAAGGATAGATAAAAAGATAATCCCATTGGCCTTAAGTACAGTAACCATGGAAATACGACGTTCAAAAACCTCTGTATCAGGACGGTTATTAAATAATGTACGGGATGCTAGAAAAGCGACGGCAATGGTACTAATTTTGACACCGCCCCCTGTGGAGTTAGGACCGGCCCCAATAAACATAAAAATGATGGTAACAAACAGGGTAATGGGATGTAAAGCATTATAGTCTACAGTTGCAATACCTGCTGTACGAGGTGTAATCGATTGAAATAAAGCGGCCATGACCTTGTTCCATATAGGTAATGGGCCAAAGGTTTTGGGATTCGCCCACTCAACCCCTAAGAAAATAATAGTCCCTAAAAGGATGAGCGTCGTTGTGCCAACTAACATTATTTTTGTATGTAGTTTTAAATCTACAAAACGTCGTAACTTGCGATGCGACCAAATATCAAACGTTGCGAGATAACCAAAACCACCTATTACAATAAGGGCCATTGTATTCATATTAAATAATACATCGCCCACCATGGCATAAGGTAGATCATTATCAAAGAATATAAATCCTGCGTTACAAAAGCTGGAAATAGATTGCATAATCCCCGTATATAAAGCAGCATCACCAATATAGGGATATAGCTGAATGGTATAGATGATACCACCAATAATTTCGACACAAAAGGTATAAATCGTTATTTTCTTCGTAATGTGTAGAAGTCCTTTCATGCTATCTTGCCCTACATCCTCCGACAAGAGCATACGATTTTTTAGACCTACCCGTCGTCCTAATACGAGAGCAATAATAGTGGTAAAGGAAACAATCCCCAAACCACCTAATTGGATGAGGATTACCATGACGATTTTTCCAAATAAGGACCAATGATAATAGGTATCTACTGTCGCCAATCCTGTTACAGAAACACAAGATACGGCAGTAAAAGCTGCATCTACAAGCATTGTACTATGCCCTTGTGCATTTGATATGGGCAACATAAGCAATATCGTCCCTATAGTCATGACAGCCAAAAAGCTAAGGGCTAATAAACGATAAGGATTTTGTTGCATATATTGCTGTACTTGATTTTTTGGAGTATTTTGCCACATAACCTTAGCCCTATCCTATAAGTTCCTGCACTGACTGTAACGTTGGTAGTGGACTGCGTCCGCCTATCCCTTGTGTATTTAATGAAGCTACGGCCGATGCAAAAATAGCGGCCTTCTCTAAATCGGAGTGTCCGCAATGTTTGAGCAACTCTACAGCACACATAGATGCACCGTCAAGCTTACTCGTCGGAGTATGATCTTCCAACTTCATCTGATTAATTGTATGTGCTAAATCAGCCAAAAAAGCACCATGGAAGCTATCTCCAGCCCCCGTTGTATCGACTACGATAGCTTGAGGAAATGGTTTACATCGATAAGGTGTTCCATCAGGCCATACAAAATAACTACCTTTAGCACCATCGGTAACTCCAGCAATGAGGGCACCTCGTTCATGAATGATACGACAAGCATCTTCTAAATTAGTTGTGCCTGTATATTTTTCAGCATAGTCTCGAGCTACGATAACGATGTGACTAGCTTCTGTAATTGGCTTCATGTCTTCATCGTAGCGCTGAGCACCACCATCTAAAGAAATGATAGTACCTCCCTCTTTTGCAACGGTCATAGCGGAGCGCATGAGTTGGCGATGTCGACCATTGATATGTAAAATATAGGCAGATCCTATCAGCTGTTTATGAGCATCTAAAAACTCTGGCTCAGTTGCCGTAGACCGTTCAAAAAATACTGCACGCTCACCAGTACTCTCCTTTACAAGAATTGTTGCCACTCCACTGTTAGCACCGCTTTCAACTTGAATGGCCTCTGTATTAACATTGTATTTTTCAAAGTCATCTAATATGTGACGCCCTACCATGTCATCACCAATACTATCAATCATGGCCGGACGGGCACCATATTTCCCGGCCACTGCTAGTGCTGTAGCTACTGGCCCACCACCATCTGTAGTAGACGATACCACTTGTTGTACCTCACGGCCTGTAGGGAAATGATCGACGACGATAAATCGATCTAACGTACTAGCACCAATTCCTACAATATCTATACCCTTTCGAGGAAATGTAATCATACTAACCTCCTATCCTACCCCTTTAACTATCACCATAACCATTGCAATCAATATAACTAAAACTATAAGTATAAGTATTTTTATCCGATTATAGTAGACTCGTTCAATGTAAAGTAATATTTATAGTTTAAACATTATATGAATTCCTATAGTTACAGAATACATTTCGTTGTATAAAAAGTAAACCCCAGACCATGGTCTGGGGCTACTTTGTACTACATTGTACTGTATGTCACGTAGTTTGTCTTGTTTAGTATATGTTGTGTGTGAGTGAGGTTGTTAGATATAAGGTGTGCTATAACAGGTTAAGACATCATACGTTCCATCATATATTCAATTTCATCAGCACTCAAATTGTACATAGCCTGTACCATTCGATCTGCTGACTCACCAGAGGCACCGCTTTTCGCAATTTCAGCTTTTGCTTTAGCAATAAGTGCATCCTTACGTTGTGCTTCAGAATCTTCATCGGTTGGTACGGAAATATTAGCTTTCCCTTGACCAATACCGCGTACCTCTTGGTTAGGATTATCTTTAGACGTTGTTTTAGTATCTTGAGCAGCCACCGCTTCTATGGCGAAGGAGTTTTTACCAGTCATGATATACTCCACAGCTTCCAAGGTGCTTTGTGTAAGATTTACTGTCCAGAATTCACCAGCTGCAGTCAATTTGTATAGTAAACCATTATACGCAACGAGACCACGTTCTTCCCATAATTTATAGAGCCAATTCAATTCATCTAGTTTAGGATCTAGTTTTACCAAACTCATAATATTGAGGAAGCCTTGTTCAAGTTGACTTACCACTTGATTTACGATAGGTTGTAACTCACTTTGCTTCATGAGGGCCATGAATGGTTTTTCACCACGATTCACCATATCTTCGTAGGGCTTTAATGCACGATGTAGCATCATACCATACCCATCGACATTACCACCGGCACCACTACCAAATGGGAACATCGGTACGCCCGCTTTAGCTAAAATATTATACAAGCTACGTTCACGGTTGTTGGCACTCCAATGAGCTGCGCTTAACCGACGATAGGAACGCTCATCAAGGTACTTACGACCAAATTCGAACATATCCCCTTGCATAGCCGTTGTGGCCGCAGCTGGCACCTTACCTTTTGCAATGTCTTTATTAAGATCACTGCCATCAAATACGTTTAATTGATAAAGATCAGCACCATCTACGCCAGAACTTACCAAATCAGCTAAGTCTTGTTCCCAAACCTCCATAGTTTGACCAGGCAAACCATAAATCAAGTCGATAACCACCGAACATTGTCCATAAGCTTTTAACGCCGCTAAACGTTCTAATACGGTTTCTTTCGTGTCTAAACGGCCTACCATTTGACGCACTTCTGTATTGAAAGATTGTACGCCGATGGACATACGGTTGACACCGTTTGCCATCCAAACGTCAAGATTTTCAGGAATTAAGTCGTGAATACGACCTTCTAAGGTAAGCTCATAATCATTGGCTAGTGGCAAATACTCTTTAATCGCTTTTAACAATCTTTCAGAGTTTGTTGGAGATAAAGATGTTGGTGTACCACCGCCGATAAATACGGCATGGATTAGCCCATCTTTTAATCTTGGACGTTCACTAGCTAGTTTTAACTCGCTAACAAGACCATCAATATATTGGTCCTCTACACTTTGACTTGTGCCGTTTTGAAAGAAGCCACAATATGTGCATTTGGTCTTACAAAACGGAATGTGAATATAAGCGCATTGCATTTCACCTTTTTTAGGTGTGCCATTCATTAACGTATCCCAAAGGGATTGTGTTTCTTTAGGAGAAACAAGCGTACCATTAAGACCTGCATGAACAACCCGTTTATGAGGGAATGCACCACTCATCGGATTATCGCATTCTAAACCTAATTGTAGATTGCGTTGTTTCTCCGGAATGGATTCAAAGAAACTTGCTAAACTCATACTCCAATCCCCTTTCAGTTTAGGCTTGCAACTTTGCAAGTACAGATTTTGTAAATTCTTTTGCATTTGCAAAGTCTTGTTCATCTGGATGTGTTTCAGCCGCTTTATGTAACGCATCCCGTTCAGGGCTTTGTCCGTGGGCAGATCCAGGTGGGAACATTTTATACATCATTTCGATAACTTTAGGGTCGATTTTACCTTGGCATACGAAGCCATCTACAAGGGACTCTTTATTTTGTAGTAATTCAGATGCTTTTTCAATACTTTCACGAGCATGATCAGAATTTGCATACATACCTAATGTGGCAAAGAAGACGATATTAGGATTTGTTAAGGTTTCGATCAATTTAGCAGCCTCTTTATTCGCTGTACCGCGGTCTACCCAGAAACCTACAAATACTGCGTCATAATCAGCTAAATTCTCAGGCGCTTCTTTTACAGAAACGCAAGGTGTACCTTCAGGCATTACAGAAGCCATCGCTTCTGCTACGCTTTTTGTATTTCCCGTGAGGGAAGAATATAAAATAATGGATTTCATAATTATCTCCTTTAATTCTCGAATAAATATATTACTAAAATAAGTCTATTCTTCTTCATCTTCACCATCAGCCTGTACCACAAAATGTACAGGAACCTCTACTGGTTGTATATCTCCTGTATGATTTGGATATGGTGTGGCCCGTCGTACTGCATCAAGGGCCGCTTCCACAAAGAGCTCATCACCACCACTTAAGGAGGCAATACTAATTAAATTACCCTCTGTATCTAAACGTGCCTCGACATAAATTGTAGTATCTACATTCATTTTGCGTTTAATCGCCGCATATGGAATTTGTTTTTGACTGTCTACAGCTGCGTAGAAACCAGCCTTATCGAAGGCAGCCTTACTAGTACCATGATTATCACCATTACCAGTGCCATCACCATTGCCTTTGCCTTGGCCTTGACCATCCCCATCACCAGGGCCAACACCTGTGCCGTTACCACCGCCGGAACCACCACCAGTTCCAGGGCCTGTACCACCTGCGGAATTATCCCCAGAGGCAGCACCTTTATGTTCGCCGCTTTTCGGAGCTACATCTACTGCATCAGGAATATCTGTTGCTGGAGATGGATCAACATTTGCTACAACAGCCTTTGTTCTTGCCGCCACTTCATCAGCCGATAGTGGTTTAGGGAATAAATCTGACCTATTACCGCCACCACCGCCGGCATGACCACTGCCGCCATCATCGAGAACACTTTGTGTGAGGTCGATTTCATAGGTATCCATTTCTTGAATGGCTGGAACGACTACGAAAAAGATGACTGCAATAAATAGAGCAACTAGATGAACTACGGCGGATATAATGGCTGCTTTTTTCCATGATATGCCTAGTCCCATAGTTATCCTTTCTGTTCAGCTGCAATAGCCAATCGTTTAACACCAGATTGTTTTAGCATGTCCATGATTGCTACTACTTGACCATGAGCTGCTCGTTTGTCCGCTTGTAAGATAACACTAGCGTTAGGATTTTCTTGAATACGTTGTTTAACCATTGCCTCAGCATCATCAATGCTCATAGGATTGTTATCAATCGTAATATGACCTTCTGCATCTAATGTGAGTACTACAGGTAATTGAGCTGGTGCAGATGCACTAGTAGCTTGTGGTAATTGTACAGATAATGCTTTTTGAGCTATTGTTTGTAAGCTATTCATCATGAAGAATACCAATAAAAAGAAGATGATATCAATCATTGGAATGATCATGAATTCCGGCTTAGTTTTCATACGAAAGCTTTGCAAGTTCATAATTATTTCCACCCTTCTCGTTTAGCGCTAACAATACTGACACACATACTTTCAATTTGGTTAATGATAGAATCCAAACGATGACTAAATACTGTATATACAATAAAGGCCATGATGGCTACGCACAAACCAGATGCTGTAGCGATGAGGGCCTCACCGACACCACCAGTAATGGCGGATGCACCAGCACCAGAGTCGAGAATACTGAATGAACCAATCATACCTGTTACTGTACCTAATAGGCCCAATAATGGAGATATTGTAACTGTCGCACTGAGGTAATCCATATATTTGCGGAAACCTACTGCATCAACGCCCATTTGATCAGCAAAAGCTGTCTTCATTGCTTCTTCACTAGAATCATTCTTTAAGCCTGCTTCCGCAATACGGCTTGCAATAGATGGGTTTTCTTTGATTACTTTATCAATTTCTGCCCAATTTTGTAATTTTGCTAGTTCATTAACTGCATGAGTAACAACGAAAGTTTTACCAGCGTATTTGTGATAGTAGAAAGCACGTTCTACAGCGATAGCGATAACCATAAAAGACAAGAATAATAATGGATACATTACATACCCGCCGCTATGAAATAAGTGAATGACATAATTTAAGTTTTCCATATTAGTAACCTTTCTGCCTGTTTACAGACTGAACATTAGAACCGGTAGGTCCCTTGAATTCTTGTATAATCGCCTAACTTAAAGCTTTCACTACCATATAAAGTATCTCGTTTATTAGTGCCCTTCGCATCGAATGTATAGAATGCCTCAAGGAGTAAGTCTTTGCGAGGTACATAGCCGGCACCTAATGTAAAGCTGCGAATACCGTCGAGATAACGATCCGGTACTGCGCCAGTACCATTCCCACCAAAGAAGGAGCCATGTTCGAAGTATTTGTAATCAATGAACGCATTCCAAGATTTTGGAATATCTAGGTCAGCACGGCCAATATCTAGACGAGCCATCCAGAAGTGTGGGGTCCCCCCCATTTGATGACCTTTAAGTGTAAAGTCTGCTGTGCCTCGTTCATGTTCATAAACAGTATTGCCGTTTAAGTAACGGCCAAGATTGGAACGGTTTTGACCGTAGTCAACAGTAACAGATGCATTAGCACCTAATTGATATTTAGCGCCGATACCGAATACATGAGCTACATTGGAGAAGTTATATTCATCATTACCGTTGCCATTTGCATTTAGGTATGTATGCGTTTTACCGCCAAAGGAACGTAAATACCACGCTTGTAAACCAAGACGAGAGCCTATTTGTTTCTTGTATTGAACAAAGGCTGCTTTATCAATAGCTGGCACAGTATCTTTTTCAAGAACTACCCCTTCTGTTTGAATCAAATTGCCAATAATCTTACCAATCGCTTCACGAGGTAATTTGTTTTCAGACTCTGCATCATGTACAACCTTTTCAAGATTATACATATAGTTAAACAATGCATTTGGCATGCCCCAACCATAGTAAGAACTACCTTCACCCCAATCATTGGAGGCCATTGTAAAGTTCTTTTTGTAAATTGCATCTTTAGCATCAAAATCGCTAAATACATAGCTACCACTGGCGTATTTATATGTTTTAGCACCTACATAACCAGTGAACTCATAATCACTAGCTGGTTGTCCATAGTAATCATAAGATTGTTTGAACGTGCCATCTGGCTGTTTAACCCAAACCACATCAAGCTCACTATTGTTATAGTTACTCCAATTATCTGTAGCATTATATCTAGCAATTTCTGCTACAGATTGATTAATCTCGTCACCATGTTTTTCAACATAGGCTTTAGGATTTACTAAAGCATCTTTATTATCAGTAGATATGATGAGACCCTTAGCCTTTTCTTTTAAGTATTCAGGGTATAAAGAAGAGTTCACATTATACATAATGTCCCCGGTCTTATAGAGTTTTTCCCCTGTATTCTTATTAGTGATTTCATACATTGCATATCCATCAGATGGAATATCGAGGGAGAATTTCTTCTCAGCCATATCTGTAGGGTATGCCTTTGTAAGAATATCTTGTAAGCGGCTCATGATTTGAGCTTGTTTTTGTTGTGTTTCTGCAAGCTTTGCATTAGCCTTTTCAATCTCTTGATCCCTGTTTGGATTGCTCCAACTTAGATTCAATGTAGCTTTATACGCATCATATTCATCTTGCAATTCTTTTAGCTGTTGATAGAAGTAGATGCTATCTGTCTTACCTTTGTAAGTAGAAGCATAAATACCATCGGGACTATCTGGTGCAGCTGCATCTTCAGTAGTTTTTTTCTCACCATCAGAACCCGTTTTTGTAGCACTAGTAATGTCGTATGGGAACTCATCACGGTTAATACCAATCAATTCAGCCGCTGTTGGTGGTCTATAGATAACTTCATGTACTGCATGAGTGTAGGCAGAATCAGTGATGCCTGTACTATGTTTGAAAGTACCAACACCGATACGAACTTGAGAGTCGTGCCCATTCCAAACGGCACGAACACCATCATAGGATTGACCAAACCAGTATCCACTAGCCCCCATAGGCTCTGTTAAGCGGCCCACCGATACGTCCCATTTCTTAACGCGTCTTGTAAGATCCACTGTATCCAGACGTTGATGGTTAAAACCTTTTGAATAAGATTGAGTCCAGCTTGTATCGACACCACTCATGCCACTTGCACTGCCCATAACCTTAAGATTTGTAAACTCATTAAGGCGTGCATCAAAGCCTAGGCGCAATCGTTGTTCAAAGCTATGACGATTGGCATCGTACATATTCGCTTTTGCAGAACCGATAGCGGAGTTAGCTCTAAATGGAGATTGAGGTCTATTAGAACCATCATGTGCCATCCAGCGCGCTCTGTAGTCGCCCACTAATGTAATACCACGCTCTTTAGTGGTATCAAAATCAGAACGAATAAAGTCAGTTAAACGAACTACATCAGCTACGTTTTGTACGCTAGATTCTGCACTACCAACTTCACCATTAGCACCCGCCACAGTTGCCCCTGCTACACCAGCCTTTGCACCATCTTTGGTCTTGCCGATAGCCGTCGTTTTTGTGCCATCTCCACCACCAAATTTAAGGTTAACCCCCATGCGATAGACCCGTTCTTGTGTAGCGCGGTCATCATCGCGATGGTTAAAGATATTGTTGATACCAAAGTACATCATGGCATTTTTGTTGAATCGTTTTTGAACCATTACGTTCCAAATACCAAAGGTTTTCTTTTCATAGGTTTGCTTATTATAAACGCCTGCATCACCGGACAAGATATCTGGCCAATAGTTACCACCGTTATTAAGAGTATTACTATCAAGCATGTTGATATAGTAATCACCCCAAATGGATCCATTCCAACCGGATTTAGGATTGTCATAAGTAATGCCGATGTCAACTTTGTGCATTGGTTTATCAAGCAATTGACGAGGCATTGAAGGATCGCTCTTGTTGATGGCATGTAAGTATGTATAACCTAACTTACCAGACCAATATTTGCCGAACTTTTGTTGTACTTCAGCTTGAACACCAGTGATTTCTGCTTTACCAATATTTTTAAAGCTGTAAATCATGTCTGGTGCACGTTGGTACTTTGCATCGCCTTTAAGGTATGGCGCAAAGTCCATAAAGTCCCCTGTGAAGTATACGGACATATAGTTCTTGATGCGGTTGTGGAATACGCCTACGCGGGCATAGGTATTTTTATTTTCCCCTTCTAAACTCATGTCAAAGTTGACAGATTTTTCTGGTTTCAAATTAGGATTACCAGCCCAGTACCAACCGAGTTTTGCCACCCCAATCCCTACAGGATTGGAAGCATACATTTCCCAGTTATACCACAATTCGCCCATACCTGGCTCAGTATAACCAGTACCTATATTGGCTTTAAATCTACGGTGTGTATTGCCATTTACGTTATAGGTCATACCTAAGGAGGCAGATAGGTTAGAACCAAACAAGCTACTATTGTCAAAGCGTACAATTGGAGATAATGTTAAATTCTTATTCACTTGCCAAGTATCAGAAATATAAGCGTTTAACTTGCGGATTGTACCACTACCAGTGGTCAATCGTTGGTCTCGATTACGGTACTCTTCTAAGAAGGCTTTGCCATTTAATTTAGGTGCCTTTTTACGCATTTCTGGATCATTGGATTCGCCATATTTAAAGTAGTCACCTACGATATTGGCACGGGTAGCAGATAACACAGGATTTTCAGCTTTTAAACGATCTTCTAACGCTTTATAACGAGCTTTAAACTCATCCGTTACAGGTTGATTATTAGGGGATGTACTAGACCAATCACTTAATCGGCTTTCAGATAAACCATAATTAATATAGTCATCGTATGTAATACCTGGTTTTTGAGCATCTGTTTCGGCGCCATAGTATTCATAATCCATATCCCATTGCGGCATCCCCCCACCGGAATTGATGAATTTGTAGTCGTGAATGTGAGAATACACCTTAATACTGTTATCACCTTTACGTCTTACAAGACGGTCAAGTTTATCCACTAGCAAGCTCTTATCGTAATCCCATGGATCGATGTACATAGTGCTTGTATTAGGAGAGCTCTTCAATCGGCTACCAGAACCTTCTTCACGAGCATAGCTTACGCCGTAGCTAAGCAGATGATTTTTGTTGATTTGGGTGTTCGCGTTAGCTCGAATGTCTAATTGACGGTGATCGATATTATCGATATAGCGCAACTCATTAGATCCTTCATAGGCAGAACGACCAGTATAACTAATGAGAGCTACATCATTTTCTTTGATACGGGAGTAGTTAGCTTCAACAGTCCAGTCGCTTTTACCAGCTCGAGAGGACCATTGTAAGTTTGCCGTATTACGGTCCGCTGTACGTTTAAAATGTTGTTGAGGCTCTAAGTCTGAGTCAGAGTGTTTAACATCGCGCACAAGATCTTCTGTATAACGGTTGAGGCGCATTTCAAATTTATTTTTATCATTTGCCTCGTAAGTTGCTACAAGACCGATATCGGCCGCATCGCCGTAGTAACGAAGTACATTGGGCTTAAAGTTATGTTTTGCATAGTCAAAAGCCATACCAGATTCACGGCGGCTAACGGAGGCCAAGACAGGCATGAGATCACGTTTACTACCGGATAATCCAACCTTTAATTTTCCCATTTGACCAGAGTCGGCACGAATAAAGAAGTTTTGGAATGGGAACACATCGCCATCGCTCTTACGACGCATACCTTCTGCATTTAATTGCAATGATGGTTTCTTTTGTGCCTTTTTCGTGATGATATTAACAACACCACCTATAGCATCAGAGCCGTATTTAGCACTGGCAGCACCTTGAATAACCTCTATACGTTCAACGTTTTCTGTACCTAGACGCTGTACTTCGTCTGCTGCACCAGAGTACTTATCAAAATCACCTAGCACCGGCTGACCATCGACAAGGATCAGTGTGTGACGCGCTTCGGCACCGCGGATGGATACACCTACACGGCCCATAGCATCAACGGTTCTAGATACACCTGTTTGAGTAAATATAATGTCTTCAACGGACTTCGCCTGTTTCTTTTCAATCTCTTTCTTGGTAATGATTTGCACTTGCTGTGAGTTCAATTTTGCTTCTTCTTCTGCCCATGTACCTTTGACATGAACAACATCTGTAGTAACAGTCGCATTATCCGCCCAAACCACGAGAGGTGCGCTAAGCCATAAGGCAACTGCACTCGACAGAATGATAGTCCGTTTCGTCTGTCCCCACCTGTTCATTGTGCCCTCCTCAATTTCTAACTAACCACATGTTTTGTATCTCCCACTACCAACTAAAAAGATACACTTCGCCAACATATAATGACATTGAATATCATTTACATTTTAATGTTAGCAAAGTGTATCTTGCATATCTACTCCGAAAAGACCAAAAATATACATTTCGGACAATATTAAGTTTTTATAACCTACTTGTTCTAAGCTTTAGATGGTCATATTTTAAATATTACTAACACTATATGCATGACTTGGTTAGTTTGGCTTAACTTAAGTTAGTTATACTTTACGATAAGCACTAGGAGTTACACCAGTAGCCTCTTTGAATGCACTGGTGAATTTACTGCCATTCTCGTAGCCTACGGCATTAGCAATTTCTAGAACAGATTGATCTGACTCTTCAAGCAAGCGCTTAGCTGCATTAATACGACACTCCTTTAAATATTGATGGATTGTCGTACCATATACGCCTTTAAAACAACGCTTTAATGTTGATGTGGGAATATCAAATTGCTCAGACAAGGAGTCAATGGTAATCCGTTTCATAAACTGTGTAGATATATGTTCATTAACAGCTTTTACAATATCTACTTGTTGTTTACGATAAGAGCTTCTCTTTTCATGATTAGTTGTAGAAATAACTGATAAGAGTAAGAAAATTTCAATAACTTTTAATTTAAAATAGTGCCCCTTAATTTGATCAGGCACTTTATATAAACTAGAAAAAATCTGACGAACAGATTCCGTCTCTTCCATCATCATACCATATTCGGAATGCTCACAAAATCGTTCAGCTAGGCTTGTTAAATTAATACGCGACTCAGTAACAAGTGAATCCAATACGGGTTGAGCCTTTTCAACATCTACGAGTAATACGATCCCCTTAAATAGTTTTGTAGGAAAGTAATTCTCATGTTGGTAATCAGCATGCGTATGCCACCCTAAGGACATATCACCTGGCCCCATATATAAATAATCACCGGATGTAAACTTACACTCAATGCGCCCTTCTTCACAATGATTTATGGCAAACGTCTTTGTATGTGATTTAGCATAAAATTGAATCGTTTCTTGCTTCACATCAAGGAACATCAAATCGATACCGTCAAACACTGTATGCCTTGACATAGAAGTTCCTGCATGTGAAACTGCATGATTATGTGAATTCATACAATCACCATATACACAAATACTATAAAAATTATTATATACACAGTTATCATAGTATACTTGTTGATATTCATTGTCAAATTAAAAATAGTAATAATTCATTTTTTTCTTTAAAAATATAAGTTTTTGATATTTGTGTATTGATTTTACAATAAAATAAGCCTTGCAAGTTTAACTAATACAGTCTAACTTACAAGGCTATATTCAGAATTATGAGAGATAATTCTTTATTTTTTTGTTTTTATAAAAAAGGCGAATGCTATTACATGACCAATCCACACGAGACCCATCAAAATAAGAGCAACTGGACTATTTTGACTAAAATAGGCTCCAATAGCCATTATGATAGTAAGAAAACCGAGAATGGTCAACTTTGTCCGCAATGTCAACGCTTTATCACGTTTATAATTACCAACAGTCATTTGATATAAACTAGACGCCAAAAACATCTTATGGAATCGTTCAGATCCTCGGGCAAAGCAAAATACTGTTAACATATAAAACGGAATTGTTGGAAACAGTGGTATTACGATACCTATTGTACCGAGGACAAAACTGATTGCACCAATGGTCAGAAATACAGATCTAACTATAATATTATTGTATTGTTGAGTTGTTTTCATTAATCCTCTTCTACGTAGTTAATTACTTTACCTTTTGTTTTAATAAAGTTAGGAATGATAAGTACCAATGCAGCAATAGCAACAATACCATAAATACCAGCCATACCAATCCATTCAAATGCGTGGCCTAATACAAGACCAATAACAGCAAAGTCCGCATCACCAAATGTTGTATTTTGGAAGCCTAATTGACCAAGAACTGGAAGTGCCATCGCTGGCAAGAATGTAATAGCTAAACCATTAAGGAAAGCACCTACTGCGGCACCACGACGACCACCTGTAGCATTACCATAAATACCTGCTGTTGCACCGCAGAAGAAATGAGGTACTAAACCAGGAATAATCAATACACCACCTACAGCGCCAAGAATGAGCATACCGATGATACCGCCGATGAAGGAGCTTATGAAACCTAATACTACCGCAGTTGGCGCATATGTAAAGAATACGGCACAGTCTACTGCTGGGATGGCATTAGGGATAATTTTTGTAGCAATACCTTGGAAGGCAGGAATCAAGTCACCCAAGATCATACGTACACCAGAATATACGATAGCTACACCTACAGCAAAGTTCATAGCACTCATAACTGCGAATAAGTATGGGCTCATGGAACCAGACAATGTTGCTACAAATTCAGAACCGGCTGCAAAGGCTGCAATCAAATAGAATACAATCATAGTCAATGCAGTAGATAATGTAGAGTCACGCAAGAAGCCCCATTTTTCAGGAATTTCAATATCTTCCGTACTATCTTCTGCCTTACCTACATATTTAGCAACCCATGCTGATAGGTAATATCCTAAGCTACCAAAGTGTCCCAGTGCAATTTCATCACCATCAGTAACTTTAGAAGTATAGCTTTGACCAATAGCTGGAGAGATAGCAGACCATGCACCCATCAAGAAACCGCCTACAAGAATTAGTTCCACACCGGATAAACCTGCAGTACCGAGTACAGCAGACATGAGACATGCCATAAATAAGCTGTGATGACCTGTTAAGAACACATATTTGAACTTGGTGAAACGAGCAATACATAAGTTCATCAATAAGCCTACTACAAGAATAGACATCGTTTCAACGCCAAGAACCTTTTGTGCAACAGCTACGATAGCTTCATTGTTTGGTACAACACCAGTAATATGGAATCCATGTTCAATCATCTTGCCTAGTGGATCAAGATTGCTAACGATAACACCAGCGCCTGCTGCGAGCATTAAGTATCCAAGAATCGGTTTTAATGTACCTGTCATTACCTTATGAAACGGACGTTTCAAAGCAACTAAGCCTACACATGACATAATACCAATCAAAAGTGCTGGTTGAGACAGCACATCACGTAAGAACTCTAATACCATTTCCATGGCACTACCTCCTATATATAGTTCTTAAAAATTATTGCGCAGCTTGTTTTAATGCTTCAAGAACATCTTCTGTGATTTTCTTTTTATTAATATAGCTGCGAACAATAGCAATATTTTTACCTTCAAATTGTTCTGCCAATTCTTTTACAGTTACGATCAGATCGGCCTTACGACCTTGTGCCGCATTAAAATCGATAGACTCAACTTGTGCATCAATACCGTTTTCAGCACAAATCTCTTCGATTTTCATTTTTAGCATCAAGCTAGAACCAATGCCATTACCGCATACAGTTAATACAGAAATCATGATTGCCTCCTTCTATGTCTATTATTGATCGTCTAAATGCTCTGCCAAGAATGCTTGTACATCATCTATACTTTCAAACTCAACGGCTGCATCTAAGAATTCTTCATCCTCAAACAAAGTAGCGATATCTGTTAACAATTGAATATGCTCATCCTTATTAGGAGCACATAAGAACAATGCTACAGATACAGGGTCATTATCTGGGCTACCAAAGTTCAATGGTTTTTCCAATGTAACTAAGGCTGTACCTACTCGTTTTGCGCCATGTTCAGGACGAGCATGTGGCATCGCAAGACCTGGAGCCAATACAATATATGGACCCATTTCTCGTACCACCTCAACCATAGCCTCAGTATAAGATGGATCAGTAAAACCAGCATCAACCATGAGTTGGCCACCGTGACGAATTACCTCTTCCCACGTTTCAGCGGGATAGTGAAACGATACATTATCCTCGGATAATAAATCTTGTAACAAGCTAACACCTCCTAGGCTTACATCTATATATACACTTCTATTATATCCATTCTAAGAAGTTTTTCATATATCAAAATAACAATACCTTATCAAAATGAATAAATCTATCTGCTCTTTATTTAATCCTTTAACTCTCATAAACATTCTATAGAACACTTATATTTATTATACCCATACAGGTATGTATATTGTATATATATTGAAATTTCTCTATACTTAATTGAGGTAGATTTCACCTACATAAAAAATAGAATAAGGAGAATTTATGCAGACTTCCGTAAAAGTATTTATACTAGGGTTACTACTTTGCATTTCCTTAGTAACAGCTTTGCAGTTTGGGGCTAATTTTATCCCTTTAGATCAAATTATTTCCGCTCTTATGTCGATGATTGATCCTAACACCAAAGCTTCGATGACAGATACGATTATTACAGATATACGCTTACCACGACTGATTTACTCGGTGCTGACAGGTATTGGCCTATCGCTTGTGGGTTTGTTAATGCAAACGGTAACAAGAAACGCCCTAGCCGACCCTTATGTATTAGGTGTTTCGTCAGGTGCTAGTACAGGTGCCGTCTTTGCTATCATCATGGGTGGGCTCCCCTTCTTAGGCCAGTATAATACGCCTATTTTTGCCGCCTTAGGCGCTGCCCTTTCCATCATAATGGTATTACTCTGTGTTGGTAAAAGTAATAGTCCTGTAAAACTCATTCTTATAGGAATGGGTATGACTGGTATATTCTCGGCTTTAACTATGATGATTATTTACGGAGCCAAGCACGAGGCACAAGTTCGAAGTGCTATGTTCTGGCTATTAGGTAGCTTCGCAGGCATTCAATGGGGTGATTTACCATTAACGGCTATCATTGTAACCTTGTTTATGCTATACATCTATATGTTTAATCAAGATCTTGATGTGCTACTACTAGGTAATCATGAAGCAGCACAAATGGGCTTATCAGTTAAACAGCTGCAGCTAAGCATCGTTATTATATCCTCTATTGTCATTGCCACATTAGTATCAAAAGTGGGGGTAGTCGGCTTTATAGGACTCATAATTCCACACCTAGCAAGAATTGTAGGTGGCCCTAAGCATAGAAATACATTACTCTTTAGTGCTCTAATCGGCAGTATCGTCATGATATGGTCAGATGTGTTATCAAGAGCTCTGTATAGTCCGGAGGAAATACCAATCGGTGTTCTTACATCCTTACTAGGGGCTCCACTCTTTATTTGGATTATTATGAATCGTTACAAACATAATGGTTAGTGTATGTCATGTCTATAGGAGATACTATGTATCAAATTAATCAGCTGTCCTTCTCGTATGAGAAAAAGGAAGTGCTAAAGAATATTTCTGTAACATTTCCGGCTAATAAAATAACAGCCATCATTGGACCGAATGGATGTGGTAAGTCTACACTACTTAGCCATCTATATCGGCTTCAACCATCTAAAAACAAAATTATATTAAATGATAGACCCTTAGAGTCTTATAAAGGTCGTGAGTTTGCTCAATTAGTGGCAGTTTTAACACAGTCTAGGGACTCTATGATCGACGATTTTCTCGTAAAAGATATCGTCCTCATGGGCCGTTATCCATATAAGCAACACTTCGGCACTTATAGCGCAGAAGATATAAAAATCGCAGAACACTATATGAACGAAGTAGGCATTACACATTTATCTGATGAAGAAATTCATCATCTCTCAGGTGGCGAGAAGCAACGCGTTTTTATTGCGAAAGCGTTAACGCAAAAACCTCAAATACTTCTTTTAGATGAACCTACGAACCATCTAGATATGAAGTACAAAGTAGCACTTATGAAACAATTGCGAGCTTTCAAAGGTACAACAATCGTAGTTCTACATGATTTAAATCTAGCGGCTCAATACTGTGATCATATTGTGATTATGAATAAAGGAACAATCCTAAAGGAAGGTTCCCCCACTGAGGTGCTAACACCTGAAATTCTTGAACCCATATTTGAAGTTCCTTTCAAAACCTCTTGGGATGAAGGGCGCTATCATTTATATTATTAATCATAAGAAAGGGCTTACTATGTTTCAAAAATTAAGAAAATCAAAAAAGTTAGTATTAATTGCTATGGCCTGTGCCACATTTGCTATCGCTGGTTGTGGTTCTGACACAACTAAAAATGCAGCTGACAACGTCAAAGCTGTAACATGGAGTGAAACATTTGACGGTACAAAAACTGACTTTGCTGTAAAATCCTCCCCAACTCATGCTGTATCCATGTCTCAAGCGACTACAGAAATGATGCTTCAATTAGGCCTTGAGGACAAAATGGCAGGTACTGCATTTAAAGAGGAAGAAATCTATCCACCTCTTCAAGCATCTTATGACAAGGTAAAAGTTTTAGCAGAAAAATGGCCTTCTTACGAAGTATTCATGTCTGTAAAACCAGACTTTGCTACAGGCTGGCCTGACTCCTTCAGCAAACGTGCTATCCCTGCAGAGAAAATGATTGCTCAAAAAGTTAACATTTGGATTCCTGATTCTATGTTGTCTACTAAAGCAGATTTAGAAACGAACTTCAACGACATGATTAAATTAGGTGAGATTTTTGGTGTAAAAGCAAAAGCTGAAGAATGGGTTGCAGGTCAACGTAAAACATTAGAGGCTATCCAGGCGAAACTAAAAGACTTACCTCGTAAACGTGTATTCATTTATGACTCTGAAGATGGCCAACCATTCACAGCCTTTGAAGGTTACACTACCAACATCTTAAAACTCATCGGTGCTGACAACGTAATGAGCGGATTAGGCGTTGATAAAACATGGGCTAAAGGTTCTTGGGAAACGGTAATCGCTCAAAATCCGGACTACATCATCATCGCTGACTATGGTAACTCTATCCGTAACGATGACGACTTCCAACAAAAAATTGAAAAAATTAAAGCAAATCCTCAACTTCAAGATATTACAGCTGTTAAAGAAGGTCATTTTATCCGTGTAAAACTTTCTGAAATCACGCCTGGTGTACGTACAGTTGATGCCCTAAAACGTTTAGCTGAAGAAATTCATGGCGTTAAAATCGACTAATATAGCTGATTATAAACTAATTTACCTAATTATGATCAACGAAAAGGTCCCAATTCAAAAGAATCGGGACCTTTTTCGTACTACTTGTATTGCACACAGCATATGTTTTAGAGAGTAGAGATGTGTTGTAGTTGAAAGATTTAGGAATAATGGGTTATTGTAAATTAGATTTAAAGTTTATTAAGTTGTATATGCTGTGACAATGCCTAATTAGTTATGTATGCGTTTATATGTATATATATTTGGCTATATGTATATATTTATGTGTTTCTGGCACATTGTTGCCTATATCGTTTATCATTATTTGCCTTAATGGCCATGATCAAGGGTTTTAGTGAAAGAAATTCTTCATCACTAAGTCGAATCGTTCTGCCAATACGTTTAATAGGATTACGTGGGCGCCCGGCACCGCGTCTAGTTCCACCCCATGCCATATACTTACCTCACTTTTCACTTAAAAACTCCTTCTACCGATAGTATAACCTCCGCTACATAAGTATGCAATAGCCATTCATTTTAAATAAACTTAAAACAACTCATAAATAGGCAATAAACTGCATTTATTAATAAAATGCATAATTCCTAAAACCACATATTTATAAGCTTTTCTTCCTATACAACTTGAATTCCAACATCAACGTTGCCAAATATAGATAAATCGCTTTTATAGAATATAGTATTTAAAACCAAGTAAAATCTAACTCTATTATCTATTATCTATTTCTAAGACACGATCTTATTAATTAAGGTACTTCAAAATATAACATTAAAATACTTTTCAAAATAGAATTTAGGTCCTAAAAAAAGACTGCTTTCGCAGTCTTTTTTTGTTATATAGTTATGTATTAACCAAATAGTAAGTGACCTACTTCGTAAGCAATAGCAGCTACGATACCAGATAATGGAATCGTTACGAACCATGCCATAACCATAGATCTTGCTACACCCCAGTTAACGGCTTTAATACGTTTAGCGGAACCTACACCTAATAAGGAACCACTTACAACGTGTGTTGTACTTACAGGTAGGTGCAAGAATGTAGCGGTAAAAATAGTAATAGCAGAGTTCAAATCTGCAGCAAAACCATTAATAGTTTCTAATTTAAAAATCTTAGTACCCATAGTGGAGATGATTTTCCAACCACCTGCAGCTGTACCTAATGCCATTGCAGTAGCACAAGCTATCTTAACCCACATTGGTACATCAAGGGTATCAATATAGCCACCACTAAGTAATGTTAAGGTAATAATCCCCATCGCTTTTTGGGCGTCATTAGAACCATGAGAAAATGCCATCATAACGGCAGATACGATTTGCATGGATCTAAATCTATCATTCAATACGATGGGAGAAAATCTACCAAAGATGAGCAACAAGATTTTCATCATAATAAAGCCACCAATCATGGCTATGATAGGAGATAAAACGAGGGATAAGAAGATTTTTAAGATACCAGCCTCATTTAAAGCATCAAAGCCTACAGACCAACCTACAGCACCGATGATACCACCGATGAGCGCATGGGATGAGGAGCTTGGAATTCCCCAATACCAAGTCAATAAGTTCCATGTAATGGCACCAATAAGAGCCGCTGCAATAATACTACTATTGATAAGAGACGCAGACATAACGATGTCACCACCGATAGTCTTCGCAACACCCGTACTAACCATAGCACCCAAGAAGTTGAGTATTGCAGTCATCATAATCGCCTTTTTAGGCTCAATAGCACGGGTAGATACGGATGTAGCAATGGCATTCGCTGTATCGTGAAAGCCATTGATATAGTCGAAGGCTAATGCTAGAAATACAACTAGCCATACTAAAAAATGAGCATCAAGCATACTTCAATACTACCCGGCGGAATGTACCAACCAAATCTTCGCAACCATCGATTACATCCTCCATGGAGCTAAGGATTTCCTTCCATTTGATAATTTCAATTGGATCTGTGCACTCAGTAAAAAGTTTAGCCATTTCTTCGTGGTAAATATTATCCGCTTCAGACTCAAGTTTCAATACTTGATGTACACGACCCTCCACCTTAACATGATCCTTTTTAAGGCTACCCATGTAACTGATAGATTTATTGATATGCTTAACGCATTTCACAACGATTTCACTCATGCGGATAGCACCATCACTTGGTTTACCAACCTGGTACATAACCATTTTGTCCATAATGTCTTTGATATTATCTAATGTAGTATCCAATTGGTCGATCAAGAGCTGAATATCTTCACGATCCATTGGAGTGATGAATGTTTTACGCAAACTATCTACTGTTTCGTTTACTAATTCATCGGCAGCTTTTTCCTTTGTATCAATTTCAGGAAAAGCCTCTTCTTTAGAGATTTCGCCTTTAAACACACGCTCCATCATCTCTGCACTTTCAAATGTAAGAGCAGCATGATTTTCTAAAATACTAAAAAATTTTTCTTCTTTTCCTTTTAATTTAAAAGCCATGAAGATCCTCCTGAAACAGTATTGATTGCTTCTATAATAATATCTTAATTATAGCACACTAATTGTAATTCCTAAACTATTTTACTAATCTCTATATTTTAACCCCTATGCGTATATAGCATATGTTTCATAAAAAAAGCAGACAGCTGACCTCATTATCAACTATCTGCTTCATATTTTATTAATTTGCTTCCGCTGCTGCTTTAGCCGCTTCTGCTGCCTTTTTCAAGTTAGGTACAGATGTTGGGCATGTAGCAGGTGTACAAGCACCATTAGGCCCTAAGTCTTCTGCACGGCTCACAAATGTAGTATGTAACATGTGATGTGCTTTATGGCTCATAGGTTTGCCATCGAAGAACTCAGCATATAATTTTTGGATATCTGGATTATCACAAGCTGCTTTCACTTGTACCTCTGCATCGCGAGTATACAAGGATGCAATACGAGCTTCACGAGCTTTATCAGCCATTGGTAATTTAACACGTGGTTGACCACCGCCACCGATACAGCCGCCACGGCAAGCCATTACTTCGATGAAGTCATAATGGATATTTTCCGCACGCATACGCTCGATAAACTTACGCAAGTTGCCAGTACCATGTACTGCTGCTACGTGTAATGTTTTATCCCCAATTACTACGTCAGCTTCACGAGCACCATCCATACCGCGGATAGCTTCAAATGGAATCAATGTTTGTGGTGCATCTTCACCAGTTGCCAGTTTGTAAGCTGCACGCATAGCAGCTTCCATAACGCCACCAGTGTTACCAAAAATGATACCACCACCAGACGCTTCACCCATCAATGGATCGAATGCGGAATCTTCAAGGTCATCGAAATTAATTTCTTCTGCACGCAACCATTTTGCAAGTTCCCGTGTAGTAATACAGTAATCTGTATCGTGCATGTCTGGTGCATCCCAGTATTCAGCAGAAGAATTCATTTCTTCCCGACGAATTTCAAATTTCTTAGCTGTACAAGGTGTTACTGCAACAGCAACAATTTGTTTTGCATCAAGGCCCATTTTTTCAGCAAAATATGTTTTTTGCGTAGGCGCTTGCATAGCAATTGGACTTTTAGCAGTGGACAAGTTTGGCAAGAATTCTGGATAGAATGTTTCAGCAAACTTAACCCATGCTGGGCAACAAGATGTAAATTGAGGCAATACCGCATCACTGTTGATAACGCGTTCTAACAACTCGGATGCTTCTTCCATGATAGTCATGTCAGCACCAAAGTTTGTATCTAAAACATAATCGCCACCCAACTTACGAAGAGCAGCTACCATCTTACCTTCTACAAAAGTCCCTGCCTCAAGGCCAAATTCTTCACCTAAACCAACCCGTACAGCTGGTGCAGTTTGAAAAATAACAATTTTATTAGGAGCAGCAATTGCAGCTTTTACTTCATCAATTTCGCTGCGTTCATTGATGGAATCAAATGGACAGATAGATGCACATTGACCACAATGAATACAAATAGGATGGTCCCCATTAGTTGTTAAATCATAATAATCAAATACACCCATGTCTACAGCACAAGCTTTACGACATAAGGAGCAATTTTTACATTTAGACAAATCTTGAACTAATGCAATATTTCCGTCTTCAATTGGTACGCGACGGTCTAAAAATTCATACTTACTCATGAGTTTCCTCCTACTTAGGTAACGTTGTTATCGTTAATCGAAGAAATTATACTATACATTGTATATTTTATCAATAAAAGCACTTGTAATTCCTTTGCATAGCAGATATTAATAAATCGCATGATACGTGAATTTATAAGCGTTCTTCCAATTCCATCCATCGTTCGGTAAGCGCATCTACTTGGGCTTGAGCCTCTTCTCGCTCAACCATTAAGGCTTGCATTTTTTCATAATCAGTAGCGACTTGGCTTATCATCACATCTAGACCCTTCAATAAATGCTCGAGTTTTGGCAACTCATCCATAATGCTCGCATACTCTGCCTCTTCCGCTTTATTGAGACCTTTCTTAGGGGCTTCTTTAAAAGTATCTACTTCACCACTAATTATGCCACTATTATCAGCAGATGTATTGGAAAGATTAGCTTGATTAAGAATAGACTCATCGGTATCAGCATTATCAGAATCTACATTTCTTAAAGTTTTAGTGCTAGCAGTTGTGCTACCATTTGCCACATAGAATGGACGTTTACCACCGTTACTTTCATCAAGAGCATCCTTGTAATCAGAATAGGAACCATGAACGATTTCAATTTGACCATCACCAGTAAATACAAATAGCTTATCTACTACACGGTCTAAGAAGTACCGATCATGACATACGGTAACGATGACGCCACTAAAGGAATCAAGAAAATCCTCTAATACCTCTAATGTAGGGATATCAAGATCATTTGTCGGTTCATCTAACAATAATACATTAGGCGCGCTCATCAGCAATTTTAAAAGATATAAGCGACGACGCTCACCACCAGATAGCTTACGAATCGGCACACCGTGAAGTTCAGGTGTAAAAAGGAATCGTTCTAGGATTTGACCGGCACTCAAGGTAGAGCCATCGCCGAGTACCATATAAGAATGGTCTTCACGAATATAATCGAGAACACGCATATCTTCGTCAAACTCTGGCAACTCTTGTTTGAAGTGAGCAATACGAACTGTCTCACCCTTACCAATAGTACCGCTTGTAGGCTCATAGGTGCCGTCAAGGATATTCATAAAGGTAGACTTCCCTACACCATTAGGTCCTACAATACCGATACGGTCATGGCGCACCACATGATAAGTAAAGTCCTTAATCATAGGTCGTTCATCAAAGTAAAACTCTAAATGCTCAATATCAAAAATGGTTTTTCCTAAACGCGTCTTTAAAGCAATAGGATCCATTTGGTCAGGACGGCGCGTTTTCTCCATATTTTTTAGTTTTTCGTAACGGTCTAAACGAGCCTTTTGCTTTGTAGTTCGCGCCAAAGCACCGCGGCGAACCCATTCAATTTCTCGTTTTAAAAACTGACGACGCTTTTCTTCTGTCGCAGCCTCACGAGCTTCTCTGTCTGCTTTCAAAGCAATGAATTCTTCATAGTTCCCATCATATTGATACATACGACGATTCGACAGTTCCAAAATTCCATTACATACAGAATCAAGGAAATATCTATCATGGGTACTGATTAAGAGTCCCCCTTGACGGGCACTTAAATAAGACTCAAGCCAGTCGATACTATCTTCGTCTAAATGGTTTGTCGGTTCATCTAGTAATAATAAATCACATGGATATAGCAAAGCTTGACCAAGTGCTAAACGACGTTTTTGACCACCGGATAATAAGGCAACCTTTTGTTCTACATCGGGAAAGCCCAGTTTAGACAAAATAATACGAGCCTCCTGCTCTACTTGCCAACCATCTTGCTGATCCATTTGTTCTAAGGCATTCATATAGTTACGAGACAATTTAGCATCATCTCCACCAGTTTCTTGCATTTGACGGTATTCGCGACTGATGGTTTCAAAGGCTTTTACCATTTGTAATCGAGGATGGTCCCCATCTAGAACGGCCTCTAGCAAGGTGGATTCCGCATCAAAGTCAGGGGTCTGCGCTAAGTAATGGATACTTGCCTTGCCATTGCGCTCAATGGTGCCCTTATCAGCCTCCATTTGGCCTGCCAATATTTTTAAGAACGTAGATTTCCCTGTGCCATTGATGCCCACAAGGCCTAGTCGCTTTTCAGTGGTAAATGTAATATTGACCTCTTTAAAGAGTAGCCTTGTACCATAAGATTTCTCTATATTTTGTAAACTAATAACGTTCATGTTATTCTCCTATTTTGTAATTCTGTTACTTATTATACTACACATTACCATTGACAGTAACATTCGCCCTCAGTAGAATAAACGTAACATATATATATTCATGAGGAGGTCCACATGGCGACGGATATGCTTTTAGACTTTTATGAAAGTATTAACTTTGAACTTATCGACATCGATGGGTATGACACATTATTTACTGAGCTTTTAGAAGATGGCACCTATGCAACTGTGTCCGACGACGACGGTCATATGCCAGAGGACTTAGAGACACCAATCGTATTCAATGTATACGATGATAACGACTCCTTCCAATGGAGTGTTACATTGGAGGATTCTTATCAATTAAAAGATCTTTTAGATAGTACTGAAAGCACAGATGAGTTCTTAGAAACACTACAAAGAATTAGAGAAGAACACATTGAACAATACCAATAATACAAAGGGCTGTAATAGAATGCGGTAAAACCGCATTCTATTACAGCCTTTTTTTACTATATATCAAAGTTTGATTAGCCAATTACTTCTTCAGTTTGTACTAATTCCTCTTTCTTTTTAGCGTCTAAAAATTCAATTAAACTATTTACGATATTAGCTGCCCCATCTACATTCCATTCACGAGCGCGCTCAGACATTTGTTGTAGTCTTGAAGGATTAATAAGCAGTGCAGTCACAACGTCTTCTAAGTTGTGAATATCACGTGCCCACCGGGCACAGCCCTGTTGCTCTAATAGTTCTGCATTAGCCTCTTCTTGCCCTGGGATGGCATTAAAGAATAACATGGGCACCCCAATTGTAACAGCCTCCATACAAGTCAAAGCGCCTGGCTTTGTAACGAGTAAGGACGATGATTTCATAAGCTCTGAAATGTTTGTAGTATACCCATATACATTAGTCTTTGTTTTCATGGACTCACTAAGGGTAATCAAGGATTCATAGAGAGATGTATTTTGACCGGCTACTACTGTAATTTCACCGATACCATTAACCTCATCTAAATGTTTGAGTGCCGTTTCGAGGGAGCCCAAACCAAGACCACCACCCATTACGAGTACTTTCACAGGTTCCTCTAATCTATATTCCTCAATAGCGTCACGGAAAAAGGCACGACGCACAGGGATACCAGAAACATGAATACGAGCTTTATCAATACCAGCAGATACCATTTCGGGGACCATAGACTCGGTCGCTACATAGTATGTATCAATTTGTGGATAGAGCCAAAATTGATGACTGCTAAAGTCCGTCATAATCGCTACCAGTGGCAAATTAATATGACCTTGGCGCTTTAAAATAGACGCCGCCCCACATGGAAATGGATGGGTAAAGACCATCACATCTGGTTGCTCTTGTTGAACAAGCTTGAGCATACGACTTTTAAGGAGATACGATAATGCAGTTTGCAAAATAGATCCCCCTCGCTCCCCTTTTGATGCATGATAAATCATATCGTATAGCATTGGGAACACGTCGATCATCTTGATATACGTTCCCTTAATTAAATGCTCTACAGATATTGTGTCTGTATCAAGAAAATCAACGTGGGTAATTTCTGCCTGTGGTTCTTTCTCTTTCCAATATTCTTCTATTGCTCTTGCGGCCTGCATATGTCCTGTCCCAATAGAGGCGGACACGATGAGAACCTTCCTTGATGTTTCGTTATTCATAGTGCACCCTTTCTCTGTGCATTATACCATAAATAGACAAAAAAAGAGACCTCGAAAGGTCTCTTTCATATCCTTTAAGGATTATTTTTTGCGTTTTTTAGCTTTTGTAGCGTTAACTTGCTCTTTCAAACCTTTACCAGCTTTGAATGCAGGGGATTTGGAAGCAGCGATTGTGATAGTTTTACCGTTTTGTGGGTTACGGCCTTCACGAGCAGCGCGTTCACGAACTTCGAAAGTACCAAAGCCGATAACTTGTACTTTGCCGCCAGCAGCTAATTCTTCAGCAACTGTATCAAATACAGCTTTTACTGCTTTTTCAGCGTCTTTTTTAGTTAATTCAGTTTTTTGTGCAACACTTGCGATTAATTCTGTTTTGTTCATGACAGAACCTCCTTAAAAATACTATACCTTAGAAGTATGCAAACCTCCAGGCTACTTTTCCTGCACTTTAGCCTCCTCCCAAAAAGCATCCAGCTCAGCTAATGAAAAGTCTTCCCATGAGCGATCGCTTTGGTTAACACAAGCTTCTACATGTAAAAAACGCTGTCGGAACTTTGTGTTTGTGCGATTTAGTGCATTTTCACCGCTTATTTTATACCATCTTAATAGATTAATCAAGGAAAAAAGCACATCTCCTGCCTCTTTTTCCATATTTTCTCTATCTTCTTGGGCAATAGCCTCCTTAAATTCATCCATTTCTTCGGAAACTTTCGCCCAAACCGGATCGAGCTCATCCCAGTCAAAACCTAGCTTTCCAGCCTTTTCTTGAAGCTTATAAGCGGCCACTAGAGCAGGTAAACTTTTAGACACACCATCTAATACAGAATTTTGAATATTTTTCTTTTCTTTTGCCTTTAATTCATCCCATGAGTATGATTTTTCATCATTTTCAGGATTAAAAACATGAGGATGACGACGAATCATTTTTGCAGTGACATCATTTATTACATCTTGTAAGGTAAAATGTCCAGCTTCCTCTGCTAGTTGACTATGAAAGACAACTTGTAATAATACATCCCCTAATTCTTCACGAAGATTGGGCATATCTTTATTATCAATGGCATCTACTACTTCATAGGTTTCTTCAATGAAATAACGGCGTAAGGATTCATGAGTTTGCTTTTGATCCCAAGGACACCCATTAGGTGCACGTAAGGCTTTTACAACATCCACTAATGGTTGCACAGATACAGGTTCATTAGTATTGTTCTTCATAGAGTTTTGCTTCCTCCTTATCTCGACGAGCTTGTAAACGCTTGCCGATAATTGGTAAATGATACATATCATCCTTCACAACGGCCTTAGTAAGCCACAAAGATAGTCCATATACGAATACGGCTACTACAATAGCGGCAGCTACTGCACCACCATTACCTAATAACTCTACGGTACTCACATAGATAACTTGCGTTGCCCCCCCCATGGCCATAGCAGATACGACAATTTTCAGTAATTCAAGTTTATTAAGAACAGAACCTACATATTTCTTTACGAACATATAGTTAATAAGTGCAGCAATGGCGAAGTTTAAGTTTGTGGCCCATGCAGCACCATTGATACCAAGTTCAACAGTTCCTGTCAGCTCATAATCTAAGAATGTTTTCACTAATAAACCAACGAAAATCGCTACCATAGGAATTATAGTTCGCCCCAAACCTTGCAGAATACCAGCTGTAATTTGCTGCCACCCTAAGAATACAATACTTAGGCTAATAACGGCAATAACAGGCCCGGCATTAGGAGTTGCATAAATCAGCAAGGAAATAGGGGTAGCTAATACACAAAGACCGATACAAGCTGGAATAGTAAACATATTGGCAATTTTAAAAGCCGTACTTGCTCTCTGTACGATTCGCTTTACATTACCTTGTGCATGAGCCTCAGATACAGCCGGTACTAAACTAGCCGCCAAAGAGGTGGTCATAATGATAGGTAAACCAATGAGTGACGTGGCCATCCCTGTGAGGTAACCAAATTGTGTTGTTGCTTCATTGAGGTAATACCCAATATCCATCAAACGCTTCGGCACTATGAATGTATCGATGAGAGATACCATAGGCAACATAATATTTGCCATAGATACAGGTATAGCGAGACTAAATAATCGTTTCACTACAGCGCTGTTGCTTTCATAAATAGCATTTGGATTCTGTTGTGAAAGCATCTGCTCACGCACACGTCGTTGACGATAGTAAAAGAAAATTAATACCAGTAAACCTGCTAACACGCCTGGGAAGGTGGCAAAGGTAGCACCTCCAGCCGCTAAATGTAAGCCTCGATCGATGAAGTAGTAAGCTAACCCAACCATAGAGGATACGCGGAAGATTTGTTCAAAGATTTGACTCGTTCCTGTCGGTACCATGTATTGGAACCCTTGGAAATACCCTCTAAAGCAACTTAGAATAGTCACCACAAAGATAGCTGGCGACAATAGCTGAATGGCTATGAGTGCTCGTGGATCTGTAATAATCTGGGTATCTATGAGCCACTGTGCACTACCATATAAGGCCACGCTAAATACCAAGCCTAAAATAGTGAGTACTCTTAAAGATACAGAAAATACTTGTTGTACGCCCCGCATATCATCATTGGCGAGCTTTTCCGCAATCATAATAGAAATGGCTACTGGAATGCCTGCCGCAGAGATACTGACGATAATTTGGTAGATTGGATAAGCCATCATATATAGGCCAATGCCTTCACCACCAAGAACACGGGCGATAAGAACTTTACTAAACGCACCGATGACCTTCACGATAATACCGGCTAAGGTTAAAATCATGGCACCCTTTAAAAATCGATTCATAGGCCCTCCTTAGTCGATGACTTGTGGCTCAGTGCCTTCATCACCGCTTCCGTAATGGTCAAAACAGAACCTTTCATGCCATTAAGGCTCACATATAATGTGGCTGGCTTAGTATCTGCAAATTTCATTTTTTTCCATAAATCTTCTCGTACAGCCCCCATATCCCAGTCGGCCATTTTGGAGTCATCATGCCAATGAATCGTAAGCTGTTTATCTCTACGAACGATACTTTTAATGCCCAGCAGACGTGCTTGCTCTTTAATTTGTGCAATACGCAATAATCTATCTACCGGATCTGTAGGCGTACCAAAACGATCTATGAGTTCATCTGTCATGTCATCAAGCTGTTCTTTAGATTTAATATGTAACAACCGTTGATATACAGAAATCTTACGAGCACTGTCTTTAATGTACTCATCATCAATAAAGGCATCTACCTCTAAGTCGATAGCTGGATCAATGGATACTTCTCGCTCAACTTCTTTATTTTGAGCCTTCGCAATGGCTTCTTCTAACATGCTTACGTACATACCAAAGCCGACAGATGCGATATTGCCATGTTGCTGTGAACCTAATAGATTACCAGCACCACGAATTTCTAAGTCTCGCATAGCAAGTTTGAAACCCGCACCCAGTTCCGTGAACTCTTCAATAGCCTTTAAGCGCTTTTCTGCAGCTTCTGAAAGCATTTTGTCAGGTCGATACATAAAGTATGCATAGGCCCGTCTACGAGAGCGCCCTACCCGTCCACGCATTTGATAGAGCTGAGATAAACCCAACCGATCCGCATCATAAATGATGATAGTATTGGCGTTCGGAATATCTAAACCGGTTTCAATGATACTGGTAGACAATAATACATCATAATGTCCTTCATAGAAATCGGTCATGATTTCCTCAATTTGTCGACCTGTCATCTGTCCATGCGCAATAGCATAGCGTAAACCAGGCAACGCGGCCTCTAATAATTCACCCATATGATTAATAGATGCTACGCGGTTATAAACAAAGTAAACCTGCCCACCCCGTGCTAATTCGCGTTTAATCGCATCAGCCACAAGATTCATATCATATTCCACCACATAGGTTTGAACAGGTAAGCGTTCTTCTGGTGGCGTGTTGATAACGGACATCTCACGAACACCTACGAGAGACATATGTAAAGTCCTTGGAATCGGTGTAGCACTTAAGGTAAGCACATCAATATTACTAGCCCACTCTTTCCATTTTTCCTTTTGTGCTACCCCGAAACGTTGCTCTTCATCCACAACGAGCATACCCAAGTCTTTAAAGACAACCTTTTTGTTAAGTAGCGAATGGGTACCGATGAGAACATCAATGGATCCATCCTCAACACCTTTAAGAACTTGTTTCTTCTCAGCTGTACTGCGGAAACGATTGAGTACATCTACCTTTACGCCAAATGGGGCAAAACGATTCAAGAAGGTTTGGAAATGTTGTTGTGCCAGAACAGTAGTCGGTACGAGCACTGCAACTTGCTTGCCACTCATAACGGCTTTAAAGATAGCTCTCATAGCTACTTCCGTTTTACCAAAGCCTACGTCGCCTGCTAGCAAGCGGTCCATAGGAACAGGTCGTTCCATAGATTCTTTAATCTCTGCCGTAGCTTGTAACTGATCTTCCGTCTCTTCATAAGGGAACGCATCTTCAAACTCTTGCTGCCACGGTTGATCGGGCAAGAACGCAAAGCCTTCTGTAATCTCTCGTTGTGCATATATCTCAACGAGCTTATCTGCCAAATCATCAATGGATTTTTTGGCCTTTGTAACAACCTTAGCCCAGTCACGGCCACCCATCTTATGAATGCGAGGCACATCACCTTCATTGCCGATATATTTTTGTAACTGATCTAAATTGTTGGCTGGTAAGAATAGTTTATCCGTTCCCGCATAAGCAATTTCAATATAATCACGATGAATACCTTCCGTTTCTATCGTTTTAAGGCCAATATACTTACCGATACCGTGCATACTATGTACTACATAGTCCCCAGGGGTCAAATCCGTAAAATAATTGATTTCTTGACCCTTTTTAGGCTTGTTGCGAAGCTTGCGCTTTTGTTGTCCGTAAATGTTACCTTCTACGACCACTACTAAATGACTATTTGGCAATTCAAAGCCGTCAGTCAATAAGCCTTGTAATATAACAACCGTATTAGGCTTTGCAATCCATTCTTCACCATGAACGAAAGCAATGTTTTCCCCTTCAAGAGCTCGTTCAATACCTTCTCGTCGTTGTTGGTTATTTAACACCAATACAACTTGATGATTTAGGCGATGCCATTGCTTAATTTCATCTGTTAATAAAGGAATTTGACGCTCAAAGCTCGTCATCGTCTTCCCTTGAATACCAATAGGGTTAAATCCAGTAAGACCAATAGAGCGCTGTTGCATAAATGTGAAAGCCACTTGAGTAGTCGCTGCTACAGTGCGCTGCAATTCACTCCAGTCACAATGATTTTTACGATGTGTAGGGTCTTCCTTGAGGAACTTCTTTAACGCTTCTTGAATACGTCCTGGCTCATCGTAAATGAGGATTCCATCCTTTACATACGATAATAAAGTACTATCTGCATCGCTTTTACCAAGGAAGAAAGGTGTCACCGTATAAGACTCAATTTGTTCAATAGAGCGTTGATTCTCTACAGAGAAAAACCGCAATGTATCGATTTCATCTCCAAAGAATTCTATACGTATGGGATTATCACTATTAACAGGATAAATATCTAATATATCTCCGCGCACAGCAAAATGACCACGTTGTTCCACCTGGTCTACCCGTTCATATCCAATTATTACAAGCTGTTCAAGAACAGTATCACGTTCAATAGTATCATTCAATGCAAAACGCAATGATTGACCCTTTAAATACTGAGGAGATACCACATACTGTGTCACCTCTTCCGCATTAGCAATGACCACCGTCGGCTCTTGCCATGCCAGAAGTGCTAATGCTCGCATCTGTGCACCTTGGTCTTCAAGACTACGTGCTACAGTTGTAAAGTCTACATGATCTGTAATAGGAAATGATAGAACTGGAACATGGGGCATGAAAAAAGCTAAGTCCCGTTCCCACATCTCTTTATGATCCTTATCATGGACTACGATAACTACAGGTTTTGTCAGACCTGCAGAAAAGGCTTGGCGTAAGAGGAAACTCTTTTGAGATCCACTAAGACCATATATAACTGACTTTCCTTTCCGCTGAAATGCGTTTAGCCCCTCCACAAAGGATGGGTTATGTGAAAGCAGCTGAGTTAATGTATTATCCATACTGCACCATATAGTATTACTCTAATTGTATTATTAAATAGTCGTTATTAATCGAATAGTTCTAACTAATTCATTATAACATATAATGTAATAACTCTTTGTCTACTAATAACTCATTGTTTACAAATTAAGCATCTATTTTTTAATATAGTCGCTAAATTTTGGGCAAAAAAAATAGCACCTCAAAAGGTGCAATAAAGTTGGTGCGGGAGAAGGGACTTGAACCCCCACGCCGTAAGGCGCCAGATCCTAAGTCTGGTGCGTCTGCCAATTCCGCCACTCCCGCGTCTCAACTGAAATAATAATATCATGTATAGAATTCATCGTCAATCATTTTTTGATATTTAACTTAAATTTCATAAATCTATTAAAAAGAGACCGCCCCAGATAAAAAGAGACTGACCCATAATCCGAACTACTAGAATCCTGGGTCAGCCTCTTTTTTAGGATGATGATGAATAAATGCATGCCCTACATTTACCATAAAATATATTAACAGTCATAACATATGTCATGCTGGTAATACCGTGAAGGTATAATCCACCATGACCATAGCACGACATTTAGGTCATATAGTACTAATCTCTAAATTAAACTAAAGTCATGTAATTTAGATTGTATAGAACTAAAAAATCCTTTTTACGGGTACGTAAAAAGGAGCTATTAACTTCTCCTCCCTATCTCTCGTAGGTCAAATGGTGAATGTTGAATAGGCAGTTCTCCTGACTCGGCTTCATCGCTCATCTAGCCTTCCCAGTTTCCCAGTGACTTAATTTAGACTCGCTCGACCATACAGTGGCGGGACCGTGCTGGCATTTAACCAGCTTCTCTATTATGCTTTTCAGCACCTATTCCCAAATATGATGTTTTCTATGAGTTAATATTAACACCGCTATCGTATTAAGTCAATTTATTTTTGTAATTTTATTAACAATTCTACTATCCATTAATTTATACATATATAAATAGCAGTTATACACTATTCGGATATCATTACTATTATCGTACTTGACAGGTTTATCAACTATTTTAATTTTAATTTTAATTCTATTTCTACTCCTATTCTAACACCTACTATATACTTCACCATTTATGTTTTATGTTTCATATTTTATGTTTTACGTTTTATGCTTTACCTTTTATATATTGCTTTCTTGCTTTTAACTTCATCTTTCATTCATCTATTGCCATATATGATAATTTTAATTACAATATAATAGTATCTATAAATAGGAGGAATCTATGTATATCGGAGATTTCATTAAAGAATATCGTGAATCCAACGGAGTATCCATTGAAGACTTTGCAAATAAAGCAGGTTTAACTACCACTGAAATTGAAGTATTAGAGAAAAATGTACAAGACGATGGTACTGTCGTACCAGTAGCAATGCGCCAAATCAAAGGTATTGCAGCTGCTATGGATGTACCTATGCCTATGGTCATGGCACAGATTCCTTCTGATCAAGAATTAGTTGTCCATGTTGTGGCTGAATCTGACCAGCCACATGCCAAATAGTATATAGTATAAAGGAGATTATATGACACCTGATATATTAGCACTTATGCAAGGTTTAACTGAGCAACAAAAAAACTATGTTTTATCAGCACAAGCACGCCAAAAAGATACGGGTCTAGCGTATTTATTCTGGTTTGTCTTTGGGGTCCATTATTTTTATTTAAATAAACCAGTTATTAATATCATCTATTGGTTAACAGCTGGTGGCTTAGGTATTTGGATGATTATCGACTTATTCCGTATCCCTGGAATGGTAAGATCACGTAACAAGAAAATCATTCAAGACGCAATAAAAGAGGCTAAAGTTCTCTATCCTGAGGTGTAATAATGAAAAAAATTTTGTTAATTGTAGCGGCTTTCACAATCTTAGGTATCCTGCCCTCTCAAGCAGTTAATATTGCCGATTTAGAGAATGCACGAGGCTATGCCTATTTATATCGTATGAACGGCCAAAATTATTACGCTGAACAACGCGTTAAAGTTATTGCTGGTGAAGGTAATAAATTTGAAATTATAGGTCGTACCTATAGTCATCAAGGCGCTCAATACTATATGACAGAGTATATTAACCATTATTACTTTGATCAAGACAATGATACGATTCAATGGGTTCAAGACCAACGTAATATTATTGACGCTCGCACAGGTAAACTATTACGTGAAGAAAAACGTAATAAAGCTAAATTAATCACTTTAAAACCAGATACATATGGTTATATGCAAGCCATCTATTGGCGTGACCTTGCTATTGCCGCTGGACAACTTAAATAAGCTAACTATAGACGGATATCTAGTTTATAATAGATATCCTATAGCAGTCTATATACAACAAAGGACTCTACTCATAAGAATGTAGAGTCCTTTTTATGATACAGTAAATATGAATAGATAAAATAAGGGTTATAGGACAAAAAGTGTTGCTATTTCAGTCCCAAAGATTGGTAAATAA
>NZ_CAUTZP010000013.1:0-58034 GCF_963543145.1 uncultured Veillonella sp. | reverse complement strand
ACAGAGTTTCTTCTCATTTTTTATTTACTTGTCACAAATGTATTATACTCTTACACCATTTTGAGTTCTTGCTTTCACAATTATTAATGGTCGTATCGTTTATCTCTAGGGAATGCTAGAATAGCACAGATAATAACAAAGATTGTAATAACAGACATCATAGGGTATGCCGAATCATTCGGAAAGAATGTTAACACCAAAGATGAAATAATACCACTACCATATTGCATGGCCCCTAGCAAAGCCGCTCCGGAGCCCGCCATCTTACCAGCACGCTCCAAGGCTAACGCATTCGTTACAGCAGCAATAATACCATTCATAGAAAAGAATAAAAAACTGCCGATTACGATAAGCCATAAAGAGTGTTCGCCCATAAACATTAAAATCATGACAATCGTTACACATATGGCTGCAAACATGGTAGCATAGCGCAACAACTTATCGAGGCGTATGGCACTTACAATGCGCCGATTGACTGCACTCATAATCATTACACCAATAATATTAAGGGAGAATAAATAGCCAAAATACTCTGTAGGCACTCCAAATACATCGATGTATACATAAGGTGAACCAGTTAAAAAAGCATAGATAGCAATATAGAAAGAGCTTACACAAAGCGTGTATTTCATAAATTCTTTATTGCGCAACAATATCCAGTAATTGATATAAGTATGACTCATAGACTTTCGGCTACGCTTTTCTTTGGGGTGTGTTTCAGGTAGCAATAGGACGGCTAATAGCATAAAAACCCCAATCAAAGCTAATAGCCAGAATATGGCATGCCACGTATACCACACTAGCAAATGACCGGCAAACAAAGGACCTGCTATGGGTGCTATAGCCATTACGATAGCCAGTGTAGACAACATCTTTGCCGCCTCAGTCCGTCCATAGAGATCGCGAATGATGGCTCGCGATAACATGGGACCCACACAAGCTCCAAAAGCTTGGAATACACGCCATGCTAATAGTTCGATCATGGACGTACTCAACGCACAGCCTACAGAGCCTATAATAAATAAAATCAACCCTATTATGAGAGGTTTCTTCCGTCCAATCTTATCACTGACGGCACCCCAAAAGAGCTGAGCCAAGGAAAACCCGATTAAGAACCCTGTAATCGTAAGCTCTGCATCACCATTTAGATCGCGCCCCATGGCAGGCATGGCGGGCAAATAAATATCCGTTGACAGCGACGTAAAGGCCATCAAGGCACTTAATATAGAAACAAAAAGCCAACTTTTATTGCTAACCGTATGCATACAGTCACCACTTCCATATTCAACTATATGAACTCTCATATAAACCGAACTTATATAAATATATATTCATTATATCAAAAATATACATAAGGATATATAAATTTCTAATATAATTTCTTTTTCAGCATTCTATAGAAAATCCTTGCGTCATTGTTCTCTATAATTTACTATATATAGAGAAATCTAATTATAAAAAGGAGTCATCATGGCTAATATTAATGAAAACTATTTAAACCTACAAGGTTCTTATTTATTTGCTAACATTGCTAAAAAAGTAGCGGATTATCAAGCAGCTCATCCAGATGCAGATATTATTCGTCTTGGTATTGGCGATGTTACATTACCGCTTGTTCCCGCAATTATCGATGCAATGAGCAAAGCGGTTCAAGAGATGGGTAAAGCAGAAACATTCCGCGGTTACGGCCCTGAACAAGGTTATGACTTCTTGCGCCAAGCTATTGTTGATGGCGATTACAAACCATTAGGTGTAGATATTGCAATCGACGAAGTATTCGTATCTGACGGTGCAAAATCTGACGTTGGCAACATCCAAGAATTATTCAGCGAAGATAATATCATCGCTATTACAGATCCAGTGTATCCAGTATATCTAGATTCCAATGTTATGGGCGGTCGTACTGGCGAAGCTATAGACGGTATCTTCCAAAAAGTTGTATACCTCCCTACTTATGCAGAAAACAACTTCTCTCCAGAATTTCCTTCTGAAAGAGTAGATATCGTATATCTTTGCTCCCCTAACAATCCTACTGGTACTGTTTTGAGCCGTGCTCGTTTAGCAGAATGGATCAAATGGTGTAAAGATAATGATGCGATCTTGATGTTTGACTCTGCTTACGAAGCTTTCATCAGTACAGAAGACACTGTAAAATCCATTTATGAAATTGAAGGCGCTCGTGAAGTAGCAATCGAGTTCCGTTCCTTCTCCAAAACTGCAGGTTTTACTGGTACACGTTGTGCTTATGCAGTTGTACCAAAAGAAGTAACAGGTAAAACTAAATCTGGCGAGCGTCAACCTTTGAACCCTATGTGGAATCGTCGTCAATGCACTAAATTCAACGGTGTACCTTACATCATTCAACGCGGTGCTGAAGCAGTATACACTAAAGAAGGTCGCGAACAAACTCGTGCTAACATTGCATACTACAAAGAAAATGCCCGCATCATCAAAGAAGGTCTTGAGTCTATCGGCCTTACTGTATACGGCGGTGTTGACGCACCATACATTTGGCTTAAAACACCAGGCAACATGACTAGCTGGGAATTATTCGATATCTTACTTGAAAAGGTACAAATCGTATCTACACCAGGTTCTGGCTTTGGCCCTCACGGCGAAGGTTACCTTCGTTTAACAGCTTTTGGTAGCCGCGAAAATACAATTCGTGCCGTTGACAGAATCAAAACATTAAAATTCTAAAAGAGTATTTTTATCTAAAACAAGTTTGATATAAATATCTATTAAGACAAAAGACCGATTACACTCCTTTATTGGGACGGTAATCGGTCTTTTCTATGCCTTAATATATATGATTATTTAGGTTTTTCTTGTAACAATCCGAGATGTATCGATAGGGTCAAAGGCAAACTTATTTTCAAATGTATGGTCATATTGATAGATATATTACTTTTACAATCTAGATCGGTAAGCTCTATAGAAAAATATAAAAAGACATGATTTTGTGCTATAATAAAAGTGTTGATTATTAAATTTATCGATTTACATAGGAGGCTAATATGAGCAACATTCGTATTGGTATCGTAGGCTATGGCAACTTAGGCCGTGGTGTAGAAGCATCTGTTAAATTGCAACCAGATATGGAACTCGTTGGCGTATTTTCTCGTCGTAAAGGTTTAGAAACGGTTTCCGGTGTTGCTACATACACTATGGAGGATTTACCAAACTTCAAAGGTAAAATCGATGTTATGGTTCTTTGCGGCGGTTCTGCAACAGACCTTATCGAACAAACTCCAATGGTAACAAAATACTTTAACTGTATCGATTCCTTCGATACACATGCACGTATCCCTGAACATTTCGCAAACGTAGACAAAGTAGCTAAAGAAGCTAAAACTGCTACATTGATTTCCTGCGGTTGGGACCCAGGCATGTTCTCTTTACAACGTGTATATGCCGAAAGCATCTTGCCTCAAGGCAAATCTTATACATTCTGGGGTCGTGGCGTTTCTCAAGGTCACTCCGATGCTATCCGTCGTATTGATGGCGTTCTTGACGCTCGTCAATACACTGTTCCAAAAGAACAATACCTTGAAGCAATCCGTAATGGTGAAACTCCGGACGTTGACGGCTACAAAGGTCATCTTCGTGAGTGCTATGTAGTAGCTGCTCCTGATGCAGACAAAGCTAAAATTGAAAACGAAATCAAAACTATGGAAAACTACTTCGTAGGTTATGAAACTGTAGTAAACTTTATTTCCCAAGAAGAACTTGATCGTAACCACAAAGGCATTCCGCATGGTGGCTTCGTGCTTCGTTCTGGTGAAAGCACAGACGGCACTCGTCATGTTGTTGAATACTCCTTGAAACTTGATTCTAACCCTGAATTCACAGGCTCTGCACTAGTTGCTTACGCTCGTGGTATCTACCGTCTTGCTAAACACGGTGGTACTGGTTGCTACACAGTATTCGATATTCCACCAGCTTGGATTTCCACACATTCTGCTGAAGAATTGCGGGCTCACTCTCTATAATTCAAAAAATACTAAAGAGGATAACTCCGGTTATCCTCTTTTTACATTAACAATATCGTATGACGACACACAAAAAGGACCGTCTTATAAACTGCACCTAAAAATTGTATCCAATTTTTGGGTACAGTCCATTAAGACGGTCCTTTTTGTATTAAAATCTATCTATTAATACCAACGTGTCAATGGCAACTCATTGTTAACACCTTTTGTCATAAGGATTTGGTGTAAATCCATATTGCCAATATAGAAACCTGCTGCACAACCACAGAGGTATAAGTCCCACATGCGAACGAATTCAGTACCGCGAGCTTTTTCTACTTGGTCACGTACACCTTGGAAGTTATTGTACCAATGCATCAATGTTTTATAGTAGTGCAAGCGCAAGCTTTCAACATCGATAACATTAAAATCATAGTCATAGGCAATGGAAACCATTTCACGAAGAGATGGTAAGCATCCACCTGGGAAGATATATTTACGAATCCATGCGCTAGTTTCTTTTTCTGATGGATCACTAATGTAATGGAGTAAGAATAGACCACCATCATTTAACATAGTGGATGCAGCTTCCATATACAATGGGAAATTAGGACGACCTACATGTTCCAACATACCAACGCTGACGATACGGTCAAATGTACGACCAGATGCAGCTACATCACGATAGTCAATAAGTTCGATTTCGACTTGACCTTCAAGACCGAATTCTTTAATCCGTTCTTGGCCTTTCTTCCATTGTTCTTCAGACAATGTACAACCATAGCCTTTAACGCCGTACTTACGGGCTGCTTCGATTAAAAGGAATCCCCAACCACAACCGATATCGAGTAATGTCATACCTTCTTTTAAATATAGCTTATCAAGAATATGATGAACCTTTTGGTATTGTGCATCTTCTAAGCTATCATCTTCATGTTTAAAGTATGCACAAGAATAGCTCATTGTCTTATCAAGCCACAAGCTATAAAAATCATTACCAAGGTCGTAATGAGAAGATACTTGTTGTTTTTGATCTTTCTTTTTAAGACCTACATTAAAGAGAGAGCTAAGTACCTTTTTATTGATAGAATCCTTATTGACATGACCTAGTACAACACAAAGTGCTTTGAATAAATCGCCCTCTATTTCAATATCCTTACGCATATACGCTTCGCCAAGAGCAAGTTCGGCCGATACCAATACATCTGTCTTAGGTATATCCCTATTTACAATAATCGTAAATTCAGGATTACCTTCACCAATCGTATACTCGTTATCACCAACTTTTACAATAAAGCAATGATCATTGAATCGTTCCAAATAGTGTACTAAAAAACTATCAAATAACTTAGAAAACATACTTAACTTCCTTTCCTAGCAGCGTCACATGACGATTACGTTCAATCAAAATGACACGTCCGTCTGTACACTGACATAGTTATATCTACTCATCAAAATTTTCTATAAAGCAAACAATAAAGTTATAATTTTATTATAATCACATCTACTAATCATTATTTTTTATATGAAACTTCAACTTTCTATCTAATATTATAGCACTTCTTGATAAACAATCTAGACCAATTCTATAGAAATGTATATATCTGTTAGAATGTGATATAATATGTGTTTGATAAGGCTTTTATAAGAAACAATATTTCTAGTGAAAGCTTTCACAATGAACGAAATGACTGAATTAATAAAAGGTGGTACCATGAGCACAAATTTAGAAGTAGGCATTGTAGGCCTTCCAAATGTTGGTAAAAGTACATTATTCAACGCTATCACAAAGGCTGGCGCTGAGGCTGCCAACTATCCATTCTGTACAATTGAGCCAAACGTAGGTGTTGTTGATGTTCCAGACAATCGTCTAGCTGTATTAGCGGAAATGTTCGGTTCTAAACGCATCCTCCCTGCTGCTATGCGATTTGTAGATATTGCGGGCCTCGTAGAAGGCGCATCTAAAGGCGAAGGTTTAGGTAACAAATTCCTTAGCCATATTCGTCAAGTAGATGCGATTGCCCAAGTTATTCGTTGTTTCGATGATCCTAATATCACTCACGTAGCAGGTTCTATTGATCCAATCCGAGACATCGAAATCATCAACACTGAACTCTGCCTTGCTGACCTTGAATCCGTAGAAAAGCGGAAACAACGCATCGAAAAGATTGCAAAATCCGGCGATAAAGATGCTCGTGCTGAGTTGCCTTTGCTAGAACGCATTATCGAAGGTTTAGGGGAAGCTAAACCAGTTCGAGCACAAGGTTTAGACGAAGAAGAGTTAGAAATGATCAAAGAGTTGACATTACTTACAGCAAAACCTTCTCTTTATGTTGCTAACATTTCTGAAGATGAAGTATCTGATTACTCTGCTAACGAACACGTAAAACGCGTAGAAGAATATGCAAAAAATGAAGGTGCTGGTATCGTTGTTGTTTCTGCCCGCATCGAATCTGAAATCGCTGAGTTATCTGATGAAGAATCCGCTGCATTCCTTGAAGACCTCGGTCTTGAAGAATCTGGCTTAACTAAACTTATCAAGGCAAGTTATGCACTTCTAGGTCTTATTAACTACTTCACAGCTGGTGAAATGGAAGCTCGTGCATGGACAATCGTAAACGGTACAAAAGCTCCTCAGGCAGCTGGTAAAATCCACTCTGATATCGAAAAAGGCTTTATTCGTGCTGAAATCGTATCCTTCGATGACTTACAGACTTGCGGTAGCCAAAATGCGGCTAAAGAAAAAGGCCTTGTACGCCTAGAAGGTAAAGACTACGTTATGAAAGACGGCGATGTAACACACTTCCGCTTCAACGTATAAACAAATTTATATAACTTATATAACAAAAACCAGTAAATCCTAAGATTTACTGGTTTTTATTGCTAATGATAGCCTGTTATTTAAAATTATTTATCGTCTTTATGGAAAACATTTTTGACGCCACTAATCGCACCATCTACAGCATCTTTAACATCTTCAGCTGTTTTTTTGAGATCTTCAGCAACATCATGTGCAACGTCTTTAACTTTTGCAGCTGTATTTTCTACAACACCTTCTACTTCCAATTTTTTGTCACCAGTTAATTTACCTACATTTTCTTTTACTGCACCTTTAACTTGGTTTAATTTATCTTCTAATGCCATTATAATAGCTCCTTTCATGTAAAATCTTTTTAGCTATTTAGCTATATTTACAAATAAATTGCTATCATTTCTTTCCGAAGAAAAACGAAACAACAGCAACAACAATTACTGCACCTAATACAGATGGAATTAAGGACATCCCTGCTAAGCTAGGACCCCATGTACCAAATAGAGACTGACCTACGGACGAGCCAATTAAACCAGCCACAACTTTAGCGATAACGCCCATTGCACTGCCTTTGTTAGTGATGGCACCTGCTAGGAACCCGATAAAACCACCAACGATAATTGACCATAACATACAATCACTCCTTCCTATTCAATCAAAATATTCATAACCCCATCAAATAACACAGAATTTATAAATATTTTAGAATTTTTGTATATTTATAATATAGCATTCAATTCTAAAGATTGAATGAAGAATTTCGATTTAGATCTACATATAACGATTTACTCAACTACTGTTACAATTTCATCTAAGGTACGACGTGTTTTGTTACGATGCGGTTCTTCATCTCGGTAGCCGAAAGCAGCCATTACAGCAATGCCAAAGTGTTTAGTATCGAACAGTCCAAGTTCATCACCTAAGAGTGCTGTCATGTCATCTTGATTGAATCCTTCTAATGGACAAGAATCTAAGCCTTCATAAGCAGCCATTGTCATCATGTTCGCCATAACGATATACGCTTGTTTTGAAGCCCAGTCAAAGGCAGCCCGATCAGATTCAAAAGTTTTATAGTCACTTGTAGTGAATTGAGCATATTTTTCGCGATATGCTGCATCTACTTCTGCAGGTAATTGCTTAACGGTCTCTTGAATGTAACGTACATAAGAGGAGTCAAAATCTAAGTCCACTTTTTTACGTGCTAAGAATGCCACAAAATGACTTGCTTCAAGGCCCGCATGAATGCCCCAGCCATGAGCTTTCATTTTTTCTCGGATTTCTGGGTTTTGGATAACTAGCAATTCAAAAGGCTCAAAACCAAGGGATGTAGGAGACAAACGTGCCGCCTGCAAGATAGCATTCCAGTCTTCATCACTAATCTTTTTAGTGCTATCAAATTTCTTACATGCATAACGATATGTCATAGCATATTCTAAATCTTTACGATCTAATTTAGGGGCTGTTAATTTTACATTTTCTATTTCATACTTGCTCATATATACCTCCATAATGATAAAAAATATCATATATCTATAATACCATAGTCGGCCTGTAAATTATATAATAATCAAAACCTTAATAAAAAAGGAATAAGAAAAAGCCTAGACGTTTGTTGTGCCCCCAAAAAGTTAGACTTTTGGGGACACAACAAACTAAACCGACCTCCTTAATGTTAAGATTTTTGGTCTAACATTAAGGGGTCGGTTCAGTTGTCTAGGCTTTATATGGTACAGCTAGCTCACCTTTTTCATACCAAAAAAGGCCAGATATACTAATCTTATGTTCTTTTAAAATAGTCTGAACCTGCTCTACAATACTTGGATTTATTTGCACAGATAACCCACACATATCATAAAGCTCAGGAGGTGTAGCCATCAATTGATGAGGCACCTCTAATTCTGTTAATACCTTGTCTGCTTTATCGCCAAAATAATAGGACGTAAAGACGACTAGCAATTTTTTATTTTCCAATGCCTCACCTCCTACCATGATATCTGATATTGCATCACTGTAACGTTGACTATCCGTCTAGTCTAAAACAGTAAATCAAAAATAGAATACTAAAAATTATAACTTAACTATATTGTCCCCAAGAATAGCATCTGTAATAGCGTACATATTTGTAATACTACCTACGCCAAGCTCTTCTTTTACCCCATAGTAATCGAGACAAATGCCGCACGCTGCAATTTCAACACCAAGATCAGCTAGTTTTTTAATATTTTCTAAATGAACAGAACCATTGACAACCATCTTAACGCTGCTGTTGATGAAATAGATTTTAGATGGTTTTACATCGGCTTCAAGCATACATACCCAGAACGTTTTCATTAAATTACGGCCTAACTCTTCACTGCCTTCACCAAGATAGTCCTTTGTCATCAAAATGACACGGTTGCCATAGCTCATGGGTTCACAACCACCGTCTGGTACTGGATTTGCATTAGGGGTCATAGTGAGGTAAAAATCCTTACCATCTTGTCGGATGTCCACCCCATAACCGCGAGATTTACCAAACTTTTCTACATTATCGCGGCTTACTTCATTATCTACGATAGTTATAATAACAGCATCTGGATTCGTGTCACTTACCTTTTTGGTTTCGATCACAGGTTTTGGGCACAAACTACCACGTACATCTACAGTTAATTCCTTTGTATTACTCATTATACACCTCTATTAATATACATTATATGTTTTGTAAAAGTATCAGCTATCAGCTATCAGCTATCAGCTATCAGCTAATGATATTTAATGTAACACCTTAAGCGCTATATTATATTGTTCCTAATGTCATTCTGTTACGCGTACAGCCAATCCAGAGAAACTTTCAACAGTACCTACTATAGCCGCACAGTCTATACCAGCCTTATGTAAGGCCTCTACGAGTTGTTCACTTTCATTAGCAGGAACAGAGAATAACAACCCACCCGAGGTTTGCGGATCAAAGAGGATATCAGTCCACACAGTGTCCAACGCCTCATCTACTTGTACATCGATTATAGCCTTGCGGTTACCATAAGACGCAGCTGGTACTAATCCCATTTGAGCCGCTTCGATAACATCATCAAAGAGAGGAATGTCGTAAGCCTTAATGTGTATTGTCACATCAGAGGCACTAGCCATTTCTACAGAGTGCCCCATAAGGCTAAAACCAGTCACATCAGTACAAGCATGGACAGTAAAGTTGTGAGCTACCTCTGCACCTACTCGATTTAAAGTACTCATACTAGTGATAGCTTGCTCTGTACCTACAGGGAACAAATCTGCTTTCAGCGCATTATTCATGATACCTGTTCCAATACGTTTTGTTAGCACCAATATATCCCCTACCTGGGCCCCTTTGTTTTTCCAAATACAATGGGGATTCACTTGTCCAGTCACAGACATACCAAAGATAGGTTCTTTATTTTCTATGCTATGGCCTCCTACGATAGCCGCACCAGATTCAGCTACCATTGAGCCTGCGCCATTTAACACGTCTGTTAAGACTCCTTGCTCCACAAGAGGTACCGGGAAACCTACGATGTTCATGGCAGTCAACGGAGTTCCACCCATAGCATACACATCACTTAATGCATTGGCAGCAGCAATCTTACCAAACAAAATAGGATCATTAACCATAGGTGTAAAAAAGTCTAAGGTTTGAACCAATGCCAATGTATCAGAAATTTTATATACACCAGCATCATCAGAACCAGTCATATCTGCTAAGACCTGGTCATTTGTAACTGGTGTCACGGCTTTCAAAACATGATTTAATATATGAGGACCAATCTTACACGCACATCCCCCATTTGTCACATAGTCCGTAAGTCGTACCATAGGACCTCCTTACCCATTCTCTGGCAATCGAGATACTATTTTCTTAACTGCCTTTTCAAATTTAGGGCGCGGCATCAGCAGTTGATGACCACAGCCGTTACATACGATGAGAAAATCCGTGCCAATACGCTTTACTTCCCACTCGTCACTACCGCAAGGATGTGATTTTTTCATCTTCACCACATCGCCTACATAATATCTAACAAATGCCATAGCGCCTCCTTTATCGTCAGTCAGTATTTATATACTTATTATACATAAAATGGTGTGTTCTATAAATATATCTTAAATCTATAGTTGTAAGTATGCATTTTACGAGGAATTATTAGTACATCTAAAGAAAATACTCTCAACAACTAATCAATAATGATTTTTCATATAGTTATCATTCTCAATATCAAAATCAGCTAATTTTATAAACCCTATACTATTCAGTCTTTAAGAAACCGCATTTTTACTACATTGATAATATTTATCATTTAGAAAATTTTCGAAATAAATTTTATAAAAACACTTGCATTTCTCATTTAGTATGTTACAATATAGTCAACAATGATTATTCGTTAAGTATACGGATAGCACATTGTATATAAAACTGTTAAGACGGCAAGTGCCGAAAAGCACAAATAAGTAAGTACTATTTTAAAAATTTAGACAAGTGTCTATTTGATCTAAGAATAAGTTTTCTTACTAAGGCGAAGTCGCCCACGAAATTGCAGAATAAGTATTCTATTATTTGAATTCACAACCAAGTGGTTATGAATATATAAGTTAAGTAACAAATTTTGAAATTATCGTAAGTACAAAGGAGTATTAAAATGGCAGAATTAAAAGGTTCTAACACAGAAAAAAATCTACAAGCAGCATTTGCTGGCGAATCCCAAGCATTCCAAAAATATACATTCTACGCAGCAGCAGCTCGTAAAGCTGGCATGAACGAAATCGCTGATTACTTCGAAGAAACAGCTCACAACGAATCTGCACATGCTAAAATGTGGTTCAAAGCTCTTCATGGTGGCGATGTATCTTCCGATATCGAAGCTAACCTTCGTGATGCAGCTGCTGGTGAAAACTACGAACACACTATAATGTACAAAGAATTCGCTGAAGAAGCTGAAAAAGAAGGCTTTGCTAAAATCGCTTATCACATGCGCGAAGTTGGTAAAATCGAAGCTCGTCATGAAGCTCGTTACCTTGCATTAGCAGCTCAAGTATCCGGTAACAAAGTGTTCCACAACGACGAACCAGTTGCTTGGATCTGCGCTAACTGTGGTTATGTACACGTTGGTGAAGACGCTCCTAAACTTTGCCCAGTATGTGCACACCCACAAGCTTTCTTCCACCGTTTCGTTGAATCCATCTAATCTGTAAGTACTACACTAACTAAACTAACAACCTGTAAGTACAGATTTTAATTAAACTATACCTGTAAGTACAATTAATCTTACAGTAAGTACTAACAACTTCCTTAACTAAAAGACGATGACTCAAGTCATCGTCTTTTTTGTGTTCTATTTACTATGAAAGAGTATATTCTATTATCTAATATACTAACTGTTTAAATTGTTGAGCCGATTCAAAAGGACTATCTGCATGAGCGATAGCAGAAATGACAGCTACACCACAGGCCCCTGCTTGTAGTACAGGTTTCGCATTTTCTAAAGTGATACCACCAATTCCTACACATGGCAATGTTAAGCCTTCTGCTTGAAGTTCAGTAATTCGATTAGGTCCGCATGGTACTTGGGCGTCAGGCTTACTACTTGTGGCGTACATAGGCCCTACACCTATATAATCAGCGTAGATTACATCAGTCTTATGTAGTTCCTCCACAGAGTGAATAGAGATACCAACCACCTTATGGCCCACAAGATTACGCACCTTTTCTAGACGCATATCTTCTTGTCCTACATGTACACCATCAGCATTAACAGCCATCGCTAAGTCTACATCATCGTTGATAACATAGAGTACATTGTATTTTGCACAGATTTGTTTTAGCTGTTGGGCTAGCTCTAATTTCTGTTGCCCAACTAAAGTACCTTCACCCTTTTCTCTAAATTGGAAACAAGTCACACCGCCTCGACAAGCGTCCTCTACGATAGAGAGTAAACGATTTTCATTCAGTTCCACATCTCGGGTACCACTGATGAAATATACTTGTAATTGATCAGGCACAACTACAGGGCGTATATGAATGTCAGCTATAAGCACCGTATCATCGAATATATATAAACTATCCATAAAGGCTACACTAAAGCTACCAGGTTTTACACCACTTACTTGCACTGCACTTTCACCGGCTAAACCATAATAAGCTAGTGTATAGGCAAGGAACTCAGCGATAGACATATTATGCATAAACGAATAATATCCACTAAAGAAGGCTCCTAATACAGCTCCTAATAGACAGCCTGTACCCGTTACAGCCGTCATAATAGGATGTCCGTGTGGCACTGCAAATACTCGAGTTCCATCGGAAACATAATCCTCTTCACCAGTAGCTACAACAGGGCAGTTAATAAGGCGCGCTAGACGATATACGATAACAGCACTATCCTCAATCTGCCCCCCATCTACACCCTTACCGGTAGTAGAAGTATCTGCCTGATTATTAGGACTTAAAGCATCGTAGATAGCTTTAATTTCACTTTGATTACCTCGCAATAATGAGATGGCACCAGTCTTAATCAAGTCTAGCACCACAGATAAACGATACGCCCCTGCATGACACCCCACTGGATCTAACACGATAGGAACCTCATATTTCTTCGCTAGTGCTATGGCATCTTTGTAGTAGCTAACCTTGTCTGGGGTTAGAGTGCCAATATTGATGAGTAGTGCCGATGCATGGACAATGAGGTCTTTCAAATCTTCACTACACTCACTCATCACCGGTGATGCACCAATAGCTAATAAACCATTTGCCGTAAAGGTCCTCACTACATCATTGGTAATACAAATAACGAGAGGGTTTCTCTGACGCAAGATTTCTAATATATTTAGCTCAGACTGAACTTTACCATTCATATATGGATTTTCATAGGTCATATCACTATCTCCTCTCGTCATCTTTCAATAGCTCATCCATCGTTTCAGTTCCATTAGATAACAGGCCATAAGCCATATGATTAACAGGACCACAGCTATTTCCCAGCCCAGGATTATGTTTAATAGCAAGTGCAATATAGTCCTTGGCAATACCAATAGCATCCATTACATCACGTCCCATTGCAAGCTCCGCTGTAATCACTGCGGAGAAGGTACAACCCGTACCATGGGTATGCATCGTATCATATTTAGGGCTTGTCCAAGTACGGACGCTACCATCTTTAGTGAAAGCATAATCCGTTGCATCTTCGCCGATGTGACCGCCTTTAATGATAACAACTTGAGGTCCTAAGTCCTGTAGGATACGATGCGCCGCCATTGTTATGTCACTTTCACACGTAATAGACAGGTCCGCTAATACCTCAGCTTCGCTGCGATTAGGGGTAATAACCGTGGCGGTAGGAATGAGTTTAGATTTTAAGAAATTCACCGCTTCATCTGATACGAGTCGATCACCGCTAGTGGCAATCATAACGGGATCCATTACGTACGGAATAGTTTTACTCACATAAGGATAGATGAGGTCCATCATTTCAGGTAAAGCAATCATGCCCGTCTTAACGGCTTGTGGTTCAATGTCAGAATACACATCGTGTAATTGTTGCTCAATACTCGCAAGCGATAGATGTTCTACATGATGTACGCCCGTCGTATTTTGAGCCACCACGGACGTAACAACGGCCATGCCGTATACGTGACGACTTTGGAAGGATTTCAAATCGGCCATAATACCAGCACCGCCGCTAGGATCAGTACCAGCAATTGTCAATGCAGTATGTAGTTTCATAATACCTCCGAACATATAAAAACAAGACCACTCCAAATGGAATGGTCTCGTAATAGTTTAGTATTATGTTTCACTCCACTTCCCTACGCCAGTATTATCTGGATCAGGTCTAGGGTTTTGAATGGTCAATCTCAGCAAAAGCACCCCTAGTGGCAATATATTTTTATACTCTAGTTATAACATTATTATACAATCTATGCAACAAAGAATTGACGGTTTCCTATTATCCACCTATAATGAAGCCATAACGGGGTGCTCACACGAGTGGGCTGAGAGTAAGCTGAAGCTTTAACCCATAACCTGATTTGGATAATGCCAACGTAGGGAACATAGAGGATTAATAGCCGAGTTCCTTTTTGGACTCGGCTTTTTTATGACTTCCTGGCAAGGAGGACGTATGAAACACACACACATCACACTACCACAGTTTGCCATGATATGGTTCGGTGCCGCTCTGTCTATAGCGGAAATTATGACCGGTACCTATCTGGCCCCCTTAGGGCTCACCCAAGGTCTATATGCTATCATACTGGGGCATATCATCGGCGGTATATTACTCTTTGGAGCTGGCCTCATCGGTGGACAGCTACGGCAAGGCAGTATGAATACAACCGCCTTCAGCTTTGGCCCACTCGGGGCTAAAGGCTTTGCCTTTTTAAATATGCTTCAACTTATCGGCTGGACTAGCATCATGATCTATGATGCTATGCTAGCCTTACAAGAGCTAGCCCCCCTATCCCCTATATTCTGGACGATAGCTATCGGAGCGCTTGTCATCCTGTGGCTCTTCATCGGCCTCCACAATACGGGCTATATTCAAGCTATCGTATCTGTGTTATTGCTAGGTCTCACCCTTTACATGGGCGCTCACATGATAGCACAGTGGTCTAATGAAGGTAGCCTTCTAACTAGCAGAAATATGAGTTTCATCGCAGCTCTTGAATTATCTATTGCCATGCCACTATCTTGGCTACCGCTTATCAGTGATTATACCCGTGAAAGCAAAAATCCTTTTGCCGCATCACTTACAAGTGCTACCGTCTACACAATAACAAGTATCGTTATGTACACCTTAGGCCTTAGTGCCGCTATCTTTGGTGGTGGCGACTCCATCATTACCATCATGATGAATACCGGACTTGGCCTTGCGGGACTCATCGTTATCATCTTCTCTACCGTTACTACAACCTTTATGGACGCTTACTCTGCAGGCGTATCTAGTACGACTATCTATCACGGTGCATCTAGTAAAGGTGTAGCTATCATAGTTACTATCGTGGGCACTATTGCAGCGATTCTATATCCAATGGATGATATTACTGACTTCCTATACCTCATCGGCTCTGTATTTGCACCGATGATTGCCATCTTATTGGCAGACTACTTTATCAATCGTCAACAAGTACAAACACTATCGGCTTATCTCGTACGAGGTCTTATTTGGGCCGTATCTGTTGGTTTATACCACTATATGTTACATAGTGAAAGCACAATAGGTGCCACCTTACCAAGCTTTACAATGGCATTTGTCGTAACAGCTATCGTTGGATTTATAAGTAAAACAGCACACACATCTGCAGAAATTAAACGGTGAGACTTCCCCTTATTTAGGAATTGTAATAATTCCGTTTTCACAGGTCCAGTGTCTATCTCCTACGTTTTCTGCTTCACTTTCATCATGGGTAACCCATACGCAGGGTACATCCCATTCACGGATGATAGATACGAGGTCCTCACGAACTTGTTTTCTCAAGTTCCAGTCTAGAGCAGATAAAGGTTCATCGAGGAGCAAAACAGTCGGTTTAGAGTAGAGAGCACGTCCCAGAGCAACCCGTTGTTGCTCGCCACCAGATAATCTACCCGCCTTAGTGTTGCGGTATTTTTCTAAACCTAACCGTTGTAACAACGTAGTACACATGTCAGGTGTGCCTCGTTTGCTATAGGTAATATTACGTTCTACCGATAAATGGGGAAATACAATATTGCCTTGTGGCATATAACCTACTTGGCGCTCTTGAGCGGGCACCCAAAGCTTTCTATCTCGATCAACCCAGGTCATTTCATCACATTGAATACTGCCAGTAGTCGGTTTTACGAGGCCCGCAATACATTTGATAAAAGTACTTTTACCACTACCGGACTGTCCCGTCAGCACAGTAATGCCTGACGGCAATGCACCATCGGCTTTCACAATCACAGAAGGTCTAGATACAGTAAAAGAAAATGTAATCATAGAACCTCCTAATTATTATCTGTATGGCGGAACAAGGAATCTTTTGTAATAAGGTGAATCCCGCTCAGTAACGCCAATGTAAGAACACAAATATAAATAACTAACTCAAAGGCATCCATGTACTGCCCTGCCTCTACATAGGAGTAGATAGCTAACGGCATAGTACGTGTTACCTTTGGGATATTACCAGCTATTAAGATAGTAGCACCAAACTCGCCCATAGCGCGGCAGAACGCTAAAATACTACCTGTTAAAATACCTTTCCATGCGAGCGGTACAGATATGGTAAAGAAAATGCGTAACTCTGAAGCACCTAATGTTCGTGCTACATCCTCCATATTATGATCTACGGACTGCAATGCAGAGCGTACAGTTTGATAAAACAGTGGAAATGCAATAACAGAAGAAGCTATGACGGCACCGGAAGCAGCAAAGACGACGCTCATGCCATGAGCTTCAAGCCAAGCACCAAAGGCATAGCCCGGTGTAAATACCATAAGCAGCGCAAAACCAACGACTACAGGAGGTAGTACTAAAGGCAATGTAATAAGGGCATCGAGAATGGCAATACCGCCCCATTTACAGCGATTCATCCAGTAACAAGTGGCTAAGCCACTTAGGATAACAATAACGAGGGCAATGCTCGCCACCCACAGCGATAGCCAGAATGGACTCATGCCACTCCCCCTTTCTATATACAACAAGTTAGGCTATGTACAATATCTATATTGTATCATAAGAAAACGCTAGCCATGAGAGCTAGCGTTTTACCCTTATTTAGAAGTGGAGAAACCGTATTTCTCTAATACTTTTTGGCCTTCTGGGCTCATTACGTACTGGTAAAAGTCTCTTGCCAATGCGTTGTCATATTTTTTAATGATACCAATTGGATAGATAATTGGATCATGAGAGTCTGCAGGTGCTACTGCGGAAATTTGAACCGCATCACCTGCTGCAATAGCATCAGTTTTGTAGATGAAGCCTGCATCACCAGCACCTTGGCTAATAGAAGCCGTTACTGCTTTTACATCTTTTGCATATACTACATTAGGCTCTACTTGTTCCCAAACACCTAATTTTGTTAATACTTGTTTAGCATAGTTACCAGCTGGCACTGTTTCAGGATTACCTAATACAAGGCGTTTCACATTAGCAATTTGATTTAATTCAACTTTAGGTTGACCTTTAGGAACTACGAGAACGAGTTCATTTGTAGCGAATGGTTTTACATCACTTACAAGGTCTTTTTCTTGTAACATTTTCATATTTTTTTCGTCAGCAGAGATGAATAAGCTAGCTGGTGCACCTTGTTCAATTTGTTGACGCAATGTGCCAGAACCAGCAAAGTTAATAGCAATTTGATCATCTGCTAAATTATGGCTTTTTTTGTAAGCATCAGCCAGTTCTGTAAGAGCTCCTTTAAGACTAGCCGCAGCTTGTACAGTAATCTTTTCAGATGTACTGGGTTTGCCTGTTTCTGCCGATTTGCTTGCATCGTTACCACAGCCTACCAGAAAAGCAAGCATGAAAACGCTCATTAATACTAATAGAATTCGTTTCATAATTCCTCCTGTGCATCCCTCCGGACGCCACACTGTAAAAGCTATGGTCAAACCTTGAGACACATCGACTAACAAAAAACTAAATATACAATATATTCATAGTATACTATAAATTTATAGCCTACGTCGTATGCAAAAGCTCACATTTTGCATAGATATATTTCTGATGATTATGATTAGTAATCATAATAGATAAATTTTTAAACCTCAAATAATGCATACTATGGTATGATAATACTATAGAGGATGAGAAAGTTCTAAACAGCTTTTGAAATATATCCACTAATCATTTATATAATACTAACTGTATATTTACTCTATACGGTTATACAATAAGTTAACACTATGCCCTATATTAATAAGAAACTCTAGGTGAGATAATGAATTTATTCGTATTAATAGGCCATATCTTTATGAATTCCATGATACCTATTTTAATACTTATAGGGGTTGGATTTATATTAGATAGAAAATTTAAACTCGATCTATATACGTTGAGTAAGCTGAACTTCTACATTTTATTGCCTACTTTTATATTTAGAGCGATGTATGAAGCAAAGCTTAACTCAGGTACGTTAGAAATTGTATTTGTTGCATTCTGTGTACTCATACTAAACTCCATACTAGCCGATGTAGTTGGGCGAATGCAGGGTTATGACGTAGCGAAGATCGCGACCTTAAAAAACTGCGTTATGTTTAACAATGTTGGAAATATGGGCGTCGCCCTCGCCATATTTGTATTTACCAATGTGCCCTACGTCATTGATGGAGCCACACCTTATGCTAACTTGGGTCTTGTGAGCGTTGTATCCATCATGATTATTCAAACCATCAGCAGTAATACGTATGGGTTCTACCAAGCTGGTGCAGGCAGACTAAGCCCTCGAGATGCACTAAAAGTAGTGTTCCATATGCCAATGGTATATGCCATCCCACTGGCTCTATTATGCCAGTTGCTACCCTTCGATTTACACGGTCTCTTCTTCTTTGCACCGCTTAATATCTTCGCCAACGCTTTCGTCGGTGTTGCTATGATTGCCTTAGGTGTACAAATTAATAGAACGCCATTAAACTTCTTCAAGCTTGATGTTATGATTGCTTCAACCTTGCGTCTTGTTGTAAGTCCACTCATAGCCGCGGCTATAACTATACTATTCATCAAGTTCTATGGCCCTATGCATCCAATAGCGGCGCAAACGCTCATTATAACCTATAGCGTACCAACAGCTATCAATATGTCTCTCATTGCCATTGAAATGAAGAACAACCCAGAATATGCTACACAAATCGTTATGGGTACTACAATTCTATCAGCAGTAACTATGCCACTATTCATTACATTCGCCTATTATCTATTTCCATTATATTGATACTAGTATACCTATACAAAAAGGAGCCCTTCAAAAGGCTCCTTTTTTACATTTGAATAATTATCTTATCTTTTTACTTATTGATGAGATACGTGTTCCATACCCATTCTTACGAGACCTTCCACATGATCATCGTTTAGAGAGTAGTATGCAGTTTTTCCTTCCTTTCGATAGGTCACAAGGCGTGCTTGACGTAAAACGCGTAGTTGGTGTGAAATAGCGGATTGACCCATTACCATTGTTTCTGCAATGTGATTTACACACATTTCGTTTTCTAGTAATAGTTCTACTATTTTAAGGCGTGTAGGGTCTCCCAAGATTTTAAACAGCTCTGCTAGCTTTAGCAATGATTCTTGTTTGTCGCTCATATAGTCCCCCTTAATTTCATTCATATCCATGCGTATACTCTGTATTTCTTATGTATAACTGATCGATGTTGCTTAAATTAGATTACTCTTATGTAGAGCATACATATAAATATTATATCATTTTTATTGTATTAAAAAAGAGACTTTGTAAACAAAGTCTCTTTTTGTATCATATCAAAACAGGATATGAATTATTTAATGATTAGTACAGGGCAAGTGGAGTGGCTAGTTACATAGCTACTTACGCTACCCATGAATAAGCCTTTCAAAGGACCAAGGCCACGGCTACCCATTACGATAAGATCAGCATTGTATTTTTTAGCTACTGCAAGTAATGCAGGTCCAGGGGAGCCAACTTCGAATACGCTTTTAACTTTAACACCTGCAGGAATTTCTTTTACTACATCGTTAAGAATTTCCTTGCCAGTTTCTTCCATATCTTCAGCGATTTGCTCAGATACGTAGCCACCAGAAATTGGTGTTTGGTCAAAATTGGAAATAGCAGATACGATATTCGCAACGTGAACAACGATTAATTCAGCTTGGTTGCGGTCTGCTACTGCAAGAGCATGCTCCAACGCACGTTTAGCATTTTCAGAACCATCAGTAGGTACGACAATAGTTTTGTAGGTAACCATAATAACCCCTCCTATTACTAATCCCTCAAAGGGGATATGATCAAAGATCGTTTAGCCTATACTAATATATTCTAGACTACGAAGGAAAACTCCTCTTTTTTCAAAAGGATTTATTACATTATAGCACAAATCATACAAAAATATACAAATAAAAGAATATTATGTGTATATTAGAGAACTTGTGAAGACTGGTTCGTGTTAAGAGTCGTAGTCAACTTAAATCCATCGAGTACATCGATGAGCTCAGGTGTAGCTAAACTAACACCTGCCGGACCAATCATACGCGCTACTGCTACATTGCCTTCATTACCCAGGATAATTGTAGCAGCAAAGGATACTGGAGCCGCCGCAGATGTATCAGATGTATTCGGATTTTTCATATGTCCTGCAAGATAGAACATTACATTTCCATCGATGATATGCGTTTCATAACGAGTAATACTCGCCTTATACATCTCAACGAGTTGTTTAAGGTAATAATCGGCAAGCATTTGCTTAGCCATCATCGTCGGCATCCCTGTACTAACTGCTTGCACAGGGATTGTGAAAGACTCCACATCGAGGCGAATGTTATGTTTAGTGAAAGCAATCTTACCCTTTTCATTAAGACGAGTAAATCCTTTTGGATACGTAAACTTGATTCCTTCTGCTACACTAATGTCATTCGTTCCAGTTAAGAACTTTTTAACACCTTTAATAGCATTAGAACTATTTTTATTGATCAGCTCAAAGGATGGAATCGTATGCTCCATCAAGCCGGCCTCCATGAAGTCTGCATGAATTGGCGCATAGGTGCTAACCAAATTATAGCGATGTGTAGGATCTTTATCCATAATGAATTCCGCTTCAAACACAGACTGTACCGGCTCTGTAGAGGTCATTTCTGCATAAGATTTAGGCGTTGTTTTATCCCACCGAGCAGATGTGGCACCTTTCTTACTAAAGAAACCACCTACAATATCATTGTTTTCAAATGCATTACTATGTTGACGCCAAATGCTTAAATATTCCTCGCTAGACATGCCCTTAATTGGCACACCATACCAAGTTGTATTCCATTCCTTTTGAGATACCCCATCTTGCGGTGTATTATTACGCTTTGTGAAAGACACCGTATAAGCATCATCTTGAGTTGGACCAGCTAAATTGAAGGAATAGCCTTGAATATGCTCGCTTTCACTACGCACATCCATATCTAGCATGACACCGTCAGCTACGCGCCAAGGAATTGTAAAAGTATAACCATTTTTATAGTCCTTAACTACTGTGTTCATTTGCGTAGCATAAGATTTATATTGAGCTGGCAAAATAGAGGCGGAATCCTTTTGAGACTCTACAATCGCCAAAGGTGTTTCAGGCGTACCTTGTAAGCCCTCTGCCATGATAGAGGTCGTCCCCAAAGCCATAACAGCTAATGTCGCTGCAATCAAACGTAACTTCATAGGTCCTCCTATAACATATTATCCAAAAACGCTTTTGTTCTAGCGTTCTGTGGGTTATTAAAAATCTGTTCTGGTGTTCCTTCTTCTTGAATAACACCATCTGCCATGAAGATAACGCGGTCAGATACTTCACGAGCAAAGTGCATTTCATGGGTTACAATAATCATTGTCATATGATCATCTGCCAATTGTTTAATAGTCTTAAGTACTTCACCTGTAAGCTCCGGATCTAGAGCAGAGGTCGGTTCATCAAAGAGCATAATTTCAGGATTCATTGCTAGTGCACGAGCAATAGCTACACGTTGCTGTTGACCACCAGATAAACGTGATGGATACATATCACGTTTTTCCCAGAGTCCTACCTTCTTAAGTAAATGCTCTGCAATCGGTAGAATGTCTTCATCCTTCATGCCTTTTACCATACGCGGTGCAATCATAATATTGTCAAGTACAGTCATATGCGGGAATAAGTTGAAGGATTGAAACACCATGCCCATACGAAGCAATAAATCATGCTGTGTTTGAGGTGAAGCATATTTCACAATACCATCTACGGTACTAGCAAGCACGGTACCATCTACGGTAATAGAACCACCATCAATCGTTTCCAATTGACCTAAGCAGCGCAAAAATGTGGATTTACCTGAACCAGAAGGTCCGATAATAGAAACAATTTCCCCTCTATTCATTTTGAGCGATACATCGCGCAATACAGTTTGATTATTAAAGCGTTTTTCAATACGCTCCATATTTACAAATGTCATAAGTACCTCACATACGACAAATTACCATAGAATTAGATTAATCTTCGTATACAGCAAATCTTCGTTCTAAGTAGTTGAAGATATTCGTCAAAATAAAAGTAAAGATCAAATAGAATATTGCTGCCACGAGGAATGCAGAAATATCAAAGTCACGTTGTACGATAGACTTCGTAATACGCAAGATATCATTCATCGCTAATACATACACGAGAGATGTATCTTTCAACAAGTTAATCGTTTCGTTCGCAAGCGGTGGCAATACGCGTTTAAACATTTGTGGCAAAATGATTTTGCGCATAGTTTGAGAGTACGTAAAACCAAGTACCTTTGCCCCTTCGTATTGCCCACGAGGGATGGATTGAATACCACCGCGGAAAATTTCACATAAATAAGCTGCGTAGTTTAATACGAAAGTAAGAACTGCTGCCGTCGCATCATCCATCTGAATGGAACCATCTGTGATGATTGGTAACGCATAATAGACGAATAAAATTTGTAACATCAACGGTGTGCCACGCATTAAGTACACGAAAGCGTCTACTAGTTTATCTACTAAAGGCAATTTAGATAGGCGCAACATGGCCAATAATATACCGCCTGGAATAGATAGAATCCATACAATACAGAATAAAGATACGGTTACCTTTAAACCCTCAGCGATAGTTGGGATAATCTGCAATAAATAATCTAACATGGAATACTCCTTCAAAACACGACTAGAGAAGAGGCTGCTGGCCTCTTCTCTAGTGTACATTTCGTTCTTTAATTATCAGTTGTACCTACTGACCATAGTACTATTAGTATACCACGAATCGTACTATTTAACATCGCTCTTATCAAGGTCTGCGCCAGAGCCTAACCATTTTTCAGCGATTTTATCAGCAGTGCCGTCTTTTTTCATTTCAGCTAAGATACCATTGATTTTGTCACGTAAAGCAGTGTCTTCTTTACGGAAACCAACAGCAAAGTTATCTACACCGTAATCAGTACCTTCTACGATTTTGTATTTACCAGGTTCTTTTGTCATGAGGTAACGAGCAATAACGCCATCAGCAATAACCGCATCTACACGTCCAATGCCAAGATCCATGAAGGCACTTACGAAATCAGCATAGGATTTAATTTCTTTAACAGTTTTACCGCTTTCATCCTTTTGTAATGCAGCTTCACCAGTACTAGCTTGTTGTACGCCAACTACTTTACCAGCAAGATCAGCCTTACCTTTGATGGACTCATCTTCATTACGAACGATGATGTATTGTTTATCTTGCATATATACATCAGAGAACAAAATATTTTTCTCCCGTTCAGGAGATACGGTCAAACCATTCCACAATGCGTCGATTTTTTTAGATTTCAATTCAGCTTCTTTACTGGACCAGTCGATAGCTTTGAACTCTACATCCATGCCAGCACGTTTAGCTGCTTCTTTTGCCATGTCGATATCAAAGCCTACGATTTCGCCTTTATCATCTTTGAAGCCCATTGGAGGGAAGCTATCATCTAAACCAATGACAATTTTCTTAGGCAATTCTGTATTAGCAGTTTTAGTATCACTACCACATCCCGTTACAAATACCATCATAGACACTGCTGCAAGGCCAACAGCCATCATCTTTTTCCAATTCATAACTATCCTCCACGGCGTTATCGCCTAAGCTCTACAAAGTTTTATGATTTGTACAGTTCGTTTTCTGTACCCGATGATTGTATTATACTTTAGTTCATTAAAGTTGTAAATAGCTAATTTAATGAATTTTTGTATTTTTAGTTTATGAATCTACAGTCTCTAATCGGTGCATCTATATACTTAAAAATACATTTTAAACACAGTCATTTGTGAGTTTTACAATGATTTATTTAATAAATTGCCTGATTGTTATGACTGAGTATGCTTATGGATGGCCTCTATCATAGCCATTTTATCCTTATATGGTACTTGAGTTAAATCAAGAGGTATTACATAAATACCACCATGACCGTTCATAGCCTGTAACTCACGCCACCCTTCAGTAAAACCGATAATATGATCATAATCGACAAAGACAAAATATTCATCCCCATTAAAGAGACTGTGAAAGTATTCTTTCACAGAAAAAGTCCTCCGCTTTAACACGAGGCCCTTTTCACAGATAAAAGCTTGACTTTCACCTAATCTATGAAGGGTCCACAATATGACGAGTAACAAGAGATAATACCATACTCGTTCTGCCCAGTCTGAAGGCATATATTTTATGATTAACGCACATACCACAAGACCGATGATGCGACCGGTCCATTGGATTCCGCGATGTATTTCTAAGCTCTGTTGTACGGCACCTGATGAAAAGCGTTCCATCGCCTCTTGTTTCGTCATGGTTTTCCTCACAAATTGAAAGTCTACTATATGTTTTTATTTACGGCACAAGCCCATAGCTTGTTCTACCTTGCGGTACATTACACTCGCTTTAGCTTGTGCCTTAGCAGCACCTTCATCGAGAATAATATCGAGTTCAGGACTTGTAATCAATTCATTATAGCGTTGTTGAATTGGTTCAAGGGTTGCTACTAAAAGGTCAGCAATGTCGGATTTGAACACGCCATAACCTTTACCTGCGTACATTTCTTCAATGGCTTCGTAGCTGTCTTTTGTGATAGCACGATAAATACCCATCAAGTTAGAAATGCCAGGTTTATTTTCTTTATCGTAACGCACTGCATTATCAGAGTCAGTTTGAGCGCGTTTCAATTTTTTCACAATCAAATCTGGTGCATCCAAAAGGCGAATCGTTGCATTTTGGTTATCGTCAGATTTACTCATTTTCTTAGTTGGCTCTTGCAAGCTCATAACACGAGCACCACCTTCACCTACCTTGATATCAGGTACTACAAAAGTTTCACCAAATCTACGGTTAAAACGCTCTGCCAAATTACGAGTCAACTCAAGATGTTGTTTTTGATCCTCACCTACAGGAACATAGTTCGTACCATATAGCAAAATATCGGCCGCCATCAATGGTGGATACGTAAGCAATGCTGTAGGAATAGAGTCACCTTGCTTTTGAGACTTATCCTTATACTGTGTCATACGCTCTAATTCACCTACGTAGCTAATAGATTGCATAACCCAACCAAGTTTAACATGCTCAGGCACTTCGGATTGCACGAACAATGTTACCTTTTTAGGGTCGAGACCAACTGCAAGGTATAACGCAGCCAAATTACGAGTATTTTGGAATAACTCTTTTGGATTTTGCGGTACAGTAATCGCATGTTGGTTAACGATGCAATAATAACATTCATCAGTATCTTGATAGTCTAAGAAATTACGTAAAGCCCCCAAATAGTTACCAAGTGTTAACTCCCCACTTGGTTGGATGCCGGAAAATATAACTGCCATAATAGTCTCCCTATATTGAAATAAACCAACAGTGCCGAAGCACTGTTGGTTATATATATTATTCTACGGTTACAGATTTAGCCAAGTTACGTGGTTTATCTACATCTGCGCCGCGAGTAATCGCTGCGTAGTACGCTAATAATTGTAACGGTACAACAGCAAGAATTGGAGCGATAAATTTATTCGCACGAGGCACATAGATTGTATGGTCTACGTGTTTAGATAATTCTTCGTCACCTTTCATACCGATACCGATTACAACAGCTTCACGCGCTTTTACTTCACGGATGTTGCTGATCATCTTATCGTACACATCCTCTTGTGTAGCCAATGCAATAACAGGCACGCCTTCTTCAATAAGCGCTAACGTACCATGTTTCAACTCACCACCAGCGTATGCTTCAGCGTGGATGTAAGAAATTTCTTTCAATTTCAAAGCTCCTTCCATCGCTACTGCATAGTCGATAGCACGACCCAAGAAGAACGCATCAGATTTGAAGCCATAATGTTTAGCAAAAGCTTTCATATCTTCATCTACTTCAAAGATTTCATGAATCAATGTAGGCAAGTTACGAACACCACTAAGGATTTCTTCACCTACAGCTGGATCCATTTTACCGTTCAATTGGCCAAGGTATACAGCGAACAACAAGCCTGCTACTAATTGAGTAGTGTACGCTTTTGTAGACGCTACAGAGATTTCAGGGCCAGCCCATGTGTAAACTGTGTTATCTGCTTCACGGGAAATACTGGAGCCTACTACGTTTGTGATGGCTAAAGATTTAGCGCCAAGGCGTTTAGCCTCTTTCAACGCTGCCAATGTATCGGATGTTTCACCGGATTGGCTGATAACGATACATAATGTTTTGTCATCAGTCAATGGATTGCTGTAACGGTACTCGGATGCGATTTCCACACTTACAGGAATACGCGCCAAGTTTTCAATATATTGTTTAGTGACAAGACCTGCATGATATGCAGTACCACAGGCAACGATGAGGATTTTATTGAAAGCTGCTACATCGTCAGCAGTCCAATTCAACTCATCAAAGATTGCTGTTTTTCCATCTTCAGAGATATGTGTACCAAATGTATCGCGAACGGCTTTAGGTTGGTCATGAATTTCTTTTAACATGAAGTGTTCATAACCGCCTTTTTCAGCAGCCTCTGCATTCCAACTTACGTGGAATACTTCTTTATCAACAGGGTTACCTGCACGGTCAAATACGGATACATTATCGCGAGTCACAATAGCCAATTCGCCATCGCTCAAGATGTAAGTATCGCGCGTGTAGTTAATGATAGCTGGGATATCGGAGGCAACAAAGTTTTCACCTTTGCCAAGACCGATAACCAATGGGTTTTCTTTTTTAGTACAAATAATTTTGTCTGGCTCATCAGCACAGATGATTTCAAGTGCATACGCACCGTCAACACGATCGAGCATGCGACGTACAGTACCTACGAAATCTCCATCATACATATCTTCTAACAAGTGAGCTACTACTTCTGTATCCGTTTCAGATTTGAAATGGTACCCTTTTTCGATAAGCTCCTCTTTTAAAGGCATGTAGTTTTCGATAATACCGTTGTGAACAACAGCAAATTTACCATCTTCAGATGCATGAGGATGGGCGTTCATATCGGATGGACGCCCATGTGTAGCCCAACGAGTATGACCAATACCTATAGTTCCTTCATTAGGATCTGCTTTTACAATCGCCTCAAGATTAGCAAGACGGCCAACCTTCTTTTGAATTTTGATTACATTTTCAGCACCAATAACTGCGATGCCTGCAGAGTCATAACCACGGTATTCTAACTTTGCCATACCGTCCAATAAAAAATCAGATGCTTGATTAAAGCCAATGTATCCTACGATACCACACATAAATATATCCTCCTATAACTGGGGGCATTCTAGCCCCAGCCAATAACTAAGGCTAACAAATTAATCTTCTAAATTAACGTTCTAATTATGTATTAATTATTTAATACAATTCATTCAGATATACTTTGTCCCCATCGTTACCGATGGGATTTTTAATATCTGTTACGACATGAATGTGCCGGAAGAGCATCCGCTGATGATTCGATCACTCTTCACCTCGTCTACCCTAACGACTGCCTTCGCGGGTACTTGCGCTATTCGCCTTTACGAATTCGGATTTCCTTTCTATGATATACGGCAGAATTAGTACAAATATGAATTATGTACTGAGCTATATTATACTAAAAAAATCGATAAGATGTAAACCTCCGAACCTAATTCAGAAACAACCAAAAAAGATTTCTTCTGTACTTCACGATATTTTCATTGTAAGAAATTATACTGCTATCAATCTAAATTTTACGCAATTAGATTTTGTTATATTCTCAAAATATATTTATAGAATTTGGAGATGATTATTATGAATAAAACAACTATAAAAAAGAAACATTCAACACATAAAAATAATATACAATACAGAAAATTACGTCGTTGGGTTCTACCCGCAGTTTTAGGAGCGGCACTCTCTACATTAGCCATCATTCCCACATTGGCGGCAGACACTCAAACTACAATTAACGCAACTACTGTAACGACAACAGAACAAGTGCCAACACCACCTGCACAAATCGGTACACCGCCCAACGGAGCTCCACATGGTAACCCACCTGCAGGGCAACCGCCAACAGCGCCTCCAAATGGACATCAAAACGGAGCCCCTCCTGCAGATATGCAAAATGGAGCACCTGCTGGCATGGCACCACAAGCTGAAGTAGATCCTAGTACTTTCACAGGTACGTCTGTAGTAACAGAAGATAAATCTATGGCCCATGAATTGATTACCAACACAACTCCTGATCAAAATGCTTTTATTGCTAAAAATAAGGCAGTCGTAAACATCGAAAATAGCGTATTTGATAAAACGGGGAATACAACAAGCGATGACAATAGTAATTTTCGAGGTCAAAATGCCGTAGTATTGGGTATTGATGGTAGCCAAATCAATATTAAAGGTAGCAATATTACATCTAACTCTAATGGTTCCAATGCGGTCTTTGCTACCGGTGAAGGCTCTGTTATCAATGTAGAGAATACTAATATTCACACTAAAAGCGATTCCTCTCGTGGTCTAGATGCTACGTACAAAGGCACCGTAAATGGCAAAAATCTAACGATTACTACTGAAGGTGCCCACTCTGCGACCCTTGCTACTGATCGTGGCGAAGGTACGATTACTGCAGAAGCTGCTAAACTGACAACCTCTGGTGCAGGCAGTCCTGTTATCTATTCCACTGGTAATATTACAGCTAACAATGTGAATGGCGTAGCTAATAACAGTGAAATTGGCGTTGTAGAAGGCAAAAACTCCATTACCCTTACGAACTCAAACGTAACTGGCCACAAAGATAATGGTTTCATGCTCTACCAAAGCTTCTCCGGTGATGCTGAAAGCGGTATTGCACGCCTTAAAGCAGAAAATAATACACTCACAACACACTCCACAGGTGCATTCATCTATGTAAATAACACTACGGCTGAAGTAGACCTTACTGGTAATACAATCTTAATGCCAAATACTACGACTCTAGTAAAAGCAGCGGCAGACTCCCGCTGGGGCAATACTGGTGAAAACGGCGGTCACCTCACACTCCGCGCCTCTAACCAAGAACTAAGCGGTAACATCGTAGCTGACTCCATCAGTACTATCGCACTAGATATGACAAATGGCTCTAGTCTCGTAGGAGCTATCAACACAGACAACACAGCTAAAGAAGTTACAGTAAAACTCAGCAAAGACTCTAGCTGGACACTCACTGGCGACAGCTATGTAAAATCCTTAACGAACGAAGACACAACAGGCAGTAACATTCACTTGAATGGATACAAACTCGTTGTAGCTGATAAATAACGACTCACTAGTGACGAATCCATTCGGTAGCCACCTAAAATACATATAAAGAAAATGCCCGCCAATATATGTTCCTGCAGCGACTTCAGGTAGTACGGAGCAAAGGGACATATATTGGTGGGCATACCTTTAATATAAAAGTTGTAGAATGGATTCACAATTATTAAAATCCATAGGATTAATCTCAGTAAAGATGGTTCCTCGCTGTGGATTTTGCGTTGAAAAATCTTACGCTCGGAACAAAGTGATGTGTGGGCTTCATCGTCGCAAGCTCCTCTGCCGCCTCACACCCTACTTTTCAGCCAACCCTTGTTCTCTACCGATAATATCAGCAATTTCTTGACATAAGGATTGTAGTTCTTCTTGATCAGGGCCTTCAGCCATAACGCGAATGAGTGGTTCTGTACCAGATGCACGTACAAGTACACGACCTTCATCACCAAGTTCACCTTCTGCTGTTACAATAGCAGCTTTAATAATATCGTTATCTTCCCAACCTGTTTTTGTAGCAACACGAACATTCACAAGAACTTGTGGGTATTTTGTCATAATGCCAGCCAATTCAGAAAGTGGTTGGCCTTTTTCTTTTACAAGAGCCGCTACTTGAACAGCAGTCAACATGCCATCACCAGTTGTATTATGGTCTAAGAAGATGACGTGACCAGATTGTTCGCCCCCAATGGAAAGATTGTGTTCACGCATGTATTCCAATACATAGCGGTCACCAACAGCAGTGGAAACGGTTTTCATACCGAGTTCTTCAGCTGCTTTGTGGAAGCCAATATTACTCATAACGGTACCAACAACAGTATCGTCTTTAAGTTTGCCTTCTTCTTTTAACTTAAGAGCACATAACAACATGATTTGGTCACCATCGAGGACTTGGCCTTTTTCGTCAACCAATAAACAACGGTCAGCATCGCCATCATTAGCAATACCAAGGTCTGCATTATGTTGTTGTACAGCCACTTGCAAGCCTTCAATGTGCGTAGAACCACAGTGATGGTTGATATTTAAACCATCTGGATTAACATTGATATTGATAACCTTTGCTCCAAGACCAGACAAGATTTCTGGACCTACGCTAGAAGCGGCACCATTGGCACCATCATACACGATAGTCAACCCATCAAGGGATGTATCAATAGTGTGACGCACAAAATGAGCGTATAAATGAGCCAAATTACTATTGTACTCAATTTTACCAATGCCGTCCCCTGTAGGACGAGCCAACTCATTATCTGCACTTTGGCGCACATAGTTTTCTAACTCATCTTCCACTTCATCTGGCAATTTATAGCCATTACCATCAAAGAATTTAATGCCATTATCTGGATATGGATTGTGGGATGCAGAAATAACAGCACCTGCATCAAATCCTTGTTCACGTACAAGGTATGCTACTGCTGGAGTAGGCACTACACCTGCAATTACTACATTGCCACCTACAGAGCAAATGCCCGATGCTAATGCACTTTCAAGCATAGAACCAGAAATACGCGTATCGCGACCAATCAAGAATGTAGGATGTTCTTTTTCCTTACCAAAATATGTAGCCGCAGCACGGCCTAAATGATAGGCTAATTCAGGTGTTAAAAATTCATTAACAACACCACGTACACCATCTGTACCAAATAAACGAGCCATAATTATCCTCCTCTAGGGATTTGTGAATGTGTCACAAGTCTATATATTAACCGTTGATTATTATTTTTAATAGTTACTGTTGTGTATTATATCACAATATAGAAAGCATATATACCTACTATAGAGTTACAACTATATTACATAAACAGTATGAATCTATACTGTAGTTCCCTTCACAGTATATTACCAACTAGTTTGGTTTTGCGTATTTCGCCATACATAAAATGGCTGTTTCTGCCCCATCGAGGGCTGCGCTCATGATGCCACCAGCGTAGCCAGCACCCTCGCCCATAGGATAGAATCCACCTACAGTTGGAGAAACACGCTCTTCGTTGCGCCCCATCCGTAGTGGTGCAGAGGTACGAGTTTCAACGCCTGTCATGCATACGGCAGGATCATCGAATCCATGAATGCGACGGCCCCAATATGGTAACGCCCGTTCTAATACAGATGTAACGAATGGCGGTAAACAATCATGTAAATCGCAGTTCACTACGCCTGGTTCATAGCTATACGTGCTATCTTGTACGCTAGGTGATGGTGAAAGCCCCAAAAATTGACCTACTGTTTGCGCTGGCGCATGGAAGTTAGAGCCGCCCAACTCATAAGCTTTACGTTCCCATTCACGTTGGAAGGCAACGCCATTGAGTGGATGTGTACCAAAGTCATCAGGACCTACATTAACTACGATAGCACTATTCGCAACACCGCTATCACGAGCATACAAACTCATGCCATTTACAACAACGCCACCATTTTCAGAGGCAGACGCTACCACTTGACCACCTGGGCACATACAGAAGCTATACGCTGTACGGCCTGTTTCTTTATCGTGGTATACGAGAGAATATTCTGCCGCACCAAGGCCCAAGCTGGATGGTTCTACACCATATTGGGACTCATCAATTACAGCTTGATCGTGCTCAATACGAACGCCAATAGCAAATGGTTTTGCCGTCATTTCTACATTTCGTTTATGTAGCATTTCATACGTATCGCGTGCACTATGACCTACTCCAGAAAGTACAACTATGGTATCGATACGCTCATTACCATTAACTTCAACACCTACGATATGGTCATTTTCAATAAACAAATCAGTTACTTTTGCACCAAATCGAACTTCACCGCCCCATTCGATAATACGTTCACGCATAGATTTTACCATGGTGCGCAACTTATCTGTTCCTACGTGCGGTTTATGTTTATATAATATTTCCTCAGGAGCACCGAACTCTACAAAATATTTGGAGATTTCGTGCAATCTAGGATGGGTAACGCGAGTTGTCAATTTACCATCCGAGAAAGTACCGGCACCGCCCTCGCCAAATTGTACATTCGATTCAGGCTTAAACACACCGTCTTTCCAAAATGTTTCTACATCTTTGCTACGAGTATCGACATCTTGACCTCGTTCAAGAACGATAGGACGGTAGCCTTCACGGGCAAGGTAAAATGCGGCTAACATACCTGCCGGACCAAAGCCCATAACTACGGGACGATGTGCTAATGGCACATTTCCATAAACGATAGGCTCTGGATCTTCTGCTGTAAATACAGATACATCCTTTTGTTTGCCTAATTTTTTCATAATTTGAGCTTCGTTATGAACTTCAACAAACAAAGTATATACAAAGACAATATTTGGTTTTTTGCGAGCGTCTACAGCACGTCGTACAACGTGAATCGTTTCAATAGCGCCTCTTAATTGGGGATATTTCTTTTCTACAATATCCTTTATATCCGACTTGACCGTAACAGCCACGCGGAGGTTTATTATTCTAATCATATCTATCCTATTTCGGCGACCCTTCATGGGTAGCTTATATCTTTATTATTTGACCTAAATTCCTAACAACTGACCTACAAGAAAATGGTCATACATCTTTATTATACAACACTACTATAAAAGCTAGTATAGAATTAATAAAAAGGTCCTAACAGAGTATGTAAATGATACTCCATTAGGACCTTCTTTTAAATCTCACATTAAGTAGCTTTCTTTTGAATTTCTATCTTAACTTGTACCGTAGAAGAATTACTATTGATACCACTAGGTAATACTAAATTGTAAGACCCTTGAATACTTTGAGTAGCCCCAGACACATCAATTGATTCCGTTTGAATTTCAGACACAGCGTCTATCATTTCTTCTCGGCCCGTAATAGTTACTTGTGCAGGTGTAGTGGAAGTAGATTTGATTTCATAACCATCCGCTACTGTCCCCACTGTAGGAACCGTAATAGAAACAGCTTTGTCCTTACGTAACAAATTAAGCTCATATTGTGCTTGACCTTGATTTGGAATGATATGTACATCCAATACATTGCCAGCTGAATCCCAAGCCTCTAACGTACTTACAGCACTGAAGTTCTTAGTTTGTCCCGCCACATTGACTTTCATAACAACCTTGATCACTGCATTAACTTGTTGCTTGCGCCCAGACACAGTTACCTCTTTTGGTACAATCGTTACTGATTTCAAAGCGATGTCATCAGAGAATTTGCCGATTGGAACAATTTCAACAGGAACCTTTCTTTCAGCATACTCGTCAACATTAATAGTAATACTATCTGGTTTTACTTCCACAAGGCTCATGCCTGCAGGAGGCGTAAAGTTAATAGTCACATTATTTTGACCTGGTTTCACACCAGACGCATCAATATAAGCGCGAAGATTATCTGACTTCATCGAAATAATCGTATCTCGAGGGCCAAACAAGACAACACGTACCATATCTGGTGCATCCTCTATTATGTAGTCAGAGTTGAGGTTTTGAACCTGTACAGGCACAGTATAGGTCACCTCCATCACAGGGTTCTGATCCTGTATGATAAAGAACCACATGACGATAGCCGCTAGCAAGGATAATAACTTAGCAGGCCAATTTCGTTTTAGATGAATCATCATTTGTTTGCCCTCCATTTCCACACACTAGTAATGGTTTGACGAGGGCGTTCCATAAAGGTGCGTAAAGCCTCCTTAATTTGATCCTCTGGTAAATGGCGATAAATATGACCACCATAAGTATAAGAAATCGTACCTGTTTCCTCACTGACAACGACAACTACCGCATCAGTTTGTTCAGACAAACCGATAGCTGCACGATGACGTGTACCTAGTTCAGTACTCAACGTACGATCTTCAGTAAGCGGTAATAAGCAACCAGCTGCACGAATGCGACCATCGCGAATGATAAGAGCCCCATCATGAAGCGGTGTGCTCGGTACGAAAATATTTTTAATTAATTCACGGCTCAATACAGCATCCATTAAGATACCTGTATCTACAAAGTCATTAAGACCTACTTCGCGTTCAAACACGATAAGTGCGCCCGTATGTTCACGGGACATAACGCGTGCCGCCGCCATCACTTCATTGATAGCCATATCCATTTCCTCTTCTGTTACATTTTGAGCCTTGCTGAAGATACGGCCGCGACCGAGTTGCTCAAGAGCACGGCGTAATTCAGGTTGGAACACGACTGGTAAGGCAAAGAGAAGTACAGTCATACTTTGTTGCAATATCCAGTTAATAACATATAGATTGAACAGATGACTAATCAAATTTATTATTGCTAAGAACACGATGCCTTTTAAAAGGGCAACAGCCCGTGTATCTTTAAGCATTTTATATAAATAATAAATACCAATAGCAACAACAAGAATATCAAGGATGTCAAGTAGCCTAAAGGTACGTATAAGTGCGTCAATATGCATAAAAATAACTCCTTATACAAAATAATAAGGTGCAGTCAATTCTATGACTGTACCTTATATTTTAACTCATTTTGAAAGTACTGTAAATTTAGAAACAGTTCCTCCATGAGATTTTTGCCATATAAATATATTAATCTATAAAACAGATATTATATATATGCATTTTAAAGCAATCCCTTTGAGCGCTTAAATGTTTTGTGTTTCAATCCACACATCCATTTGACCGCCGCAAACCATACCTTCTTTGACAGCTACATCATCATCGAGTAATACGTCAATTCGACGGTGCGCTTCTTTTTTATTCAAAGAATCAACTGCACTGAGGCGAATTTCATTTTCTGCTCGGCCACCACCGATAGTGCCAAAGATGGAACCATCTGGGAATACAACCATAGATGTACCAGCTTTACGAGGTGTAGATCCACGGGTATACAAAATAGTAGCAACAGCTAATGTTTCATTTTTACGCTCACTAAGATATTCAATAAACTCACGATTCATGGCTCACTCTACCTTTCCGCAATGAGCCGCCTTGTTTACCACGCACCACTGCCAAATATTCACTAACAATAGATAATGCAATCTCTTCTGGTGTTTGTGCACCAAGATCTAGACCGATTGGTGCATATACCATATCTAACTCCTCTTGCGTCCAACCTTGCTCACGCAACACCTCAAATGCATAATGAATGCGCTTTTGACTGCCCATAACACCCATATAGGTTGGCAAATAATCGCGCAGTTGTTCTAAGCATACATTATCGTACTCATGAGCACGCGTTACAATGATAAAACCATTATATTCATCAAGAGGTAAATCGTTCTTGAAGTTTTCTAAAGGCAAGCATTTACGTGTAACACGTTCATCAAAGAATTCAGGGACTACATATTCTGGACGGTCATCTACAACAGTGACACGACATCCAATGAATAACAGTAAATCTGTAATCGCTCGGCTCACATGACCAGCACCCAATACGAGAACAGACGGATCATTTTCTACAGGTTGTACGAAACATTCTATTTCGCCTACCATACATAGAGAATTAAGTTTTGCCTTATCTACTGTAAAGCCTTCAATAGCCGTACCATATAGCACGCTACCATCTTCGGCATACACAGTCTTATCCCCTTGACGAGGACCAGATAAAACAGTAACCATCAAGGTAGTTTCAGTAACCTGTAGACGGTCTTTCATCACATCATAAATTGTTTCCATCTAGATTCCTTTCATAATCCCATGCAGTAACAGCCTCTAATACACCACCACCAACAGCAAGGGATTTATCTGAAATACTATAACAATGAGACTCTTCACAACGAGCATCTACATCGGCCAATTTAAAATGGTCCGATACAATGAGCCCACTCTTTAGAATGCCTCTAAGAATACCTGTAATTTTTGCCCGTACCGGCTCTTCATCGACATAACCAATGACCTCATTGGCTTGTACAGAATCACCAATATGACGCTTTGCCGTAAATAGACCAGCCTTTGGTGAGTGTATTACACGTTCATGAGTATAGCCACCTACATTACCAGGAATGCCTGTATTCGGTTGAGCAGGACCATCATAGATACAGCGCCCCAAAGAATGACCACGCATCGTTTCGATGACTACATCTACATCATCCCCTGCGGTAAATCCAGGCCCAACACCTATAACAAGCTCTGCATCATCACGTTTTGTACCTAGATTCTTCTTACTTAAAATACCATCTACTACAATAGCTGGTTTCAGTGTATCTAATAACTCTTCGTATGAACTAGTCACAACGGGAATTATCCCTTGTGCCAAAGTATCTTTCACTTCACTAAGGGTAACATGACGGGCTACAAAACGTTCCAAAACCATTTCACCACGATGAACAGCATTGCCGTAACATACTTCGCGGCGAATCATAGTAGGAATCGCAATTTCACTAATAACCACGGGATAGCCCGCCCGTTTCAATCTATATACAGCGCCGGAAGCGATATCACCGCCTCCACGCATGAGCACTAATGGTTTCATAATGCCTCACTTTCACGATATTTTAAACGCTCAAAATCATCAGGTGTATCGATATCATCACCAATATCGTCACGAATCCATAATTTCAAGACATAATCTTTGCCATCACCACGAATAATGGTCTTGCCACCTTGATCCCCTTGAATCTGTTGTAAAAATTCAAACCAATGAGAACCAAAGAGAACGGGATTTCCCGATTGATAGTTCGCCCCATAATGTGGGACAACGATAGTTTTCGAATGAAAGTTTTCACTAAATGCACTAATGACCTCATGTACGACAGCACTCGTCAGAAGAGGTTGATCCCCTACTGAGCAGAGAATGCCATCAAGCGGTATGGGCGATGTTTCTACTAAATGACGAACCCCCATCGCTATGGACACACCTTGTCCTAGCTCAGGGTGCTCATTTCTAATCGCTTCAAAACCATAGGATGTAACTATAGGTTCTAGTTTTTCATAATCATCACCAGTAACCGCCACAAAAGGTAGTTTACATGACATCCCAGATACTACCGGACCGCCCCATCCACATTGAAGAGCCCCACAGACCGCATCTAGAACAGTCTTGCCTCGCCAAGGCAAGAGCTGCTTATTACATCCCATGCGCTTGGATTGTCCTCCCACGAGGAGGACAATGCCAATATGCAAAGAACGACGGTCTCTGGGGTCTCTCATTGTACTGAAAGCGGTATTACAATTTGCTTTCACATTAGTCATGAGTACCTACCGACATTGAATAATGCGACGGATTTCGCAACTTGCTTTGTATCCATCAGCTAAAATGATAGCACCGATATCGCTATCCACAATATGATCAATAAAATCATCGATGATGCGATGTTGCACTGTTTCATAACCTGTACAGAATAGGATTTTTTTACCTTTGCTGTATTGGAATAAACCTTGCTTGTGCAATACAAGATCAGCCAACATACGCGGTGTTACAATAGCCCCCACATCGCGTTTTACGATATCTTGAACGAGCTCAATATTATGTACGTGCTCATCATCAAGAGGAGCCCCTAGCATTTGTAAGTTAACAAGACCAATCGTAGTCTTTGTAAGGGATGGAATAACAGGTTCACTCGTCTTGGGCGCCTTGAGCCATTTTTCCTTTGCACCGTCTGCTTCTACTACAATTTGCCAGTTAGGATGTAACTTGGATAAACTATCGATACGATCACAATCTAAGGAGTCCACTTTTGTTCCTGTAATCCCAGAGAACCACGCACCACAATAACCATGTAACACACGATCAGTACAATACTCATCTGCTTCATTAATATTTTTGGTATAAATCGGTTTATAATGAGCAACCTGAGATTCATAGAGTCGAGTCGTAGTCGTAACTACGATGGGCTGACCTTTCAGCCGTCCATATTCTACTAGTTTGGAAAGCACCGTCGTCTTACCGCCAGCCCCTACGAGGGCTACGATACCCGGCTGAATCAATCGATTCCAATAGGATGTTTGTGATGTCATAGAACCAGGCCTCCTTAGAAAGTAAAAAGCAAATTAAAATCTCTATACTTTATATTTCTCGTCCATCGCCATAAATACCTTCTCAGGTGTCATAGGTAATGTACGAACATCTGCGCCAACTGCATTTTTAATAGCATGTTGAATAGCAGGACTAGCCGTATTAATAACCACTTCGCCAATAGATTTAGCACCAAATCCGCCAGTTGGTTCATAAGACTCTACAAAGTCTACATGTAATTCACCGATATCTTGACGGGTTGGAATTTTATAAGTCATAAGGTTATTAGTTTCTAAACGACCACTATTTGTATAGCGTACATCTTCATATAAAGCCATGCCAATAGCTTGTACTACACCACCTTCAACTTGAACGCGAGCCAATTTAGGGTTGATAACAGTACCGCAGTCAATACAAGAGTATGTATGAAGAGGAATAACCTTACCAGTTTGTTTGTCTACTTTTACTTCTGCAATAGTTGCCATAAATGGAGGTGGGGATGTATGACTACCCCATGTAGCGAAACCAGACAATTGTTCCGCCTTAACGCCCACTAATAGTTTTGGAGCTAATTGATGAATATCCATAGTTTTGGAGCCATCTTTTGTTGTAGCTACAACGCCATCAAAATCAACGTTTTCAACGTCTGTTTCAAAGAACTCTGCAAATTTAGCAATGATCTTAGCGCGCAACTCTTCTGCAGCCTTCTTAGCCGCTGTACCAGTTACATAGGTCGTACTAGATGCATAGGAACCTGGGTCAAACGGTACAATATCTGTATCGGATTCAACAACCGTCATATATTCCATAGGACAACCGATTACTTCGCAGGCCATTTGAGTCAATACAGTATTAGAGCCCATGCCCATATCGGAAGAACCAGTGTACAATGTGTAGTTACCATCATCGCCAAGGCGAATTTCTACAGATGCTACGTCGATATTAGCAACGCCAGAACCTTGTAACGCCAATGCCATGCCAAGGCCGCCGCGATAGCGTTCATCGATATCCCAAGAATGAGGGCGTTCATCCCAACGAGCCATTTCTTTTACGCGATTTACTGTTTCTTGGAACAGACCAGAATCAAGGTATTCATCTGGAGCGTATACTAAGCTTTGTTCCCCTTGAGCAATCAAGTTCTTTTGACGTAATTCAGCAGGGTCTACCCCCATCTTGTCCGCCAAGTTATTAACAGCACACTCTAATGGCCACAATGCTTCGGTAGCACCATAACCACGGAACGCACCGCCTGGAGTATGGTTCATGTAAACGCCTTCTGTGCCGTAATGAATAGCTGTCGCTTTATTATATAAAGGAATAGACTTATGTTCCCCAGCTGTTGTGGTAGTGAAACAGTGCGTTGCATGAGCACCTGCATCAGTAATAGAGTCCATATCAATAACCTTGATGATACCATCTTTTGTGGCACCTACGCGAATTTGCCATTCACGAGCATGACGTGTAGTAGAGCAAGTTTGCGCTTCAGTACGATCATATAAAAGATAACAAGGCTTCTTCAATGTCCAGGCTACAAAAGCTGTCATAATTTCTGTACAAGCCGTTTGTTTAGAACCGAAACCACCGCCGATACGAGGCTTGATTACGCGAATTTTTGTAGCAGGAATGCCAAGAGCACGTGCAATATGACGACGCACATGGAATACGATTTGCGTAGAAGATACGATAACTACGCGGCCCAATGCATCAATATAACCAAAACTTTGGAATGGCTCCATGGCAGTTTGGCGTGTAGCTTGGTCAAAGTATGTCCCATCTACTACATAATCACATTTAGCGAGTTCCGCTTCAATATCGCCTACGCGCTTATGGTAGGATACACAAATATTACGTTTGTAATCTTGACCTACAGGAATATTGTTATGAATATCATCCTCAGGATGAACTACAGTTTCATGGTCGATAGCAGTATGCATATCAAGTACAGGTTTTTGTACTTCGTACTCAACCTTGATAAGAGGCATAGCTTTTAGAGCTGTAGCCTCATCTTTAGCTACTACAAGAGCTACCTCATCACCAACATACCGAACTACAGGATCCAAGATAAGCGCATCATACGCAGATGGCTCTGGATAGGTTTGACCAGCCAATGTGAAACGAGTATTAGGCACATCTTCATGGGTAAAGATTGCTTCTACGCCTGGAATCAATTTAGCTTTAGATGTATCAATCGATTTAATGCGCGCCTGTGCGTGTGGGCTACGAAGAACCTTAATAACGAGCGCATCTTTTGGAACAAAATCGCCTGTATAAGACGGCTTACCCGTCAAGATACCTTTAAAGTCAACTTTGTCATAGGATTTACCAATGTGCTTATTCATTATTATAGGCCTCCTTCTAAGAATTTACGAACCCCTCGAAGTTGTGATTCATAGCCAGTACAACGGCACAAGTTACCGATGAGATACTCGCGGATTTCATCATCACTAGCCTTTGGATTTTTGCGTTTCAAATTGATAGCACTCATCATCATACCAGTAGTACAGAAACCACATTGGTCCCCACCTTCACTTGCGATGCAAGCTGCTAGTAATTCAGCTTCTTCTTGTAAACCTTCTAATGTAGTAATCTTATGACCTGGTGCACGGAATGTAGGATATGCACAAGATAAAATAATTTCGTCGTCTACCCATACAGTACAAAGACCGCAGTTTGTAGTATCACAGCCACAACGTACGCTGTAATAACCAAGATTACGCAATGTATCCAACAACATTTCGTCAGTTGGCACATTAACTGTTACATTTTTATTATTAATATTTAGTACTAATTCCATTATTGTGCCACCTCCTTAGCTAAGCGTTGAACCATTGCTTTCACCATTTCCATACGGTATTCTTTGGACGCATGAGAGTTAGATTGGTAAACTAATTCTTCAGATGCTAATTGACCTGCTTCTTTTGCTGCAGACAATCCTTTTTCTGAAAGTAAAGCACTTGCTTTAGCTGCTAATTGAGGTACGCCAGGTCTTGTACCGATATACAATTCAACACCCTTGTCATCATGGCGAAGAGCACCTGTCAACATTGGGAAGTCACCACGAGAGATGCGAAGTGCTTCAATAGCTACAGGCACATCTACTTTAGGGATGCGAATTTCCATGAGGATATCACGTTCTCTATATGTCATATAGTCTTGCATGGACATGCGACCACCTTTAAAGGTAACGATGTCTGCATGCACTGCCAATAATGCAGGAATAATATCGGAGAAGCCGAATTTACTAGCTACAGATCCGCCCATAGTAGCTGTATTACGGAATTGAACGCCAAGGATTTCCTTAACGCCTTTAACTACGGCACCACCGCAGAATTGTTGTAATGGCTCAAAGCGTTCCACATCTCCTTGCGTCGCCATAGCGCCAATTACAAATTCGTTCTCCTCTTCACGAACATAACGCAAATCGAGACTTGCCATATCGATTACTGATGGCCATGTGCGTCGACCTAAACGCAACCAGCATCCGCCAGCTAGCATCGGAGCAGTTTTGTTCTTTGTGGCTAATTCATAAGCCTCTTCCACCGTCTTCGGTTGTAATACTTTCATAAATGCTAACATAATCTGTCCTCTCAATGGTATACTAATACTAAAAGAACTTTGATGATAACTATAAAAATACAGATATCATCGGACTACAAACCTATTAGGAATCTATAGAATTCCCCACGTTTCTTATACTTTTATTTTACCAATTATTCGCCACTAAATCTACGATGAAATATATAAATTTACAAGAAATCTGCAAAGAACTGAATATTTATGAGTTTGGCGTTGCATCTTGGCCACTACCTGAGAACGCAAAATCCATTTTATACGAAAGTAATCCATGTCCCTTTACGGCTGCCAATGTAGAGGAAAGACTATTAGGAACAACCCTTTTCAGACCTAAAAGTGCCATAGTTTGTCTTTTCCCATACCATGTAGACTATCAAGGTCCTTCCAATCTATCTCGTTATACGTGGGCTACAGATTATCACCTGGTCATTAATGAATATTTAGAACGACTAATTGAAAGATTACAAACAACAGATGAATCAGCTCTATTCTCTATTCATTGTGATACATCTCCCTTAGCAGATCGATACATGGCATACCTAGCAGGCCTCGGGTTTTACGGCAAAAACAATTGCTTCATCAGCCCTAAATGGGGTTCTTATGTGGTTATAGGAACGATTTTGACAACCTTAGAGCTTGAGCCTAATACACCTCTAGACCAGTCCTGTATGGGCTGTAATCGCTGTATCACTGCATGTCTCGGCAAATGTTTAGGCCACGATGCGTTTAAATACGACACATGTAAAAGCTATTTAACGCAGAAAAAAGGAGAATTAACTACCGAAGAAGAACGAATCATCGCTAAGACGCCTCTTGTATTCGGCTGTGATGTATGCCAAGACGTATGTCCTCACAACCAAAACATTCCTACAACACCAATTCCAGAATTCCAAGCCATCGAACCCTTTATTGATATAGGAGAACTCGATACCCTAACCAACAAAGAATTCAAAGCTAAATACGGACACCGCGCCTTCTCCTGGCGTGGCAAAAAAATATTAATGAGGAACCACAAGATTATTAAATCTAAAAAAGTATAATAACCATCCTCATACATAGGAGATTTGATAGTTTTGCAGAACAAAAAGAGACGACACCTGTCCGTCTCTTTTTTGTTCGTTATGTAGTTAATCATTATTTTATTTCATAATAGTTTAGCTCATCTAAGCTCTTGCCGAGGGCCGGCATATAGGTTTCAAGGAACATATCTACCTCAGGCATGTTGAGTGCTTTTAATTTAACCAAGATAGAGTCATGGGCTTCTTTGAACTCATCATTTCCTGCCTTAAGTTCGTTCACACATTTCATATACGCTGAAATCGTATCTGCTGCCTTTACGATAGGCCATTCTTCACTTTCTTCAGCATCTACAATGATAGGCTTATAAATAGCTTGTAGCCGTTCTGGTAAAGTAGACAACATTTTCTCTTGTGCCAAGGATTCAACTTCACCATACAGTTCACGGAGTTTTGGATCAAAGTATTTAATAGGTGTTGGCATGTCCCCTGTGAAGATTTCACTCACCTCATGGTACATCGCAATAACAGCCACTTTATTAATATCTACATTGCCACCGAAATATTCATTCTTTAAAGCTGCTAAGTTATGAGCTACCATAGCGACTTCAAGGCTATGCTCTTGAATATTTTCTGTTTCTGTATTCCGCATAAGACTCCATCGATTGATAAAGCGCATGCGTTTTAAAAATGCAAAAAATGAACTCATATCTCCCTCTGAACTAAATTACACCGCGAAGTTTAAAACCATAATCAAGGAATTGCACTGCTTCTTCCCAACGATTATCATCGTTAAGCATAACAACAATCATAGTGTGACCATTACGCGTAGCAGATGCGATTAAACATTCCCCTGCAGCATTCGTATAGCCTGTTTTCAAGCCATTGGCACCAGGATATTTGTTACGAATGAAGTGATTTGTTGTACGAATTGTTACAGGTGCACGATTTTGGTATGGCACCTTATAGTAATCATTAGCAACCTTATCGCGGAACATTTGGTATTTCATACCATATGCAGCAATCATCGCTAAGTCACGCGCCGTAGAGTGATGACCCATTTGCGTTAAGCCATGAGGGTTTAAGAAAACACTATTTTTAGCCCCTGCTTTTGCAGCAATGCGATTCATATCCTTCGCAAAGTTTGCCACAGAGCCACTCACATTTTCTGCTACTACAACAGCCGCATCATTGCCACTGGCAACCATCATACCTTCAAGAACACCTTCTAAGGTAATTTGATCGCCTACACGAACACCTAGATTAGATTCTTCCATGCTCGTTGCATAACTACTAATCGTAGCTAATTCATCAAGTTGAGTACCTTTAAGCTCTAGTGCCGTTAACAAGGTAACCATTTTTGTAGTACTCGCTGGGTGCATCCATTTATCAGGATTTTTAGCAAATAAAATCTCCTTTGTATCTGCATCGATGAGGACTACCGCTTCACCAACTGTAGATGGCGGTGCAATATATGCGGCATAGGAAATACTAGAGCCTAGTAATACAGCCCCTATAAAGGTTATCAGGAAAATAATTCGTTTCCACATCATAAACAAATTAGTTGTTAAAGATACCATATATCTCACTTTCTACATTACATTTAACTTCTAAATTACACTTAACTTTTTGGACTATCATCAATAGTAACATTCGTTTCTGTTGCTTTTTTCTTAATGCCTTTGATTTCACCAGTAGAGTTATCTACATTTTGAATATGCACCACACGTTGAGGATATGGAATATCAATACCATATTTATCAAACGCATCCTTTACATCAGACATAATGCTATATTTCACATCTACGAAATCCCTCGACTTAACGCGTGCATAGGCGGCAATGCGTACAGAGTTATCTCCAAATTCAGAAATACCAATTTCCATAGTTTTGGGATTAAGAACGCGTTTATCATTAGCAAAAATCTTCTTTAAAATTTTAATTGCCTCATGATGGTCGTTATTATACCCGATATCAAAAACAAAGGGGATAAGTCGCTCCGTTGTATACGCAATATTCGTTACGGCTTCAGATGTAAGGATAGAATTTGGTATATACACATTTCTTTGATCTCTAGTAGTGATAATAGTGTACATAAATTGAATTGACTTAACACTACCTATAGTATCTCTAACTTGAATAATGTGACCTGCTCTAAATGGCTTAAATATAAGAATTAATAAGCCTGATGCTAAGTTAGATAAGTTGTTCTGTAAGGCTAAACCAATACCTAAACCAAAGGCACCAAAGGCAGCTATAAAGGATGTGGTAGGAACACCAAGTACATTTAGGCAAATCAATATTAACCCTACAAGTAAGGCATAATTAATAATCTGAGTGATAAAGCTCATGGCTGCTGAGTCGTAAGAGGCCTTAGTCATAATACGTACAGCAAAGTTTTTCACCCATTTAATAGCATAACGACCTACCCAAAATGTAATAAGAGCTAATAATATATTGCCCGCTTGTGAAAAGAACCAATCTCGAATATTAATTAATACATTAGCATCTTTAAACAATATTTCTGAAGCAGAATAAAAAATATTGTCCATGTAAAACCTCCAATAATAAAACTATATATGCTTGAGCACATCTATAAATATAGTCATCATAAACATATATGCTATAATTTAATAAATATATTTTACAACGATACGGTAAAGTTATTATAACGTTATATTACATACATAACAATCTAAATCTAGGGAGACTTACATGATCAACAATCCATATGAAGCACCTCAAGAGCTTGCTACTAGAGGGTATGTAACAAAAGAATTAAACTCCGTTACAGTGCACTTTGATGACATCCATTATTCCTTATCTAGTGGACAACTCAATGGTGGCTATCACCATACACTGGCCGTGCGCAACCAACAATTAACATACCAAATCGAAACAGAACGCGATTTACCAGGTGGCTCGGTAGCCAACTATTTAGCCCAAGAGTTCGAACAAATCGATACGCCCGTCCATTTTAGTACAGCACTTCTAACATCTGCTACCATGACACTCCACGCCTACGCCAAAGTCGAGGAGAAAGATACGATCGTAGAGACTATCGTTACAGCAGGGTACGAAAAAACAGCCCATCGTGCAGGCACAGGCTATTGCTATGAAGAGCGGGACGGGGAGTTTATAACGCCTGGCACAATCAACATCCTCGTCTTTACGAATAAAGCCTTAACTGACAGCGCCATGGTGAAAGCAATCATGACTATTACAGAGGCTAAAACTGCAGCCCTCCAAGATTGGGGCGCTGAAAGTGTAAAACTCTATCCATTTATCAACGAAGATATTCCTGACGCACTCACAAAAGAACGTCAAACCTCTGCTACAGGTACATCTACAGATGGCGTCATTCTCACCATCGATACAAATGGTGACATCTTAACCGATGCAGGATCTTTCTCCCTCTTTGGAGATACTTTAGCCAAAACAGTCTATGTAGGCGTACAAAGAGCATTAGAAAATGCTATCGGAGCTGAATAAATATATCCCTCGCTCTACAAACGATATATTATTGTATGCATCGCTCGCTTAATATATCGTTTAATTTACTGCTTATAAGAAAAAAGATAAGAATCAAATGAAAACCGCACATCCTAGGCGATCGGGATGTGCGGTTCATTGCATATAAAACTGTTACACACAGTATAATACTTGAAAATGAATATCAAATTAAGATTTGAGATTATTTCTCAAATCTTTTTATTTTCTTTCAAAGGAAATACTAAGATTATTCTTAGTCAATAAGAGCTATATAATCAGGAAACAAAATAATTAATATTTATAGAAGAAATGTTGTAACTTTTTAAGATTTTTAGTTTTTGTAAGGCCTAACATTAGTAGGATACGAGCCTTTTGAGGACTCAATGTATCACTCACAAGATAACCTGCTAATGCATCTTGTGGCACTGCAGATACCATACCACTGCCCGTACGAGAGGCCCGTACCGTCGGGAACTTCGTATTCTGAGTAATTTGGCGTACATTTTGTGGAATTGTACCATGGCCGAGACCCGTTAGGATCAAGCCATCTGGATTGGTAGCTACTACACTCATGGGTACCATATCATCCATACCACCATAGCAAGTTAAGATTACTACGCGTGGCAATTCTTTTAGGTCGCTCACATCGAATTCAGAATCTTTAGTATGGCAACGAGTAGAGGCTTTATAGTAATGAGCTACGCCATCTTGTACGATGCCAAGATGCCCCACTAATGGACTATCAAAGGTCGCTACATTCGTCGTATTACATTTGGATACATCACGAGCACCATCAATATAACCGTTGAGTACTACAAGAACACCTTTTCCTACAGATGTAGGAGTTCTTGCCACTTGGATGGCTTGCAATAAATTAATGGGCCCATCCGCACTAATTGCACCAGCAGGTCTCATTGAGCCAGTAACGACAATTGGCTTATCAGTATGTACAGTAAGATTAAGGAAATATGCTGTTTCCTCCATACTATCTGTGCCGTGAGTAATAACAACACCACTAATATCCTCTTGATTTACTAATTTTTGTACTAATTGAGATAATTCTAACCAGTGTTTTACGGTAATATCGGAGCTTTCAATATTACTAAACTGGGTATATGTATAAGGACCATATGGCTCTGTACCTGGTACAGAGGCTAAGATTTCATCGAGCCCTAGTACACCAGCTGTATAACCTGTCAAATCTGTATCAGAAGCACCTTGGCCTGCAATCGTTCCACCAGTACCAATCAAAGCGATTTTTGTCTCCATATTACCTCCACGATCACTCTATAAGTAAATAATTTATTTTAACTCTCCTGTCGCGTAACTGTCGCTTAACGTTTCGGATCAAAAGATGGCATCAACTCCAGCTTATGCTTATTGATACGGTTCAGATAATCAATTCGTTCCTTCGTAGCTAAATCTTCAATTTCGCCAGTTCTGATATAGCGGTCCAACACAGCATAGGTAAATCCTAATTTATCCTCATCCGATTGACCACTGAGACCATCACTAGGCACTTTATCGACTAAGTAGGACGGAATATCAAGAAGTCTGCCAATTTGACGGACCTCTTCTACAACGAGTTGTGCAAGAGGACTAAAGTCCCCTGCACTATCACCAAATTTGGTGGAGTATCCCACATAATCTTCAGAACCATTACAAGTATTTGCTACACGAGCACCATTTGGCAAATTTTGCCCTACTGCATAAAGGGTTGCCATCCGAAGGCGAGGCGGCGTATTAATAGCCGCATCTCGAGACAAATCCTTTCTACCCGTTACAACGTCATAGCTTTCACCTTGCACAATAGCTTGTGTTAAAGCTTCGTAAGCTCCACCAATATTAACCGTCATATGAGGAATACCTAAATGCTCTACTACCGCCTTGGCATCGTCGATATCGGATTGAACGCCGTTGGGCATGAGAACACCTACAACTCGATCTGCCCCTAAGGCTTCCTTACAAAGAGCGGCAACAATAGTTGAATCCTTACCACCTGAGATACCAACAACAGCACTACAAGTGGGTCCATTTTGATTAAAGTAATCTCGAATCCATTGAACGAGAGCATCCTTTGTAGCTTGTGGATTTTCTAACATAAGCCCTCCTATTTTTTCCGATAAATACGGTTCAATAAATCAAGTTTCAATTGATAATAACTTGGACTCATATCAAGATAATGACGATGAGGATTTTCAAAACGTTGTTCTTCAGGCCAGATTTCATTAGTCAATTGGTCTTTAACATATTGACGAATTTCCTCAAGGGTTGGTAACGCTTTTATCAATTTACCATCCTTGATAATGAGCTCTTTCATTTCTTTGAAAGTACAGTTTTCAAAATATAATTCACGCCAAGGTTGCTCAGGGTTAATATAACGATATGGCTCCGCTGTGTCAGGTACTTCCCGTAATAATGTTAATAGATCGGCAATGGCACGCCCTTTTTCATTATAAACGCGATACACCTTTTTCAAGCCTGGATTTGTAATCTTTTCTACGGCCTCAGAAATCTTGATACGAGGTTCCCACTTACCATCTTTTTCAACGCTTGCAATCTTGTATACAGCACCAAATACAGGATCACTCTTAGAGGTGATGAGTCTTTCACCTACCCCAAAGATATCGATAGGGCCACCTTGAAGGAGGAGAGATTTTATCGTATATTCATCAAGGCTATTAGAAGCCATGATTTTACAATCCTCCAACCCTGCATCGTCTAGCATGCGACGCGCTTTCTTTGCCAAATATGCAAGGTCGCCAGAGTCAAGGCGAATGCCTTTCAACCGTTTACCCATAGGCACTAACACATCTTTGGCAACCTGAATTGCATTCGGTACACCAGATTTTAATACATCATACGTATCTACAAGGAATACAGCATTATCTGGATACACCTCAGCATATGCCTTGAAAGCATCGTATTCAGATCCGTGATACATAACCCAACTGTGGGCCATAGTACCGCTCACCGGAATACCAAACTGTTGCCCTGCTAATACTGTTGCAGTGGATGCTACACCACCAATATAGGCAGCGCGCGCACCATATACGGCAGCATCCACATTATGAGCTCGACGAGCTCCAAAATCGGCTACCACTCGTCCATCTGCGGCACGAACAATACGATTGGCTTTTGTAGCAATTAAGGATTGATGGTTCATCATAGTAAGCACTGCAGTTTCTACGATTTGTGCATCTATAAGAGGTGCGACGATAGTAATAACCGGTTCATTAGGATAAATAATAGAGCCTTCAGGGAATGCGTACACATCGCCTGTGAAGGAGAAATCTTTCAAATAGTCTAAAAATTCATCGCTAAAAATGCCTTGGTCGCGCAAATAAGCAATGTCACTTTCATCAAAATGTAAATTCAAAATGTACTCAACGATTTGCTCGAGACCACCAAAAATGGCGAAGCCACCCTTGTCTGGATTGCGTCTAAAGAAAACGTCAAATGCGACGCGATCCGTATTTTCATGTTTTGTAAAGTAGCCGTGTGCCATGGTCATCTCATAAAAATCCATAAGCATACTGATATTGCGACTTTCGTGTTGCATCGGTTCACCAACCTTCTAAAATCTAATGGATTTGTAAAATCGTTAATCGTATACCCTCATTATACAATATAATTCCTATATAGCTAGTATCTGCATTAGCTATGCTAATAATCATTCTTGTGATATAACTATATATATACACTAATTATTTATATATTTCCTATGTATGTCTGTGAAAGTCGCTACTATAAGAGGCTAAAACAAGCAATCTAAGCGAACTAATCATTTGCCTAAGCCCTTGTTGTATACCGCTAGTTATAATGGCTTTTACCAGATAATACATATATGATTTACAAGAGAATGAAAGGTACCATTATGGAAACAATCGTTCAAGCAAAACGGGTATTAGAAATTTTTAAAGAAATGAGCCAAATCCCTCGTGAATCTGGCAACGAAAAAGGCATTAGCGATTACATCGTAAACTTTGCTAAAAACTTAGGTCTTGAAGTTCACCAAGATGAAATCTTTAATGTGGTTATTAAAAAGGCTGCCTCTCCAGGCTATGAAAATCGTCCAAGTATCATTCTGCAAGGTCATATCGACATGGTATGTGTAAAAGGCCATGATTCTAACCATGACTTCACTAAAGATCCAATTGCGAATATCATCGAAGGCGAATGGATGCATGCAGACCACACTACTTTAGGTGCTGACAACGGCATGGGTGCTGCTATGATGCTCGCTATTCTCGAAGATGAAAGCCAACAACATGGCCCTATGCAATTACTGTTCACTACTAACGAAGAAACAGGCATGGACGGTGCTTTTGCTATTAAAGAAGGTCAAGTAACTGGCGATTATCTCCTCAACCTTGATACAGAGGTTGAACACGACTTTACTGTTAGCTGCGCTGGCGGTTGCCACGTACATGTAAACATTCCATTGTTACGCGAGAACAACCAACCAGGCTATGATGCGGGCTTGTCCGTTACAGTAACTGGCCTTAAAGGCGGTCATTCTGGTATCGAAATCAATGAGCAACGAGCCAACTCCAACCAAGTATTAACTCGCATACTCTATGATATTCAACAACAATATCCGGTATGCTTGGCATCCTTCGAAGGTGGCGTTAAGCATAATGCTATTCCATCCAAATCTGTAGCTGTATTATCTGTACGCTCCGAAGATGTAGCAGCCATTAAAACATTGTTTGCATACCAAGAAAAACAATACCAACATGAATATGAAGTGGCAGACCCAGGTCTCAAATTCGTAATAGAAGATGTAGCGACTCCAGAAGTAGTATACGCAGATGACACAACAGAAGCACTCATCACGTATATCTATCTTGCACAAGATGGGGTTCATTCTGTAAGTAAATCCATTCCAAATCTTGTAGAAACATCCAACAATATCGCCATCGTTCGTGAAAATGCACACACTCTAGAGGTGCTTATCTCCATCCGTAGTTCCAACAGCAATAGCCTTGAATTCTTGGCTAAGAAAATGATGCTTCTTGCAAAAACTCTTGGCGTGTCTGCAGAGCGCACTGGCGGTTACCCTGCATGGGAATACGATAAAGGCTCTAAATTAGAAGAGCAAGCAATCGCCTTACATAACGAAATGTTTGAGACACCAGCCAACGTAAATGCTATTCACGCTGGTCTTGAATGTGGTTTATTGAAAGGCGTATTACCAAACACACAAATGATCAGCTTTGGTCCTACCATCGTAAGCCCACATACACCAACAGAACGCGTCCACTTACCATCTGTAGAGAATGTGTATGTATACCTCAAAGCATTGTTAGCTAAACTACAATAATATAGTCTCTCTCCATCCCTCCTATAAGGTATTCTGTTGAGCTCCCCTCACAGAACCATCTATTAGGAGGGATTTTTTATAAATTTATCAAAATTTGTAAATAAATATTTATCCAAATAAGAGTATGTTTTCATATAAACTACATACGGTCTACACCTTTTATTTACAAATAATTATGAATATCAACTACACTTGCCAGTATACTCATATAAAGTATATATCCCATATATTTTAAAAGAATCAGTTAATTCCTAATATATCCGTGATTTCCTATATACCCTAGGGAGTATTTTCTGTGTTATCCTATGGGTGTATACTGTGTTTACATTACTCAGGAGGTGTATATGATTCCAATAGTTATCATATCCGGATTTCTTGGATCTGGAAAAACAACATTCCTACAACATATACTAAAAGAACATAAAGCTACAGATAAAATTCTCATCATAGAAAATGATTTTGGCGAAACCAGCCTCGATGCGGCTAACCTCTCCAAATCAGGTGCTACCGTTCGCGAAGTTACATCTGGCTGCATTTGTTGTAGCTTACAAGGTAATTTTCAGCAAGCATTGCTTGATATTCTCCGAAATCATGATATCGACATTATTTACATCGAACCATCTGGTGTTAGTAAGTTAAGCGAAATCATCCATACATGTAACGATGAAGACATTGCAAAATCCGCCTACGTTCACGCTTCAGTTACGACCGTTGATGCTATGCAAGCGCCCATGTTTATCAAAAACTTTGGGCTCTTCTTTAAAGATCAAATTACCCATAGCGATGCCATATTCTTGAGCCATACAGAGGATATTCAACAAACCAGTATTACAAAACGTATGATTCGTGACCTTGCTCCTAATACGCCAATTCACGAAGAAGCATGGAACACCCTATCATTACGGGACTACATCAAACGACTTTATCATTGTCACGACGATAACTGCTTGCATGATGAGCATCTATTTATGAGTCATACCTTCAAGGACTTGCGCACCCTCAGCCTCGTACAATGGAAAACTATATTGGAAGGCATGCCAGATACAGTACTTCGTGCAAAAGGTATTGTACCGACTACAGAAGGACCTCATGAACTTCAGTATGGCACACATTACTGCTCCCTTACACCGACAGAGTCTACCGATTATAGCTTAGTCGTTATCGGCACAGATTTTAATGTACCAATGGTGCATAACGAAGTGTGTCAATCATGATACCAGTTTATATCGTTACAGGCTTCATTGGCTCTGGTAAAAGCACATTTATTAACGAACAGCTACAACACCGCAAAAAACTAGGCGGTACAGCACTTATCAGTGCCGAAGAAGGCAGTGTGGAGCTTATAAAAAAGCCGTTACAGCTCGATGCAGATACATTGAGTGCTATCAGCCCTACGAATCCATCTACTTACAACACTATAGCTAGTGAAATGGCAAACTATATAGAGCGTGTTAACCCCAAAGAAATTTGGATTGAGTGGAACGGCATGCTCGGCTTTCATCAATTAGAAGCCTTATTATATAGCGAGAAATTGAGTCATCTATTACAAATAGAAAAGGTATTATATATTTGTACAGATCAATTCGTATCAACCATATTACCGGGTCTAGGTAATGACGTAACTAGTCAATTGTATAGTGCCGACTGTATTATCACAGAAACGCCTACACATCACTCTTTATTACGCACCTACAACGGTGAAGCAAAGATTGTTACAAAGCCTAGCCCTGAAAAGGTAGAGCAATTATGTCGAAATTCAACATGGGGCCTAATCCCTAATCTATTAGTTATAGGCATTACCACTTATATACTATTAGTTACTGCCTTTCGACACGATATTCCTTACTCCATACACCAATGCTTTGCCATTATTACGGGCCTCATCATCGAAGCAATTCCGTTCCTCCTACTAGGAACCGTAGGCTCAACGATTATTCGCTACTTTATACCTCAAAAGGTGTTATTGAAACTCTTAGGTGATCATTCTTGGAAAAGCTACGGTGCCGCTATGATTAGTGGTTTTGCATTACCCATCTGTGACTGTGCCATCATTCCCCTATTTAAGGCACTCGTAGATAGGGGTATCCCTCTATCGGTAGCGCTCCTGTTTATGCTTGCTAGTCCCATCATCAATCCCGTTACCATACTCTCTACGTGGTATGCATTTCCCGATAATCCTATGCTATCCCTATGGCGTATCATTTTAGGCCTAGGTGTGGCCTTATTAGTTGCTCTATCCTTCCGATTCTGGCCTCTATCTACACCTACGTTGAAAGTAAAAACGCCTCAGAACCTTAGCTACGAAGAAATCGTCTTAGAAGCAGCTAAATCTAAGCATATTGATAAGAAACGATTGTTAATCCATATGGAAAAAGAGTTTTCCCAACTCCTATTCTATTTTTCCATGGCAGCTGGCGTATTATCTGTAGTCCAAGTATATGGTAAGCCATGGCTACTCAAGGCGGGCTTTACATTACCAGACTTTGCTGCTATTCCGCTCTTGTTAGCATTAGCCTTCTTCTTCTCTATTTGTTCTACATCGGATGCTATCATCGGTAAATCTTTAAGCACCCTATTCCCTATGAGCTCAGTTATGGGCTTCCTGATCTTAGGACCCATGTTAGATATCAAAAATGTGTATCTATTAAAACAATATATGCCTACCGCATTTATTGTGCGACTAAGTATAACCATTGCCGTTATGTCCTATCTAGCGGCTCTAATATATCAATTTCTTTTAAGCTAATGATTACAAAAGGAGATGATTTCATGACATTAGGACTAAAAGATCGCTTTTCCATTGTGAAAGGCTTACTGTATCTCACATTGGGTATTTGTTGTGTGTATCTCATTGTGACAGGTCGTTATTTAAACTACATTGCACCTCGTTACGAGCTTTTATTAGGCATTAGTAGTGTGGCCCTCATTTTAGGTGGTCTAGCGACGATTATTTGGGCTCCATCAAGATACTATAAACATAACTGGAAATCTATCGTACCAATTATTATTCCCATCGTATTACTTATCGTTCCACCAGTACTCGTTCCATCTACAGGTGTTCACGGTGCGGTTCGCGTAAATGACGATACCAATAACTTTGACTTTACAAATGATGCTATCGGCGAGGTTATCACAGTTAATAGTGAAAGCAAAGAACCGGGTATTTCCAACGATAAAAAAGAAATTGTTTTAAACTCCGATAACTTCTATCAAACCATTGTAAAAGTTGGTTCCAATGCAGAGCAATATAAAGATTACACTGTATATATGACAGGCTATGTAAATCGTGAGGATAATACATTAAAGCCTAACGAATTCACTATTTCTCGTATGGCTATGGCTTGTTGTATCGCTGACGTTGCCCCTATCGGTATGACAGCTTACAAAACAGACGGAGATAGCTTGCAAAATGAGCAATGGGTATCTATCGAAGGTAAGGTTTCTACACGAGACTTCCACGGTCGTCAACAACCGTATGTTGAAATCACAAAAATCAAATCAGCAGATCCTATTTTAGGTTATGTATATCCATAAAACAAATTAAACAAATAAAAACGAGGCATTATGCCTCGTTTTTATTAAGACTGATTAAGTTATATATATCTTACATTCTATACGTAGTCATACATATATCTTGAATTCTATATGTTTAAGTAAATATAGAGCTACAAGCTGTATGCTAATAATCATATCTATTCAATTAGAATGTCTGTACAATTAAGATATCAACATAAACGAATTGTATTAATGGTGTAGTTCTTTGATGATTCGTTTACCCAAAGATGCTGCTACAGCACATAGGAAAATATCTGGACCTACTGGAATTAAGAAACAAGTAATAATAACAGCTTCAACGCCAATTGGTTTACCTAAATACAAGTTCATAATGAAATATAGGTAAACCATACCAATGCCATATACAATTAATAGATTTAATATAGAACCCGCTAATAATCGTTTAAAGGATAGGGTATCCATCGATTCAGCAATTCGCCCCACAACGTAAGCCCCAACCATAAAACCAATCAAATAGCCAAAAGTAGGTTGTAAAATATAACCAGGACCGCCTCCAGAGGTGAAGATAGGTACGCCGATAAGGCCCAGTACAATATAAATGCCTACGCTAGCAGCGCCTAAACGACTACCTAATACAATGCCCGCCAATGTGGTAAATAAGATCTGCAATGTAAACGGACAGTTAGGTAATGGCACCCGTATGAAAGCACCTACGGCAATCAAAGCCACAAATAGTGCAGTCATTGTTAGCTGACGAGTGGTAATGCGAGTTTGTTTCGATACGGTAGAACTCATGGTATACCTCCATTAATAAGACAATAACAAACTACTACTTACCTAAATTAAAACACTTGTATTTTTAATTGTCAACTACAGCGATTGACTGTTAGTTAACTATGTAGTCTAATACTATATATAACTATAAATACTATATTTTTAAGACTTTTTATCTTTTCGACTATATCTTATAGTTATTGTCACTCGTTCATAATAACAAAAAGATATACTCATCTTCATGCAAAAAGAGTATTGATTTCATCTTGTGTTCATATAACAATATTAAATTATGCATAAGTAGATTGAGCAAAATCTACTTTCACAAAATGGTATTTAAAAGTACCGTATATTAGGAGGCATTCATCATGAAAAATGTTAAGAAAGTATCCAAAGTTTTATGCGCACTTGGCGTTAGTACAGTATTATTAGCAGGTGTAGTTGGCGCAGCTAGCAACCATGCTTACAACAATCATAGCAACTGGAACGGTGTTGGTAGTGTAACTCCATCCGCTCAAGCTAACTATTCTGTTGATTACATGGGCGCTGTTACAGTATTCCAACAACAATTCCCTGGTGCTACTGTAAAATCTATTTCCTACGATGCTAAACACAACCCTTACTATGAAGTAGAAGGTTACTACAACAACCGTGAAGTAGAAATTAGAGTAGACGAAGCAACTGGTCAAATCGTTAACAAAGAAGTAAAAGGCTATGCTAAAGCTAACAAAACTATTAACGTCCAAAACATCATCATTCCTGAAGTAGCTGAAACAAAAGCTATCGAAAAAGTTGGTTCTGACTTCCAAACTATGGAATGGTCTGTTGAACGTGAAAACGGTAAAGTTGTATACGAATTCGATATGACAACTGGTGGCGACAAAAAAGCTGAAGTAAAAGTTGACGCTACATCCGGTAAAGTTTTGAGCTCTAGAGTAAAAACTACAAAATACTAAGAAGCTCCTTTCATCTAGTGAACCCCTATCCTAACCCACTAAGATGACACACTACACATATAACACACATACTATACACACAGTATCCACTGGATACACTCTCTAACACAAACTAACACACAAACTTAAAGAGCCCGTAGGACTCACCACGGGCTCCATAACCCCTATCTCACACAATAGAAAATGGTCTGTGTTCACACACCACAGACCGAACGTTACACACACTATACTCCCTATAAAAGACCTTGGATCGTTGAATCCAAGGTCTTTTTTCGTGCACTACTGTATTACTCCACAACAAAAATAGGCTTATAGGACAAAAAGTGTGTGTAAAAACCCTTATAACACTAGATATTTA
>NZ_CAUTZP010000012.1:0-68661 GCF_963543145.1 uncultured Veillonella sp. | reverse complement strand
AAATTTGAGATTTATAATTGATCCGTCATAACAAAGTGTTACATCGGATATTACCAAGATTAGCGTAGGATGCCTACCGCTGTGGCCCGCACTTTAATGCGACACGCACGACCGAGGTCATCCATGGTGTGCTTATCATTCACAGGTATCCCCTGTGCTTCACAAGCGTTTCGTATGGGTTCAACTACACATTCATCACTATCGCGCCCTACAAACACATACTTCACAGTTCCTTTTGCAATGTTTTTCAACGTTTGCTTAGCACCGATTGTTTTGTTCATCGACTTCAGATGGGCAATGTCCATAGTAAATTCTCCTTACGAAATTATGCTACTTAGGCATACTTGCCCCTGAGCACTCTGTAAGTATATCAATTACACTGGTCATTGTCAAACGTTTTTCATGGGACAACACCGCTATACAACTGCATTTTATATGTACACGTTTCCGTGCGTTTCATAACACTTAATCATATAAATCTATTTCTAATTTTTATACAGTATTTTATGTTTTTAACTTATTTTTATGCACAATATTAATATTATGTGTGTTAATCACATTTTATGTATGCGTAATTGATATAGAACAAGTATAAGTAACAAAAATTTTATGTATCTTTTTTAAGTACAACCATTATAAGTAAATAGCAATTATATATAAAAAGAGCGCACCCTAAGGCACGCTCTATTTTATATCCCTATAGATTATTCTTCTACAGTTGTTTCTTCAGTAATATCGATGATTTCAGGTGTGTTTTTCACAACCTCAATTTTGCGGTAACGGCTCATTCCAGTACCTGCAGGAATCAATTTACCGATAATTACATTTTCTTTTAAGCCCAATAATGGATCAATTTTGCCTTTGATAGCAGCGTCGGTAAGAACACGTGTTGTTTCTTGGAAAGACGCAGCGGACAAGAAGGAATCCGTTGCCAAAGCGGCTTTCGTAATACCCAATAATGTGCGTTTACCTGTAGCAGTTTCACGACCATTAAGAGTAAGACGACGGTTTTCTTCATCAAAGGTATTAACGTCGACCATATCCCCTGGAAGCATATCTGCATCGCCAGCTGTTTCAATTTTAACTTTATGAAGCATTTGACGTACGATAACTTCGATATGTTTATCGTTAATTTCTACACCTTGAGATTTATATACTTTTTGTACTTCGTATACAAGGTAACGTTGAGTTGCTTCTGTACCCATTACGCGCATAATATCGTGAGGGTTGATAGAACCTTCAGTCAAACGAGCGCCCAAGGATACAACATCACCGTCTTTAACGATAATGCGAGAACCATAAGGGATGAGGTAATCAAGTTCAATACCGTCTTCACCAGTAATGAAGATTGTATTTGTACCTTTCTTACCTTCGTTAGGTACAACGCGAACTGTACCTTCGTTTTCTGCAATGATGGCATTACGTTTTGGTTTACGTGCTTCGAACAACTCTTCGACACGTGGCAAACCTTGTGTAATATCGTCACCTGCGACACCACCAGTATGGAATGTACGCATTGTTAACTGTGTACCAGGTTCACCGATGGATTGCGCCGCAATAATACCTACCGCTTCACCAACTTGAACTTGGTTACCAGTACCTAAATCGCGACCATAACATTTGCGACATACACCATATGGGCTGCGGCAAGTCAATACAGAACGGATTTTAACAGTTTCATAGTGTTTTACAACTTCATCAGCCAATGGTTCTGTGATTTCACCGTTAAGAGGAACGATAACTTCGCCAGTTTCCTTATTAACTAATTCTTCAGCTGCAATACGGCCTACGATACGATCTTTCAACGGCTCAATAACACCAGTACCTTCAACGATTGCTTCCACTTCAATACCATGGATTTCATTATTGCGTACTTGTACTTCTTTTACATCAGAGTTAAGAATCGCTTCGATACCTTCTTCAGTGAGGCGTGTATCAGCAGGGAAAATTTCTACGCCTTCGCTGTCAACGATAGCATGTACAGTATCCTTGTTCAACATATTTTGAACCATAGTTTCTTTTAATGTTGCACGGATGCTATCATCGCTTTCACCAAGAATAATTTTTTGAACCAAATTAGTATGGTTGATATCACTATCAGAGCCTAGGTGCGCACCACGCAATGCAATAGATGTTACACCGGATTCTGCGATATCTGCCAAGCATTGTTCGTCTAAGATAGTTTCAGCAGGAACAACAAGCTCGCCTGTTTCTACGTTCACTACATCTTTATCTAGAACACGACCAATGAGTTTGTCTTTCAACAATTCCAAAGCTTGACGCGGAGATGTAGCCAAACGAGCGCGTTCACGAACGAGATCGATACCTACAACATCACAATCGTCCTCACGAACGATAACGTCTTGAGATACGTCAACAAGACGACGAGTCAAGTAACCGGAGTCAGCTGTACGAAGCGCTGTATCGGCCAAACCTTTACGAGCACCATGAGAGGATGTAAAGTAATCCAATACAGTCAAGCCTTCTTTAAAGTTTGCTTTGATTGGCAAGTCGATGATACGACCAGATGGATCAGCCATCAAACCACGCATACCAGCAAGCTGACGGATCTGTTGTTTGTTACCACGGGCACCAGAGATAGCCATCATGTAAACAGGGTTGAAGCCATCTTTATCGCGCGCCATATTATCCATCATGGCATCAGTAACATCTTCTGTTGCTTGAGTCCACAATTGAATAGTTTTACGGTAACGTTCTTCTTCTGTAATAAGACCACGGCGATACAAGCGAGATACTTTTTCTACTTCTTGTTCCGCAGTGTCTAATAAACCAGTTTTTACTTCTGGTACTTTAATATCTGCAATAGCTACAGTCATACCTGCGCGACGTGCGAAAGAGTAACCCAAGGATTTAATACGGTCCAAGAGTTCTGCAGTTTTTTCATTGCCAAACAATTGGAAGCATTGGTCAACCAATTTACCAACCGTTTTCTTATCCATAACCTTACCTAAAGAGTAAGTGCCATCTTCACGTTTTTCATATTGCCATAATTCTGGGAATAGAGCATTATTGAAGATCAAGCGACCTGCAGTTGTTTCTACACGACCGTGGTCAGGTAAACGGATATAAAGAATATCTTGTAAGCCAATGATATGAGATTCATATGCAAGCATTACTTCGTCATAAGTAGCAAATGTTTTCGCTTTATCACGAGTGTCTTCACGTACAACTGTTAAGTAGTATGTACCCAAGATCATATCTTGAGAAGGTACCGCTACTGGTTTACCGTCTTTAGTAGACAAGATATTGTGGCTAGAAAGCATCAATGTACGAGCTTCTGCTTGTGCTTCTACAGACAATGGTAAGTGACACGCCATTTGGTCACCGTCAAAGTCGGCGTTGAAGGCTGTACATACTAATGGGTGCAACTTGATAGCACGTCCTTCCCAAAGAATTGGTTCGAAGGCTTGAATACCGAGTCTATGCAATGTAGGGGCACGGTTCAAGAGAACTGGATGTTCTTTAATTACCTCTTCCAAGGATTCCCATACGCCAGGGCCTATTCTTTCAACTTGGCGTTTAGCAGCCTTGATATTGGATGCTTGGCCGCGTTCTACCAAACGTTTCATAACGAAAGGCTTGAACAATTCCAATGCCATTTCTTTAGGCAAACCACATTGGTGCATTTTAAGTTCAGGACCTACTACGATAACGGAACGACCAGAGTAGTCAACACGTTTACCGAGCAAGTTTTGACGGAAACGACCTTGTTTACCTTTAAGCATATCGGACAAGGATTTCAACGGACGGTTACCAGGACCTGTTACAGGACGACCGCGACGACCATTATCGATCAATGCGTCAACAGCTTCTTGAAGCATACGTTTTTCGTTGCGCACGATAATATCAGGAGCGCCTAAGTCTAACAAACGTTTCAAACGGTTGTTACGGTTGATAACACGACGGTATAAATCATTGAGGTCAGATGTAGCGAAACGACCACCATCTAATTGAACCATTGGGCGCAATTCAGGTGGGATCACTGGAACGATGTCCATAATCATCCATTCTGGGCGATTGCCAGATTGGCGGAATGCTTCTACTACTTCTAAGCGACGAACCGCACGAATTTTGCGTTGACCACTAGCAGTGTTCAACTCTTCACGCAATTCAGCATTCAATGCTTCAAGATCAAGTTCTGCTAAGAGAGCTTTTACAGCCTCAGCACCCATGTCGATACATGCGAAGAGAACCTCTTCAGCAGCGCCTAATTCATAACGCTCTTCACGAGTCAATTCTTCGTATTCTTTATCAGCTTCTGGGATTGTTGCATCATCGCGAAGAGCAGCATTATAGCGCTCTTTGCGTTGTGCTTCACGAACAATAGCTAAACGTTCATTGCGTTGAGCTACTGTTTCGATTACGACGGATTTACCACCGATAGTATAACCATCTTCGTTAAATTGAGCCTCATATTCGCGGTATTCTTGCTCGGACAACAATTGACGCTTTGCCAATGGAGTACCAGCTGGATCTACTACGATGTAGGAAGCAAAGTATAATACGCGTTCCAAGGAACGTGGAGATACGTCAAGGATAAGGCCCATACGGGATGGGATACCTTTGAAGTACCAAATGTGAGATACAGGAGTGGCCAATTCAATATGACCCATACGTTCACGACGTACTTTCGCACGTGTAACCTCTACACCACATTTGTCGCAGACTACGCCTTTATGGCGAATGCGTTTATATTTGCCGCAGTGACATTCCCAGTCTTTTGTTGGTCCAAAAATGCGTTCGCAGAATAGACCATCACGTTCTGGCTTCAACGTACGGTAGTTAATAGTTTCAGGTTTCTTAACTTCCCCATGAGACCAAGCTAAGATCTGCTCTGGAGAGGCTAAACCGATTCGCATGGAATCGAATTCATTTACGTCTAGCACTACTATCGCTCCCTTCCTTATAGATAGTTTTAGTCTTCATCGTTAGAGGAGTCGCCCATTGGGAACGCCAATTGGCTAAGGATATCGTCTTCACCGCCGTTGTCAGCTGGTGCTTCTTCCTCTACTTCTGGTTCTACTACAGTTACTTCATCAGTTTCTACTGCACTGCCTTCCATAACTTCTTCAATACCAGTTTCTACCACTTCATCTTCGTCATCAAGTTCTTTCATAACAACTTCTTCTTGATCTTCATTCAAGATTTTTACATCAAGACCAATACTTTGAAGTTCTTTGAGCAATACCTTGAAGGACTCAGGTACACCTGGTTCAGGGATGTTTTCGCCTTTGACGATTTTTTCGTATGCTTTCACACGACCAACAACGTCGTCAGACTTAACAGTTAATAGCTCTTGAAGCGTATAAGCTGCGCCATATGCTTCGAGAGCCCAAACTTCCATTTCCCCGAAACGTTGACCACCGAACTGAGCTTTACCGCCCAATGGTTGTTGTGTAACAAGGGAGTACGGACCTGTGGAACGAGCATGGATTTTATCATCAACTAAGTGATGGAGTTTAAGCATGTATACATAACCAACAGTTACACGGTTATCCATTGGTTCACCAGTACGACCATCGTACAATACTGTTTTACCATCATCGGATCGACCAGCAATGCCTAATGTTTCAAATACGTCTTTTTCGTGCGCACCATCAAATACAGGTGTAGCAATATGAATACCTGCTACATCTGGTTTTGGCATGCCATATGTTTCATAGTCGTAACCAAGACCTTCGAGTTCATGACGAATTTCAACACGTTTAGCACGAGCAGACTCAATATGGTTCAATGTAGTTTTAACTTTATTAATGGCTTCTAATTCTTCTACAAGAGCTGGATCCATTTCAGGAGCGTCTTCTTCAGAGTCAAAGAATTCTACATGTAGCGCATTATATTTAGCTTCAATAGCTTTAAGTTCTTGATAACGAGCTTCACCGCCAAGCGCTTCAAGTTTCTTTTGTGCTGCAGATTCTACATGACCAAGAATTTGAGATTTTAAGTCAATGATTTTTTCATCAATATCAAAATGAGGAACTGTCACATCATCTTTAGCTTTTGCTTCTAATTCTTCAATTTCAGCATATAAGCCGCGAATAGCTTCAATTTGCTCCCAATAAGATGCATCAGTACGTGCTTCTTTCAATACATTTTGGATATGAAGGTCTGTAGCTTTGATTTTCATACCTAAACCTTGAACAGCCCAACCCAAGTGAGTTTCAAGAACCTGACCGATGTTCATACGAGAAGGTACGCCCAATGGGTTCAATACGATTTGTACTGGAGTACCATCAGGAAGGAATGGCATATCTTCTTTTCTCATAACGCGAGAAACGACACCTTTGTTACCATGACGGCCCGCCATTTTATCGCCTTCATGAATCTTACGTTTTTGAGCGATATATACGCGAACAAGTTTATTTACACCCGGTTGTAATTCGTCGCCGTTTTCACGAGTGAAGACTTTAACGTCTACAACTTTACCAGATTCCCCATGAGGTACGCGCAAGGATGTGTCGCGAACTTCACGTTCTTTGTCGCCAAAGATAGCACGCAATAAACGTTCCTCTGGAGTAAGCTCAGTTTCACCTTTTGGTGTCGCTTTACCTACGAGGATATCGCCAGGGTGTACTTCTGCACCAATGCAGATGATACCATCTTCATCAAGGTTTTTAAGTGTGTCATCACCAGTATTAGGTAACTCGCGAGTAATTTCTTCAGCGCCTAATTTAGTGTCGCGTGCATCACATTCGTATTCTTCAATATGAATGGATGTATAGATATCTTCTTTGCAAAGTTCTTCACTAAGCAAGATAGCATCCTCGTAGTTATAACCTTCCCAAGGCATGAACGCTACAAGAACGTTATAACCTAACGCCAATTCACCACCATCAGTAGCAGGACCGTCAGCCAATACTTGGCCTTTTACAACATGGTCACCACGATTAACGATTGGTTTTTGGTTAAAGCATGTGGATTGGTTAGAACGAAGGAATTTGTTCAAACGGTATGTATCAACACGACCATCGCTATCGCGAAGTACGTGGATTTCATTACCCCAACAACGTACAACTTTACCAGCTTCACGAGCGAGTACGCAAACGCCGGAGTCAGTAGCTGCTGTATATTCCATCCCTGTACCAACAAGTGGAGCTTGCGCGCGCAAGAGTGGTACCGCCTGACGTTGCATGTTCGCACCCATCAAGGCACGGTTAGCATCATCATTTTCAAGGAATGGAATCATAGCTGTACCGATGGATACAACTTCTTTAGGACTAACGTCCATGTAGTCAACCTTATCAGGTGTAACCTCTAATACGTCATGACCACGACGACATGCAACATGTTCATTAGTAAAGTAACCTTCAGCATCAAGTGGGGAGTTCGCTTGGGCGATTGTCATACCTTCTTCTTCATCTGCAGTCATGTAAGCTACAGAATCAGTTACACGTACTTTAATCACCTTGTCAGCATCCTCACCTGTACCGTAAATTTTTTCTACTTTACGATATGGAGCTTCAATGAAACCGAATTCGTTTACTTTCGCATAGTTAGATAAGGAGTTGATCAAACCGATGTTTGGACCCTCTGGAGTTTCAATAGGACACATACGGCCATAGTGAGAATGATGCACGTCACGAACTTCGAAGCCTGCACGCTCACGAGATAAACCGCCAGGACCAAGGGCAGATAGACGACGTTTGTGAGTCAATTCTGCTAATGGGTTTGTTTGGTCCATGAACTGGGACAACTGGGAGGAACCAAAGAATTCTTTGATTGCTGCCACTACGGGACGAATGTTAATCAACGCTTGCGGCGTGATAGATTCGATTTCTTGAATTGTCATACGTTCACGAACAACACGTTCCATGCGAGTCAAACCAATACGGAATTGGTTTTGCAACAATTCACCTACGCAACGAAGACGACGGTTACCCAAGTGGTCGATATCATCTGTATGACCTGCACCATCCATAAGGTTGAGCAAGTAAGAGATGTTAGCAATCATGTCTTCGCGAGTTACTGTGCGGTGATCGAATGGCAAGTTACAGTTATTACAAATAACTTTGGACTCTACACCATCGTTATTTACGATGTAAAATTCAGCAAAGCCTTCGCCATCGAATACATGGCTATTTGCTACGATATCAAGTTGTTCTTCCCCAACTTGTACGCCTGCATCAAGGATTACTTCCCCAGTTTCAGGATCTACGATAGGTTGAGCCAATGTGTGACGCAACATACGTTGACGCCAGCCAAGTTTTTTGTTCAGTTTATAACGACCAACGCGCGCCAAGTCATAACGGCGTGCATCGAAGAACAAATTATCAAACAAGTTACGAGCAGACTCTACAGTAGGAGGCTCACCTGGACGCAATTTCTTATAGATTTCAACCAATGCTTCATCAGCAGATTGAGTTGTATCTTTTTCTAATGTACGAACGATGCGTTCATCATATACTGGCAAACCATCTTCATCAGTTTTACCATTCCAGAAGAGGTCAAGGATGCTTTCATTAGTATCCCATCCTAATGCACGCACTAATACAGTAGCTGGTAATTTACGGTTACGGTCAATACGAACAGCCACAACTTCACTTGCATCAGTTTCAAGCTCAATCCATGCGCCACGGTTAGGAATAACTGTGGAATCATACAAGCGGTTACCCATTGTATCGATTTCTTTATTGTAATAAACACCTGGAGAACGTACCAATTGGGATACGATAACACGTTCTGCGCCATTGATGATAAAAGTACCTGTGTCAGTCATCAATGGGAAGTCGCCCATGAATACTTCTTGCTCTTTAATGTCCATATTTTCTGGATCATTATTTACTAAGCGAATATTTACACGAAGTGGTGCTGCGTAAGTAGCATCACGATTTTTACATTCATTAATATCATACTTAGGTTCACCTAAGCTGAAACCTTCGAAAGAAAGTACTAGATTACCTGAATTGTCTTTAATCGGAGAAATATCGTTGAAAATATTTTGTAAACCACTCTCCAAGAACCACTCATACGATTTACGCTGAATGTCCAATAAATGCGGCATCTTGATAACTTCGTTAATTTTAGCATACGTATAACGAGTTCGTTTGCCTACCTGTTCAGGTTTGAACATATTTGCTTTCACCCCTATCAAAACACACTGGTCTACCATTTTCTATAACGGCATGGAAAAGACATCTTTCAGGTCTCAGTTTTCCTGCTTGGACAACGTCAAATAAAGCAAGGCCTATTTCATTTTTTAAAATAACCTTGCTTCCCATTAACCAAGCACAACCTTGGAAGAAAACCTCATCACTATTTAAGTTATAGTTTTTACATCCAAAAGCAGAAAACGCTACTTTTGCAATATATAATTTTATCAGTAATAAAAAAAACTGTCAACCAAAAGGGTTGACAGTTTTTAATTTTCATGCTTTGTTCATCTAACAATAAAAAGAATATATTAGTTACCTTTTTGTTTTAACAATTTCGCTCCAGCAATACCAGGACGAGTCATTTCTTTAGGAGAAAGAATATGATTGATTTCGTCTTCATTCAATAAACCTTGCTCTAAGATGATATCGCGGATAGCACGACCGCTTTCATAAGCCTCTTTAGCCAAGGCAGATGCTGTTTCATAACCAAGGTGTGGTAACAATGCTGTTACAATACCTACGGAACGATTCAACCAGTATTCGCATTGTTCACGGTCTACTTCAAGATCCACAAGCAATTTATCTACGAATGTATTTACACCGTTTTTGAGGTAGCAAAGGTTATTGAACAAGTTGTAAGCCAATACAGGTCCCATTACGTTCAATTCAAGTTGACCATTTTCTACAGCCAATGTAATAGTAGTATCATTACCGATAACCTGATAACATACTTGGTTCAATACTTCGGCGATAACAGGGTTAACTTTACCAGGCATGATGGAGGAACCAGGTTGGCGTGCAGGTAATTTCAATTCCCCAATGCCGCAACGAGGGCCAGACGCCATCAAACGGAAGTCATTTGCCATCTTAATCAATACAAGGGCCGTTACTTTCAAGCTGCTAGAAATATCAGCAAATACGTCTGTATTATTTGTAGCGTCAATTAAGTTTTCAGCGGTGTAGAACGGTTCGCCTACCACTTCGCTAAGTTCATATGCTACATCATGAATGTAGCTAGGTTCAGCGTTAAGACCAGTACCAACTGCAGTGGCACCCATGTTGATTACGTGGGCACCTTCAACGGCAGATTTGATGCGTTTAATGCCACGACGTATACCAGATGCATAAGCACCCATTTCTTGACCCAATGTAATTGGCACCGCATCCTGTAAGTGAGTACGGCCCATTTTCAAGATTTCGCTATATTCTTCAGCCTTTTTCTCGAGCTCATCAACGAGACGTTGCAAGGCTTCAAGTAAAGGTTTAGATTTAATAATAGCACACACTTTAGCAGCTGTAGGGAACACATCGTTTGTGGATTGCGCCATGTTACAGTGGTTGTTGGGGCTTACGATATCGTAGCTCCCTTTTGGATGACCTAAAATTTCACAAGCCCGGTTAGCCAATACTTCGTTCATATTCATGTTTACAGAAGTACCTGCACCACCTTGAATTGGGTCAACTGGGAACTGATCAGCAAATTTACCGGCAATAACTTCATCAGCTGCTTGAACGATTGCTTTACCAATAGATATATTGAGACGATCTTTTTTCATGTTAGCCAAAGCAGATGCTTTTTTTACCATCGCCATAGCTTTAATAAAGTCTTGATCCAAATGTTTTCCTGTAATATGGAAGTTTTCTAAGGCACGAATAGTTTGTACACCATAATATAGCTCATCTGCTACTTCTAACTCACCTAGGAAATCATGTTCTTTTCTCATATTAGATCCTCTTTCCACTATTTCATATATAAAATGATAGTTTAATGAAATGGTTTTATCTTATGGGCTCATTATAGCATGTATTTTGTATACATAAAAGTTATTTCATGTATTCTGTACAAACAATATTCTATACAATATATTATTTACTAAATAATTCTTTTTTTGCAAATATTTTCATATTTATCAAAATCATCATTTTATCATTGATTGGTTTAATTATTACACACCCTATAGTACAATAATATAAACTATGTAAGTAAGGAGTAACTATGATTAATAATCACATGCTGCGCATAGGTGCGCTTTTTTTATTGACCGTACTGAGTTACGGCTTCTATAACGCCTATCTACCCATAACAGACCCAGTAGAATCTAACTATGTATTATCTGCTATTACAATGATAAAACATAACTCATGGATATCACCTATGATATATGATCAAGTCTGGTATGATAAACCGCCTCTCACCTATTGGGCACTCATGATAACGTACAAGCTATTTGGCATATCTGACTTTACATCGCGGATACCGAATACGCTTATTGCCGGTGGCAGTGTAGCACTTATGTATCATCTTGTATATCGCATTAAAGAATCTAAGCATATAGCTATTATGAGTGCGCTGATTTTATTTAGTGCCTTACAGTTTTGGTACATTTCACACGCAGTCATAACTGATGGCTTTCTCTTTTTCTTTTCATTAGCCATCTTTGGCTATTCCTATCTAGCTTTCACAAAAAAAGATGCAAATTTCATGGTAAAAGCCTACGGAGCAGCAGCTTTAGCCGTTGTCACTAAAGGCCCTGTTGGTATTGTTTTACCGGGCTTAATTCTATGCTTATTCGTTGCCATGCGATGGTTCAGCCAAAAAGATAATAATAATTACACACTAACTGAAGATATTAAATTACTTTTTAACCCATTAGGAATTTTACTATTTATAGTTCTTGCCAGTCCTTGGTATATTGCTATGTACTCAATTCACGGTCAAGAATTTATATCAGGATTCTTAGGCCTTCACAATATGGAGCGAGCACTAGTTTCTGAACATCCAAAATTCAATGTTTGGTATTATTACTTAATCATTGTCCCCATTGCACTTTTACCTTGGACACCATCAGTTATTTACCAACTCAAAAATATTAAATGGAAAGAAAATTTTTATCTTCTTGGGGCTATCTGGTTTATAGTGATTGTATTATTTTATTCTCTCGTAGCGACTAAGTATATAACCTATACTTTACCAGCAATAATCCCTTGTATTATCTGGGGAGCTGAGGCTATTACAAATAGCTTTCACAATAAGAGTACTAGTTTTAAATATATTGTTACCATTCCATTAGCAATATATGTTCTCTTATTCCTAGTAGCCAGCATAGTAACGCCTGAATTAAATCCAGTACCATTAATCGTTGCATTAATATTAATTGTGTTATTTACGTTATTAGCAAAACAATATAACAACAATAAGTTACCACTATCAATTTATTTAACTACACCTTTAACCATTTTATATACTGCAATCACTATAACTGTAACTCCTATTTTATTTGATCAATCCGGTCTTCAATTCAAACCATATATCGAATCAAATACACACCCTACCTATATATACGGTACATACTATACATCAATTTTGTATTATACCGAAGATACACCAACACAAGTATTTGTACATACTACAGATAACCCTCTATGGACAGCAGGCAAAACATTAATGCCAACCATAACAGTAGAAGAGTTTGAAAAAAGAGTATCCATAGAAAAAGGTGCTATCATTATTGTGCCAAATAAATATATCAAAGAATTTACTAGTTCTCCGACCAATATAATAGCAACAGAAGTTGGTAAAAGCGGAGCAGCTAGAATTTATCAAATTCATTAACCACCGATTTGATGTAGCTATATTAGTTTAATACTATATTGTTATCTTTAGGTAATTATAATTTTTACGTACTATTATGTACATTCATGACAATCTATACCATTTAATGGTAAACAAAAAAGGCGTACCCAAAGGTACGCCTTTTATTATGGCTAGAATTATTTCAATTCTACAGTTGCGCCAGCTTCTTCCAATTGAGCTTTCAAAGCTTCAGCTGCTTCAGTAGCTACGCCTTCTTTTACAGGTGCAGGAGCGCCGTCAACGATAGCTTTAGCTTCTTTCAAGCCAAGACCAGTTGCTTCACGAACAACTTTGATTACGTTAATTTTGGATGCGCCAGCATCTTTCAAGATTACGTCGAAGGAATCTTTAGCAGCGCCGCCTTCAGCACCACCAGCAGCTGCTACAGCTACAGGAGCTGCTGCAGTTACGCCAAATTCTTCTTCAATTGCTTTTACAAGATCATTAAGTTCAAGAATAGTTGCTTCTTTCAATTCAGCAACGATGTTTTCAATGTTCAATGCCATTTTAGTTTTCCTCCATAAAATAGTTTATTGTATCAGTCTTAAGCGACCAATTGATAATGCACAGAAATTATTATTCTGCAGCTTCTGCAGGTTGAGCGTCTGCAACAGCTTTGACAGCGTATGCAACGTTGCGAACAGGAGCTTGCAATACGGAAAGCAACATGGAAAGCATGCCTTCGCGGTTTGGAAGACTTGCAATTGCTTTAATACCAGCAGCATCCATAACTTCGCCTTCAACGATACCAGCTTTAACTGTTACAACTTCTTTCTCAGTATTTTTAATGAATTGTTCGATTACACGAGCAGGTGCAACAGCATCTTCTTTAGAAGTAGCCAATGCAGTTGGACCTTCTAAATGCTCAGCGAAACCTTCAAGATTCAATTCATTTGCAGCAATGCGAGTCAAAGTATTTTTGATTACTTTGTATTCAACACCTTCAGCCAACATTTTGCGGCGAAGATCAGTTGCTTGTGCAACAGTCAAACCAGTGTAACCAATCAATACAGCGCCTTTTGCTTCAGAAAGAGTTTCTTTCATTTGAGCAACGATTGCTTTCTTTTGTTCAGTGACAGCCATTAGATTACCTCCTTGTAGATTTTTTGGTGCTCTATGTACTATCTTAGCGTAAAAAACGACCTCATCGCACGCGATGAGGTCGAACTAGTCCTAGATTGTTCTAGTGTCAGCCTCAGCGGGCGGATTTTCATCCATTATACATACCAGCCGTCTACAGCTAAGAGACATATGTAATTATTGCTCTTTGGAAACGTTGCTCAATTTGAACACGTTCAAAGGCACACCAGGGCCCATTGTAGCGGATAAGGTTACAGATTTAATGTATTGACCTTTAGCTGCTACAGGTTTAGCCTTGATAATAGTATCAACGATTGTACGGTAGTTGTCAAGTAATTTTTCTTCATCGAAGGACGCTTTACCGATGGAGCAAGAGACAATACCTGCTTTATCAGTACGGTATTCGATTTTACCAGCTTTGATTTCGTTTACTGCACGAGCAACATCTGGAGTTACTGTACCAACTTTAGGGTTTGGCATCAAGCCTTTAGGACCCAAGATTTTACCAAGACGGCCAACTTGACCCATCATGTCTGGTGTAGCAACTACTACGTCGAAGTCGCTCCAACCACCTTGGATTTTAGCTACTAACTCTTCAGAACCTACGAAATCTGCACCAGCTTCTTCAGCTGCTTTAATGTTGTCGCCTTTTGCAAATACAAGAACGCGTTTAGTTTTGCCAGTACCATGAGGCAATACTACTGCACCACGAACTTGTTGATCAGCGTATTTAGGGTCGACATTCAAGTTGAAAGCGATTTCAACTGTTTCATCGAAATTTGCAGTTGCAGTTTTCTTAACCAACTCGATTGCTTCTACTGGTTCGTAGAACTTACCAGCTTCAATAAGTTTTACTGCTTCAGCGTATTTCTTACCTATTTTTGCCATTATAATATCCTCCTTATGTGGTCAAACGGGAATTCCCTCCCACCGATTTGCGCCTTATGCGCAAGTCGTACGCTTATTAGTCAACGATTTCAATGCCCATGCTGCGAGCAGTACCTTCTACCATGCGCATACCTTGTTCTACGGTATTAGCATTCAAGTCAGGCATTTTCAATTCAGCAATTTCACGAACTTTATCGCGACCTACTTTTGCTACTTTATCACGGTTAGGTACACCAGAACCTTTTGGAATACCTGCAGCTTTTTTCAACAATACTGCAGCTGGTGGAGTCTTAGTGATGAAGTCGAAGCTACGATCTTCATATACGTTAATAACTACTGGGATAATTAAGCCAGCTTGTTTAGCAGTACGTTCGTTGAATTCTTTTGTGAAAGCAACGATGTTAACACCTGCTTGACCTAGTGCAGGACCAACTGGTGGTGCTGGAGTAGCTTTAGCGGCTTCAATTTGTAGTTTTACTTGTTTAACTAATTTCTTAGCCATGGGTAATTAAACCTCCTATGCTTATACTGTGGTGGTAACGGATATACATCCTCCCACTGGCAACCAAAATCGATTGCTCTTTTTAGAGTCATAATTTATATATTAAAGAGTTTTCTCAATTTGAGAGAACTCTACCTCTACCTCGGTATCTCGGTTGAACATCTCTACATTTAGTTTCAATGTTCCTTTTTCAGGGTTAAGTTCGGTAATAACACCTAGTTTATCTTCAAAGGCCCCGGACGTAATGCGTACCGTTTCACCAACTTCTACGTCGACGTTGATGGTTGGTTTCTTATCCAAGCCCTGAGACTTAAGTATATGTTCTACTTCGGAATCAGAAAGTGGAACTGGTTTAGTGGCAGAACCAACGAAACCTGTTACACCTGGCGTGTTGCGCACAACATACCAAGAGCGGTCGTTAACTTCCATTTCAACCAATACGTACCCAGGAAATATTTTACGTTTTACTACTTTTTTAACCCCATCTTTTTCATCTATTTCATCTTCAAGAGGCACTAGAATTCGACTAATCACATCTTGTAACCCCATAGATTGAACCTTAAGTTCTAAAGTGGTTTTAACTTTATTTTCGTAGCCTGAATAGGTATGAATTACATACCACTTCTTATCTGCTTCCATGAAATGGCCCCCTATCCAACAATCCGCAACAACATATTAATAAGTTGAGCAAAAATCGCATCAAACACATAAATGAGTAAAGCAACAAATATAGTTACCAAAAATACTACAATTGTGTAATTGATGAGCTCTTTTCTTGTTGGCCAGACTACTTTTTTCAGTTCAGCCTTTACACCGCGGAAGAATTTACCAAATCCGCCACGTTGTTGTACTGCTGAGTTAGACTTTGCCATTTGTTCACATCCTCAAATCAACAGGTAATGAATGATAAGAATTATTTTGTTTCACGGTGTAATGTATGTTTACCGCAGAATTTGCAATATTTCATCATTTCAATACGATCAGGATTGTTCTTTTTGTTCTTGTTCGTTTGATAGTTACGTTGTTTGCAATCTGTGCAAGCTAAAGTAATGGCATTACGCATCCGGACACACCTCGCTTTATATTTACTAAATCTGTCTCTTGTACTCGAAAACGCTCGACTACATACTAAAGAAATATATCATACGTAGCAAGCGATGTCAAGATTTTAAGCAACTCAAAAAAGCCAGGCAACGATGCCTGACATGGATAGTATAACAGACAATGGCGCCCCTTGTCTACCCAAAGAACGCCATGTCATGTCAGCTTATAGTTACCTTATATTTCTTTATTATAGTTAATATTATCTCTAGACATTTACTATTACTTCTAGATATTTACTACTACGGCTTCGTTTATTACTGTTTCCTTGTGAAAGTTACTTTCACGATTTGCCAGAAGAAGGCCAGTGCCCCCAATATCATTATGGTATCGCCAACCATACGAAGCCAACGTAAATTTTGTAACAATGGTTGTTGCATAAACTCTTCGCTACGAGCGAACCATAAGCCTTGTGTAACACTTGCCCAACTTTGAATCAAGCCGATTGGCAATAGGCTGATAAGAACCATTAAAGCAAGGCCCCAGTTCAACGCCCAGAAGCCGAATTTCATCAATTTATCGTTGAACTCCACCTCAGGACGAATATAACGAGCGATGAGGAATACAAAGCCTAAACTCAAGAACCCATATACACCGAACAATGCCGTATGAGCATGAACAGCCGTGGTATTTAGACCTTGAATGTAGAATAAAGAAACCGGCATATTGATTAAGAAGCCGAAGATACCGGCCCCTACAAAGTTCCAGAACGCCACAGCAATAAAGCAATATACAGGCCATTTTAATCGATGCATCCACGGTGCACTATGTAGGCGTGTATAATTTTCAAACGCTTCATAACCTAAGAGTACAAGAGGTACGACTTCCAATGCGGAGAAAGATGCCCCTGTAGCTACGATAGTCGATGTAACACCGGTGAAATAAAGATGATGGAATGTGCCCGGGATACCACCGATAAGGTAAATGGCACCGGACGAAATCGCTGCTACGGTACCTGTACGATAGGACACGAGACCAAGAGTTACGAAGATAAAAGCCATCAAAGTAGTAGAGAACACTTCAAAGAATCCTTCTACCCAAAGGTGAATAACCCACCAGCGCCAGTATTCCATGATTGCCAAGTGGCTGTGTTCCCCGTAGAAGAGACCTGGTCCATAGAAAATGCCGACCATCACAACGGAGAAAATAAATGCAGCAATGAGGTTTTTATCCCCTTTATTTTTGAAAGCACCAATGATGCTACGCACCATAAGTACAAGCCAAAATAGAATACCGATATATTCGATCCATTGCCATACGCGCCCCAACTCGATAAACTCATACCCTTGGTGACCCAAGTAAAAGTTTAAGGACGCTGGAATCTCATGAGCAATACCTAAATATGTACCCGTAAAGGATCCCACTACTAATACGACAAGTGCCCAGAACAAAATGTCCACGCCCAATTTTTGGAACTTAGGATCTTTGCCGCCATTAATAATCGGTGCCAAAAATAAACCGGCACTCAAGAATGCCATCGCAATCCAGAACAATGAGGCTTGAATATGCCATGTACGAGCAATGGAGTATGGGAAATATTGCGCCAACGGAATGCCATAGAAAGCTTGACCCTCTACAGTGTAATGTGCAATGATACCACCCATACCAAGTTGTAGTAAAAATAAAGCCAAAATTGTAAACAAATATTTCCCCAAAGACCGTTGAGACGGTGTGAGATTCAATTTGGAAATCGGATCTTCCGCAGGCGGGGTCAATTCATGTTCATCTCTTTTACGACCAAATGCCCACATCCATACAACAATACCAATACCACAAAGTAAAATAATAACACTCACAACAGACCAAACTACGCTTTCCGGTGTCGGATTTTGATCTAATAGTGGCTCATGAGGCCAGTTGTTGGTGTATGTAGCATCTGTACCAGGACGCTGAGTAGATGCCATCCACGTAGTCCAGAAGAAGAAGCGTGCCATATCAATACGATCTTTTAGTTCCGGCAACGTATTATCCTTCATAGCAAAATGCTCGCGCGTTTCGGACAACTTAGGATTATCACCATAAAGCTCAACAAAATATTGTCCTGCTATATTCATAGCTGCAATACGTTCTGGAGAAAGCACTACAGTTCCATCTTCCCGAACGGCACTATTGAAGTACTCCGCTTTAACCGCTTCTTTAACAGCCGCCTTCTGCACAGCACCTAATTGGTCATAGAGAACACCAAAAGCTTGTTGCGACTTGATATCAAGCATTACGGACACTTCTTTATGCAACCAATCAGCTGTCCAATCCGGAGCTTGATATGCACCATGTCCCAATACAGTTCCTACAGATTGACCACCTGTAGATTGCCAAGCCGATTGACCATGTAAGATATCTTCTTTAGTGAACAAGACCTGTCCATCTTGAGATACATACGCAGTCGGTACCGGTGGCGCTTGATGATACACATCAGTACCCAGATAGCCAAGAATAGAAAAACCGATAATAAGAACTGCTACCACGGCTATCCAATACTTTTTGTATTCACCCATCACATTACCTCCTTTTCTATAAAAGCACAAAAGGAGAGCCTATTCTCTCCTTATATATATAATACATCTATTTGATAGATAAGATAGTATCTGAAGTCACAATATATTAAGTTTTTCTCATTTTGTATCAATATATCGCCTAAGTAATCCTGTGATCTTAATTATCTCTGCAGACTTAATCATCACACAAAACACAAAAAAGGACCCATTGGGTCCCTTTTGCAGAATCTATGATTCAGTTATTGTACTCAACGCATCACTACGATGAGCATAAAAGGTTAAATTAACCTTCGATTTCAGTTACTACGCCAGCGCCTACTGTGTGGCCACCTTCGCGGATCGCGAAACGAAGACCTTCTTCAATAGCGATTGGTGTAATCAATTCAATGTTCATTGTTACGTTATCGCCAGGCATACACATTTCTACACCTTCAGGAAGGTTTACAACACCTGTTACGTCTGTTGTACGGAAGTAGAATTGTGGACGGTAGTTGGAGAAGAATGGAGTATGACGGCCACCTTCTTCTTTAGTCAATACGTAAACTTCTGCTTTGAATTTAGTGTGTGGGTTGATGGAACCTGGTTTAGCCAATACTTGACCACGTTCGATGTCTTTACGGTCAACACCACGAAGCAATGCACCTACGTTGTCACCTGCTACTGCAGAGTCCAAAGTTTTGCGGAACATTTCAAGACCAGTTACTACGTATTGTTCAGCTTTTTCTTTCAAGCCTACAACTTCTACTGTGTCGCCTACGTTTACTTGACCACGTTCAACACGGCCAGTTGCTACTGTACCACGACCAGTGATTGTGAATACGTCTTCCACAGGCATCAAGAAAGGTTTGTCAGTATCACGAACTGGAGTTGGGATGTAGGAATCTACAGCATCCATCAATTCGTCGATTTTAGCTACATATTGAGCATCGCCTTCCAAAGCTTTCAACGCGGAACCTACAACGATAGGTACTTCGTCGCCAGGGAATTCGTAGGAAGAAAGAAGTTCACGAACTTCCATTTCTACCAATTCGATCAATTCTTCGTCGTCAACCATGTCAGCTTTGTTCAAGAATACTACGATTGCAGGAACACCAACTTGGCGAGCCAACAAGATGTGTTCGCGAGTTTGTGGCATAGGGCCGTCAGCTGCGGAACATACCAAGATAGCGCCGTCCATTTGAGCCGCACCAGTGATCATGTTTTTAACATAGTCAGCATGGCCTGGGCAGTCAACGTGTGCATAGTGACGATTAGCAGTTTCATACTCAACGTGTGCAGTGTTGATTGTGATACCACGTTCACGTTCTTCTGGAGCTTTATCGATCATGCTGTAATCTTGGAAGTCAGCTTGGCCTTTTTCAGCCAATACTTTTGTGATTGCAGCAGTCAAAGTAGTTTTACCATGGTCAACGTGACCGATTGTACCGATGTTAACATGCGGTTTCGTACGTTCAAATTTTTCTTTTGCCATTAGGATTGTATCCTCCTTCACAAAAACAAATTACATTCTAGTATTAATATAATATATTAACCCTAATTTATCAATGGAATATAACATTCTCCTAAAATTATTATACCATATATACAAACATACAAAAAAGTCGACAGATACGAAGTATTTCTATCTATCGACTTTATTTTATAAGCAGAAACAAAAAAATCCTCACCAATGTGAGGTTTAATGGTGGCGGCACACGGATTTGAACCGCGGACACACCGGGTATGAACCGATTGCTCTAGCCAACTGAGCTATGCCGCCATGTATGGAGCTAGTGACCGGGATTGAACCGGTGACCTTATCCTTACCAAGGATACGCTCTGCCGACTGAGCTACACCAGCACAATGAACGATCATTTCACTGTGAATATTTGTGGTTGCGGGGACAGGACTTGAACCTGCGACCTTCGGGTTATGAGCCCGACGAGCTACCAACTGCTCCACCCCGCTATAGATGGTGGAGGGAGAAGGATTCGAACCTTCGAAGTCGAAGACGGCAGATTTACAGTCTGCTCCCTTTGGCCGCTCGGGAATCCCTCCATAAATAAAATGGAGCTGGCGATAGGAATTGAACCCACAACCTGCTGATTACAAGTCAGCTGCTCTACCTATTGAGCTACGCCAGCATCATTACGACAAGATGTATTTTATCATCTGTCACACTAAGTGTCAAGAACTTTTTTAAAACTTTTTTCTAAGTTTTCTTCGTTCACTGCGGTATCCCTTAGTGCTTAATCATAATAACATGAAACGATACCCCATGCAAGTATTTTTTCCAAACTTTTTAAACTTCATTTCCTCCTCATTAGCAAATGTATTACCCGTAAAAGATCATAGACACAAACAGCGCATTTGAGCTAGAAACTGGTATACATTCTGTTATACCTTCTACTACACCTAAAATGAGGGCAATTACATATTGTTCCATGATATCCACCTACCTTTTATATGTGGTCGCATCTCATGGCAATATATAATGCCCTCACGATTTAATCAATATAACTCTAATTAATCAATAACCATAACACGCTCAGGTTTAGTGATTGTCACCACCGCATGTTTTGGATCATTATTGTGTTCTAGGTACAATTGATCACCTTCAAGATGTCCACGCCAACCTACAACAATCGGATATGTTTTACTAATAGTTTTTAATAGTTCAAGAGGATTCAAATTTAAAATTGGTGCAAACAACACATTAATACCATCGATAAGAACAACTTCTGTATCACTGCGACTTAATGCACGACGAATTACCTCTTCTGCAAGTTTTGGTCTTTCATCACGAGGTACTAACAAAAATTCTTCTTCAATGAGTTGTTTTGCCTCTAAATACTTCCAACCTTTTTGTTCAGATAGTTCACGAATCAATAAACTTTTACCAGAACCAGGACCACCAACAATAAACAATATACGTTCATCATCACCTTGAATTTGTTCCCAACGTTCTCTTACATCTTGAACAGTAACCATATCCTTTGCCTCCTCGCTGCGACCTACCCTACTTAACTGGACGGTCAGATAACATAACGGATTTGATATATTGGTTTTTTTCATCTAGGGCAAACTGTAAATAAGAATTGCTTGCCGCTGGATTTTTATATTCATATACAGTAGACGTTCCCGAATTCGTTGTAGATTCAACGATACGAGTTGGCATACCGTACACAAAGAGCAATAAATACTTAGTATCGCCCATCGCAATACCCCGACGTGTTGGCGTGTAAATATTTAATAGTACACGGTTGATGAGATTCTGTTTATCTACACTTACGCCGTATTCATTATAGCCAATGAACGCAGAGCCGAAGAGCATGCCCTGATGTTTCCAGTCATTATTAGAATCGTTGATGAAATGATCATTTAGCTGTAAGCCACGCAATACGAAATCGTCAGCAGTCAATTTACCCGCTTCGAAATCATATACTGGTGCTTTTGGTAAACCAAATCTAGGCCATACTTGACCACTAATCATATCAACAGCCTCTACATTGCTTTGTTTAATAGTAAAAGCAATATATTCCTTTTGTTGACCAAGCATAGATTGTTGTTGACTATTATTATTTGTATTCTCTATAGGACTCTTAAAATCCTTTTTTTGTGGCCATGAATTTTCAGAATGACCTTCATAGAGGAAAATATATGTCTCATTTTTCTGGTCACGCCACATCGCATTTGGACTGCCATAGGCAAATACCAATTCCATACGCGTGCTACCAGGGCCAATATCACGTACAGTATTAACGCCTTTTTTCGTACTGTGAATATTAGTAATAGTATTTGGCTCAAAGAAATACGTCGCCCCTTGACCGCGTAATTGATTATTCACCAATCGATCCATAGAAGGGCCCGTATATACGGTTACGGCAAGATCTTTCATATGATACGTAGTAAAGTTCTCGCGCACCTCTGTCTTTTCTACATCTTTAGGCACTACAAATTTGTCGCCTAGGCGATAGCCAGCAATAGCGTAGTCATCCTCAGAACCTAAGGATGGCAAATTGTTAGCTGTATAAGACTTACCAATATCTGCTAGATTATTTTGACTGATGCTCGGCAATGGGCCTTCATTTTCACTAGCTGCTTGCCAGAACTGTATAGAGTCACCAAATTCAGTGACTGCCATTTGTTCCGCTAGCCAACCTGTTTTGGTACGCTCATTTTTAGACGTTGCATCAGGTTTAACGACCTTTATGGGCGCATTACCAAGATAAGCTAAGCTGTCAGCTTCACCAGATGCCTCACCTTGACCAATTGCTGCAGCATCTCGGGCTGCCTCGTTCGTTTCATCAGTAGATTCTACTGCAAAAGGATTAACTGCAGAAATTGCAGACTCTTCTGCATATCCGCTAGTAGTAGCAGATAAGCCTACAAGGAGGGCCGCTACAATACGACTCTTCATAGAATAGTTCATCGATTAGTCTCCAATTGTGCACGCAACCATGTCAGCCAAGGTTCAAGACCATTATGGGCCGTGCAACTTACTTCAAATATCTCTCCATTAGGATTTAAATTACGAATATCTTGTATGGCCTGTTCCTTTTTGAAAGGCACATAGGGCAACAAATCAATCTTATTAATGAGAATGGCTTTAGACTCTTTAAAGATTAATGGATATTTAAGAGGTTTATCTTCCCCCTCAGTAACAGACAAAACCGTTACTTTCATACTTTCACCAATTTCAAATTCCGCAGGACATACTAAATTACCTACATTTTCGATAATGATCATATCAAGATCATCAAGATTTAGATCGCCTAAGGCATCTTGAATCATCTGTGCATCGAGATGACAACCACCAACTGTATTAATTTGAATGACAGGCACACCTAAGGCATGAATTCGTTCTGCATCCTTAGCTGTAAACAAATCACCTTCAATAACAGCTAGACGATAATCTTTTTTTAAATCTTGTAAGGTAGCCTCTAAAAGAGATGTCTTACCAGCCCCTGGAGAACCTAACAGGTTAAATACAAATATATTTTTTTCCTTAAACAACTGTTGTAAGGACGCTGCAATGGCATCGTTTTTTGCCAATACATTAGTTTTAACTTGAACTTGCATGTCCTAACCTTTCTATCAATCGATATCCATGGAGGTCACTTGTAATTCGCGGCCTCCGATGGTTTGTACGAAATGACTGTCACAATAAGGACAGATAAACTTATAGTTTTCTACAGGAAAAGTCTTATCACAATCTAAGCACTTTCCTTCTATGGGAATTATGTTGATGTCAATGCGTGACCCTTCAGCAGGAGTTCCTTTCGTAACGGCCTCCCAACAAAAAAGCAATGAATCTGGCTCAACCCCACTCATAAGACCTAAATCGAGCTGCACAGAGTGGATGACTGTTGCATCGTGTTGACGCAATGTATCAAGAGCCACATCAAGAATGCCCTCAGCTATAGACATCTCATGCATGGTACGCCTCATATACAGCTTCTAGCATCATCGTCGTCGTTACAGAACCAACGCCACCTGGTACAGGTGTAATGGCAGATGCAATATTCTTTACCGCATCATAATCAACATCACCTACCGTTTTACCATCCAACTCATTAATGCCTACATCGATAACTACAGCACCTGGTTTAATCATATCCGCTGTAATCATATGAGCACGACCCGCTGCAGCAATAACGATATCACCACGTTTTACTTGTTCTGCCAAATCAGGGGTTCTAGAATGGCACATTGTAACAGTACCATGTGCACCAAGTGTCATAAGAGCTACCGGCTTACCAATCACTTGGCTACGACCGATTACTACCACATGTTTACCCTCTACAGGAATATCATAGTGGTTTAAAATCGCCATGCACGCCTTGGCAGTACAAGGGGCAAAGCCACCTTTACCGGCAGTTACAAGACCAATATTATACGTAGTTAGACCATCGATATCTTTTTTAGGATCTAGCATATCGATAAGAGCCTCTGTATCAATGTGTTTAGGCATCGGCATTAACGGTAAAATCCCATGAACAGCCGCATCATTATTTAATTCTTGCAATGCTGTAACTACTTCATCCTGTGTAGCCGTTTCAGGTAATTGTTTTAACACAAAGCCATAGCCAAAGTTCTTGGCTGTCTTTTCCATAAATGTAGCGTACATATGAGCACCGTGGTCTTCACCAACGAGTAATACTGCCATAGTAATTACAGAGTCGCCAACTGCTGCAACTTTTTCTTGTAAAATCGCCTTGTGAGCGTCTGCTACTGCTTTACCGCGTAATTCGATCATGTGTATCTCCATTCATTCAAACTATCTATAAAATAAGGTGCCTCCGGAGAGGCACCTAAGTCTCTTATTCTATTATATAACGAACTGTCTATAATTTCTAATTATGACCGAATTCGTTTTATCTACGGAAATGAACAGTAATTGCTGTACCAGCCTGAACAGTTGTACCGCTACTTTCATCTTGAGATGTAGCCGTACCAGTTCCATCCGGTTTAAAGGCAAGTCCCGCCTTATGTAACCAATCACGCACTTCACCATAGGTAAAACCAGTAAAGTTAGGCAATGTAACAGAACCATCACTTCCCGGTTTTGGTTCAGGTAATGTATTAGCAGCTTTAACAGCTACCGGTGTACTTTCTTTAACATACGGACTCATTTGGTAATACCGTACAAGTTGAGATACGATGTCCTTAAATACAGGGGCTACAATTTGACTACCATAATAAGAACCCTTTTGTGGGTCATCAATAACGACAAGAACTACAAATTTTGGATCCTCTACAGGGCCAAAGCCAATAAAGGACGCAATGTATTGTCCGTCGAGATAACCGCCATGTTTGGTATCTAGTTTTTGCGCCGTACCAGTTTTACCGCCGAAGTGATAACCTTCTACCATCGCTTTTGTACCGCCACCTTCGGATACTTCTTTTTCTAGAATATCTACGATGGTTTTAGCAGTTTCCGCAGGAACTGGTTGGCCTACAACAGATGTTTCTGTCGTACTTGTCACATCCCCTTGAGAGTTACTATAGGACTTGATAATATGCGGTTTCATCATAGCACCGCCATTAGCAAGGGCACCAAAAGCGCGAACCATTTGTAATGGTGTAACCGCAACACCTTGACCAATAGACATAGTCGCAACGTCTAGCTTACTCATATCATCCGGATTATATAAGATACCTTCACCTTCACCAGGTAATTCAATACCTGTTTCAGAGCCAAAGCCATAATCACGTATATATTTCGAGAGAATATCTGCACCTGTTAATGTACCAATTTCAGCCATACCAGTATTAATAGAGTACTTCAAAATATCTAGCAAACGAACAGGACCATATCCCTCACCATTCCAGTTTCTAATGATATGTCCATTGGCAGCGAAGGCCCCTTTATCGTTATACACAGTCTCTAACTTCCATTTACCTGACGCAAGGGCTGCAGATGCAATGATAGGTTTGAATGTAGAACCCGGTTCATATAGATTCGTAACTGCAATATTTTTGAAAGCTTCTTCACCACTTTTATTATAGTTATTAGGATCATAACTTGGACGATTTGCCATAGCTAGAATTTCACCAGTTTTGGGATCCATGACGATAACGCTGGCATGTTTAGCGCCCGTATCTTCCATCGCTTTATCAAGGGCACGTTCCGCAATAAATTGAATAGTCGCATCAATCGTTAAGGTTACACTTTTACCCTTATCAGGCAAGAATTTAGACAATACAGAGCCAAAAATCGCATTACCTTTATTATCTGTAGCAACGATTTCTTGTTGTACACCGCCCTTTAATTCATCATCAAGAACCATTTCAAGGCCATCAAGGCCCTTATCATCAGTGCCGACAAAGCCTAACACTTGAGCTGCTAGTACGCCATTTGGATAGTAGCGCTTAGACTCCTCTACAAAGTTGAGACCTACAATGTGATTGTCCTTAATAACTTGTTGAACCGCTTTAGATTTATCGGCATCCATCATGCGATTTATCCATACAAAAGCCGTATCCTCTTGCAAGGCTTTTACAATATTCTCTTTGGACATCGTTACATAGGGTGATATGAGATCTGCAATCTCTTGAGGAGACTGTTTAATCATCTTCGGATCTGCATATAAAGATTTTGTAACTACACTCATGGCCAAAGGCTTACCATTACGGTCATAGATTGTACCGCGTGGGGATTGTAATTTTCTATCCACCTGTACTTGTAATAAGTTTTTCTTCTCTAGGTCAAAGGTATCAAAGACCTGTAACTGTGCTAAACGACCGACAAGGACGAAAGCAACCGTCATGAGTATGGCAAGACACCATGTAGTGCGATTCCAATCACTCATACGTAATAACGCTTTATTTAATAACTTCATCATTTCTCCACTGGACGGCATAACTTATGGTCTAATGCGTGATATAGCGCATCTGGTTCATTAGGGATGACTCCATTTTGTACCTGACCTAATAAATATTGCAATCCTTCCCCTACTTGATTCCCTGCGAGTTCAAGAACCCTTTTATCATACCGCAAATCCTTTGTATGTACAGGCATTTCCAAACTAAGATCGGCCATACACGCTCCAAAGGCTAACGTTCCATCAGTTGATGCATAGGGCTTCCCACAACCTAATACATCGGCAGCACAAACCTTGGCTAATTGCTCCCATGCAGTTCGCATGATTTGGCTATCCCGAAACTCACCGCTACGAGCCTCTTTGCGAAGCCATTTCTTTTCATTGGCTTCGCCATTTTGTACAAAATAGTGAAAGCGCATATGATTTTTTACAATCCAAGCTACTCGATGCACAAATGCTTTTGGGTAGCCCAAGCGGGTAAGCAACTTCTCAGTCATCTCAGCACCTAATGTATCATGGCCACGATCCGTCAACCGACCGTTAATAACAGCTCGTACCGTAGGCATCCCCTTTGCTACATCGTGTAACAATGCGCCCCAACGCAATATCAAATCCGGTTCTGTATGAGATACAACGGCTAATGTATGATACCAACCATCAAATTCATGAAAGTCTCTTTCTTGTGGTAAATTCACAAGATGATATAGCTCTGGTAAAATAGGCACTTCACGAGCCACACCATTTTCTACGACGCGACAAGAACACTCTGCCAACCGAGATTGTACCAATACATCTAATCCTTTAGCCACTGCTGGTTCAAGCATAAGACGATTTATTTCATCTCGAACGCGCTCTAAAGATAATCCAGAGACGCGATGAAAAGCCTTCGGCATAGCTTCTAATAAATCTTTGCTAGGCAAAAAGTCTAGCTTCGCCACAAAACGACAAGCTCTAAAGAGACGCAATGCATCCTCTTCAAAACGTTTCTGCGCATCACCAATGGTACGCAATGTCTTATGTTTGATATCGCGGCGTCCACCTACAAGGTCAATGACCTCACCAAAGCGATTCATAGCCATTCCATTTACAGTAAAGTCTCGGCGTAATACATCTTCTTCTAATGTATCGGCATAGGTAATTTCTTCTGGTCGATGACTATCCGCGCCATATCGTTCAGTTCGATACGTTGCAATTTCATATTGCTTCCCCTCTAATGTAGCTACTACTACACCAAAGGATTTTCCTACTAAGTCTGTCGTTTGAATACCTTGTCCCCGTAGAACTTCAATTACCGTATCAGGACGTGCAGACGTCACAATATCAAAATCATGAGGCTTTTGATGCATCAAAATATCGCGCACTGCTCCGCCAATGATATAGGCTTCATAACCTGCTTCTTCTAACACAGTCAATATTCGATTTGCTTGTTCCATCATGCACACTCCTTTCTGAACTAGTCTAACTTTTATTTTACTACAAATGAAAGCATGAAAAAAGTGCAATCCTTATAAGGATTGCACTCTTTCCGCAATAGCTGTACCTGTCGGTGTTACCGCAAGACCACCATCACTTGTTTCACGCAATGCTGCAGGCATAGCGCGACCTATATTATTCATCGCTTCGATGACTTCATCTGGTGGAATTTGGCTTTCAATATTCATTAACGCCATTTCAGATGCAGTTATGGCATGAACTGCATAAAAACCATTACGTTTAACACACGGTACTTCTACGAGTCCCGCTACAGGATCACAGGCTAGGCCCAATAAGTTTTTCATACACAATGCTATAGCATGGCCTACTTGACGTGGCGTACCACCCATCATTTCTACAATGGCACCAGCAGCCATACAAGCGGCTGTACCAATTTCAGCTTGGCAACCACCAACCGCACCAGCAACGCAAGCGCGATTTGCCACTACATTGCCAATCCCAGAAGCAGCTAAGAAACCTTTTACTACTATAGCTCGATCTAATTTGTAGTGGTCAGCTACAGCTTTCACCGCACCAGGCATAACACCACAAGAGCCCGCGGTAGGACATGCAACAATGCGGAACATTTTAGCATTCGCTTCATTTACGGCAATAGCATAGGTCATAGCCTTATACGCAATATCACTCATAAATATTGGTGTTTGGCCATTAAGCTGTGCCGCCTGACCACCGGACATACCAGAGGCCGTTTTCTCCGCATAGTCTATACCATCTCGAATAGAGCCTTCAAAAATGTCTAAACGATGCTCTATTTCACGGATAACCGCATCTTCACTACGGTCGTAATTTTCTAATTCATAACGCAATACTACATCGCCAAAAGAAATGTTATTTTCCTCTGCTAGACGAATAATATCTGCAATTGTATCATATGCATAACTCATCATTCGCCCTCCTATAATGCTTCAAAGGTCATCACATCTTGGATACCTGGAAACTCGCGCATAAACTGAACAGTAATAGGATTTACAACTGTGTCCGTAGTAATAACCATAACAGCGTCCTTGTGTTTACCCTTACGGAATACGCGCATTGTAGCGATGTTAATGTCAGATTCGCTCAATGCTTGGCTCACAAGAGAAATTGCACCAGGCCGATCCTCATGAAATACGACGAGCGTGAACTCATCACCTGTGATAGACATATCATTGCCATCCACTTCGGTAATCATAATTTGACCACCGCCGAGAGACCGGCCAATCACGGTCATATGGCGATTATGGTCATCATACATGTCAAAACGAACAACATTTGGATGCCCTACATCAAGAGGAGACTCTATAAAGGAATACTCCATTCCCTCTTTTTTTGCTAAGTCATGAGCGATACGAATATTCGTATCATCCTCTTTATAACCTAACAAACCGCCTATCAAAGCACGATCTGTACCATGACCTTTATAGGTCTTAGCGAAAGAACCATATAAAGTTAAATCTACCTTTTTTGGAGTGGAGCGGAAAATACACCGCGCCATCTTACCTAGCCGCGCAGCCCCCGCTGTATGCGAACTAGACGGACCAATCATAACAGGCCCTATAATATCAAAAATACTATTCATACACGCCTCTATATACACATAAACAATGTGAAAAAATCTTACGTTACCTATAGTATAACAATCAATATTCAAACATGTCTATATGCACATTAGAGGCATCTTTGTGTAACTATAGAGGACTTATAGTATGGTAAAAAACGCACCTTAGGCGAACCCAAGGTGCGTTATTTATAACAACAGTCCTAAATCATAAAAGAGAGGGGAAGTAGGACTGTGGTTAACAAGTTAACAGATCCTATTAACCCAAGATAGCTTTCATGTCAGCTTCAGGAGTTGTAATTGGATGCAAGTTGAATTTCTCTACCAAAATGTTCAATACATTGTTGGAGAAGAATTTAGGCAAGGATGGGCCGATGTAGATGTTGCGGATACCCAATGCCAACAATGTTAACAAGATACATACCGCTTTTTGTTCGTACCAGGACAATACCAATGTTAATGGCAAGTCGTTTACGTCACATTCAAAGGCACCAGCCAAAGCTACTGCTACTTGAATAGCGGAGTAAGCATCGTTACATTGACCCATATCAAGGATACGAGGGATACCGCCGATTTCGCCGATATTAAGGTCGTTGAAACGGAATTTACCACAAGCCAATGTCAATACTACTGTATCATCTGGAGTTTGTTTTACGAATTCTGTGTAGTAGTTACGGCCTACTTTAGCACCGTCACAACCACCTACTAAGAAGAAGTGTTTGATTGCGCCAGCTTTTACAGCGTCGATTACTTTATCAGCAATGCTCAATACTGTACCATGACCAAAACCAGTAGTTACTTCGTGACCACCGTTGATACCAGTGAATTCTTGAGCTTCTTTATAGCCGCCCAATTCGATTGCACGGTTGATAACTGCGGAGAAGTCTTTAGTACCGTCTTCTTTTTCTTCGATGTGTGCACAGCCGTCGAAACCTACCATATCTGTAGTGAAGATATTTTCTCTGTAGTTTTCTTTTGGTGGCATAATGCAGTTTGTAGTGAACAAGAATGCGCCAGGAACGTCAACAAATTCTTTTTGTTGGTTTTGCCATGCAGTACCGAAGTTACCTTTCAATTGAGGATGTTTTTTCAATTCAGGGTAAGCGTGGCAAGGCAACATTTCACCATGAGTATAGATGTTTACACCTTTACCATCAGTTTGGATCAACAATTGTTTCAAGTCGTGAAGGTCATGACCAGTAACAACGATGAAAGGACCTGGTTCTACAGTCAAAGGTACTGTAGTTGGTACTGGAGTACCATATGTTTCAGTATTAGCTTTATCAAGAATAGCCATGCATTTCAAGTTGATTTGACCGAATTCCATCAACAAGTTCAACCATTCTTCAGCGCTGTGGTCTTTTGCGAATTCTACCAAGCCTTTAATGAACCAAGCATCAACGTCAGCATCATGGAAACCAAGGCGTGCAGCATGCCATGCATAAGCAGCCATACCACGCATACCTAACAATAATGTGGAACGAAGGGATACGATATCTTCTTCACCTTTCCACAATTGTTCCCAATCAAAGTTTTGTTGAGTGCTGTCCACTTGTGCATGGTAAGCGTTTACTTCGTCGATGAACGCTTGAACGCGGTCTTCAGAGAAGTTAACGTTTGTTACACACATGAACAAACCACGCATTAAATAATCGATACCTTCTTTAGTGTGGCCTTTTACGTCTAAAGCGCGAGCCAAGCCAACTAAAGCAGCAGTTAATTCGTCTTGTAAGTTTGCAACTGGTGCAGTTTTACCACATACACCTTGTACAGTACAGCCGCCTGGTGCTGCAGATTGTTCGCATTGATAACAGAACATACTCATTTAAAAATCCTCCTTTGCGAGACTTCCTCGCATTCAAGCTAGATAATATAAAACCTATACATTACACTGATGAATTATCAGGTGTCTGAATGATTACATTTGAAAGTATAACGTAAAGGTGATACAATTTCTGTAGCTTGAGCAACAAATAAAAACTTTTTCAAATTTTTTCCTGACTCCCCTTGTGGAACAGGTAGACCATTTGGCCCTATTCTATTATTATACAATAATCATTATACATTGCTATAGATTTTGTCACACCGGAGGTGCTTATGAAGCAAATACTTTCAGAAGATATTATCAATCAATATATGCCGACCCTCATAAACTGCCCGCTGTTCAATAAACTTGGAGAAAACGAATTGCGTGGCTATTTACACAATGCCAAAGTAATTGTTCATAGCTACAAGAAAAATGATTTTATCGCCCTCTCTGGTGATCCCATGGATGGCATTGGCGTTATCTTAGAAGGTAGTGCACTTTTAACTCGCGAAAACGTAATAGGCCAACGTGTTATCATGGCCAATCTAGAGGAATCCGATATATTCGGGGAAGCATTACTATTCAGTAAACAACCGCTATGGCCAGCTACTATCAAAGCTATAAAAGCTTCTAAGATTATGTTCATTCCCCTCGAAACATTTATCGACACCTTACCAGATTGTCAACAATGCCAAACTAAAATCTTATCCAATCTATTAGAGGATTTATCTGAAAAAGCAATTCTCTTAACGAGAAAGGTTCATTACCTTACATTAAAAGGGATGCGTGAAAAGATCTTTGCTTACTTAACAGATCTATATAAGCGTCAACACTCTACTACTATTCATTTACCTCACAATCGTGAGCAAATGGCTGAGGTGCTCAACGTATCTCGCACAGCGCTTAGCCGTGAACTTGGCCGCCTTCGTGATGAAGGTCTCATCGATATTACAGGCCGCACTGTAGCAATAAAAAATATTGAAGAAATTGAAGAATTCGGTTTTAATAGTTTCTAAGCATGATATGGCTTAATATTTTTATGCATAATAAGGTTACTAGTTTCTAAATTATATAACCCTTAAAAGCTTCTAAACTCAGTCAATGTTAAACTGAGTCGACGAAAATAAAAGAGGTCTCTCTAGATTATCTAGGGAGACCTCTTTCATATGTATTAAGTATTAGAACCAATGAGATAAATCAAACTCTTCACCAATCGTTGCTTTCACATGAGCTCGGCCTAAGTAAAGGCCTAGCAAGGTCAAGCTAATTTTAGACATCGGCGTTTTATCAAACACATCAGCCAAGTCCAAAAGAACTGGAGAAATATCATCCATAATATCACGCGCCTCTTGCCCTCTGAAAGCAGTTGGTTTGCTCTTCATAAGTGCCAAAAGATCTCGTTGAACCATGGAGTCAGAAATACGAGTTTGTCTAAAGAAGCGTGGTGCCATGGATTCATCAACTAAAGCCAATTTATATAAATTAGAGTTTAGGCTGCGCACCACGTAGCGTGGATCTACACCATGACCATCAGTGGCACGGAATAATTCTTCCTTAGAGAATCCACGATAATTAAATACAAATGGATAAGAATTAGATAATACTTGTGCCAATGTAATCGGCTCACGTTCCTCTTGAGTACAGCGCAGGTAATCTAGCTGACGATAGAAGGAATGATTTTGTGGCAGATCAGAAATAAATGGCTCAATATATTTTTCTACATAATGTTGGAAATGAATCAATCCATAGTTATTGGAGTTTCTAGAGTATTGCAATAATAAAGTTAACGCCATGACTTGGAAGTGACCTAGTGTTAAATGTGGTAATACGCGCAATGCGTCAAAGGCCACTAAATACGGCGTACTAGACTTAGGAGATTGCACAACATCGAGGAAAGCCCCTAATGCAGCGGACTTCATCCACTCCGTATTCGTTGCAGCATAAGCCTTTTGCATGCTCATCAAAGCTTCTTGAATAACAATATTGTCTAACAACGCATTCACTTCAGCTAGCTTTGTAATATTAAGTGCCGCCAAAGCATCTCTTGTAATATCTTCTACATAATATTGTGTATCCCCATGCAGTACGCCAAAAGCATGTACAAATGGAGCTATAGCTAGTTCGATGCATTTATCTTCATGCGCTGCTTTAGCCCATTGGCCAGTAGGAACCTCTTCATCAACTAAGCTTGCTGCAGCTAACTGTGCCTCAATTTCAGAGGCATCAAACAAACGAGTTTCATCTAATACAGATGGTCCTTCAGCAACTTGTACCTCGTCAGCACCGCCAATCATTTGAGTGACTTCCAAATTTTCAGCTGCATCTGCCTCGAAAGCCTCAACAGATTCGCCCATAGCAATAGTATCCTCTACAAAACTTGGTCGATTACGAAGCTCATCAGTTACCTTATCTAGGACAATAGTCTTATCCATTAATGAAGTAGCTTGATTGCCATTAGGTTCAGTTCTTGTAGATTGAGATGCACTGATTTCACCAGTATTAGACGCAGTACGAGTTACAGCCTCATTGTGATCCCCTAAGGCCAAGGAGTAACCGGTAGATGTATTTTCTACATGTGTATCCTTACCATCTCTTCGATTGAAAGATGTATCTGTAGAGTCTACTAAAGCCTCTTCAGGTTCATCGTGTACAACCTCTGTAGATTTATCATGTAAAACTTCGCCAGATTGATCTTCAGTGGAATCAGCAATCGATGCAGTATATACATTAGTACCACCTGCATGAGTTATCGTTACATCACCATGCTTGGATTCCATTGCAATTGGACTATCATTATTCTCTTCAACACTATGGTCTACATCTGAATTTCTATGCGTCTTAGGCTTTGATTGATTTTCACCATCACCACGACTAAAAACGGCGTAACAAATAGCAAAAAATCCAAGCGCCACAACGGCTAATACAAAATACGGTATTACGTTTGACATACTATCCCCCTACATCAATGCTTCATTATATGCAGCACGTTCCCCACCGATGCTCTTTGGACGAACACGACAAGCCGTTACATGGGCTTTTCCAATTTCTTTTACACTAAGACGTACTGGTACTGTAACATGTTTCATGTGCATGCCTATGAAAGTATCACCAATATCGATGCCTGCATCAGCTTGAATAAATTCAACCATTACAGGATCATCAAAACGTTCATACGCAGTTACAGCCATAGCACCACCTGCATGACGTTGAGGCACTACATTAACCTCTTCCTCCCAGGTCATTGCACTCCGCTCCATCACAAGAGCACGATTAATATGTTCACAGCATTGAACTGCCAAATTAAGGCCTCTCTCCTTAATAGCTGTATATATTTCATCAAATACGACCTGAGCCACATCTAGATGGGAATCAGTACCGATTTTTTTACCTACAATTTCGCTAGTGGAGCAGCCCACAACGAATAGTTGACCTTCTCGAACCTTTGCCAAATCAAGTAGTTCAGCCATCGCTGTGCGAACTGACTGACGAATAGTTTCTACAGAAGTCATGTTATCGCCTCACTCACTTTGAATGTATAAAATCTATATGTATATTATCATAAAATGGACAGAATCGGTAGACTTTACTCTACACATCTGTGGTGAACATCTCATGATGCTAACTTATAAACTGTAAAAGTATATCCTTATCCTATTATCATACTATTAAAGAATGAAGGCAACAAAAAGAGGCTTGCAAATGCAAGCCTCTTTTTAATCACTCAATGGTGATATTAGATTTTTCTGTAAGGTTTTTGACCTTCTTCGTAGAAGTTGTTACCTTCAGTATCGCCAACTACGATGCAAGGGAAGTCTTCAACAGTCAATTCAGCCAAAGCTTCTGGACCAAGTTCACCATAAGCAAGTACTTCGTATTTTTTGATGGATTTTGCAATCAATGCTGCAGCGCCACCAACTGCTGCGAAGTATGTGCAACCATTTTTCTTCATGGATTCTACTACTGCTGGTTTACGGGAACCTTTACCGATCATGCCTTTGATACCTTGATCAAGCATTGTTGGTGTGTAAGCATCCATACGACCAGAAGTTGTAGGACCAGCAGAACCAATTGGATCACCAGGTTTTGCAGGTGTAGGTCCTAAGTAGTAAACGAATTTGTTTGTCCAATCGATTGGTAATTTTTCACCACGTGCTAAAGCTTCAGTCATAACTTTATGAGCAGCATCACGAGCGGAGTAAATTTTGCCAGTGATAAGTACGCTATCGCCAACTTTTAATTTACGGGAAAACTCTTCATTATATTCTTCAGTATTAATGCGAATTGTTTCAGCCATTGTAATTACCTCCTACCGATTAAAGTACTACGTGTTTATGACGAGCAGCATGACACATAATAGTAACAGCAACAGGAAGGCCGGCGATATGAGTTGCACCCCATTCGATGTTTACACCGATACAAGTTGTTGTGCCGCCCAATTGTGGACCGATACCAGTTTTGTTAACCATTTCCAAAATTTCTTCTTCCAATTTTGCATACTCTGGATCTTTATGAGGAGTGCTAATATCGCGAAGCAAAGCTTTTTTGGACATAACAGCTGCTTGGTCCATAGTACCACCAATACCAATACCAAGTACGATTGGAGGGCATGGGTTAGGGCCAGCATGTTTTACGATTTCAAGAACTGCATTTTTAACGCCTTCAACGCCATCTGCAGGTACCAACATAGCTACGTCAGATTTGTTTTCAGAACCGAAACCTTTAAGTTCTACGTTGATTTCTACTTTATCGCCAGGAACGATATCGATGTAGATAATTGCAGGTGTATTATTTTGAGTGTTTTTACGGTTGAACAATGGTTCTGCTACAACAGATTTACGAAGGTAACCTTCTACATAACCTTGAGCAACACCTTCATTGATAGCTTCCTTAAGATCACCACCAACGAAATGAACATCTTGACCTACTTCTAAGAATACCAATGTCATACCAGTATCTTGGCAATATGGACGATCTTCAGCATCAGCAATTTCTGCATTTTTGATGATTTGATCGAGAACGATGCAACCAACTGGAGACTCTTCTGTTTCACGGCCTTTTTTCAAGCCTTCATAGATGTCTTTTGGCAAGTGGTAAGCTGCGTCCATACACATTTGACGGACTGTTTTTGTGATTTCAGATACTTGAATCTCGCGCAAGATAATCCCTCCTCAGGAACATAGTTGAATATTAATTCTAATACCGTGAGATAACTTTTGCTCTCAAGTATATAAGATTGATTTATCTCATATACATCGAGATTAACTCTATGCATCAATCGTAACACACAATATACAGCCTTTCAACGCTTTAACTATACAGTTTTCTCAATGCTTTTTAGTTTTTGAGAATTATTTTCATGAATATTATTGTATATATTTCGGTATTTTAATGGGCTCTATGAACCTCAATTTATAATAATGAAAGCATACTCACAATGTGATAAAAGTCATAGTTTATCACACATTAATCCCCTTTTTATGATCCTTATCTATATGGACTTACTAATATATAGATTTAGTTTATAATTACCCACAAACCTAGACTATATCTAATAAGATAAATACGCTTTTCTATTAACTGATATTTCTTTTCAAATAAATCTTTTAAACTTTTCTACAATGCATATGTATACCGATTATCTTCAATATACTTATATTGCTAACTCTCTTGTATATATTGTGACATAACAGCTTATAAACCTAGCAATTATCTGTACTTGTTATACTCTATAGATTTTATTGATTTTTATTACTCACTTATCAATATTTTTAATAACTAGTTTTACGTATAAAGTTATGTGTTTTAGTCATACTTAATAAGTTTTAATTTATAGTAGTTTTAAAAAAAAGGCTTGCTTTTATAATTAATCTAACATATAATAACAATCGTACCATTCCTCGATAGCTCAGTCGGTAGAGCAATCGGCTGTTAACCGATCGGTCGTAGGTTCGAGTCCTACTCGAGGAGCCATTCTGGCCCGTTGGTCAAGCGGTTAAGACACCGCCCTTTCACGGCGGTATCCCGGGTTCGATTCCCGGACGGGTCACCACATGGACGATTAGCTCAGCTGGGAGAGCGCCTGCCTTACAAGCAGGATGTCGGCAGTTCGATCCTGTCATCGTCCACCAGACTAAAGGAGCAAGCATACTGCTTGCTTCTTTTTTTTGTATATGTGATATAATAGTACCAGTTGTTTTGTTTGTAATTTTATTTTGTGATTTTAAATGAGTTTTATTAAGAGGAGGAATTATGTTTCGTAACTTCGGACTCTGTAAACGTCCCCTACTTACAGTACTAGGTGTACTACTTGCATCCACATTAGCAACAGCTAATGCTGCTACAATCGATATGAGTCAATTAACTTCTAATGGAACTAAACCGGTAGTAATTAGTTCTGCAGCAGTTAACCAAAATAGTGCTGCACCTATCGTAAATATCGAAACCAATACACAATCAACTACAAAGGTAGTAAATACACCGTTATCTACACCAATTTCAAGTGCCCCAGAAAAGGCAACTATTAATGCATCTAATGCTAATTACGATGGCCATTTAGAGAACTTCCCAAGTCGCAAAGTAACTATCGTTGTACCCGCTAAATTACGCAATGAAAATACAGCACAATTTGGTCGTTATATGACAGATCGCTTGTCTAATACGCTTAAATATCCTTATTATGATACTGCTATTGTAAGTACTAATACACCAACTGCACAAATCAGAGCTGTTGACCTTGCTCAAATTGCAGCAGCACAAAATTCAGAAATCGTAATTATGCCTGTCCCACTACAAGATATCTATGTACAGGTTAGTGGTATAAATAGCCCATATGCATATAACGATGAAGATCGTGAAACTTACATTACTGCAAAAGTGAATGCATTATTGTACTACTACGATGTAAACGACAAAGTTGTTCACACCCTTCGCACAGGCTTTAACCAAACCGATGATTCTTTAACTATGCCAACCCATAAAACTGTTTGGAACAAAGTTATGACAATATTACTTGATAAATTGCCATACAAACGCATTCCCACAGATCGTGACCGCTACCAAGCGCCTGGTATTAATTCTGAAACACCAGTTGTACTTGATTTCCAAGTAGAGCAACCAAGAAATACAGCATACTCCTTAAAAGGCGTTAGCGTGTTATAATGAACAGATAAAAGGATCTACAGATGTAGGTCCCTTTATTTTGTAACAACTATAATAATTTAACAACATATAAATACGCACTAACACGCAAATACGCACAAGAAAAGGCTAGCCCCTCGGCTAGCCTTTTATCTTATAGTTGTTTAGTTACATGCAAACGCAATAAGGCACGTTGCAATGCCGCTTCTGCTCTTTCTACATCAATATCAGGTGTAGGATTGGACAAACGACCTTCAGCACGCTCTTTCGCACGCTGTGCACGCTCCACATCAATAGATTCTGGATCTTGGCAATCTGGTGTTACAATACTCACCTTATTATGTTCGATTTCACAGAAGCCACCAAATACTGCAAGTTCACGAGATGTTCCATCTGGTTGATCAATGCGTAAAGGTGCTAAGTCCAATGCAATAATCATAGGTGCATGATTTGGTAAGATACCAAAAGCACCGTCAATAGCCTTACCTACAAAAAATGTAGATTCGCCTTCAAAGACAATTGCATCAGGTGTGATTATTTGCAGGGTCATAGGTTCCGCCATGGATTATTCCCCCTTCTCTTGCATTTCCTTTGCTTTTTGAACGGCTTCATCGATGGTGCCAACCATGTAGAATGCGCCTTCAGGCAATTCATCATGTTTACCATCTAAGATTTCTCTAAAGCCTCTCAATGTTTCGGACAATGGTACGTATTTACCAGGAGAACCTGTAAATACTTCAGCTACGAAGAACGGTTGACTCAAGAAACGTTGAATCTTACGTGCACGAGATACAGTCAATTTATCTTCGTCAGATAATTCTTCCATACCAAGGATTGCGATAATATCTTGAAGATCTTTATATTTTTGCAATACTTCTTGCACACCACGCGCTACAGCATAGTGTTCTTCACCAAGCACATGTGGGTCCAAAATACGGCTCGTAGAGTCTAACGGATCCACCGCTGGATAGATACCAAGCTCCGCAATGGAACGAGACAATACTGTTGTCGCATCCAAGTGAGCGAATGTTGCCGCTGGAGCAGGGTCAGTTAAGTCATCGGCAGGTACGTATACAGCTTGTACAGAAGTAATAGAGCCTTCTTTTGTAGATGTAATACGTTCTTGTAATGCCCCTACGTCATTAGCCAATGTAGGTTGGTAACCTACGGCAGATGGCATACGACCTAAGAGGGCAGATACTTCAGAACCCGCTTGGATAAAGCGGAAGATGTTATCGATGAACAAGAGCACGTCTTGTTTCTTCACATCACGGAAGTATTCAGCCATTGTAAGGCCAGTAAGACCTACGCGCATACGAGCCCCTGGTGGTTCATTCATTTGACCATATACGAGGGCTGTTTTGTTGATAACACCGGACTCTTTCATTTCATTCCACAAGTCGTTACCTTCACGAGTACGTTCGCCTACGCCGGAGAATACGGAGTAACCACCGTGCTCTGTAGCAACATTGTGAATTAATTCCATGATTAATACAGTTTTACCTACACCGGCACCACCGAAAAGACCGATTTTACCACCTTTTACGTATGGAGCGATAAGGTCAACGACCTTAATACCTGTTTCCAAGATTTTTGTATCTGGAGAAAGGTCATCAAATTTAGGTGCTGGACGGTGAATCGGCCATTTTTCATCAGCCACAACTGGCGCTGGATCATGGTCTACCGTTTCACCAAGTACGTTAAAGATACGGCCCAATACGCCTTCCCCAACAGGGATGGAAATAGGATTGCCAGTATCTTCCGCTTCCATATTACGTGTCATACCGTCAGTAGAGCTCATCGCAACACAACGAACTATGTCATCCCCTAAGTGTTGCATAACCTCTACTACGATTTTTTGTCTATCATGTGCTTTATGGTCATGGTAGATGTGGATGGCGTTGTAGATGGCTGGCAAATGACCAGCATCGAAGCGCACGTCTACAACCGGACCGATGACCTGCACAACTTTACCAATATTATTACTCATCGACAGATGTCTCCTTATCTATTGCAAGGCATTAGCGCCACCAACGATTTCAGAAATTTCGTTTGTAATACTAGATTGACGCAACTTGTTATATTCAAGGCCTAAGGACTCAATAAGTTCCCCTGCATTATCTGTAGCAGATGTCATAGCTGTCATACGAGCACCTAATTCACTAGCTGCAGATTGCAACAATCCATTATAAACAGTAATTTCTAAATATTTTGGTAGCAACGCCTCCAAGACGGATACAGCAGATGGCATGAAATCATACTCCTGCCCTTTTACCTCATCTTGTGGTTGCTCTATCGGCAACAAGCGCTCAGCCTGTGCAATTTGCGTCATAGAATTTACAAAACGTGTATAGATCATGATGACTTCGTCAACTTCATGACGTTCGTATAATGAAAGTGCTTCATGCATAATAGCACGAGCATGTTCATAGGAAGGTTTATCGGAGAAGCCCGCATAGGACTTATCGATATGAATACCTCTAGATTTCATGCTGTCTCTAGGTTTTCTACCCGCCGTGATTACACGGTATGTACTAGGATCTTTGCCTTTTAATTCTTCCATAGCAAACTTAAGTACATTAGATGAGAATGCCCCAGCAAGACCTTTATCTGCACCGACTACAATATAGCAAGTACGTTCAACAGGTCGAACATCTAAAAGAGGACTTTCAAAGCCTTCTAAATCACTATTAGACATATGACGCAAGATTTGCCCAATCTTTTCTGCGTAAGGGCGCGTAGCTTCCGCTTTTGTTTGTGCCCTACGAAGACGAGCAGAAGCTACCATCTTCATCGCTTTAGTAATTTGTTGCGTATTGGTAACACTTTTTATGCGTTTTCGCAAATCTTGTGCACTAGCCATACATTACGCCTCCTTACGAGACACTAATGTATGAGTAGAACCAAATGCTTCTACACATTCTGGGATTGCTTGTTTCAATAGATTTTCAGTTTCGTCCTCGATTTTCTTGGACGTTTCAATGTTTGTGATAATTTCAGGATAGTTAGCTTTCACATAACGTAACAATTCTGCTTCGAAGGTCAATACATCCTCAACTTGAATGTCTGCCAAATATCCTTTTGTGCCCGCATAGAGGTTAATAACCATTTCAGCTACGCTCATTGGCTCATATTGGCCTTGCTTCAACATTTCAGTCAAACGTTCACCACGATCAAGTTGTGCTCGTGTAGCCGCATCAAGGTCTGAACCGAACTGAGCAAAGGCAGCCAACTCACGATATTGAGCAAGGTCCAAACGCAATTGGCCCGCTACTTGTTTCATCGCTTTAGTTTGTGCACTACCACCTACACGGGATACGGACAAACCTACGTCAACAGCTGGACGAATACCAGAGTAGAACATATCTGTACCCAAGAAAATTTGGCCATCCGTAATGGAAATTACGTTTGTTGGGATGTAAGCAGATACGTCACCCGCTTGAGTTTCGATAATAGGCAACGCTGTAATGGAACCGCCACCAAGTTCAGGTGAAAGTTTCGCAGCGCGCTCTAATAGACGGCTGTGTAAGTAGAATACGTCGCCTGGATACGCCTCACGCCCTGGTGGACGGCGTAACAATAGGGACATAGCACGGTATGCAGCCGCTTGTTTTGTTAAGTCATCATATACGCATAATACGTGTTTGCCTTGATACATGAAGTATTCACCCATGGCAACACCAGCGTAAGGAGCGATGTATTGAAGAGGAGCACCAGTAGATGCACTAGCAGATACTACGATTGTATACTCCATAGCGCCTGCTTCTTCAAGCTTTTGCACTACGCGAGCTACAGTAGATTCTTTTTGACCAATGGCTACATAAATACAAATAACGTCTTTGCCTTTTTGGTTCAAAATAGTATCTAATGCAATCGCAGTTTTACCAGTACCACGGTCACCGATAATAAGCTCACGTTGACCACGACCAATTGGTACCATCGCATCAATCGCTTTAATGCCTGTTTGTAAAGGTTCGTTTACAGATTGACGATCCGCAATACCAGGTGCTGGATGTTCGATAGGACGACGTTCTGTAGCTTGGATAGCACCCTTTCCGTCAAGAGGTTGACCAAGGGGGTTCACTACACGGCCAATCAAGGCATCCCCGGCAGGAACATCCATAATTTTGCCAGTACGGCGTACTTGGTCGCCTTCTTTGATCAAGAAGTCATCACCTAATAGTACGGCACCAACATTATCTAATTCTAAGTTCAAAACTAAGCCATATACGCCGTGAGGCAATTCTAATAACTCACCGGCCATGGCTCTTTCAAGACCATAAATATGGGCGATGCCATCCCCTACGTCGAGAACAGTACCCACGTCATCGACATTGAGGTCAACATCATAGTCCTGAATCTGCTGTTTGATTATAGCAGTGATTTCTTCAGGCTTCATTTTCATATATACCCATTCACCCCTATCTAATAGAGTTCGTTCTTAATAAAGATTTTTCTAATTCTTCTAAACGGCGAGCTACAGAGCCATCGATGCGTTTATCCCCTACTTGGATAACGATACCACCCATAATTGATGGATCTTGACGCACGGATAAGATGACATCTTTTCCTGTAACCTCTCTTAGTTTAGCTTGTACAGATGCTTCTACATCAGCTGTGATTGGTTCTGCTACAGTTACAGTAGCTTCTAAAATACCACGAGCTTCACGAGATTTTTGAATAAACGCGGCAATAGCTTGTGCTATATAGCGATGACGTCCACGTTTAATCATCACATAGATAAAGTGTAGAGCAACTTTGTCAATACTAGATTCAAAGATTCTACCAACAAGTTTAATCTTCGCCTCTTCTGTAACGATTGGATTTTCAAGAAATGAACGAAGTTCAGGCTGTTCCGCCATAACGGATGCTACATAGCCTAATTGCTCCTCCATGAGTTCCAAATTATTTTGTTCTTGAGCTAATTCAAACATAGCCGAACTGTATTTATCTGCTACAATTTCTATGCTCATCGTATCACAACCCTATCGTTTTACTATCAAGTTGACGAATAGCGTCTTCGATCAATTTTGTATTAGTTTCGCTGTTCATATCTTTAGCAACAACTTTACCAGCCATAGCGACAGATAAAGAAACAACTTCATTGCGTAAGCTATTCATAGCACGATCACGTTCGATAGCAATATCTTGACGTGCACGATTTTTTTCTTGTTCAATTTGCTCACGAGCTGTTGCCAATTGTTCTCGTGTTGTATGTTCTGCTTCTTGAATTGCTTTTTCAACAATTTGTTGTGCTTCTACACGAGCATTAGAAATTTGAGCTGCATAATCAGCTTTAAACGCCTCTGCCTCTACACGGGCTTGTTCAGCAGCTGCTAAGTCTTTAGCAATTCGTTCTTTACGTTCTGTCATCATAGCCAATAATGGTTTATATGCAAAACGTGCCAATAGCCAAACTAATATAAAAAAGTTCAACATTTGAGCAAGAATCGTTCCAAGGCTTAAGTCAACCAAGGTTATTCCTCCTCATTATTATCTGAATAACAAAATAAATGCAATTACTACACCGATGATAGGCATCGCTTCGATCAAACCAATTGCTACGAACATAGTAGACATCAATTGACCACGCAATTCAGGTTGACGTGTAATACCTTCGATTACTTTACTAGATACAAGACCGTCACCGATACCTGCACCAATGGCACCACAACCTACTGCGATTGCTGCTGCTAATGCGAATAAACCTTGAGCTTCCATAATATATCCTCCATATACAATAATTAATGTTCCTCACTAAGAGCCATCCCCAAGTAGGATGCCGTAAGAACTGTAAAAATAAAGGCTTGAATAATACCGATAAACAAACTAAAAGCAATCCAAATCCATGGTAATGGTACAAACCAAGGCAAGTTATATAATACTTCTAATAAAATTTCACCAGCTACGATATTGCCGAATAGACGGAAAGCAAGCGTAACAGGTCTGGCAATCTCTTCAAAGATATTAAGTACTAGCAAAGCCTTGTAAGGTCGTACAAAATGCTTAAAGTAGGATAAGCCTTTAACTTTAATCCCAATAACCCATACTACTAAGGTACTACATAAGGCCAATGCAATTGTAGTATTGATATCAGCTGTTGGTGATTTTAATGCCTTAAATGTAGGCAGTAAGCCTAATTGATCTTCTACAACAATAAATAAGAAAAACGTAAATAACAAGGAACTCACCATCGGCCAATGACGACCCAAGTTCGGAGCTAATTGCCCCTCTAAGCCTTCTAATATAGATTCCACTATATTTTGCAAGCCTACAGGCACCAATTTACGTCCTCGGGTGGCTAATACTGTTACCAGTATTACAATAGCCATAGCAACCCATGTAGCAATTAAGGTATCTATATGAAATGTCAAGCCCAACCACTGCACGACCTCATGGTGTCCCGCATGTAATTCCACGTTCTCAACCCCTTTCATAGATATAATAAAAACCTAATATATTTACAAATAATATAAATATAATATATATGTATCATCATACATCGTTATAGATATATAATCAACACTTGAAAGGCGAATAATTCTAATTACTCATAGATACTTTGTGTATAATGCATTATTAGAATATTTCTATTCTTTATTAGTATCTCAAGATTAGAAATGACGACTAAGCCACCAGTACACAGCATATAATGCAGGCTGAATAAGAGCTATACCTATAAACATGCTAACAGCCTCAACACCTGGAATTTTTAGACCTAGGACTACTAAAGAACCTACTAACATAAGACGCCAAATCATCTGTCTGCGAGCTTTATGAACGGCTTTATAAGGATTCCCCGACACAATAGATTGTCCATGCAAAGCTAGACTAAGCAAGTAAAGAACCATGATAAAAATTCCCCAAAACCAGCCCCACAAATACTGTTCTAAGCCACATAAAACTTGTATTATACCGCCTAAAAAGGCAATAAAAAAACAAGTCAGTAGCACGCGCACTATGAATTTAATATATTGATTCATATATACCTCACTACTTAACTTGTTTGTATAACATATAAAAACCTGTTATAGCTCCAATTAAACCAAGTATAACCATACAAAGCGGCTCCGTTTGAAGCCATCCATCTAGTTTATACCCCAGCCAAATAAATCCGCCTATACAGGAGACCAGTGTGACCCCCGCCGATGTTGCCATAGCGAGGGCTTTCACAAGATCCTTGTCCATATTATTTACCAAATCGTTCAGGACGATTTGGGTCGCCCAAGAACTCATGGCGTAACGCTTGGATGATACGTTCAGATGCTTTGCCATCTCCGTAAGGGTTAACAGAGTTAGACATCAATTTATAAGCTGCTGCATCGCTCAACAATTCATGAGCCGCTGCGTGTACTGCATCTTTATCAGTACCTACTAAGCGAACTGTACCCGCTTCAACAGCTTCAGGGCGTTCAGTTGTATCACGCAATACGAGAACCGGTTTACCAAGGGCTGGCGCTTCCTCTTGAATCCCACCAGAATCAGTAAGAATCAAATAAGATTTAGCCATTAAATTCGCAAATGGTTCATAATCAAGTGGATCGATTAAGGTAACACGTTCTACAGAACCAAGTTCCTCTTGTACCACTTGGCGAACCTTAGGATTCTTATGTACAGGGAACACAACTTGAATATCTTTAAATTCATTTATTAAATCACGAATAGCTTGGTATACACGGCGCATAGGCTCACCCAAGTTTTCACGGCGATGTGTGGTAACAAGAACCGTACGTTTTTCGGGGTCTAGTCTATTAATAGCCGCATCATCAAATACATAATTATCTTGTACCGTTGTATCAAGAGCATCAATAACAGTATTACCTGTTACATATAAATGATCTATATTGATATTTTCTTTCTTGAGATTGCTTTCAGAACTAGAAGTTGGTGCAAAGTGATAAGACGCAATAGAACCTGTCAATTTACGATTCATTTCTTCTGGGAACGGAGAGTAAATATCACCAGTACGAAGGCCCGCTTCTACATGGCCTACAGGAATCTCTTGATAGAAAGACGCCAAAGCACCTGCAAAGGTAGTTGTAGTATCACCATGTACAAGAACTACATCAGGTTTTGCCTCTTCTAATACATCCTTAAGCCCCATCAAGGCACGATTTGTCACATCGTACAAGGTTTGTCCTTGACTCATAATATTCAAGTCGTAATCTGGGGTAATATTAAACAAGTTTAGTACTTGATCGAGCATATCGCGGTGTTGTGCCGTAACGGTTACAATCGGTTCCATATCTGGTGCTGCTTCTAATGCTTTTACAAGAGGAGCCATCTTGATTGCCTCAGGTCTTGTACCAAAGATTGTCATAACTTTTAACATAGTTGCCTCCAACATAGTAGGATAGAAAAAATGGGGCGCCAAGCGCCCCACATATGGTTATTCCTTATGGGAACCCTCTGATTCCTCTAAAGTTTTTACCAATTCTTCACGATCAAAGGAAATAGTTTCATCTGAATCGCTGCGTTCAATTGTAGGACGTGGTAGTGGATGTCCAGCCGCATCACTATGAGTAATAACCCCAAGACGACGAGCCACAAAAATACTAACTAAGAAAATAACGAGTACCAATGCGATGCCAATCCATGCATTGACCTCTGCTACGATGACGGATACGCCACCGAAAAAAGCTGTTACGGCATACATCATCAACACAGCTTGTTTTTGAGTTAAACCTTGTGCTAATAACCGATGATGCACGTGACCTTTATCGGGTTTGAAAATTGGACGACCGCTAATTTTACGGCGTACAATAGCAAATAATGTATCAAGAATTGGTAGACCTAATACGATAGCTGGCACTACTAATGCAATGGTAGTAGCTGTTTTAACGGCTCCCATAACAGAAATAGCAGCCAATGTATAACCGAGAAGCATAGAGCCCGTATCACCCATAAAGATTTTTGCAGGATTAAAGTTATACCGCAAAAAACCTACCGTGGCACCTGCCAAAGCAAGAGAAATACATGCTAGGTCTGTTTGCCCAAGTTGTAATGTCATCGCACTTACGGCGATACAAGCGATAAAGGAAATACCTGCTGCCAAGCCATCAAGTCCATCGATGAGGTTCACGATATTCGTAAAGCCTACAATCCAAAAGATTGTCAATGGAGCCGCCCAATATTTTAGGTATACTACACCCCCCCAAGGAAGGTTGATGAAATCTACACGAATATCATAAGCTACCAAAATAGCCGCTGCTATGATTTGGCCCATTAACTTAGTTTTTGGCTCAATCTGTTTAATATCATCCCAAATGCCCACAAGGACCAGAATAACAGTCCCGAGTATAAGGCCAAATAATTTATGATCATGCGGGATAGAACCATTAAAGAGGACCGACCCGACATAACCGAGAAAGATCGCTAATCCACCAAGTCGTGGAATCGCGCCCTGATGCACCTTACGGGCATCTGGTTTATCTATTGCCCCGACGGCAACGGCAAAGCGTTTCACCAAAGGGGTTAGTGCAAAGGTTATGATGAACGCTAGAGCAAAGGCCCATACATAATCGAGCACATAATCACTCATAAGACACCTCCAACAACTAGGTTGTAAAACCGTATTAGTTCGTTAAGCTACGAATAGGTGCAGGAATACGACCGCCACGAGCGATGAATTCAGCCGCACTATACGGACTCACTTCAATAATTGGAGCATAACCTAATAGGCCACCAAATTCAACAACCTCTCCAACAGTTTTACCAGGTACAGGAATTACCCGAACCGCAGTTGTCTTATTATTAATCATACCGATAGCTGATTCATCTGCAATAATGGCAGAAATTGTATCAGCCGTTGTGTCGCCAGGAATAGCGATCATATCAAGGCCTACAGAACATACACATGTCATAGCCTCTAATTTGTCAAGTGTTAAGCTGCCACAAGATACGGCATCAATCATGCCCGCATCTTCAGAAACAGGAATGAATGCACCACTAAGACCACCAACATGAGAGGAGGCCATAAGACCACCTTTTTTCACTGCATCATTCAATAATGCAAGTGCTGCTGTAGTACCATGACAACCACAAGAAGATAAGCCCATTTCTTCAAGAACGTGAGCTACAGAGTCACCTACAGCTGGCGTTGGAGCCAAAGATAAATCGATAATACCAAATGGTTTACCAAGACGGCGAGATGCCTCTTGTGCTACCAATTGGCCTACACGAGTAATTTTGAAAGCAGTACGTTTAATAGTTTCTGCCACAACATCAAAAGATTCACCACGAACGGATTCAAGGGCATGTTTAACAACACCTGGGCCAGATACACCTACAGAAATAGCGCTATCCCCTTCAGTGACACCGAAGAAGGCACCCGCCATAAACGGATTATCCTCAACAGGATTACAGAAAATAACTAGCTTAGCACAGCCAAGAGCATCATTATCCTTTGTAAGCTCAGCAGTTTTCTTAACGATGATACCCATGTCGCGCACTGCGTCCATGTTGATACCAGTTTTAGTGGAACCTACCGCAACGGAGCTACATACGATATCCGTAGTTGCCAATGCCTCAGGAATAGAGTCAATTAAAATGCGGTCAGCTCGTGTAGCACCTTTTGTTACAAGGGCTGAGAAACCACCGATAAAGTTAACCCCAACCTCCTTAGCAGCACGATCCATAGCTTCTGCTACAGGAACATAAGATGTTAAGTCACTACCACCGGCTACAAGAGAAATGGGAGTTACAGAAATGCGCTTGTTGATGATAGGAATACCAAACTCGCGCTCAATATCTTCCCCCGTCGCCACAAGATGCTCAGCTTCTTTTGTAATGTGATCATAAATGCGATCACATAGTTCTTTACCAGAACTAGATGCGCATTCTAACAAGCTAATGCCCATTGTAATCGTACGAACATCAAGCTTGTTGTCATGAATCATCTGATTCGTTTCTAAAATATTGTCGATAGATAACATAGTGCCTCCTATCCTACACGGTGCATGCTCAAGAAAATATCAGCATGTTGTGCACGGATCTCAACACCTAGTTCTTGACCTAGTGTAGTCAAAGCCTCTTGAATAGAGGTAAGGTCTTTCACATCTTCAGACTTCGTTTCACACATCATAATCATATTAAAAACACCATCAAGAATGGTTTGATTAATAGACATAATATTAACATCGTGGTTAGCAAGTACAGTACTAACCCCCGCAATGATACCTACGCGGTCAACGCCGACAACGGTAACAACTAATTTCATAACATCACCTTTTCTAAGCACTACAAACTATATAGCCGATATAGGCATTCAATAAACTATATTAATATATTATATCACATTTATTACTTTTCTACGGTGAAATCTTCATGAGTTTTCACGTAAAAGCAGTATATTCCACTTCATCATACACACAGCAGCTGTTATACTGCATCATGCAATGTGGCGGTTACACTTCGTCAGCCAATGCGGCTGTAACAATTTCTTCACCAGCCGTCAATAATGCGATAAGGCCTTTATCCCCTTTATAGCTTTCACCATAAATTTTATATAAGTCTTCAGTGCCAGAAGGACGAGCCACAAACCAACCTGTTTCTGTTTCTACACGAACACCATCGATAGGCATATCCTTGTACAAGGACGTAGTGCGTACATTCGTAATAGCATCTCCATCAACCTCTGTAGCCGTAATAGAGCTTGCATTTAACTGTTTCAACTTAGCCTTAGCAGCCTTCGTACAAACCGCATCAATTCGACCAAAACGAGGGTCTCCACAACCTTCGACTATATTGTTGTACAACCGTTCAACAGTGGCCCCCATTACGGAGTACATTTCCATCGCTAATAGAGCCATTACCATACCGTCTTTATCAGTAGTCCATACGGTACCGTCTTTTTTGAGGAATGATGCACCAGCGGATTCTTCGCCACCAATGCCAATTTCACCATCAAACAATAAAGAACTGAAATATTTAAAACCTACAGGTACTTCATAAACAGGAATGCCTTTGACGGCTGCCCATTTATCTATCATTGTGGTACAAACAACGGTTTTACCTACCCCTTTATTCTTCCAACCACGCGTTGTAAACAGATAATCTGCAGCAGTTACAAGGAATGCATTTGGAGAAGTAAAACCATCGGCACTAACGATACCATAACGGTCATAGTCAGGATCATTACCTACGGCCAGAGCATAGTTACCGATTTGTTTAATAACATCAGCCATGGCATATTCAGAAGAGCAATCCATGCGAACTTTACCATCATGGTCATACGTCATAAAGCTAAAGGTTGGATCATACTCGTCATGGATAATATCCATATTGAGGTTATAACGTTCTTTAATGGCACGCCAATAACCAAGACCACTACCGCCAAGAGCATCTACAAGAACCTTCGGTTTAGCACTTTGAATAGCTTCCATATTAATGATAGAAGATAATTCTTCAACATATAAACCTTTATAATCGTATGGAACTTGTTGGTCTGGTTCAATATTATCAATACTAATGCGCTTGAAGCCTTCTAATTTGCAGTAGGCACGTACATATTCATTAGCGCGAGTTTCAATCCACTTTGTAATGAGCGTATCTGCTGGACCACCATTCGTCGCATTATACTTGATACCACCATTATCTGGAGGATTATGAGATGGTGTGATAACAATACCATCCGCTTTATGATTGTGGCTTTCATTATATCGAATAATAGCGCGAGATATGGATGGAGTCGGTACGAAATCCATATCCGCATCAACCATAGCCGTCACACCATTACCAGCGAGTACCTCTAGCACCGTTTCTAGGGCAGGCTGAGACAACGCATGTGTATCTTGACCAACAAAGAGCGGACCAGTAGCTCCAAATTGCCCACGACCATCACAGATGGCCTGTGTAATAGCCGCTACATGTAAGTCCGTAAATGTACCATTTAAGGATGTACCTCGATGACCAGATGTCCCAAAGGATACGAGTTGTGTCGGATCTGTAATATCCGGTGCATTATCAAAATAAGCATCCACAAGGGTTTGCACATCAATAATATCTTGTTCTTGTACAGGCGTACCTGCTAATTTGTGAGCCATAGGAACCTCCTAACCTCATCATGAAAGAATCTCTCTCGAATTACTAAATTTATATTTTTACAATCAGATACGAGTAATCTACAAAATGTATATAATATTCACAGAACATTATATTTACCCATAATTAATATAAGATGACAAAAAACAACAATTTCAATACCATACGTTAGTTATATTTGTTATTTATTTCTTATTCTTGCTTTTTATCTATTAACTGTTCTAGCATTTACAGTACCTTGTGCATTAGTACCTTGTGCTTGCAATTGGTCAGTTACCTCAGTGGGCAGTATAGGTCGTGTAAAACCTTGTCCAATAACCTCTTGAGCATCAGTAATCAAGATAAATACATTTGGATCTGCTTCTTCAATAACCTCTTTCAATTTATTAACTTGCAGTAGGTTAACCGCGACCATAACGATATTTTTTGGCGATCGAGTATAGGCCCCAATACCTTCGATGATTGTTGCGCCACGACCAACTTTGTTGATGATACATTCGCAAACTTCATCGGTACGATAAGTGATGATGAAAGCAACCTTTCGTTGGTTGAAACCGATGACAACCTTATTGGTTATAATTGTGTATACATACACACTAATAAGTGTTACCGCTACAGCTTCAAGGCCAACAACACCAACAGCGGCTAATAAAATCGCACAGTTGATAGCACTATTAATGGATCCCATTTGAAGGCCATAATATTTACGAACAATAAGAGCAATTGGGTCGAGACCACCTGTATTACCGCCTACACGATAGACAATACCAAGGCCCAGACCAGTCGTAATGCCAGCCATCATGGAACTCAGCAATGGATCCTTAATAATCATGTCATACTGCAGGAAACCAAAGAGATCAATCATCCAGGATAACATAAACGTGCCATATAAAGTCTTGATAACTACACGTGTACCGAGCCACTTCCAGGCAGCCCAAAATATAGGAATATTTAAAATTATATTCCAAGAACCAACAGATAAGCCTGTTACATAATACAAAATTAAACCTACACCACTAATACCGGTACTAACCAGTTTGTGAGGCAATACGAATGCATTAATGCCGGCACCAAATATGGCACACCCAACAGCGACCACAAAGCATTGATACACAACATCTTTATACTTGGCGAACATAGCTTCCTCCAAATTGCCATTTCACTATAAATATTCTATAATGAACTAACTAAACCACACGCTATTTACAATACTGTCAGGAATTGAACAACATGTGTATACAAAATCATCATAAACCACTTAATGGTTATTTTCAATCACTTTATAACAGTATAAAATAAACATATAAACTGCATATATTATGTACATTACGAACGAGGCTATTATGAGTAAAAGTTTTGAGCAACTCGGTTGCAGTAAAATCAACATTGGTCTTGCTATTACAGGTAAGCGTGACGACGGCTACCACGATATCGATTCCATCTTCCAATCTATTCGACTTAGTGATTCTATTTATTTTGCTAAGCATCATTCTGTAGTATTTTCTGGCGGCGCTCCTGAATTACCTGAATATATGCAAAAACTAGTAACTTACGGTGAAGATAATCTTGCACTAAAGGCATTGCGTGCCGTGCAAGATTACACCGGTTGCAAGGCTGGTGCAGCCATTCATTTGTTAAAACGCGTTCCTATCCAAGCCGGCCTCGGTGGTGGTAGCGCAGATGCAGCAGCCATGTTATTAGGTCTCAATCGTTTCTGGGACTTACAGCTCCCCCAAGAGGAGCTGTTAAAAATCGGTGCTACCCTTGGCTCTGACGTACCATTCTTATTGCAAGGTGGTACAGCACGCGGCACAGGTCGCGGCGAAATACTAAGTTTTAAACAATCACCAGAACCACATTGGTTATTGCTTGTTAAACCAAAGGTATCGGTTTCTACAGCAGCTGCATACGGTCGTTTTAACGGCAAATCAGATGCTACTAAGAAAACAATTGACACCGTATTAAGCCACATTGAAAACAATGATTTGAAATCTGCTTTCACTAGTAGCGCTAATACCTTTGAAGAGCTATTATTCCCAGATCACGAAGAACTTGTAATCTGTAAAGAGTTCTTTACAAGCCGTGGATACCCAACCATCATGACTGGCAGTGGTCCAACGATGGTAGTATTACTTAATAAACCAATGGAGGCATTGCAGCTCCAAGAGGAAATTAAAGCAGCTGGCCACGATTGGCTCTCCCTCATTACAAAAACGTGTACACAGGAGGACTTACCATGACAAAACGGTTACAACCTATACGACTCGATGCGTATAAACCACTAAGAGAAGTTGTAAGTGAAACATTGCGTCAAGCCATCCAAGATGGAATATTAAAGCCTGGTGAACGTCTCATGGAAATCCCTCTCGCTGAAGAGTTGGGCGTGAGCCGCACTCCGATTCGCGAAGCTATTCGTAAATTAGAACTAGAAGGCTTTGTCGTTATGGTTCCTCGTCGTGGTACTTACGTGGCTAATATTTCTTTAAAAGATATTACCCAAGTATTTGAAATTCGATCAGCCCTCGAAGAACTTGCTGCAGGTCTTGCTGCAGAGCGCATCACCGAAGAAGAAATCGAAACCTTAGAACGAATGCTTGTAGAAATCGGCGACCACATGGAAAATAAAGACATGGATTCCGTCGTAGCTGCGGATGTAGAGTTCCACGAAGTGCTATACCGTGCATCTCGTAACGAACGATTGGCGGACATTGTCCATAACTTGCGCGAACAAACTTATCGTTTCCGTAGTTTCTCTATGAACCAACCTGGTCGACTTAGAAAAACGTGGGAAGAACATCGGCAACTCGTAGAGGCTATCGCGTCTCATAACGCTACTCAAGCGCGTAAGTTAGCTAGACTCCACATGGAGCATTCAGAACAAACCTTATTGCAAGGTATGGAAGAATCTCAGGAATTTACTAAATCTTAAAGAAACATTCTAGTTGCTCATCTTGGTGGCTATACAATTATAAATTATTAATAAAATCCTTCACTCTTGTGAAGGATTTTTGTTTTACAGAGTCTATAGAAATTGATACAATAACATTAATAATTATATGAATTCTTTTTATAAGAAAGGAGCGTTTTTATGGAAGCAATGCTCAATGATGCTATTTCTACCATTAATGGCTATTTATGGAGTTATTTCATCATTTTTATCCTCATCGGCGCAGGTCTCTTCTTTACTATGACAACGAATTTTGTACAAATTCGTATGATTAAAGAAATGATTCGTCTCGTAGTTAACGGTGCAGGTAGTTCTACTGAAAAAAATCATGTATCCTCATTCCAAGCATTTTGTGTTAGCACCGCATCTCGTGTAGGTGTTGGTAATATCGCAGGTATCGCCATTGCCATTGTACTTGGTGGTCCTGGTGCTATTTTCTGGATGTGGGTTATCGCACTTATCGGTGCTGCAACAGGTTTCATTGAGTCTACATTAGCTCAAATTTATAAAGAACCTGTTGCTAAAGGCGGGTTCTACGGTGGTCCAGCTTACTATATTCGCTACGGTTTAAACAACAAAGCCTTATCTGTTTTATTTGCTATTCTAATCAGTATTACATATGGTTGGATTTATAACTCTGTACAAGCGAACACATTAGCAGCGTCTCTTCAAGTATTTAACTTTGATGTATCCTACACAGGTGCTGTTGTTGCAGTACTTCTAGGCCTCATTATTTTTGGTGGTATTCATCGCGTTGCAAAAGCATCTGAAATCATCGTTCCTATCATGGCTGTACTGTATATTGCTACTGCATTATTCGTGGTCATCATGAACATCACCCAATTCCCACATGTTATTTATACTATTATTACTTCAGCCTTTGAACCAGTCGCTGCAGGTGGCGGTCTGCTTGGCGCTACTGTAATGAATGGTATTAAGCGTGGCTTATTCTCTAATGAGGCTGGTGAAGGCTCTGTTCCAAATGCAGCGGCAACTGCAGCTGTTAATCATCCAGTTGAACAAGGTCTTGTACAAGCATTTGGTGTATTCCTTGATACCTTCATCATTTGTACAGCTTCAGCATTCATTGTCCTCATGGTTGGCGACTATAGCACAACAGGTTTAACTGGTGTTGCTCTAGTACAACATAATCTAGAACAACAACTTGGTTCTTGGGCACCAACAGCGGTGGCAATCTTTATCGTAATGTTCTCCTTCAGTTCCTTAATTGGTAACTATTACTATGGTGAAATCAACATTAGCCACTTAACAGAAAAGAGATTCTATCTTCATTTATTCCGTATCGGTGTAATTATCATGACATTTGTAGGCTCCATCGCCTCTCTTGATCTCGTATGGAATCTAGCCGATTTATTCATGGCTTTCTTAGTATTAACTAATGTAAGTTCCATCGTTCGTATGGGCCGCACAGCTGGTCTTGCTCTTGATGACTATATCAAACAACGTAAGGCTGGTATCGAAAGCCCTGTATTCAACCGATCTGTTCTTAATCATACCTACGGTATTGTATGGTGGGGTGACGGCCAAACTACAGACTCCACCGTTCCTCCAACTCCAGTTGAAGATACAGTGGAAAAATAAAATATTTGTTCCTAAGAGACTATTGAAAATATATTTCAATGGTCTCTTTTTTGTAAAAGTATCCATTTTCAGAGCTACAACTATATCATCTAACCAACCTGTTACAAGTAACAACAATCACAGTAACTTCCTATATTTTTTACGTTTTTTTACACTAAAAACTATAGAATATAGTTATAAAAACTAAAAGGGTATTATGTATACAACGTCGAATACATAAGTATGTGAAAATTTAGCACTAATAAAATTTACTCTTATATACAGGAGGCAATTATGAGCGGTTATAACCCATATGAAAACATGCTAAACACTTTAGACGTAGCAGCTGAGAAACTCGGCTACTCTCGTAGCGATTACGAAGTATTGCGTCATCCGGAACGCGAATTGAAGGTAGCAGTACCTCTTCAACTAGACAATGGTGAAGTTCGCGTATACGAAGGCTATCGTTGCCAACACTCCACATTACGGGGCAGTGCTAAAGGTGGTCTTCGCTTCCATCCAGATTCCGACGAAAACGAAGTTCGTGCATTGGCAGCGTGGATGACTATTAAAAACGCTATCGCTAACATTCCTTACGGTGGTGGTAAAGGCGGTATTAAAGTTGATCCTAAAACGTTAAACCCTCGCGAATTAGAACGCTTAACTCGTAACTTCGTACGTCGTATTGCTCCAATCATCGGCGTTAATACTGACGTTCCAGCGCCAGACGTAAATACAAACTCTCAAATCATGAGCTGGATTGCTGACGAATACAGCACATTAAAAGGCGAATGGAGCCCTGGTATCGTTACTGGTAAACCTATCGAAGTAGGCGGTTCCTTAGGTCGTAATGAAGCGACTGGTCGCGGCTGTCTCATCGCATTACAAAGCTACTTAGCTAAGAAAAACATAGACATCAAAAACCTTACTGTAGCAGTTCAAGGCTTCGGTAACGTAGGTTCCGTAGGTGCTCGTCTTATCGCTCAAGCAGGCGCTAAAGTTGTGGCTATCGGCGACGTAAGCGTTAACATCTACAACCCTAATGGTCTTGATGTTGAAAAAGCATACGAATATGCTAACTCCCATGGTCGTTCCCTTGAAGGTTACAGCGAACCAGGTATGACTACAATTGGGGCTCAAGAATTATTAGCTCAACCAGTTGATGTATTGTATATGGCAGCTCTTGAAAACCAATTGAACAAAGACAATATGGAAAACATTCAAGCTAAAATCATCTTGGAAGGTGCTAATGGCCCTACTACTAATGATGCAGATAAATACTTCTATGAAAAAGGAATCGACATCATCCCTGACGTTCTTGCTAACGGCGGCGGCGTAGTTGTATCCTACTATGAATGGGTACAAAACAAAGCAAGCTTCTACTGGACTGAAGAAGAAGTTAACGAAAGATTAACTAAAAACATGCAAAATAGCTTCGAAGCTGTATGGGAAATGCAACATAAATACAATGTACCACCTCGTCAAGCAGCGTACATGGTTGCTCTTGAACGCCTAGTAGTTGAAACTAGATGGCGCGGTTATAACTGCTAATCCTTTCTACCTCCATAACATTTAGCCATAAAAAAGGCGTAAGCTCATTTGAGCTTACGCCTTTTTGTTTGCCTATAAACCTTTTTATGTACCTATTTTATTTGAAAGCACCTAACAAAGCAGCCATGCTTGGACGGCTGATCAATACTTTCACCAAAACAGAGCCAAGAACAGCTGGGATTGTTTGACCTACGATAAGGTTCAATACTAATGGCCAGTATGGAAGACCAAGCAATGGGCTCAGCCATAATGGTACGCACAATGCAGGTACAAAGATAATTGGCAATATCACCCACCAAGCACTAAGGCCAAGCTTACGCATACAAACAATAATACCTGTTGTTAAAATACCGACGCCAAAGCCCCCCATCATATCGAGGATACCAAGACCGCCGAATAGGAAGTTAGAAATGAGGTTACCAATCCCCATTGGAATTACCAAGAACGGAAAGGCATAAGCAAGTGCATATAATGATGTTGCTATACGAATTTGATACGCTCCGAAAGAAACGCTTTGCGTTACATACAATACAACGATGTACAATGCCACCACCATGGCAGAAATAGTCAATTTACGTGTAGTAATCATAACACTCACCTCCTCAAATAAAAAAAGCATGGCAAAACTACCATGCTAAAATGCTTATGAATTTCCGTAGTTTTGTTTAGAGACAGGATGGTTTCAAACTGTCTTATATAGTTGTGCACTTATAGTATCATATATTTTCGATATTTACAAGTCGAGGGACGTTTAAAGCGGCCTGTTACAGTAACTACTATCAGTGTAATATTGGCAAGGGCGGGGTGGCAGGAGATACCTTTCCTCATCGCTCCACTGGCTTAACGGTCGTCGGCCTAGGGCCTCGACCTGCCAAAGTCACTCTTTGAAAAGGTATCTCCTACCACTGCGAATTTAGCAAATCAACATTGCGATTAGTCGTGACGTAAAAGGCCGCTTTTCACTATATCAGAGCACCGACAATAGATATCGCCTCTATATAACATCACATAGTGACAACTATGACTAACCCAGTTTTAGGAAGGGAGAGAAAAAAGTTATAAAGCTGGGTCTTCGACGCCGTTGGCGTGGAAGGCGGCTTGTCTGTCGATGCAGGTTCCGCAGTGTCCGCATGGTTTGTCGCCGCCTTCGTAGCAGGACCAGGTTAGGTGGTATGGAACGCCAAGGCGTAGTCCTTCTTTTACGATGTCCGCTTTGTTGGAGTTGATAAATGGTGCTTCTAAGGAGCATTCGTTACCAGATCCTTCGAAGATGGCGTCGCCCATGGATTTGTAGAAATGTTCTGTACAGTCTGGGTATGCATTGCCAGCTGCATCATCTCTATGGGCACCGTAGTATATATAGCCACAGTCTAAGGATAAGGCTAGGGAAGCCGCCGCAGATAGAAACAGACCATTTCTAAATGGTACATAGGTGCTGACAGTACCTTCCCCTTCTGCCTCTTGTTGTTCTTTATAGGATCCTTGAGGAATTTCTTCAGTAGATTGTGTTAATAGTGAGCAGTTACTGAAAGCAAATAGTTTGGTAACGTCCATCGTTTTACCTTCAATACCATAGTGCTCTAAAATAGCGACAGCCGCTTCTAGTTCTTTACTATGTTTTTGGCCGTATTGAATGGATAAAGGCACTACATTGTCTTTGCCAAATCTTTCAATGGCAAGGGCTAAACATGTAGTACTATCTACACCGCCGCTAAATAATACAACAGCTTTTTGTTTTTGAGCCATATTATCTCCTCATTTTGAACAATAGTATTTATAAACACATCTACGCCATCTAAAGAAAAAAGTAAATGCATCGCTAAGGAACGTGATATCTCTTAATCCAATTATAACAGCCCCATCAGTAGATGAGGCTGTGCTTTTACATTTCCTAAAATTTTATAGATCAATGACCAATTCTACTGGACAATGATCAGAGCCAAAGATTTGTTGGTGAATTTTTGCTTCTTGAATCTTGTCGTCAAGACGTTTAGAGGTGATGAAGTAGTCAATTCTCCATCCTGTATTCCGCTCACGAGCTTTGCCCATGTAGGACCACCAACTATATTGCTCAATTGCATCTGGATAGAGGTGACGGAATGTGTCTGTGAAACCAGCACCTAACAGTTCTGTCATTTTAGCACGTTCTTCGTCAGAGAAGCCCGCATTTTTACGGTTTGTTTTAGGATTTTTAAGGTCGATTTCTTGATGCGCTACATTGAGGTCACCACAGAGAATGACTGGTTTTTTCTTATCCAATTCAAGCAAATAGTTACGGAATGCATCTTCCCATGTCATACGGTACTCAAGACGAGCTAATTCACGTTGGCTATTTGGTGTATAGCAGCATACTAAATAGAAATTGTCATATTCAGCAGTAATAACACGGCCCTCTTGATCGTGTTCCTCAATGCCGATACCGTTAGTTACGGACAACGGTTTAATGCGCGTAAATACAGCGGTACCACTGTAGCCTTTTTTCACAGCGCTATTCCAATATTGCTCATAGCCTGGCAATACCAAAGAAATTTGTTCTGGTTGCAATTTTGTTTCTTGCAAACAGAAAATATCTGCATCTAATTCGTTAAAGGACTCCATAAAACCCTTTGTTACAGCGGCGCGTAGGCCGTTTACATTCCAAGAAATTAATTTCAATTCTTACTCCTTTGCGATACTTCGCACCAATCTAATCGTATTCACCGTATTTAACTTGGTGAAAGTCTCTTTCACATAAAATATAAGCCAAGTTTTTGCTTAATGTAAGCTAATTTAAAGATTATATGTTAGCTAACCTAAGGATTATATGTTAGTGATATTACTGTTTTTTATGTTTCTTAGCATGTCTTGCTTCAGCGCGAGCCTTGCGCGCATTTTCGTTGGCCTTTAGGTCGCTTTCACGTTTCTCACGAAAATAATTAGCCACCGTAGACAAAACGAGAATCACCAACACTGTCACATTAAACATACCGGGACCGAAGGTATAAATGTGATAACACATGTATCCAAAGGCAACAGCCGTTAATAAATGTTTTAAAAGATTCATTTGACGCCCCCGTTAATTTAATGTTTCCACACCTGTATTGAGAGGGAAACCTTCATAAGTTACCCAATCACTAGAGCTACCAACATATAATGCTGATTCAAGACCTACTTCGCTCATAGTTAACAATGCATTACAAGCTGTAACACCAGAGCCACAGTACGTTACTATAGGTCTGTTTTGATAGATTTCATTATAATACTCTGCTTCCAAGTCCTTCACAGACTTAGGCCCATCCGCTGTATAGCCACTTTCATAAAAATGATTAACAGCACCAGGAATGTGACCAGTCATGCCATCCATCGTATCCACTTGAGATCCATCGTAGCGGAAAGGTGCACGAGCATCAATAATAACATGATCACCACTTTCACTAGCCTTGAGAACCTCATCACGACTCATAACCATATGCGTTTGCAGTTCATAGTTAAAAACAGACGGTTCTACAGGTAATGGAGTTGGCTCTTTAGTTAAAAGATGACCTTCCTTGACCCAACGTTCAACACCGCCAGACAATACGCGTACATCCGTTAAGCCCATGTAGCGCAACGTCCACCAAAGGCGTCCCGCCAAGAAAAGCCAAGAGTCATACACAACAACCTTGGAATCACGAGTAATACCATACGACTCAAAGGTATGAGCTAAACGCTCCATATCTGGCAACGGATGTCGGCCACCATGTTCGCCCAAAGGACCTGTTAAATCCTTATCTAAATCCACCGCGTAAGAACCTTTAATATGGCCTTTTTTATAATCCTGATAACCGCGAGCATCTAAAATAATGACCTCGTCAAGACAAGCTAATAATTCTTTAGGAGTGATAAAATTTGACATGTTGTACTCCTTTCATTGATTATATCGAAAAATACAAATCTGATAATATTATTATATAACGTTTATAGTTCTATGGACAGTCTATATTATATAATTCTAATACTACGTCTTATTAAATTGCTATTCTTATATCGATTATATCTACAAGAAAAATAGGACTGGTTTGCTACGTAGTCGCAAATCATTAAACCAACCGCTATGCGGGTGTAGCAACGAAAGTTATACAAAAAATCACCTTACTTAAGTATAATATGGGTGTTCAAGCCACATTATATGCAAAAGAAAGGTGATTAGTAATGAAAACTAAAATTATACTAAAATCTTAGCCGATAAGCCTTATAAAAAGCTTCAGCTGCAAGATCATAACCTATAGTTAAAAACTTAGTTTGTTTTGATTCATAGCCATAAGGATTACTGCTTAAATCTTCTATTAAAATCCCATCTAAATTATATACTTTCTTTATTCTATGTCCACCTTCAATTCCGGAGTTTTGATATTTTAGCCTAACCACTTCAGCCTTAAAGTCGTCAATAGTTTTAATACTACTAAACTTATTATTTTTTAACAGCATTTCATATGAGTAGTTATAATCATAATTAGAGATTTCTTCAGTCTCTAAAATATAGCCTTGATTATAGTTAACATAATATGTCATGTACTTCAAAGAGTAATAAGGAGGATTATATCTTATACTTTGAATGGAATTTACATTTAAATAAGCATCACCATCGTTTTTTGAACCAACATTTACGAACTGAGAAACGGTTTGTAACTCAGATAGTGAAATAGCAAAACTGAAATTAGAAAAAAATATTAATGGACATACTAGTAAAATCATTTTAACAATAATTTTGTGCATTTCAATTAGCCCCCAACAAAATCTTATTCCCTATTTTAATAGCTGTATAGTCTTAAATATTCCATATTTCTTTAGCAATTTTTGCAAGTTCTTTAGCTCTTTTTTGTACTTCATCATGATTAAATTGACTTGGATACTTTTCTAATAATCGCTTTACTAATTCAAAAGTAATAACCGGTGTGCCTTGCGTTTGACCATTGCACCCATTATTATATACATCTACTTTCTCTTGATATAGATTATTACTTGCTGAAGTATTATCATCAGGGAATAATAATAATTTATTTCCTATATTTTCTACAACAGACTCTGTAAAACTATCTAAAATTTCTCTTGGTGGTAACGATAGTGGTTGATACCACTGAGAAATATCTGGTAACTTTTGCGGAATGATATGCTCAACAGTTAAGTCTCGTGATAAAGGATCTCTCCGTCCAGATTGCTGTCTTAGATAAGTCTCAATACGCCTTAAATATACAGCAGATACTTTATTATCACTCGGCGAAAAGCCTTCAAAAGCAGTTATAAATAAATTATCAGGAACATTATTTCTTATATAGTCCTTCAATTTATCAATGGTAACCGTTAGTGCAGCAGATTGATTTTTCATTGCATCTATACATTGCGAGAATAGATGATCTAATTTATTCATACTTTTATCACAAACTTGCATTCTTATAATCAACGTTAATAAAGTTTGAATAAATTTTAGAAAAGTAGGATTATTTATTGTATCTATGCCATACTGACTTATTGTAGCAAACAAAAGTACATAAACCTGTTCAACTTTTAAAGCTTTAAACTCCCATAATATTTCATTAACAGTAGCATTACGAGTGTTCATCGTACGTAATGTCGAATATAGCTCTGCTTGTCTAAGAAGGTCATTATAAAAGTATAGAAAATCACTAGTAGCAGAAGTCTGATAAGCTCTTCTAAACTCATCAGGTAATTTATTTTTGGGAATACGTTTTCCAGATGTATAAAAAAATAAACTTATGAAGAAACCAGATAAGAAATCTTCTCCAACAGCACTTACTAAAGCATCCCATTTTTGTGCACCTTGCCCAACAGGTGCCCAAGAAATAAAAATGTTCTTAATTCGATCTGCAGCGGTCAAATCTAATCCTTTACCATTTAATGAATCAAACACTTGAAATGCGTCAGCTGCTGCATTACAGTCGATTTCTACAAATGTTAATCTATTAGTTATAATATCAAATAATTTAGTATAAAACTCTGTATTACTATGTAAAATATTCTGCTGAACCATTTCATCTCTTTTTTTTCTGATTTCCTCCCTATACGTTTTAAAGGCTGTAACTAAGCGCTTAGCCCCTCGATACACTTTATTACCATCAGAATATCGTTCATCAAGTAGATGATTGTAACATGCACCTGTATTACCATTTAGAACTAATCTAGGTGCAAATAATGTAGGACTACTAATAGAAGTATTTCGACCAAACAAAAAATTATGTAATTGATGTTGAGTATAAAATGTCTTAGTAGCTGTATCTATTGTACTGTCAGAATCAACTAATTCCTTTAAAACATTTAATAATATAGAAAATGAAGTTAATCGTTGCTGTCCATCAACAACATGCTTTATTTGATTAGGTGTAATATTATAATCCAAATACTTTATACTAGAATTTGTCGCATTATTTATGTCATAAGGAACTGTTACCAAAGCACCAAAAAAATGATCTGAAGTATTCGTTGGATCTTCCAATATAGAAAAGACATCCTCTATCAAGGTTGAGTTTTGAGCATTTGTCCATTCATAATCACGCTGATAATCCGGTACAGAATAATAAACGTTTTGACATAAAATATGGTTAATACTAAGAAAATTCATCACAATCTTCTCCTTAAAATAATTAACAATCCACCCCAGACTTCATTTCTTCCTCATTTTATTATATCAGATTATTAATATTTATCATAAAAAAAAGCTCTTTCGAGCTTTTTTTATCCTACTTATCAATTTTCTGTAGTTCATCACCAATACGTTTTACAATCCCCGTTACGAGTGCATTACCCATGAAGAACATACGCATCCGATCAGAAACTTCTACAACTTCACCCTTTGAATTGAGTTTATAGCGAGTCCAATCATCTGGGAAGTCTTGTAATCGCTCTGCTTCAATTGGGGTAATAAGACGATATTTACCATTAATTTTCAAAAGATGTGTAGAGCGATTTACACTACCTTCAGAAGTAAGCATTGTACGCCCCGGCAGCTCAAGCGAGTCATATTCACTCATACCACCTTCAGAGAAGGTATAAGTATGTCCGTTTGCTGCAGTCCGTGTAATTTTCTTAGGTCCCCGAAGATATTTAAATTTTTCTAATTTTTCACCATCAATATAATACTCTTTCGGCACTTGATTAGGTGAAACCACAATCTCTTTCATTGGTATTGGTTCTTCATCACCTTTAGGTTCAGTTTCAATCGTATAATAGTACCCATTTGTCATGAGACCAGAGTTCCACATCTTTCCATCTGAGAAGTTTGTAGAAACTTCAGCAATATCTTCATCAAGCTTATTTACATTAATACGTTTCTTAACTGCTTCATCTTTAACAGGGAATTGACGAGCAAAAAGCCCATCTTTAAAGATATAAGGTGTATAACAAGCTAAACGAGTATCTAAATCAGCAGCAGTAGGCAATGTGGCTTCATATTTAGTATGTAGTCGTTTTCCCCACTTTGTGTCATTTCTAAATACAAAGAAGAACACGCGACGTCTCCGTTGCGCACGACCATAATCAGCAGCATTGATAACACGCCACTCCACAGAATAACCTAATTGATTGAAAGCAGCCAACATAATCGCAAAGTCACGACCACGTTGGTTAGAAGGAGCCTTCAATAAACGGTCAACATTTTCTAAAATCAAATACTTTGGCTTAATGACTTCAGTCGCTCGGATAATTTCCCAAAAGAGAACTCCTTTTTTCCCTTCGATACCAAGTTCATTCTTCTTACTACGTGCAACCGAATAATCTTGACAAGGAAACCCACCAACAATCATATCTACACCATTAGCCTTCATTTCCTCAAACTTTTCATTAGGAATTAAAGCTACATCAGTTGGAATATGTTCCATATCAGGAAATCTATATAAGCCTACTTCATAGGCATCTTGAGTCTTACGGGATGGCTCATATTGGTTAGAATATAGCGTTTGGAAAACTTCTTTAGAAGAATTCTCTAATCCTACTATAAACCCACCTACACCATCAAACATGGAGAATATTTTCATTACCTTACCCCTTGATTTATAAACTTTATAGATCCTTATTATAGCAGAAATTCAAAAAAAGATCAAGATCAAAATTAGTTATTATTTTTTCGATATTGACTTCTTAACTTCCACACCTTCAGGAGTAACTATCCAATAGCTATTAGCTAAATTAATTAAGTCCTCCTGTTTAACAACAATATTTAAAGGCTCTTCATAAAGCTTATCAGGTGGTGTTAATACCCACTGGGGATATTTATTGACACTTAAACAATCTGAGTCAAAATCCAAATGCTCCTTATTGTAATCAGGAGTATCATCAAGTGCATTAATCAAGGGCTCCAATCGATGCTCTAGTTCTAGACGATTAATTCCACGTTTTTTCATCTTTCTCCGCAATATATCAGCTTGTGTCTCAAAAGTTTTGATATCTTTACTGCCCATAGCACGCATTATAAGTTTATCTCTTGTTTTTACTTTAGGAATTGATAATACTTCAAGTTTCAAGATATCCTCGCACACTAAATTATATCTATTAGCATCAGGTTTAATCCAAAGCCAGCAAAGAAAGTATGCATGAGTATCTTTATATTTTTCATTTGTAAGCCACCCTCTTTTTAATTGCCCATCTTTTACATAAGAAATTTCAAATGCAAATGTTGATAAAGGTCTATCCTCCAGATTACTTCTAGCATAATGTATAGCTGCTTTTTCATCGATATTTATACATCTAAATTGCTCTGCATCATCTTTAACTATATACATAATTGTATCGATACCTTTATGTTGCTGATCAAGCGTTGTATCAGAGTTAAATGAATCTATTATCCCATCTGCAACTAAATAACTATATAAATATTTTTGTAAAAATTCATTTACTGCGCCTTCACTTTTTAAGTCTCCTCTAAACGTAGACCGTTTCACTACCATAAAATCCTCATTTCAGTTCTTTTACTATCTCTGCAATGTATTCTCTGTTTAACCAATAGCATTGTTTTGTTATCTCTTGACCGTCTGGCAGCACAACTTTATCATTTCCATCTTTACCCTTAGGGCGTATATGGCAAACACCATTAAATTTAGCTCCTGGCAAGTTATTTGACACGCCATTACGTACAGGTTTGAGTTCAACGCCAGTTTCCAAAATTGATTTTGTAGTTTTCCAAAGATCTTTTAATTCATGTTCAATGATAATTTCTGGCATATTCCAGAGCATAATCCCCTTTAGATAAGGTTCTCTATCTTTATTTTGTGTCGCTATTTCATCATATTGAAAGACCACAAATAGATATTTTGTGTATTCAAAATTCTCGTAAACTTGGGACCCTTCCCAGTCATCACTAATCCAACGATTAAAATCAACTTGTTCAAAGGACATATGTTCACGTGGAACCCCATTAGGCTCCAATCTAATTGTTTTGAATTTAATATTCGCTTTATTAAATTCTCTGAGAGACTCTAGCTTAGTCCCCTTTACACCTAATATGGCGCTAATAAGATTAGCATTAAAGGCCTTATTCGTACTAACAGGAATATTCATTAGTCTTGCAATCTCAGATACCCTTTTCCCAATATATGGAGCAAAACGTTCTCTTAATAGTTGTAATGTAGTCTTACTCTTAAGTTCATCAACATTAAAGAGTGATGGGATTGACTGCCTTTCAATAACACGTCGAGCAAACGCAGTCATATAGGAACTTTTAAGAGAGAAGGCACGTTGTTTGGCAGGTATATCTGAGAACGGTTGTTTTCTCACTGAATTAGCATTAACACCCTTAGTACATGCAGCTAAATACATCGTGTCACTTTCAGAAATATTATGCGCTTCACCTTGCTTAATTTTATTTATAATAGTTTGCCAGTCTTGTTTTATGATTTCCAAATCTGCAGGATCAAATTTGTGTAAAACAGATTTAACTATCGGAAACTCCTTCTTATCTAAGTCATCCTTATATAAGTAGAACACAATTAATAGATTCTTATTTTTCTGCCAAAAAGTAGAATTATCAAAAGAATCCTTATAATCTTCTTCGTAATTGATTATATTAAGAACTAACCGTTCTTTGGCTGAAAAGTCATTCTTTTTATTCTCTTTAATAGCCGTTACTTTTAGTTCTAATCCCAAATTTACGAAGTCGGCTTCGGCACGACTATTCACCGCAATTTTAAAGAGGCCTTCTTCTAAAATCTGACCTATCCCACCCTTATTTCCTTTACTTTCTAAACGATTATTTATATCGAATTCGCCTACCGTTTTTCCTTCCGCAGATTGCGCTACATCTAATATATCTTCAATAGAGTTATACACCTTATCTAAATTCATTAGAACCGCCTCCCATCGCATATATATAAATTATATCAAAGGTATAAAGGAATATACTAATTTAACTTGAACCATCTCATTTCAGGCAGTGTAATATATTTTGTGTAAACTGTTCTCAAACAATTGAAAAGAGAACCA
>NZ_CAUTZP010000011.1:0-70991 GCF_963543145.1 uncultured Veillonella sp. | reverse complement strand
TTGAATTGGTTATTCAGTACCGATATTCAAGCTGATATGCCTGGTAAAGGTCGTACATTTAGGCGTAAAACCGCTAAATTTTGGTCCATATGGCCATTGCCACCAATAGTGGAAGAAGTACATGATGTGGTATATCTTGATGGAATTTACTTATCTAGGAATTTATGTGTGTTGATTTGTTGCAATGATACTCATGTTCTAGGATGGTATGTCTGCCGTTATGAGCATGCTAGAGCTTGGCAGTGCTTAATGGAACGGATTGTTGAACCTAAAGTCGTTGTGTCTGATGGTGCTAATGGTTTACCTAAAGCATTACGGAAAGTTTGGCCTCATAGTAGCCACCAAAGATGCCTATTTCATATTTTTTGTCAGGTTAGACGATATACGACAAGTAGACCTAAAACGTTAGCTGGGAAGGACCTTTATAGTCTTGCCAAAGCTTTATTTAATGTGAAAACAATGGATCAAGCCTTTATATGGATTAATGAGCTTTCAGCGTGGCGCATGACATATTCTGATTTTTTACGAGAAATGACGATTGATGAATTTGGAAACAAACGCTCTACACATGAGCGTTTGCTTAAAGCTGAATCATCATTATGGCGCCTGATTAGGCAACAAACTTTATTTACATTTTTGGAATGCATTGATATTACAGTACCTACAACAAATAATCGTATTGAAGGTGGAGTAAATGCTCAACTAAGAAGTATGTTACGGGCTCATAGGGGCCTTTCACTTGAAAGAAGACTAAAAGCGGTCTATTGGTGGTGCTATATGCACTCACCAAGACCGCTTTCTATTTCAGATATATTAAATTGTATGCCTACAGATGAATCAATTGCTGCTATCTACAAACGGTTATCTGATTATTGCCAAATAGATCGTTCAATCCCTCAATGGGGGGATGCTCCTGTTTGGAATGAGCTACATATGTCTACAGATTTTCCAACTTATTGGGATTAGTCACACACACTTTTTGTCCTATAACCCCAAAAATACCTCCCACAGGGGAGGTATTTTGTATAAGTTTTATAGGTTTGATAGTTCTTTGTTCTATTTCTTAAGCGAGGTCTAGCTTAAGGATGTCATTTGTATGTTCTGAAAGTTTGATCTATAGTTTTCCCAATGAGATTTAAGAGATTATGCTTTATCTAAAGCTTGTGCCAAGTCTTCGATGATGTCATCAATATTTTCAAGGCCGATAGATACACGTACCATATCTGGTGTTACACCAGCAGATTTTTGTTGTTCTTCATTAAGTTGTGCATGTGTTGTAGATGCAGGATGAATAACAAGGGATTTAGCATCTGCTACGTTAGCAAGGTTAGAGAAGATTTCCAAGGAGTCTACAAGTTTAATACCTGCTTCTTTACCGCCTTTTACGCCGAATGTGAATACAGCACCAACGCCTTTAGAGAAGTATTTATCAGCTAAAGCTTTGTATTTGCTATCTTCTAATTCTGGGTAGCTTACCCATGCTACTTTAGGATGTTTACTCAAGAAGTCTACTACTTTACGAGCATTTTCTACATGACGTTCTACGCGCAAGGACAATGTTTCAATACCTTGCAAGATTTGCCATGCTGCAAGTGGTGTAATGCAGGCACCAGTATCACGAAGCAATTGAGCACGGATTTTTACAGTGAATGGGATTGGCAAATCACCAAATACTAAACCATTATAGTGTTCGTCGCCTTCAGCGAAACTAGGGTATTTACCAGAACCTTTATAGTCGAATTTACCAGATTCTACTACTACACCAGCTAATGTTGTACCGTGACCACCAAGATATTTAGTAGCAGAATGTACAACTACGTCAGCACCGTGTTCTAATGGACGGAACAAGTATGGAGATGCAAATGTGTTATCTACGATCAAGATGATATTGTGTTTATGTGCAATATCAGCAACTGCTTGTACATCGATAAGGTTAATACCAGGGTTACCGATGGATTCGATATAAACAGCTTTCGTATTTTCATCAATAGCTGCGTCGAATTCTTCCAAATTATCAGGGTTTACGAATTTAGTGTGAATACCAAAACGTGGTAATGTAGCAGTGAACAAGTTGTAAGTACCACCATACAATGTAGATGCAGCAACAATATTATCGCCAGCATTTGCTACGTTCAAGATAGAATATGTAACCGCTGCAGAACCAGATGCTACTGCGATACCAGCTGCACCACCTTCAAGTTGTGCCACACGAGCATCCAATACATCAGTCGTAGGATTGCCAAGGCGTGAATAAATACCGCCAGGATTAGTTAAGGCAAAACGACCTGCTGCTTCTTCTGCATCTTTAAATACGAAAGATGTAGTTTGGTAAATAGGTACTGCACGAGAACCTGTTGGATCTACCGTATGACCGGCATGTAATTGTAATGTTTCAAATCTGTATTGTTTACTCATTGTGACAACTCCTTTATGTTAACTATACATTAACTTCATTCTTTATACCTAGTATAGTACTATGCTTTAAAAATTATGTCTACTATTTTTTATATGAACTTATCCATAACTTAAAACTATGGTGGACTTTAAAAGTCGCTAAGTTGTTTCTAACCCTCCAAGCGAGCCAAATAACTTTATAAATGAATGAGTTAAATAATTTTCTAAATGAACACACCAAAAACCCCTAATCACTTCTAACTGACTAGCTCATATTAGAGACCTTCAGAAGTAATTAGGGGCAATAGTTACATACGATAGTTTTAGATATAAGCACCTAAATTTTTATCCCGTTCAAATTTCATTTTTTGTATTTGTTCAATGATGTACGGTGTTTCTTGATATACATAGTAATTTAGCCAGTTTGTAAATAACAATGTACTTACAGATCTCCAACGTACAACTGGCCGTTGTTTTGGATCATCATCGGGGAAGTAATTTTCAGGAACTGCAATATCCAACCCCTTGTTAACGTCTCGTACATATTCACGATTAAGTGTATCCCAGTCGTATTCAGCGTGACCAAATACAAAAATGTGTTTGTTATCTAAACTACGAACGATAGCTGCACCTGTAGGTTCAGAGCCAGCTAAGAGTTCCAAATCACGGTTTTCTTTAATTTGTTCTAGTGAAACCGTTGTATGACGGGAGTGTGGCATCCAGAATTTCTCATCAAAACCACGTAATAATACGGGACGATCATTATAGATATCATGTTCATACACACCAAATAGCTTTTCATCCATAATGGATTTATTGATACCAAAGTGATGATACAAACCAGCTTGAGCACCCCAACAGATATAGAATGTGGAGTATACATGCTCCTCGCCCCAGTTCATGATTTCTACTAGCTCAGACCAATAATCTACCTCTTCAAAGGGCATTAATTCTACAGGAGCTCCGGTAATAATCATGCCATCAAAGAACTCATCTTTCACCTCATCAAAGGTGCGGTAGAAAGTGTCTAAATACTGCTCATCTGTATTTTTTGCCTTACGAGATGCAGTATGTAACAATGTTAAATTCACTTGCAAGGGGCTATTACTGAGAGCACGCAAAATTTGTGTTTCAGTCACTTCTTTAGTAGGCATCAAATTGACTAGCAAAATTTGCAAAGGTCGGATTTGTTGATTCTCCGCCCGTTCTGTATCCATAACGAAAATGTTCTCTTGAGCTAATTTCGTAATGGCCGGTAAATTCTTTATTACTTTAATAGGCATATTATCACCTCTATACACTAAACAATTTGATAACCTAATCTAAACAATATAACTAAGCTACTCTAAATAATTTAACTAAGCTTATTAAAAGCCTTTAGCCTCGTAAGCACGACGCCAAGCTTCGAGACCTTCTTCTAATGTTTTACGAGGACACGCTACGTTAATACGTTCGAAGTCTTCCCCATCTACACCAAACATGGAACCAGTATCAAGCCACAGTTTAGCTTCATTAATAATCCATTCATCACGTTCCTTAGGGCTTAATGGCAACTTAGAACAATCTAACCACATAAGATATGTGCCTTCCGGACGGTATACGTGAATTTTCGGCATATATTTTGCGACATAATCAATGGTGAACTGGATATTATCTTGAATGTATTCTTTCAATTCATCGAGCCAAGGTGCCCCTACTTTATAGGCCCCTTCACAGCCAACGATCCCCATTGTATTTAACTGACTATAACCAGCGCGGTCGATTTCTTTGATAAAACGACGACGCAAGGAGTCATTAGGAATGAAAATATTACTTACTTGAAGACCAGCGATGTTGAAAGTCTTACTAGGTGCTGTACATACGATGCAATGCTCTGCATAGCTTTCACCAAGATTAGCAAAGACCTTATGCGTATGGCCTTTCCATACAAAGTCAGCGTGAATTTCATCGCTTACGACGAGTACATTATGTTTAATACAAATATCGCCAAGTTGTTTTAACTCGTCCTCAGTCCATACGCGGCCTACAGGATTGTGGGGATTACACAAGAGGAATAATGTAACATTTTCCTCAACGATAGCCCGTTCAATCCCCTCAAAATCAATAGTGTACTTCTCTTCGCCTTTAATTAATGGCACATTGATGAGGCGACGGTCGTTATCATCGATAACCATACTAAATGGATAGTATACCGGTTGGTTGATGAGTACCCCTTCACCTTCCTTGGTGAAAGCGCGAACAGCCATGGCCAAAGCAAATACGATGCCTGGAGTTTTAACGAGCCATTTTTGCTCTGGCGTCCAGTTAAAACGCGTACTAAACCAATTTTTCAAAACATCAAAATACTCATCATCAGACTCGGTATAACCAAATACGCCATGGTTTACGCGGTCCAATAGGATTTGCTTTAACTCAGGTGGGACCTCAAAGTCCATGTCTGCTACCCAGAATGGCAACACATCAGCTGGTTTACCTCGTTTTACTGCAAAATCGTATTTTAAAGATTTTGTATGAGTTCTATCTAAAATTTGATCAAAATTATATTGTCCCATAGGAACTCCTTTATTTATTGAAAGCTTGTTCCAAATCTGCAATCAAATCGTCTGTGTCTTCAATACCTACAGATAGACGCAATAAGCGACGTGTAATCCCTTTACGCTCTGCATCTTCAGGTTTTAAATCTGGATGTGTTTGCGTTACAGGGTATGTCAACAAGGACTCTGTACCACCAAGGCTTTCAGCAAATTGAATAAGCTCAATGCCTTCTAATACAGTTTTAGCTGTTTCTTCGCTATCTACTTCGAAGGACAACATCCCACCAAAGCCAGTCGTTTGAGCTTTATTAATTTCATAGCCTGGATGTTCAGGAAGACCTGGGAACAACACTTTTGTAACTTTAGGTTGTTTTTTGAGCCATTCAGCAAGAGCAATGGCATTCTTTTGGTGTTGCTCCATGCGAAGTGCCAAGGTTTTAACACCGCGGATAACGAGCCAGCTATCCATAGCAGATAAGCAAGCACCTACAGTTTTGTATGTTAAGCGCAATTTCGCAGCCAATTCATCGTCTTTTACAATGGTGAAGCCAGAAATTACATCATGATGACCACCGATGAATTTTGTACCACTATGAACAACAATATCTGCACCCAAAGTCAATGGTTTTTGGAAGTATGGGCTCAAGAATGTATTGTCGATGATTACTAGTGCATTACGCTCATGGGCCAACGCACAAAGTGCACGAATATCGGTAATTTCCATCATAGGATTGGTAGGTGTTTCAATATAAACAGCCTTTGTATTCGGTTTGAAAGCTGCTTTCACCGCATCAAGATCAGACGTACCAACATAGGTGAACTCAATGCCGTTTTGTTCGTAAATATTTGTAAACATACGGATAGAACCGCCATATAAATCATCGCCTAAAATGATGTGGTCTCCAGGGGAGAATAGATGGAATACTGCATCCACTGCGGCCATGCCAGAGGAGAATGCCAATGCATCCGTACCTTCTTCAAGGCCTGCTATTAATTGTTCCAAACGATCTCGTGTTGGATTAGATTCACGCGTATATTGGTAACCTGTTGTATCACCCAACCGTGGATGGGAAAATGTACTAGACATATAGATTGCAGGGGAAATCGCACCAGTACTATCTGGTCTACCACTGCCATGAACGCATTTTGTATTAAATTTCATTCCATTCAACTCCTCATATTTGTATACAATATATTAATTATAAAAGTAGACAATGACTAAGGTCAACAAAAATGGGCACTCATACCGTGTGAGTGCCCCTAAAAAGTCATATCTATTTTGAATGGGTTGTCATAACTCTAAGTTAAGTTAGACTAATTTTTAGTACGCTTTGTAATAAGTAGCGCCAGAATAATACCTAAAGAAGATGTTACCAATTGAGGCCAACTAGATACGAACAACATAGTGTTTACAATCTTTGGTGGGAATTGGAACAGTGAAAAGAACAAAGAATATCCCCCAAAGAGAACACCTGCTTTCACTAAAGCCGCCACAATGATAAGCAATACCTTAGGTTTATATTGTAACCAATACGCCACAAACACATAAGCTGTCGTGCCAAGAGCCGTAATCAAAATGAACGGCGGCAACGGCAACATACCTTGTAAATGCGCCACTACTGGTGCAATCCAAGCAATAACAAGACCATTCTTCCATCCATAGCGCCATGTGGCAAGTACAAAGGTTGCAGACGTAATGGACCCGATGAGGAACATGCTCACCTGATTAGGAATAAATGGGAAAATAAGGCGCAAGCTTTGCGCCAATAAGGCTACGGCTAATAATAGACCTGTGCCCGTAATAGACTTTGTAGACATAAGAACCTCCTACTATACGATATAGATTTTACAAGAGGTACCTACCTCATATACTATTGACTGAACAACATGCTCAGACGTAGACATAATAATAAATATCTCCATCAGAATGCATAGATAAGAAATTTACCATCCCAACATTATTATATTTTTTTTTTTAGATTTGTCGAGCTTTGTCAAAATTTGCCATTTTAACATAGAAGAAGCCGCCATATGTCTATCTAGCGACTTACAGCGAATGGAGCGCAGAGAGACATATGGCGGCGGAAAGTTATCCTAAAAGTGGCATTACGAACTGAATCCATGGAATCCCCACCACGATAAAGATAGTGAGGTAGATAATCCCAAAGATAGCACCCAATTTCCAGAATTCAGGACCTTTGTTATAGCCACTAGCAAACCAGATTGGGCTGTGACCAGTACCATATGGAGTAAGGATACCCATAATCCCCATTGGTAATAAAAGAATCAACATAACTTGCGCTGGATCAACGCCAGGAATTTGAAGAATTAGAGTAGCAAATAAGCCTACCATAGCCGTTACATAAGCAGTACCAGATGCAAAGAAGTAACGAAGCAAGCAGAATGCTAATAACAAACCAAGAACTGCCATAGTCGGATCTAGAGAAACAAAAAAACCGCCAGCAGATTTAGCAAGCCATTCTAAGAATCCTACGTTTTTAAGAGCAGAAGCCATAGGTACAAGTGTAGCGAACCAAACCAAAACATTCCATGCTGGTTTGTTAGCAAGGAAGTCTTGCCATGTCATAATCTTAGTCAAAATCATCAAGATAATAACAATTAAAGCTGTTGTAGTTGGGTTTACTTTAAATGTAGAAGCACCAACCCACAATACAAGAGCCAATACAGAAATCAAGGCCATGATAATTTCACTGCGAGTCATGGAGCCTAATTTCTTGTACTCATCCTTTGCCCAGGCTGCAATTTCAGGGGAGCCTTTTACTTCTGGTTTACAGAATACATAGGTCAACAATGGAGTGATGATGAACAAGATAATGCCTACTGGCAAGAACGCTAAGAACCATGTGCCCCAGTTTGCCACTACGATACCAGATTTCGCAGACAATTCAAGAGCCAATGGATTTGGCGCTGCGCCAGTCAAGAAGATGGAGCTAGATACACATGTAGTTGCCAACGCTACCCAGTTCAAATAGGAACCAATTTTACGAGGGTTCTTATCTGGATAGGAATCAAACATTGGACAAATACTAGATACGATTGGGTAAATCGTACCACCAGAACGAGCCGCATTACTTGGGATGAACGGCGCCAATACAAGGTCCGTAATAGCGATGGCATAACCAAGACCCAAAGAGGATTTGCCAAGCTTAGCAACGAGGAACAAGGCAATACGGCGACCAAGGCCAGAGTTTTCATAACCGATACCAATCATGAAAGCGGCGAAAATCAACCACACAATAGCATTAGAGAAACCACTGAGGCCCCAACTGATAGCTTGTGCATCAGTAATCACTTTTGCAACACCAGTTGCTTTATCTACAACAGGTGCAGGACCAACCTTAAACAACATAGACACGGTAACAGCAATGATACCGATAAAAGCTGGTGGCATTGGTTCTAAAATTAAACCTACCACGAGGCCAGCGAAAATACTTACGTAAATCCAAGAATCTGCGCTAAGGCCTTCAGGTGCACCGATGAGCCATACAAGAATAGCTACTACAAGCGGTGCAAATAATTTCCAATTTACTTTCATTAGAAACTCTCCTTACTACTTCAAAACAAAAATTGCAAAAAATGCCTATTTAGTATATCAAAAATTTTAATAAGATGATATAAACTCAATTATAATACTTATTAATCGATAATAAACTTTTAGTAATAAATTTTATCTTACTAGATAATTTTAATTTTATACAATATAATGTAAATATCGAAAATTGTTAATTTATTAAGAGGATTCAAATGAAACCATTTATACATTATATAAAACCTTTATGGTTTCCTGCTGCCATAGTATCGCTTCTTTCCTTACTTACTGTAGCAGGCACATTATATATACCAACATTAACGGCAACCATCATCAATGATGGTGTCCTTAAAGGCGACCTGGAGATGATTACTAGCTCTAGCATGAACATGCTTGTTGTAGCATTACTAACGGTCCTATCCGCTATTCTAGGCGTTGCTATGAGTGCTCATATTTCAGCCTCTGTAGGCAAGGTAATGCGTGACGATCTAGTGAAAGCACTTCAATACTTTTCACTCCGCGACTTTACGCACTTTGGTACCGGTACCATATTGATGCGCACAAGCCGGGACGTAGAGAAAATTCAATCTGTCCTAGGAGAAGGCTTAAATATGATCCTGCCTATGCCGATTATGATATGTGTTGGCCTTGTCCTTACCTTCTACAAAAGTTGGCAATTAGGGCTTGTCATTCTCACCGTTATGGCCTGCATGATACTTACTATTATCTTTATTGAAAGCCGGGCCTTACCACTTATCAAGGCTATGCAATTAAAACTAGATGATATCACCGATATGGTTCGAGATCACATCGTAGGTATGCCGGTTATTAGAGCTTTCAACAGAAGCGACTACGAAAACCAAAAAGAAATTGCTATTTTTACAGAGTCCGCACAACTGAACAAAAAATTGCGCCAAACCTTTGCCATCGGATTACCAACGATACTCATTCTATTTAATATGAGTACTGTTGCTATTCTCTGGCTGGGCGGCTACAACGTCAGCATGGGCTCCCTACAAGTTGGTGATATTATGGCCGTTATCGAGTATGCGAACCTCATCCTATTAAGCATGCTCATGGCCATATTCGTAATCATCGACATCCCGGAAGCTATCGTGTGTTACGCTCGTATTCGTGAGTTGTTAGAACACGAAAATACCGATACATTCCCTGAACCGCATAACATTGTAACCGCAAACGATGATACACCGCTTCTCGAATTCCGCAACGTTACCTTCCGTTACGATAATGCGGAGTCCCCTGCCCTTGAAAATATCTCCTTTACCGTACATCATGGCGAAACCCTAGCGATTATGGGCGATATCGGTTCTGGTAAAAGTACAATCACCAATCTTATCCCTCGCCTATTCTCTATTGAATCTGGAGATATCCTCTTTGAAGGTAAGTCTATCTATGAATGGAATGTAGATGAGTTACGCGCCCATATTGGCTATGTACCACAAAAAGCCTATTTGTTTACCGGAACTATCGATATGAACGTACGATATGGGGCAGCGCCAAATCAAACAATTACCTCTCAAGATGTGGAAAATGCATGTCGACTCTCTAAGGCAGATGAGTTTATCAATCGTCTCGACGGCGGTTACCATTATATGGTCTCCCAAGGTGGTACTAATCTATCTGGGGGTCAACGGCAGCGCCTTGCCATGGCAAGAGCCTTAGTGCGTAAACCGGATTTATTCATATTTGACGATAGTTTCTCCGCCCTCGATGGCACTACAGAACGTGCTGTTCGTACAGCACTACATAAGGAATTGCAAAAGGATAATCGACCAGCCCTCATCTCCGTAGAGCAAAAGGTAAGCGCCGCAAAAAAAGCAGACCATATTTTAATCATTAACAGAGGTCGAGTTGCAGGATACGGCACACATGATGAACTAGCAACTACCTCTACTGTATATCAACAAATTTTAGCATCTCAGGAGGTGACAGCATGAGCCCATTACGTCGTTTCCTAGTCGAATCTAAAAGCCAATGGGGTTGGCTGGCACTCCTCATCTTAGCACTCATTACTGCGGCTATGTTTGAGGTTTCCGCCCCAATTTTACTCGGTAAAATTGTAGATGCTATCGTCAGCGGTTTAAAAGCCGAGCAAGACATACATACGATCATAACCTCTGTAGATACTATTATTCTCTGGCTCATTGCCATCTATAGCGGTCATGCATTATTTACCTACTTTGGTGAATATATGATGGCATCTATCGGTTCAAAAACAGTATTAGCCTTACGTACGCGTATGAGTACTCATTTATACTCATTGCCTATAGAGTACTTTCACGATCACCAGCGAGGCGATTTACTAAGCCGCCTTACCTCTGATTTAGATACTGTGGCAGAAACCATTGGCGAAGGCGTACCAGGCCTCGTGTCCGCCATTATTGGCATTATCGGTGCTACTGCTATGATGCTCTGGATTAGCCCTATTCTAGGAGTATCTATCATCGTCATTATACTAATTGGTATCGTATGCTTAACGTGGCTATCTAAACGAGCACGCCGCGTGTACCTTAAGAACCAAACCGCTTTGGGTGCTTTCAATAGCGGTATTGAAGAAATCGTTGTAGGAAAACCAATCATTCAAACCTTTGGCCTAGAAGAAACTATGACGAAACAAGTACAGGTACTGAACGAGAATCTATTCAAAACCATGCGAAGCGCCGCCTTTACGAGTCAGCTCGTAGAACCTCTTGTAAAATTTCTAAATCAATTCACCTATTGCCTCGTCGCTATTCAAGGGGGCCTCATGGTGTTGCGTGGGTCCATTTCTATCGGTGACATCCAAGCCTTCTTCCTCTACGTAGGACAGGTGTCAGATCCACTCTCTCGTAGTTCCTACATTATGACAAAATTCCAAGAAACGACCGCCGCTTTAGGCCGAATTTATGAGGTCATAGATACACCCTCTGAAATTGATAATGGAAAACTTGTGTTATCTAATAGTAAATCTGATATCAACACAGATACGATTAGCTCGGATTCATCTATAATGGCTAATACATCGAGTCATATAACACATACAGGCTCTATCGATTTTGAACACGTTGATTTTGGCTATACCCCCTCCAATGGGTTTATGAAAGATATCAACATTCATATTCCTGGTGGCTCCATGGTAGCTATTGTAGGCCCTACGGGAGCTGGTAAATCAACCTTGGTGAATCTCCTCATGCGCTTTTATGATATTATGGATGGTCGCATCACCATCGATGGCGTCGACATTCGTGATGTATCTCGTGAAAGCTTACATAATATGGTAGGCATGGTGTTACAAGATGCTTGGATTTTCACAGGCACTATTGCTGATAACATCGGCTACGGTAAGCCAAATGCTAGTCGTGAAGAGATCGAATACGTTGCCAAACTGGCTATGGCAGATCACTTTATCCGTACCTTGCCAGATGGTTATGATACAGTGCTCAAACAAGGTGGTGATGACCTGTCCCAAGGTCAACGTCAATTAATTACCATTGCTCGCGCCTTCTTAGCGGACCCTAGCATTCTCATCCTGGACGAAGCAACAGCTAACGTCGACACTCGTACTGAGGTAGAGGTTCAAAAAGCCATGAACACCCTCCTTAAAGGGCGTACCAGCATCGTCATTGCCCATCGCCTATCCACAATAAAAAATGCCGATTTCCTACTAGTAGTAGAAAACGGCACCATTGTCGAACAAGGGACACACCACGAACTGATGGAACGCGGTGGTCACTATAAAACACTCTATGAAAACTATGCGGCGGGAATAAGTATATAAAATTCATATAACACTGAATAATTTATAACTTTTAGTGAAAAATGGTATCCCCATCTCTATAAATATATACTTTATCAGCCTCGATATTAATCATTTCTTTAATATACTCCAATGTAAATATTAGTACTAAAATAAAGATGTTACCAACCTTTCCAAATCCGGTAATGGGAAGGAGGTGCATTATGCGTAGTACGTTTGTTTCTCTTCTCTTAGCAGTCACGATAAATATAATTTCTTATTATATTTGTAAATGGTTAGACTTGCTATTTTTGTTAATTGGTAATTAGCCTCGGATTGTTTTCCGTAAAAAACAAAGAACCACTGATAAGCTGCAACTTATCAGTGGTTCTCTTATTTGTGCATATGCATAGCACGTTTCTCTAGTAAAAGTATATCATGAACCTATCTAGAGGGCAAGCAGAACATAAAGATACTTTATTATGATGAACTGCACCGAACACAATATATCGTTGATATCTTTCATCTTTTCATATATAGTAACCATAGAAGCAGAATTACTGGTCTGACCACCTGTATCTTTATATACAGCAGCAGCAGTAATTCTGCTTTTTTTGTTATCATATATAATTTCATATAAATTGAAATCATTAGGTGAAACCCTTATTTCAATCAAATCTTGTTCGCAAGTTAACCTAATAGCACCTTAATTAAACACATCAAAATCATGTGGTGAGCCATGCCAAATAGCTTGATAGTACTGATAATTATACTGTTTTCGAAGCTTGTCTAGATCTTTTTCGTTTAGTATACTATTGTTAATCATAAACTGACTAACACTCATTTGCCCGTTTGATTGGACGTTATTGACTGTTAGTTGGTTTATTTTTTTTGCATTACCATACAATAGAGTTATAAAACCAAAGAACAAGCAGAACATAAATATACTTTATTACGATTCAGTATCTCCCTTTTTTATTCAACTTTTGGTACGAACCATAGGCCATTGTTATTTTTTTCCATGTAGTCTTTAAATTCTTGAGAATGATAAGCTGCTACAATGTCTTTTGCCCATTGTGCATCTTTGTTTTTCTCATTAACTACGAGTTGTAACAACCATTGTGGTAATACGTCTTCATTTGCCAATGCAGATTTAGGATCGATTTTTGCATTATAGATAACCGCACCAGTAATGACAATGTAATCGAAATCAGTACGTACAGAAGGAATGGTAAGGGACTTCATTTCTGTAAATTTAAGATGTTTAGGATTTTCAATAATATCCGCTTGTGTTACTGTCGCTAAGTCTTTATTTGGATCAAGTTTAATCCAACCGATTTTTTGCAATAACGCATACGCACGAGCCATGTTGGATGCATCATTAGGTACTGCAATAGTATCGCCATCTGCCACTTGGTCTAAAGATGTTTTAGAACCACTAAAGATACCTGCTGGTACTGTTGGAATTGGAGTTAAGGCTACAAGATGGCCATTTTGTTTTTCATTGAAGTTTTTCATGTATGCTGTATGTTGTTCAACGTTGAAATCTACTTCACCATCACTCAACACTTGGTTTGCTTGTACCAAGTCAGACATATCTACACCTTTAAAGGTATAACCTTGTTTTTCCAAAATTGGTTTTACACCTTTTTCAAACAATTCAGAGTAAGGGCCTTGAGATTTACTATAGCTTAATTCCTTTTTAGCGCCATTATCACTATTGTTTGAGCCGCAGCCTGCAATAAAAGCTACGCTAAATACTAATGCCGCACCAAGGGCAATGATTTTTTTTAATTTCATGATATATTCTCCTACACTTTCACAATCAAAATAACTAGAATCTATTTCATCAAATTAGGAACGACGCGCACGACGTGCAAAGTAGTTACCTATTGTTTGAATAATTTGAACAAAAATAATTAAAATAACAACGGTAAATAGCATCAATGGGAAGTTCAACCGTTCATAACCATAGGTAAGAGCCAAATCACCTACACCACCTGCACCAATGGCACCAGCCATAGCAGTAGCACCGATAAGACCTATGGTACCTGTTGTAATAGATAGAATAAGCGACCCCTTTGCCTCCGGTAAAAGGAAATGCCAAATCACCTCAAAATGTGAGGCACCCATTGATTGTGCCGCCTCGATAATTCCTTTATTAACCTCTAAAATAGAGTTTTCAAAGAGCCGAGCTAGATAAGGGGCAATAAATATAACAAGTGGTACGATAGCTGCCGTTGTTCCCACACGAGTCCCTACAATCATCTTTGTTAATGGTAAGATAAACACCATCAAAATGATAAATGGTACGGAACGCACAATATTAACAATTGTATTTGTAATGGTATAAACAATACTATTTTTAACGATACCATTAGGATTTGTTACTACCAGTGTAACTGCGATAATTAGACCTAATACAGTACCAATGAATAGAGATAGAAACACCATATATAATGTTTGTTCTGCGGCTAGTAATAATTGCGAGCCGGGAACACCAAGTTCTTGCATAAAGAAGTCCATTATAGTGTCACCTCCTGCCATTCAATACCTTGTGTCACAAGATATTCTTTTACCTTGCCCACTTCAAGATCATCACCAATAAACTGAACAATAAAAATACCAAGTACTGTATGTTCTAACTCTGTTACCGTAGCAAATAACACGCTCGTTTCTAAATCAAAAGTTTTATTAATATGATATAAAACATTATCGGTCGTATTATTACCTAAGAAATGCATCTTAAGAATTGTATATGGTCGCTTATCACAGGCCAATGTATGTTTCACTGCTGATGGAATTTCATCAGGAATGACAGTTCTAACAAATCGTTTCGTTGTTTCATGTTTAGGTTTACTAAACACCTCAAGTACAGATCCACTCTCTATGAGCTTCCCATGTTCCATAACCACAACGCGATTACAAATTTTTTGAATTACATCAATCTCATGAGTTACGATAACAACTGTTACCCCCAGTTCACGATTAACGCGCTCTAATAGTTGAAGAATAGACTCTGTCGTATCTGGATCAAGAGCACTTGTTGCTTCATCGCAAAGCAAAATTGATGGATCTGTAGCTAGCGCACGAGCAATACCTACACGCTGCTTTTGACCACCAGATAATTCTCCAGGATATGCATTTGCTTTATCGCCTAAATCAACAAAATCTAACAAGGTTTTAACCTTGTTATCAATTTCTAATTTAGGAACCTTATTTAGAATCAATGGAATCGCCACATTATCATACACAGATTTAGCATTCAATAAATTGAACTGTTGAAATACCATACCTATGCGCTTACGAACCTTTCTGAGGTCATTAAAACTCAAGCCATTGATATTCACACCATCTATTTCAACATGACCAGAGGTAGGTACCTCTAAAGCATTAATCATTCGCAACAGTGTAGATTTACCAGCTCCACTGAAACCAATAATACCAAATATATCGCCTTTTTCTATGGTGAAGTTTACATCAGATAATGCGGTAACCTTTTGCTTATTAACATCAAATGTTTTCGTTACATTTCGTATAGCAATCACTGTACCACCTCTTTCCTTTTAAATCTATAGGAATTAATCCTATTTTAAAACATATCTTTAAGGTATGTTTTAATGATATACCTAGATTACTACAATTTATAAGGACTGTCAAACAAAAAAAAGAACCTCGCCCATTAAAAGGTTGAGATTCTTTTTTGTTAACTTATCTATATCGATTAAATAAGAATAATGATCCTAATATAATTGGTGCCCCAATATAAAGTCCCATGTTTGGTATTTCACCGAGCAAAAAGGCTGCTACTATAGCTGCCACGATTGGCGAAATATACATAAAGTTAGTTACATCAGACACCTTTTCGGCATGTTCAAAAGCATAGCTCCAGAATACAAATCCTAAGGCACTGGAAAAGAAAGCCAGATACACCATGGCCAGTTGTGCACTAAGAGGTGCCTGCACAATCATTTCAATAGCATGATCTGCAAAAGGCAGTGCCATAATGGCACCTGTAAACATTGACCACATAGCTATAGTAATGGAGTTATAACCTTTCAAACTAAGGCCTCGATTGAGGATGTTATACATCGCAAACAATATCATACCTAATAAAGTCCACAATGCACCCAGAGGAATTGTAAGGGTAGAATTCCAAAGAATAATTATGGCTACACCTATAAATGCAGTGATGGTAAAGATCCATCCGGCAGGACGTATTCTATCTTTATACACCACTAACGCTAAAAGTGCTGTCGTCATGGGCGTTAACGCCATAATAATACTTGATGTAGCCGCTGGGATTGTGCGAAGCCCTTCATTAAAAACAACTTGATAAACGAAGTTCCCTGTAGCACCTAACAAAATATATATGCCCCACTCACGCCAAGATGTAGGGATGTGTAAGCCTTTGAATACACCAATAATGAGCATTAGTATAGCTCCACCTACAACTCTTGCTACAGAGAGTGTCAATGCATCTACTGATTGCAATGCAAGTTTACCAAACGGAAATGCGGTAGCCCATACGGCAATCGTGGCAGATGCACCCAAAATAGCTTTCATCCGATTTGTCATTAACATCCACCTTTCGCAGTATCTTTATAGGATCTTTATATTTACGTTAAGCTAAATACATTTATGTTAAACAAAACACACTTATGTTAAGCTAAATACACTTATTCTAAAGTGATTGAGGACTAACGCATCCTAACTACACTAAGTCTATCAAAACACCGTATAAATTACATAACATATTTTAATATTACCATAATACATTACTAATACCATAAAAATTTAAACCTCTTATATCGAATTCTTTCTATTTATTGATATAAATTTTCATTATCTGATAATAATAGAATTGTCCTAACACCTTAGCATACATCGTTCAAATATTACTTCCTGTTACTATAGCTACAGGCTTTATAAGGAATACAAACCACTAACTTTAAATATAAATAACTGCTATACTTACGAAAAGTGCATAGCAAGTATTGAAAATTTATATCATTTAAAATTTGTTAAATCAGGACAAACATTGTACACTATAGGCATAGAAATCTATAGTTATATCCTTTTATGGAGGTGCAAAATGCAACATACTGCATGGAAAGATTTTAACACAGGTGTGTGGGATAAAGCCGTTGACGTACGCGACTTTATTCAAAGAAACTATATCCCCTATGAAGGGGACGATTCCTTCCTTGCTGGTCCTACAGAAAGAACCACAAAATTATGGGACCAAGTAATGAAGCTTTATGAAGAAGAACGTGAAAAAGGCGGCATGCTTGATGCTGATACTTCCGTGGCCACACACATTACTGCTCATGCGCCAGGATATATCGACAAAGACCTTGAAACAATCGTTGGTTTGCAAACTGATAAACCATTAAAACGCGCTATGTTCCCTTATGGTGGCTTGCGTACTGCGAAATCCGCTATTGAAGAATATGGCTTCAAAATGGATCCGCAAACAGAAGACTTCTTCAAAAAACATCGTAAAACTCACAATGATGGCGTATTTGATGTATATACACCAGAAATGCGTGCCGCTCGTACGGCTCATATCGTAACTGGTCTGCCTGATGCTTACAGCCGCGGCCGTATCATCGGTGACTATCGCCGTATCGCTTTGTATGGTGTAGATTACCTCATCGAAGATAAAAAAGAACAATTCAGCATTACTATGGGCGATATGCTAGAAGACGTAATTCGCGACCGCGAAGAGATTCAAGAGCAAATCCGTTCCTTAAAAGAATTGAAAGAAATGGCTGCGTCTTATGGTTATGATATTTCTGGACCAGCTAAAGACGTTAAAGAAGCTATGCAATGGATTTACTTCGGCTACCTTGGTGCTATTAAAGAGCAAAATGGTGCTGCTATGTCCATCGGCCGTAACTCTACATTCCTAGACATTTACGCAGAACGTGACCTTCGCAATGGCACATATACAGAAGAGCAAATCCAAGAATTCGTAGATCATTTCATCATGAAATTGCGTATGGTTCGCTTCGCACGTATCCATGAATACAACAACTTGTTCACAGGCGATCCTGTTTGGACAACTGAATCTATCGGTGGTATGGGGACTGACGGCCGTACATTAGTTTCTAAAATGTCCTTCCGTTACCTACATACATTGACTAACCTTGGTCCTGCTCCAGAACCAAACCTCACTGTATTATGGTCCCCTCGCATGCCTATCGGCTTCCGCCGTTTCTGTGCAAAACTATCTATTGAAACATCTTCCATCCAATACGAAAACGACGACTTAATGCGTCCTAACTCTGGTGATGACTACGCTATCGCATGCTGTGTATCCCCAATGCGTATTGGTAAAGAAATGCAATTCTTCGGCGCTCGTTCTAACCTAGCTAAATGCTTGCTTTATGCAATCAATGGCGGCGTTGATGAAAAATTGAAAAAACAAATTGGTCCTAAATACCGCCCTATCACTTCTGAATATTTAGAATTCGATGAAGTATGGGAGAAATTCGACGACATGATGGAATGGTTAGCAGGCGTATATGTAAACGCATTGAATATCATTCACTACATGCACGATAAATATGCTTATGAAAAACTAGAAATGGCATTGCATGACCGCAAGGTAACTCGTTGGTTTGCAACTGGCATCGCTGGTTTATCCGTAGTAGCTGACTCCTTGTCCGCTATTAAATATGCTAAGGTAAAACCTATTCGTGACGAAAACGGCATCGCTGTTGATTTCGAAATCGAAGGGGACTTCCCTAAATATGGTAACGATGACGATCGTGTAGATAGCTTGGCAGCAAAAGTTGTTTCCACATTTATGAATAAAATTCGTAAACATCCTACATACCGTCAATCCGTTCCTACTATGAGCTTGTTAACAATTACTTCCAACGTAGTATATGGTACTGCAACAGGTTCTACTCCAGATGGCCGTAAAGCTGGTGAAGCTTTCGCTCCTGGTGCTAACCCAATGCATGGTCGTGACACTCACGGCGCTATTTCTTCGTTGGCATCCGTAGCAAAAATGCCATGGCGTGATAGCTCCGATGGTATTTCCAATACCTTCTCTATCATTCCTGACGCATTAGGTAAATCTGGTGAAACATTTGTGTCCGTCAGCGATTTTGATATTGAGTTAGATCCATCTCAATTGCCTAATTCCAATACAAACTTCGCTTGCAGCGAACCAAATGTTACTATAAAGGAAGATAAATAACGTCTTCCATAGTATCGAGTTGCTTTCACCGGCACCGATATGAGTGTTAGTCTTGGTTGAAAGGAGGTAATACCCATGAGCAACCAACAACAAATCGATAACTTGGTAGAGTTATTGGATGGCTATTCCCAAAAAGGCGGTCATCATTTGAACGTTAACGTGTTCACTCGCGAAACATTGTTAGACGCTCAAAAACATCCTGAGTTGTACCCTCAATTGACTGTTCGTGTGTCTGGTTATGCAGTGCACTTCAGCAAATTGACTAAAGCACAACAGGACGAAGTTATTTCCCGTACATTCCATCAACAAATCTAATCGAGGTTTTCTATGACAGGACGTATTCATTCGGTCGAAACGATGGGTACGGTTGATGGTCCAGGCATGCGCATGGTGGTTTTTCTCCAAGGATGCCCCATGCGTTGTGCTTATTGCCACAATCCCGACACATGGAATGAAACTAGCGATGATGCGAAGTTCATGACTGTTGAGGAGTTGTGGGACCAGTACGAAGGTAACCGTCAGTTTTATACTAATGGTGGTATCACCGTCACAGGTGGGGAAGCTCTCATGCAAATTGACTTTGTTACTGAGCTTTTCACATATTTCCGTGAAAGAAACGTCCATACCTGTTTAGATACAAGTGGAATTTGTTTTGATCCCCACCAAGAGGTGGCCTATCGTAAGTTACTCAGCGTCACTAGTCTCGTCATCCTAGACCTTAAAGAAATCGATCCTGATAAACATCTGTGGTTAACAGGCAAACCGTTAGAGCCCATTCTCGGTTTTGCTCGATTGACAGCAGACGTAGAAGTTCCCATTTGGGTTCGTCACGTTGTAGTCCCTACGATTACAGATAATGCGGATCATCACTATCGTCTAGGCTTTTTCCTAGGATCCCTGAAAAACTTACAAGCCGTTGATTGCTTACCATATCACGTTATGGGTACTGCTAAATATAAGGAGTTAGGTATTACCTATCGCCTAGAGGGCATACCAGCTGCCACAAAAGACATTGCAGCTAAAGCGACAAAAACCGTGGTGGAAGGCATCAAGGCCTATCGACGCCATTGGTGGAGTCCCATCAAAACACAACATCAATCATAATCAAGTTTGAGGATAACTACCTCCCTTGATATATATATACATATATACCAAGACTTGATCTATGATAGCCCTAAACAATAGAGCCGCCCCCACACAACCGGGGACGGCTCTTATTGTTTGTTCTAATATCTATTTTATTTAGATACTACATTAATAGGTTCACCTTTGAAGAAGGCTTGTACATTGTCACGAATGATACCTACCAAGCGTTGGCGTGTTTCTAGACCTTTCCAGCCCATATGAGGTGTAAGGATAACATTATCTAATGTATATAGAGGGCTATCCTCTGCTGGAGGTTCTACCTCTTGTACATCGAGACCTGCACCTGCAATGCGTTTAGCCGCTAATGCTTCACAAAGGTCTGCTTCATTAATAAGTGGACCACGACCAGTATTGATGATGACTGCACTAGGTTTCATTTTACCGATAGTTTCTTTATTAATCATGTGCTTAGTTTGGTCATTCAATGGGCAATGCAATGTAATATAATCGCTATTTTCTAGTAATTCATCAAGACTTACATAGCGAATACCATCACCATCAGCCTTTGGTGTACGTGTATGAACCAAGATATTCATGCCCAGAGCTTTTGCAACTTTAATCACTTCCATACCAATGTGACCAGCACCAACAACACCTAATGTTTTACCATTCACTTCTGTATGGCTCACTTGTAAATATTTTGTGAAATTACTGCGATCACCTTTAGCAAGCATGCTGATTTGTTGCTGCATAGTGGACGCAAAATTCAGAATCATCATGATTACCGTATGTGCTACGCGCTCTGTACTATAGGCTGGAATATTACATACAGTGATACCTCGTTCCTTAGCCGCGTTGAGGTCAATATTATTATAGCCTGTCCCCGCTTCTACGATGAGTTTTACAGTATCTGGGAATTGTGAAAGTAAATCAGCCCCTACTGGTAATTCTTTTGTAACTACAACGCGAGCCCCTTGAATACGTTCAATAAGCTCTGTATTTGTGCTATCATCATAAACCTGTACATCACTAGATAATACAGAAAAATCTAATGCATTGTCGTAATTCATTTTACTTGCATTTACTACTACTACACGTTCGCTCATATGAGCCTCCTAAATATAAATTAAATTCTATAGACTGTTCTATATAAATTATACTATAAATTGAATAAGTTGATATTACCAATAACTCATAGTCCATACCATACAGACATATTAAAGGAAAATGTCCTTTTGAAAACAACTAAAATAATAAAACTTATTTTAAAATCCTTTGCTATTTAGATACTACATTAATTAGTATACTTTCACAATTATTGTATATAATATATGCAGAAAAGCTATGAAATTCATAACGAAACCAATATTTCTGTATAAAACTTTCACAAAAGTATTGTGTAATTCCCCAAAAGTTATAAAATAAAAGTAATGTTATATAGAATTGAGGAATACCATGAGACCCACCTATTTGACCATAAATACTAGTCTCGTTCGTGAGAACTTGCGCAAAATTAAAGATAGTTTACCGGAATGGAGCACATCTACTGCTGTTATCAAAGCCAATGGCTATGGCCACGGCAGCGTTATGATGGGCCGTATTGCTGTAGAGGAAGGGTATGAATCCTTAGCGGTTGCCATTCCCGAGGAGTCTGTACCGCTTCGCAACGCAGGTATTATGGTACCAATCTATCTACTAGGTCTCACACGCCCACAATCATTTGAGCTTATAGCAGACACCAATTCCATTCCTGCTGTATGCGAATCTACTGATTTGGAAGCGCTCGATAAAGTAGCAGAAAATCACGATATGATCATCCGCGTCGCTGTCGCTGTTGATACGGGCATGCATCGTATCGGTATTAAACCTGAAGATGCTGTAGAGTTCATTAAACGCGTCGAATCCTACGAAAATCTTGAAGTAGATGGTTTCTTCTCCCATATGAGTAATGCGGACGCTGCAGATCAAACACATGCACATAGCCAAGCTATGAAATTTCATCGCATGGTAGATGAAATCAAAGCCTTTCGACCAGATGCAGATTATCGCTTCTCCCTCGCCAATAGCGCTGGTTTATTGTCCGTAAAAGATAGCTTGTTCACCGATGCTCGTCCTGGTATCATTCAATACGGTATTATGCCGTCTTTAGATGTGCCAAATCGCTTAGGCTTAAAACCGGTCTTATCCTTCCATAGCGAAGTCGTTCACGTCCAACAAGTTCCGGCAGGCGAAGGCATCGGCTATGGTTCTACGTATATCACAACTGAGCCTATGACAATTGCTACAATTCCTGTAGGTTATGCTGACGGATATCCTCGTAGCTTATCTAATCGAGGCACCGTGTTGATTCACGGCACTCGCTGCCCTGTAGTAGGCCGCATCTGTATGGACCAATTCATGGTAGCCGTTCCAGATACAATTACGGTGAAACCTGGTGACAAGGTTGTCCTCTTAGGTTCTCAAGGCCATGAAAGTATCTCCGCACTTGAGATTGCCGCCCTTGCGTCTACGATTCCTTACGAGATTTTCTGTGGCTTCTCAGAACGCGTACCTCGCCAATATATATAAAGTTATTTGTACTTTACAATTAAATATCGCCTCCTTTTTAAGGAGGCAACACTATGGCAAAAAGAGCAGATGAAATTAAACATCTGCTCTTTTTGCAATTCTTATAAACTTATATCTTATACCTTATGTCTTCTATGTGATATAAAATATGCCACGAAAAAAGCCCGTAATACATGCAGCGGTCTACATGCATTACGGGCTTTCCGGCTCCCCTATACCTAGCGTACTGTAAAGCAGTTACATTCTTATTGTGAGAGAGAGTATTATATACCAAGTATATAATCTTATGATTGGGAGGGAACCACAATTCATAAGGGGCCCTCTGAACGACAGACGGCATAGGAGAGAGTCAATGTTTGTCTATCCAATCCAGAGGGCTGCGTGTGTGTAATTGTTTATTGTATGTGTATTATGTGTGTATTGTGTATGTGTGTGTAAGTGTATTTATGTTTTGTGTGTATAGTATTGGGTGTTTAGTGTTCGTGTTAAAAGGGTTTGCTTTACAGTGGTATAGGAATAAGGGTTTACTTATTTTACTGCCATACCTGTTTTTGCATCTAATACGATAGACACAGGTTTATTTTGTGCATCATGGAACTCTACATTGTATACAGGTTTACCATTTTGATTAGATACAGACCAAGAGTTAATGCCCGTTGCTACGTTACCAGTCTGTGCGAAGGCTGCATTGATTGCCACATGTGGAGGTAACACAGTGCCGGCATCAATAGCACTAGCTTCCATAGATGCATCATATGCTTTAGGAGTACCTTCAGTTACATTGCCTGTGGCTACATCAAGTGTCATAGAATGAGCACCATTGGCATTGAAACCAGCTACTTCATAGATAGCAGTCTTATCTGCCGCTTTGAAGGATACATTCGTAATCTTAGAGTCACCAAATTTAGTTTCGAATTGATTGATTAAATAATTAGCACCAATTACGAAAATACTATTTTGATCGACTACGCCTGCGGGCTGACTTGTTGTGTTAGATTGTGATTTTCTACTTTTAGAGTTTTTTTTTCCTCTTTTGTAGTTTCTTTTTTATCAGCTTTTTTCTCTTCTTTTACAGCTTTTGCTTTAGTAGCTTTATCTGCTTGCGCTTTGTTATTGTTTTTAACTTCTTTTTCAGCTTTTACAGAAGTCTCTGTTTTTTTATCACCGACGCGTACTACTTTAGCTTCACTAGGAGCTTTTGCTACAGCTGCTGTTTCAATAGCAGGAGTTGCTGCTGCTGGATTAGCTGCTGCTGGAACTACAGTTTCTTGAGCTACTGGAGTTTTAATATTTTGAGTAGCAGTTGGAACTGGTGTAGTATTTTGAACAGGTTGTACTGGAGTAGTTTCTGTTTTAGGCGCCACTGGAGCAACCTCAGTTTTAGCCACTTGAGCCACTTCAATTTTAGGAGCAGCTTGACCTGCTGCAGGTTGTGCCACTGGAGTTGCTGTTACTGCTACTTCTTGTGCCACAGGTACTGGTGTTGCTTGTTCAGCAGCTGTTACTGCTACAGTAGCACCGAATACGCCAGCTACCGCTAACGCAATACTGCTTTTAAGAATAGATTTTTTCATAATATCCTCCTTGATAATTCATATACATGTAACATTTCACATATATATTTTTTAACCAACTCGGTGTTATCGATATAGTTCCAAAACATATATCTAGCGTGGACTGTAGATATATAGTCTGGAAAATCCGATATATTTGAGTTTCGTCCTTAGACTGGTACACATACTATCGACAGTCGATGAAATAAAAATGTAGAACCATAACGAAAGCCCTATTTTGTAGTGAGTCTAAAATGAATTTGCATATATTTAAAATGAAATTCTATAGTTTCCGATTTCTATCTAAATATTCTATGAATACAAAATTAATAGCCGTCCATCCCATGTATAAAGGACGAACGGCATACAGCTACAAGTCTCACTATCTTTAGATTTGCATTCATGAGCAAACTTTCACAAAAAATGCCCCAATACTAGTAAATTTTTATGAAAGAACTAGTATTGAGGCATTTAATTATTATAATTAAAATTAATTAACTAGGAATTATTAAGCTATAATTACTAGTCAACTATGCATTAGTCAGCAAACTTAACAGAAAGTAATGTACCATTTATAGCGTCAATGCGTACATCAACCTCTTTGTCCCCTTCGGTACCAAAGGTAACTTTGTAAATAATCTTACCTTTTTCATGATGCACAGACCATTCATTAAGGCTCGTAGCTTTTCCTTGCGTTTGAGCGTAAGCAAAATTAACTACTGCAGCTGGAGGCAAAACTACACGAGGATCAAAGGATTTTTTCTTCAAGGATTTATGATAGTCACCTTCACGTCTTTCAAAGATTTGATTAGTTGCATAGATATAAGTTAACTCATACTTGCCACTTTCATCAACCCCTTCTACTTCATACTTGATTTGACCGCCGTCAGCATCAAAAGCAATCTCCGTAATAACAGCATTAGGATGATTTTGAATAAAGGCATTTAACAAACCATTAGCACCGACAATCGCTGCATGGTTGCCATCAACAACTGCAACAGTTGGCTCTACGGCTACTAAAGGGGCGGCACTCGCGTTAGGCATGCCAAACACTGCTGCTAACGCCAATACAAGGCTACCTTTTATAAGTAATGATTTCATAGGCTCCTCCATCTCTCTAACAGGACCATATAGTATATATACAATTATACACTAAATTGATAAGCTTTATGAATCTTTATTTATAATATTAGTGCATGGACCTACGCCCTATGATACAATGCACGTAGAATAATTTTTGTAACTACAAGTGAGCGGACTATGATTTCAATTTACCCTACAATATATCACGAATTTCAGTGCAAAGCTGATCGCTGTGAAAATACATGCTGCCAACTTTGGACCATCGATATCGATGAACCGACAGCTGAGCGCTATCATACTATGACAGGGCCTCTTGGTGAAAGCTTACGCCAAGCGATTACCGTTGATGATGAAGGCAGCCATTTCGTATTCTCAAAAGAACAACCTATGTGCCCTTTACTCAATGAAAAAGGTCTTTGCAAAGTAGTGCTCGAATTAGGTGAAGAAGGTCTTTGCGACACCTGTCATATGCATCCTCGCTTTTATAAATATATCGAAGACCTAGAGCTATGTGGTATTGGTTTATCTTGTGAAGCATCCGTGGAACTACTCGCAAAAGACGATACTAATAGAGAGTTAGTTTTTACTATTGAAGATGATGATAATGAATTTGGTCCTGATGAGCGGTTAAAGCTAGAAAATGTATTTCAACTATTAGCCTTCGATTTGGAGCCTGCCCTATTTCAATATACGCCAACCCCGAGTGCAAAGTATTATAAACAGCTATTAGATCTCTACAAGACTACGGAGCCTATCGATGAGGACTGGACTACACAAGTCAACACATTGTCTAAGGATATAGACCTGGTCGTTACATCTGTTAAAAGTTATATACATCAACAGGATATGAGCATTTTTAATAAAGTCTACCAATATATCTTGTATCGCCAAATCGATATGCTTGCAGACTATTCCTTAGAAGCTATTATCGCCTATGCAAAGGATGGTACTGAATACATGCTCATGACGAGCGCCATCGAAGGAAAGCCTTTAAAACAAATTGCCCGATGGTCACAACAAATTGAATACGACGAAGATAATGTAGAGCTATTATTAAGCACTAAAAAACCTCCTAGCATAAACTAGGAGGTTTTAATGTATTTACGCAAAGAGCATACGCATAATCCAGTTATATAAAAGGTTAATAATAAATAAGACCACATAAACGGCCCCTACTGTAAGAGGCTCAACTTTCATAAGACGAGATAAAAGCATGACTGCTACGTAAATAACGGCCCCCATATACGCTAAGCCCAATGGAACTAAGAGGACCATCAAAACAGGAGCAATGTAAATACAAACGATAGATACTAAGATTAATGCCAATCCCAATACCCCTGTATACCCTTCGATATAAGCTGTTCCCATTAATACTTGTTTGAAGTCAAATTCACGATCAAGTAGTGCACTCAGTAGTTTCCACAAAATAAAACTACCAACAAACCAATAAATGCCCAGTCCAATGACCTCACGCAGGATGGAAAATATACCATATACGGCAGGTATAAAGCCTAATAAAAAGCCTCCAAAAGTGGCAACCAAAGGCAATAATACAATCCCTAAGGCAAAGCCTAAAATATGGGTAGCACACCAACCGGCTAGCCCCGCTTTGATACCCTTCTCTAACGTACCAAACCAGAAAATTTCATCTATCCCCTTCTTTGGTGAACGTACCAATAGGGATATTTCTCGTAAAAATGTCGTATCCATAACTAACTCCGCTCTCAACTACACTCTAAAGTTAATTATATCACAAATTCCAAGATTTAAATTATATATAATTTATTTTAATATAAATTAAAACATAAAAAACCGCAAGACTTTCATCTTACGGTTATATAGAGCTATATTAAAGCTGTTTACTTGAGCAAAGTATGGAAAACTCGAATCCATTGAGGTAAAACAGATACAGACAGCAAGGCTACAATGAACATTACAATATAGGTCTTAACAATACCAAGACCTACATAGCGTCGCATAAGTTGAGCACCTATAAATACAGCATAATACTGACTAAACATAGTAACTAAATACGCTATATCCGCTACGTATTTTTGCTTTGATATGCCGAATAAAATAAGACCTAGAATATGAACAAACACTAATACAACTGTACGAAGTGCATTCGTATAGGCTAATCCATATATATAATTGCTCATAACCCCTCTATAAGTACCACTACCACCTAATAAAATAAGTAAGCGCCATATAACAAAGGCTCCTATGAGGATTTGGAAAATCAAAAAAGATGCATTGGCAATAGCGCTGACCATATCAAAATGTGAAAAGCCGGTCATACGCTTTATGCCAAGTATAGGTGCTATTGCTTTCACTAGCAATGGCAAGGCATAGATCATGCCATATAATACAATAGTAGAGACCACTAAATTAGCCAGTGCTCTCGCTATAGTGCCATAGGCAAGAATATTTTGAAAGGATTGTTCACTCAACTTTGTAAACAAGTGCAATATATCCTTATACCAATTCATAGATACTCCTTATATTCAACCTATGTATTTTATCGAGTCAACATATAAAGACCTTCACACAAGAGTGCCACAAGAATAGCCACCAGCATAACGCTCAAACCTTCATAAGTAGTTCCATTAATGCAAGCCCCTGTAATACGTCCCATCGTTTGTAACAGTAATCCTGTACTTAAAACACATAAAACAATCATACAGAATCCGATAACGGCCTGTATCAATAATGGTACAGATGTAAGAATCAACATGATCCCTGCTGTAAATGTATACAAAGCAACCACCAGTTGAGCAAAGGCCATCATATGAAATACACCTGTCGTTATAGCACGGATGTAAAACTTACGTTTTTGTAAAAACGCATAACCTACAATGACCCCTGCCATTAGAATGCCTTTTACAATGACCCCTATAAAACGGCCTACATTCCAAAACTCTCGAGGTTTACCTAATTGATCAAAGAAAACTTGTATTTCATGTTGCCCCACTGGAAGGGCAAATAATTGCCCCTTTATTAATAACGAAGAATTACGTATAAACGCACGTATTGCATCTATATATACACCTTCACCAACAAGTGTGAATTGATAACATATGAGTGTTAATAGTATCATCCCTATTAATTGTCCGTAAGCAACATCAAAGTGATACATACGTGGATTTTTTTCTTCAATGGGGTTTAATAATCGATATACAAACTCTACTAAACCAACCATCATATCGCTCACCACCTTTTACACAATAATAATAAGCACCACCCAAATTTGGATGATGCAGCACACAACACAAGGATCACGAATTTAAATAATGAGTTTATTATTAATTCATTTTCTGTTCATTATTATAGCACAAAAGCAAGGTACATTCATACCTTGCTTTCATATTTTTATGACTATTTAATTACATACGAACAGCAAGCATAACTAAGCCTACCAATATACCAATAAAGACTACGGGAACAAGACTCGCTAAAATACCGATACCAAAAGTCGAAAGACGCCCTTTTTCTATTTGACGTGCCATAAGTGTCAAACTCACCCAGAAATACCAAATATAAACTACCACTTGGAGTATCATATAAGAGAAACTAATAATATATAAGATAATATCAGGCGCATAAACATCTAAATTAATCCCGTTAACGATAAGGACTAATATCGCTTGAACAATAGATAAAACAAGGGATATAACCATAGAATATGCACTTTGGTACCAACAAATCTTTAATACAGACTCATAATTGGTATGAGCCCCAAATTTATTAGCTATTTTGCTGAAAATAACTGAGTAAATGGCTAATACAGCAAAGGCTATTAATGCATAAAAAACGACTGTAAAAATACCTGCTCCAGCCATAATCCCCAAAACAGTGCCTAGCGGTAAAGCTGAATACCCTAAGGAATAAGACTCTACAAGGCCTATACTCCAACTTACCAAAAGGCTAATAACAAGCATCCCTATAGCAGAAGCAAAGCCTCGTTGAATTGTACCAAACTCTACAATCTCTGAAATACCACGTTTAAAGGGAAATCTAATTAATAACCATAGATCTAAATACCATTTTCTTTCCATACAACCTCCTACAAACGTAAATAGCACACGTATTCTTTTCTCATTGTATCATAATATACTTTTAAAATAAATATAAATTTATTTTAAAAGTATTTGACAATCATGATTAGCAAATAAAAAGCAGCCCTTTTGATGTACCCCCTTTACGGGATAACCAGTAAAGGGCGATATATCATTTGAGGGCTGCTTTTCGTTTACCTTATTTCAAAGATTCAAGAATTTCTTCAAGGTTTTCGTCCATACGTTCTAGGTATGATTTGTTATTTTCATTACTTTCAATAGTGTAAATAGTTTCTACCTTAGCACCAACTTCTTTTGCCAAAGTTTTAGATACTTCTGGGCTAGCCATTTCTTCTGCAAAGATAGTAGTAATGTTATTTTCTTTAACGTATTCGATGAGTTTAGCTAATTGCGCTGCGTTTGGTTCGCCTTCAGCAAACACATCTTCTACGCTGTTTTGTTCCAAACCAAAGTCACGGCTTAAGTAAGCAAATGCGGCATGGCCTGTAACGAAGTTTTTACGAGGAGCTTTAGCGAATTGCTCTTCATACTTTTTAATCATTGCATCTAATTTTGCTACGTATTCAGTGTAGTTCTTTTCGTAGTAAGCCTTGTTTGCTGGATCAACTTTTACAAGAGCATCCTTGATATTCTTTACTCCAATTTTAGCATTTTTCAAAGATAACCATGCGTGAGGATCTTCTGCGCCATGTTCCTTAATTTCTTCAGGATCAGTATTTTTAATAGCTTCTACACCTTCAGTAGCTACAACAGTTACGAGCTTATCATTTTTAGCTGCTTCGATAGCTTGTTGTGCCCAAGGCTCCATACCAAAACCGTTATAAACAAACACTTGAGCTGTCGCCAATTGTTTCATATTTTCTGGTTTCAACTCAAAATCATGGGGCTCAACGCCATCTGGAATAATAGTAGACACCTCTACCTTGTCACCGCCAATAGCCTTTGCGAATTCAGCCATTGCATTAAAACTTGTCACCACTTGGATCTTCTTACTTGCTTGTTCCTTCGGTGCATCATTACCACAGCCTGCAAATAAAGCGGCCATCATGATGCCTACAACTAACAAAACCAGTTTCTTGACCATCGTAGTCCTCCTTTTGTTAATCCTGAACGCTATGCCTTCACAGAATACTTCTCATTCTCCAATTGCAGTTGCGACTCAGTTGCATTTGTAATATAGTTATAGTATAAACTTACTTAGAATTTTGTCAATTAGAAATGTGGTTTTTATATGTTATCCATAGAACATCTTTATTTTTCCTATCAAGGTCAGCCACCTTACGTGTTGAACGACCTAAATCTTCATATTCACAGAGGTGACTATATATCCATTGTTGGGGACAATGGGTCTGGTAAAAGTACCCTTCTACGCCTCATTTTAGGTTTTCTTACCCCTGTGAAAGGCTTAATCAAACTAGATAGCAACAACATTCGCTATGTATCACAAAAAAATGATTTCTCTCATGCAGGCTTTCCTATTACGGTCAAAGAAATTCTCGACTCCTATCGCAAGCTTTTAAAAATTAAAGATAAAAACGAAGTTAATCGCGTATTAGAGCTCACGAATATGACGGAATTTAAAGACCGTCTTATCAGCAAGTTATCAGGCGGCCAAGCACAGCGTGTATCCATCGCTCGTGCCCTCATCGGTAGTCCTGACCTCATCATCCTCGATGAACCATCCACAGGCATCGATAGAAAAAGCCAGGAAGGCATCTACGCTCTTCTATGCGAGTTAAACCAAAAGCATCATATTACGATAATCTCTGTTGAACACAATCTTGAAATGGCAATTGCTAATTCTACCAATATCTACCATATCACAAATGGTCACGGCCACCTTTGCTCACCTGAGCAATATGCTAACGAAATCATGCATAGTACAGGTCGTAACCCTGTAGATCACGAAAACTGTTCCTGCTTCACAGATGTAACCACTCAGGCTCAGGCTCAGGCTCAGGCTCAGGCTCAGGCTCAGGCCGATGATACTACAGCGAAGGAGGTGCGCCATGTTTAGTTATGACTTTATGCAAAATGCCTTCTTCGTAGCCATCTGCATTTCCCTCTTATGCCCATGTATCGGCATTTTCATGGTATTGCGACGCTCTAGTATGATTGGCGACACCATGAGCCATGCCTCCCTTGCAGGTATTACATTAGGTCTATTAACAAATACAAATCCTATTCTAGGAGCATTTATCTTTACCGCTATCTGCGGTGCCCTCATCGAGTTCTTGAGGAAATACTTTTCCCACCACCTCGATTTAATTCTAACAATTATATTGTCACTAAGTATTGGTACTGCTATTACTCTTATTAGTTCAGGCAAGTTAAAGGCTAACGCCAACGTATTTTTCTTTGGCAGTATCTTAACGGTAAATACAACAGATATGATCAGCATTGCAGTGCTTACTATTTTGTCAGTATTAACTCTATACTTCTTGTATAACTCTTTACTCTATATTGCTTACGATGAAGAAGCCGCCCGTGTGGCAGGGGTTAAGGTAGATTTTATTAACTATATCTTTGCTATTCTTATGGCTGCCGCCGTGTCTATCTCCATCAAAATCGTCGGCGTTCTTGTACTAAGCGCCATGATTGCCTTGCCTGTAGCATCGGCACTACAACTAGAAAAAGGATTTAGAACAACTTTACTATGCTCCATTGGATTTAGTTTGCTTGCCATGATTATAGGTCTATTCGGATCTTACTATCTCAATGTGGCTCCAGGTGGTTTCGTGTCCCTTACATCTGTAGCAATTTTACTTGTAGTATTAATCATCAAGAATATTCGTACCATCCTACGCCGTATGCAATTTAGCAAATAAGCAAATCATCAATACATTTAGATAGATATGTATTAGGAAAACAAATTATTCAACTATTCAAATGTACAGTAGCTTAGTATAAATCAGAATCGAAAGAAAGTTATGAATACAACAACTTGGCCAGAAGGCATAAAAAAGACCAAGCAGCGTGAAGCCATTTGGTCTGTATTAACGAGTACAGATAAACCTATTACCGCTATGGAAATCGCAGAGCGATTAGGCGATAGTAGTACGACATGGATGTCCACAATTTATCGTACTCTTGAATTATTAGAAACAAAAGATATCATTACCCGTACAACACTCATGGGTAGCGATATGGCCTACTATGAAATTACACCACATACACACCGTCACTACGCAGTATGTACTAGCTGTGGTTCTATGATTCCACTCCATACATGCCCTGTTGTAGAGATCCCAAAAGAGCTCTCCGATGCAGGTTTTACCGTCACAGAACATCACCTAGAAATTGCAGGGCTCTGTAAAAAATGTAATAGTAACAACAAATAATGTATAAGCAAACAAAAAGGACGTAACGTTTAAAGTTACGTCCTTGTGTATTTTTAATGTGTTTTGTATCAGCCTTATTTAGCTTTTACCATTACAGCATCATTGGAGCAACTACAAAACCAAGTGCTACTGCAATAGCGATGGCAAGCACGCCAGGGATGAAGAACGAATGGTTAAATACAAATTTTCCGATTCGTGTAGAGCCAGTATCATCCATTTGTACAGCCCCCAAGAGTGTTGGATATGTAGGCAATACGAAAAGTGCAGATACAGCTGCGAAGGATGCGATAATAATATATACAGATCCTGTGTTCTCTGGCGTAATGCCGAGAGCTAAGATTACAGTAGGTACCAACGCTTGTGTAGTTGCCGCTTGGCTATACAACAATGTACTTGCAAAGAAGAATGCTACAGCTAACAAGAACGGATATGCCGCTACCAGGCTAGAAGCAAGATCTCTAATTGCAGGAATATGACCTCTTACGAAAGTATCGCCCAACCATGCTACACCTAGTACGCAGACACATGCGGACAAGCCGGATTTGAATGTGCTAGTATCAACAAGTTGTGCTGTATCAAGCTTACAGAAGTAAGTGATGGCTGCTGCGATAGTCATCATGAACCCGATGATAGCGTCATTTCGACCAAAGATAACTGGTTTAATAAGACCGATGTTTGGGGAAATGGCAGTGGCATAGAATACGATACAAATAATACCAATTAAGAAAATCAATACAGAAGTTTTTGCGCCTGGTTTCAAGTGGAAATCAGCATTTTTTTCACGAGGTGGTGCCACGTGACCTGCTGCCAAACGTTCTTGGTATACTGGATCAGAAGACAAATCATTATTCGCAAATGTAGACATGATAAAGGCAGTAATCATAACCGCTACAAAGGTTGTAGAAATACAGATAGCGAGCAATGTAGGGTAATTTACGCCATAGGGCTCAAGGAAACCACTCATCGCAACAACTGCTGCAGATACTGGGCTTGCTGTAATAGCGATTTGACTCGCTACAACGGCGATGGATAAAGGTACAGATGGCTTAATGTTTTCACTTTTTGCCACCTCTACGATTACCGGAATCATAGAGAATGCTGTATGACCAGTACCAGCCAATAGAGTTAAGAAATACGTTACTGTTGGTGCTAAATAGTTGATATGTTTAGGATTTTTGCGCAAAATATTTTCCGCAATACGCACCAAATAATCAAGACCGCCGGCTAACTGTAAGGCACAGATGGCAGCGATAGCAGACATGATGATGAGAATTACATCCCAAGGAATCTGTCCTGGGAACATACCCATACCAAGGCTTAACAATACTACCCCAAGGCCGCCAGCGTAACCGATGCCCATACCACCAAGGCGAACACCAAGGAAGATGGCACCAAATAAAATAAGAACTTGCATAATTACATAAATGTCCATACGATGACCTCCTTTATACATATATAGTATCATAGATATATTAATTAATCATAGAATTTTGAGAATGTATAGAATATATTTTAAAAATGTCATGAAAATATTGATTTTTCTATATAAAAAAGCTACACCGACTGCGTTTAAACACTAGTAAAAGACAATCGGTGTAGCTTTTAAATATATGGTTATACCTAGGATTAGATTATAGATATATTCATATTACAAAATAATAGGACGTAAATCTTCTAGCAAGCCTTCTTCTTCGGTAGCACGTTGGATACTTTCACCAACAATGCGGACCATATCCTCTAATTGTTCTACAGTGGACGCCAATGGAGGCATGAGGATAACTACGTCACCGATAGGACGGCAGATGAGACCTTGTTCACGAGCAAGGATGGCCACCTTAGCACCAACCGCATCATTTGGACGATATGCTTCGTGCGTAGTCACGTCTTTTTCAAGTTCAATACCTACAATGAGGCCCCGTTGACGAACCTCTTTAACATGTTTCAATTTTTCAATTGGCTTCAATGCATTGGTGAAAGCCTCGATTTTTTTAGGTAATCCTTCAATAACCTTTTCATCCCGGAATACTTTCAAAGAAGCCAGTGCAACGGCACACGCCAAGGCGTTCCCTGTATAAGAGTGACCATGATAGAATGTTTTCTTTTCTTCAAAGGTGCCAAGGAATGCATCAAATACGCGTTTTGTAGTCAAAGTCGCCGCCAATGGCATATAACCGCCTGTAATACCTTTAGATAAGGTCATGAAATCTGGAGATACACCTTCATGTTCGCAAGCAAAGAATTTACCAGTACGGCCAAAGCCTGTAGCTACTTCGTCAACAATGAGGAATACATCGTGTTGTGCAGTCAACTCACGAACTCGTTTCAAATAGCCGTGAGGCATTACGAGCATACCTGCTGCTGCTTGTACGAGTGGCTCCATAACGAGCGCTGTAATTTCATCCCCTTCTTCATTAAGGATACGCTCTAGTTCAGCCAAGGATTCTTCAAAGGCTTTATCTCGATCGGCTACATCTGCATATACGCCAGGGCTTGGCAAAGTTAATGGCTTGAATAATAGATTATGGAATACTTGATGGAACAACTGAATCCCACCTACAGATACGGTACCTAATGTATCCCCATGATAGCCAGCATTGAGTGCGATAAACTTAGTCTTTTTCGTTTGCCCTACTTGTTGACGGTATTGATACGCCATCTTAATAGCTACCTCGATAGCCGTACTGCCATCATCAGATAGGAATACTTTATCTAAGCCTTCTGGAGCAAGTTCTACTAACTCTTTACATAATTGTGCGGACGGTGGGCTTACAAGACCTAATAATGTACTATGGGCGATTTTATCGATTTGCTCTTTCAAGGCTTGGTTTAACACAGGATGATTATGACCGTGAATATTAACCCACAAGGAAGAAACGCCATCGTAATACTTTTTACCATTCTCATCGATAAGGAATACCCCCTCACCCCGTTCGATTACTACCGGCTCTTGTGCTAGCCAATCTTGCATTTGTGTAAATGGATGCCATACAAACTCGTGGTCCCATTGTGCTGCTTGTGAAAGCTGTTTCTCTGCCATTTTGTCACCTCATACTTAACAAGTATTACAAACTATAACTCTCTATTACATAACTATCTAATCTATACAAAATTGTAGATTTAATCTCTACAAAATCATTCTATCTAAGCTTTATAGACCTAACACTGTATGCCATAATTTCTTAGAATCAATAAATGAGCGAGCCCAACCAAGTTGAACCTTTTGAATATCCGGCCCTTGGTATGGCGGTACAACGGCTACCACAGGAATCCCGGTATAACGTTCCATGTCAGCTACATTTGTTTTCAACAAGAATGGATCTACGGCCGTCGTATCATTTACGATAATAGCTTTTACCTCGATACCATGCATCCTTGCATATTCGCAAGTCAGAATGACACGGTTAATAGAGCCAAGTCGGCCATCTGCTACGACAATAGCTGGTAATTTTATAGCCTTCATAAAATCTGTGAAAGTTTTATCCCCATAGAGAGGAGTCGTGATACCACCAGCCCCCTCTACAAAGGTTAGATCATAGCGGTTCACCACATCTAAGGTGTGCGCTACAACGCCATCATAGTCAATTTCGATACCAGATAATTCCGCTGCAAGACGAGGAGAAAAATCTCCTGCAATCGCATAAGGATTCACTTCATGACGACGAGATTCAGGAATACCAGCAGCACGCATTAAATGCGTAGCATCCTTACTTTCAAGACCTACATTATAATTATCCTCATCCATCGTTACGCACTCAGGAAAAGGTACCGCGCTAGAAGATACAGGTTTCACCATACCAACGGCAAAACCATCATCTACAGCCATAGCCCCTAACAAGCCTGTTACAAACGTCTTGCCTACATCCGTATCCGTACCAATTATAGAAATACCTAACTGCTTCATACATGGCTCCTCTCAAGCGAATACTCACCGCTGCATAGGTTAACTCACTTATGTGATTAAGTTTACAATCTAACTACAATATACAGCTAAAAGGAATATATAGTCAACCTATTATTACGCTTAAGGTTTACCGTAATAGGACTATATGGGGCCCCGATACATTAGTGTGAGCCTTGTTAAAAATCACAGAACCTAGCTCATCGCTCCAAAGCGAGCTAAGTCGCTCCTCACTAGGTTCTGTGATTTTTATAGCTATACTTATGTAATAGTCCCATATAGTCCTATCTACAACCATAAATGCGAGAATAATAGGTTGATTTAGATACAGTGAATTCCGTTTTATTGATTTATGAATAGACTCGATGGGACTAGTTCATAAATACAGTTATAAAAAGAGTGATGACTAACCGATTAGCGACTTAGCTCGCTTTGGAGCGTAAAGGTTAGTCATCACTCTTTTTTACCTAAATGTAGTTATGTAACGGGGCCCAATCGAGGCCACCACTAAATCTCAATATAACGGAATTCGCCTGTATCAGGATCCATCATCCCCCCATAGAATCCCATTCCCTTCGGGAATAGCGGATGGTTGCGCAAGAAGTTAACTGTATAGATTACATTATCTTCAGAGATATGGAATCGGTCCATCCAGTCGATAAGGCCAGGTTCTATCATACGGATCGCATCTTCACTGATTCCTTTTTCTTTCATAGATTCCATGAATGTTGTAGCAGAGAAGTCAATCATACCACAGTTTTCATGGCCAATGACTAATACGTCTTCAATTCCCATACCATAAGTAGCAACGAGTAAGCTTTGTACGATGTTATCGATAGGTTGCGTTACACTATTACCAGCTGTTTTAATAACGATAACTTCACCGCGGTTAAAGCCTAAAGCTTCTTCTAGCATGCATACCAAACGGGTATCCATGCAAGTTACAATACCAAGTTTTTTCGTAGGGTGACTTGTTAGCCCCGCCTTTGGTAGCTCAGGATGATTATCTACATATTTTTTATTAATTTCAATTATTTTTTCAATGTCTATCATAAGGCACCTCACTATATGTGTTCTATTTCCACTTGAAATAGGTTCTACTCATTATATACACCTTATTCAGCACAAAACAAGTTAAATTTATCACTTATAAATAATTATTATAACCTATTTAACTCACAAAAATGCCATTAATTACATAATAATTCTATACTTATCATTATTATTCATCTTTATAGCCCTTGACACCTTTATATTCACAAAAATGAATATGTTGTATATTTCTTACATAAATAGTAGATTAAAAAACCTACAATATGGTACTATTAAAACTATAGAAAAGAAACGCCACATGATACCGCATATGACGTAAGCTGTATGTACAGTAAGGAGGTTTTATAATGGGTATCAATCAAAAAACGTTGCCAGGCATCTTACTCTGTGCTGTTCTCGCTATTCCTTGTTGGCTACTAGGACAGCAGTTTCATCTAGTAGGTAGTCCAATCTTTGCCATCATTTTAGGTATAATTATTGGCTCTATCTTCACCTCTTGGAAGCGAGAAAAAACAGGTGCTGGCATTGGATTTACATCCAAAAAGATTTTACAATGGGCTGTTATCTTATTGGGCTTTGGTCTTAACATCACACAGATTTTACATGTAGGTTGGATTTCTTTACCAGTCATTATTTCTACCATCGCTACATCCTTAATCGTGTCTTATGTTATCTTCCGTTTAACCCACATCGACTCTAACACAGCGGTTCTCATCGGTGTAGGCTCCTCTATTTGTGGTGGCTCCGCTATCGCTGCGGCAGCACCAATTATAAAGGCGGAAGATCAAGATATTGCGCAAGCGATTTCTGTAGTATTCTTCTTCAACGTTGTAGCCGCTTTCGTATTCCCTCAATTTGGTAATGCCATCGGTCTCTCCAATATGGGCTTTGGTTTATTCGCTGGTACTGCTGTAAACGATACATCTTCCGTAACAGCAACTGCTGCTGTATGGGATAGTATGAAAGGCACTGGTACACAAGTACTAGAATATGCAACAATCGTTAAATTAACTCGTACCCTTGCTATTATTCCGATTTGTTTAGGTCTTGCTAGTTACCAAGTATACAAAGCAAAACAAAATGTGGCTCAAACAGATGGTGCTAGCGTAAGCATTGCTAAAATCTTCCCTAAATTCGTTCTCTACTTTGTCATTTGCTCCCTTATTACAACAGCTTTATCTTATGCTAATGTAGATATCGGCTTCTTAAGTATCTTCAAAACAATTTCCAAATACTTTATTACCATGGCCATGGTGGCGATTGGTCTTAATACGAATATCGTGAAATTGTTGAAATCTGGTGGCTCTGCCCTTGCATTAGGAGCTTGTTGCTGGATTGCCATCACTGCCGTAAGTCTTGTAGCACAACATATGATTGGCTTATGGTAAGAAATATACATGCTTTGTATAATGTGCTATAATTGTATATAGTTAGAATAGTAAGAACCCCTCCAGTGATGGAGGGGTTTCGTGCTACTATTCACCTTATTAGTGCTTTATCATACCATAGTCAGGAGGGTTAATATGTACTTCTTACAAGGACTTCTTGTCGGCCTCGCTACGTTTGCCCCTGTTGGCATGCAAAATCTGTTTATTATTAATACGGCGTTAGTCCAACCAGTACGTCGTATTATACTAACGCTCATCATCTTGGCACTCTTTGATATGAGTCTCAGTGCAGCCGCCTTCTATGGTATCGGTGCCGTACTTGAAATATGGCCTATCACCAAATTGATTGTTCTCATTTTTGGCGGTCTCCTCATCGTATACATGGGCGGTAATATATTTAGAACTGAGCCAGATATGCGCAATGTAGATACGCATATTCCTATCAAAAAAATCATTATGTCTGCTATCGTTGTATCTTGGGGCAATCCTCAAGCCATCCTCGATGCGACAATGATGCTAGGTGCTTTTCAAGCCAATATTCCAAAAGAAGGCATATACTATTTCTTCGCTGGGTTCCTCACTATGACCCCCATGTGGTTTAGCGCCCTAGCCACAACGATGCATCTATTAGCTAAGAAAATTAAAATTAGCCATATGGTATGGATCAACCGCTTCTGTGGCACGGTTCTTACTATTTATGGTATTAAATTATTCATTGATGGTATTACGATGTTACTAGAGTTTCTCTAATATAAAAGCCGTTAGCAATGCTAACGGCCTTTTAATTTGTATTTAGAATTCAGCTAATACTTGTATAAACATATCCTTAAAGGCTTCTACATAGGTGTTATTCTGATTCCTTTGAGTTACGAAATAATAATGACGTTCCATAGTCTTACCATGATTCGTAAGAACCTTTCGTTCAATTCCTGGCAGTGCATCTGTTAGGTATTTAAAGCGATCCAACAATAGTAAACCTTGTTGTCCAGCTACTAAATAACGAGCCTCTTCTAAAGTTCGGGCATACGCAAAGGCACCACTATAGCCCAGTGCCTTTCGATAATGATCTTCTTCCGTCAAAGTATATTTACCACGACACACTAAAATCAGCGGCAAATCATCAATAGTCTTTAGCTCCACACTACCTACATCCGTGTAGCCTTGTGGAACCTCGATGATAGTAGTGGCTTTATCGATCAATTGGCTTTCATAATCATCAGATAAAACTTGCCATTGATCATTAAATACTACATCTACACGACGATCTTGTAACATACCATATAATTCTTCATGACTGCCGCTATACATGCGAATATCTAGATTCTTATAGCGCTTTGCCATACGAATTACAGTCTGTTGCATTGCAATGCCACTATACCGATTCAAATAGCCAATACGCAAGCTTACTCTCGCATCAGTACCAATGCGTGTCGTTTCTACCTTAATATCATGAAATCGTTCTAATAATTTTTTCCCAGACCGGTATAAATATTGCCCTGCTGGTGTTAGGTAAAAGCTGCGTTTCTCCCGTACCATCAACTCAACACCAAGACTAGTTTCTAGCGCTTTAATTTGTTGTGAAATTGCAGACTGGGACACATATTGTTCTGTTGCAGCTTGGGTAAAACTATTATTATCTACTACACACACAAAATACTCTAACTGTTTTAATATCATAACTATACACTCTCATCTCTCAATATCGTACGGACTACCACCGTACAACCACAACACAAACCAACCCCTCTCATTGGCTTCTGTTACCTATATTACTAATTATATTTAATTGTATGTAATTGTGAAAGTCACTAAACTAGGATACGCTACTTTCACTAGGAATCACTAAGTTACGATACACAAATAGCGCTGCTACAAAGAATATAGCTGCCGTAGTCCAGAATACAGCACCATAGCCAAAAGTACGAGCAATCATACCACTAATAACAGGGCCAAACACATTGCCCATCATAGCTACACTCGATACAGTACCAAACACTATGCCTCGGCGCTCAACAGGAACCGCCTTAGATATGAGGGTATTTGCAATAGGAGTAACGAACCCCATAAAGAACCCTGCAATAGCACGGAATATACCAAGGCCCCATATACTAGGCATCATATATTGAAGTATAAACAAGGTCCCCACAGCCCACGTAGCAGTAAATACTATTCGAGGCATGGTCACACATCTAGTTACCTTGCTAATTGAAACCGATGCTAAGGCACTGAATAAACCAGCGCCAAAGATAATAATACCAACAATAGTCGCTACAAACTCGTCAGTCATATGCATATAGTGCTTAATATATAACGGTAAAATAGGACCTATACCTGTGATCCCAAAATTACATAGGAATAGCAATCCTACTAGGAGACGTACACGAGGTATAGATAAAAAATATTTAATCAGCGAAATTTCTGATACACTTTCATCAACCTTATGCTTGAACTGTAAATTAGGCATTAACAGATAAATTCCTAACAAACAAATCCCCGTTAAAGCTGAAAATAAGAGGAATGGCGCCCGATAGCCTAATAGGTCAGCAGCTAGCCCACCCATAAGGGGGCCAAAAACGAGGCCCATAACCATAGATGCTTGGTATAGTCCCATTGCCCAAGGAACCTTTTCTTCAGGTGTTACAAGGATAATAATAGCTAAGCCTATCGGTACATAGCCACCCACAACACCTTGCAAAATACGTAGAATCAACAATTGCATTGGCGTCTGTGTAAAAGCACAAGCACCAACAGTAATCATGAGGGTAAATAAGATGAACATCATTACCTTGCGCGGCCCCAACTGGTTTGCCTTTCGAGACCAGTACGGAGCACTGAGGGCTACCATACATGGGGTCACCCCCGACACAATGCCCGCCCACATAGCCGCCTCACCAGGATCATGAAGCCCTAGTTCAGCTAAAAATAATGGAATAAATGATAGTACACCGATAATCGTTATACCCCCACCAACCTGTATGGTACAGATTAGGTATATAATTCGTTTCCAAGAAGAATCCATAATGACCTTCTTTCCTATCTGGTTTTATCTATATATGGATAACGCTAACCAGCTCAATATAATTTAAAAGATACTATAACACATCAGTAATGTGTATAGTGCCAAATTTTATTCAAAACCAAACAACAATCAGCATATACTTACATAAATACCTAGAATATATACTTACAATCTTATTGTATCGTAAAGAACAAAAAAAGACCATCTCTTACTATAAAAGGTTTAGAGATGGTCTTTTCACATTATAATAATCCCATTTTAGGGAACAAAGATAACGTTTACGTTCTATTACTTTTGTTTAAACATCCAATAGATATAGTAAATAACAAGTGCATAAGTCACTACGTCAAACACAGGCAAGAATGGCACCATTTTAGATAAGCGTCCAAATCCATGAACATGGATATTTGCCGCAATAATAGCAATAAGATTCAAGCGATGAATCCAGATTGCTTTCTTACGGGATACAGATTTTGCCATATTGCCCACCCAAGGTGTTAAGTATAACACTGCAAAGATAAGAGCAATAAACATAGACACAAGGGCGATATACCCACCCCAGAAGCCTAAGAAGGATTTCAAAGCTTTCAAGAAGTATACATACCAGTGTGCACATACGAGAACAACACTAACAATACCTACGATACGATGAACTTCAAACATTTCTTTTGGATTGTATCGTTTGATAAACCATTTTGGTTTAGTTGCAATGTATGTTAATACAAGCCAGGCCACATAAGGAATAAGGCCTAAGTGAACCTTCCAATTACCGAATGGTCTACCACCTGTTACATAACCATATTCCACCATACCCATAAATATTAAGGATAAAACTGCAATCCAAATTAAAATATGATATTTACTCTTAAACTGTTTTTTTACTACTTCTGCCATAATAAACCTCTCTATGTCTTATACGAACTACAAGTATACATCTAGTTTGGTCTAATGTAGCATGCTAATACAATACTCTCCTTATAGCATTCTACTTAGAACTAATTATATTAACATTCAAGTCAATTTTTTCAAATTAAAATTAGAATTTGAAGTTAAGATCTGCACGGTAGTAATCGTTTACACGGTTACCATCTTGAGTTTTAGCATGGAAGCCGTAGTATGCATTAATGCCAACATTTTTCTCTGGCGCATAAGATGCACCTAACTGCCAAGCTTTATACCCTTCAAAACGTGTTGTTTTTTGTAAATCATTAGATTCATATTTTTGCGTTTTGAAGATTGGTGCATTTTTAGCTTGATCGTAGTAGTCTAAGCCTACTGACCAGGAGTTCTTTTTATCAATTTTGTAGTTCCCCCATTTAGCACCTACATTCCAAATATCGGAATCACTTAAGCCAGATGCTTTTACCCATTCACCATAAACATCTAGTTTACCTACATTGTATTTTGCATTAAAGCCATATACATTATCAAAATCATTATTTCTCAAGCCGTTACCCATACGAACATTTGCAGTCCCTACATGAGCAATCATACCACCCAAAGTAAAGTGTTCATTTACAGCTACATTAGCATTCACGATACCCACATCGCCATTATTTTCTTTGTTAACCTTAGCAAAACGACCTGCTGTCATATAACCATAAGCACCATTTAATGTCACTTTTTTACCAAGCTTAGCTGTAGCACCAACGCCATCAAAATTGGAGTTATAAATGAGACCGCCACCAAATTTTTGAGTGTAACGACCTGCATCTACTACAACGTTTTTACCAAACTTGTGCTCTACATATGCCAAATCCCAATTAGCTTGAGCCTCTTTAGCACTATTACCTAATTCTATAGGACCAGTCGTAATACGAGCTTTCACGGAAGTATTTTTGTTAACCTTTGCATCGAGGCCTAAACGCACGCGGGCTGCGATTTTATCGTCATAATCATAACCATCGCCACCTTCTTTGCCGATGTAATTAATACGCGCATCACCTGTAACTTTTACATTACCTACGCGATCTTCCAATTTTGCGACACGTACACCAAGTGTATGTAACTCATTGGAAAACTCATCAGCTAACCGATTCAACATAGCTTGTTGTTCAGCGTTTGCACGGTCTTGATTAGCCATGCCTTTTGCAATCATTTGAGCCATTTCATAACGAGTAATGTTATTTTGACCTCGGAAAGTACCATCTGGATAACCATTGATGATACCAGCTGTAGCCAATTGATCTACAGCTTGGTAAGCCCAGCTATCGGACGGAACATCGGAAAATGGATTAACAGCAAAGGCTGTAGCCACCCCCATCATGGCTGCTACTGCAAAAGCACTAGTCATTTTACGTTTCATCATAATAAACCTCACACACTAAAATAAGAAAAAATAAAATGAATGGATAACGAATATACGAACTTAATTATCATTATCATATATAACATAAAAATAATAACAACTTTCATTAACTGAGTAAAGAGAAAATGTATATCAATCTCACAATCATATATGCCTTTAACTAATAATATGCCCTATCTAATTTCGTAAATAATAAAAAAATAACGAAAAATCCCTTCTGTATAACACAGAAGGGATGCTCGGAATACATATTATTTCTTTTTAAACATCAAGTAGATGCAATAGATGACAAGTCCATATGTGATGATATCAAACACTGGAAGGAATGGTACCATTTTAGAGATACGATTAAAGCCATGAATATGAACGGAAGCAGCAACTAATGCAACTAAGTTGAAACGGTGCAACCAAATACCAATATTACGGCTAGATGCAGTTACTTTTCTAAGTTTTGGAGTTAAGAATGCAAGGCCAGAGATTGTACCAATACAGAAAGCAGTAAGAGCTACATAGCCACCCCACCAGCCGAGGACAGAATTAGCAGCTTTACCAAAATAAAAATATAAATGGAATGCGATAACAGCTACAGAGGCAATACCTAACGCACGGTGAACCTTGAACATTTCACCTAAATTATAACGGCTTGTAAACCATTTAGGGCGCGTAGCTAAGTAAGTCATCACAATCCACGCACACCAAGGCACAAGTCCTGTGTATACTTTATAGTTACCAAAGGCACGACCACCTGCGATATAACCCCACTCTAGTAAACCGATCATAATTAAAGAAAATACAGCAATCCATATAAAGATATGGTAAATACTCTTATACTGTTTCGTTTCCACTTGATTCATCTTAAACCTCTCTAAAATAACACCTATAATATCTAATTTACTTAATATATTTTATCATTTAAATTGAAATTTGTAGATTACTTTTATTAGATAGGTAACATCTATTATAAGAATAATTCTAATTTAATCTCTTATGCTAACTATATAAACGATTGCAAAATATTTCGGTAAAATTGGCAAATAAAAGCCCCTTGTACGGATTAGCATACACTAATACCAATACAAGGGGCTAAGATTAATTTGTCATATTATAAAGTGCATACAAATCAATCATATCCTAATTATTTTTCATCTCGTTTACGATAAACGATGAACGGACGTGTTAAGTAATTGAGTGGAGCACTCAAGCAGTGTACCAAACGGCTGAACGGGAAGATGATTGCTACTACCATCCAGGTCAACATGTGGAATTTGAACATAAATGGTGCACCTTCCATCAAGGATGGATCCGGCATAAACGCTAATAGGCTACGGAACCAAGGACCGACGGATACGCGGTAATCAAAGAGACCGGATGCATTAAGCAATGTACCGGCCATACCACTGAAAATAGCTAATGTTAAGAACAAATATAACCATTTATCAAGGCGAGATGTATTAACTTGCAACTCAGCTACTGTGAAGCGGCGTTTCATCAAGAGCAAGAATCCTACAATAATGATAATACCCGCTACAACCCCCATATATAACGCACCTTCATGGTACATATGGTCATTAATACCAATAGCAGCAGTCCAAGTTTTAGGGATTAATATACCTACTACGTGACCAGCGATAACGCATAGCAACCCAAAGTGGAACACTGGATTGGCAATACGCAATTGTTTTTTCTCTAAAAATTGACTCGATTTTGTAGTCCAATTTCTTTCAAAATAGAAGAAACGAACCAAGGTACCTACGATTAAGAAGGTGAATGCGATGTAAGGCAACGCGCCCCAAAGAAATAGATTCATCGTGCACCGTCCTCCAATCCATTTGCAACAGACAAGATAATATCAAACAAGAAGGCATAAGGCAGTTTAGCCTCAATGAAGCGTTCTCTAATGTATTCCAATTTTGGCTTACAATAGTCGTAAATTTCTTTTGCTTTATCTTCATCGATAACAGCACATAATTCAAGCAGTGCTGGAATATAATCTGGCATTTCTTTTGGTAAATCATAGCCATTTTCAAGGAAGAAAGCTTTAAATTTAACGAGTTCTTCTGCTTGTTCCCCTGTACCTTGTAATTCATAAGTCGATAAGTACATCGTTGTATTTTGACTAAAATCAAAGGTCCGAACATACTGGTCTTCGAACTCTTTTTTATTAGCATCCTCTACATAGTCAAAGAACTCTAATAAACCTTGGCGAAGTTGAGGATGCCCAACGGATTGGGCGTCCTCTCTCCATTCAGGTAGTTCGTTATACCATTGTTCATCAGGATAGCGTAGAAGAAATGACGCAATAAGAGCGATTTTCTGAGCATCCTTCATTATTGACATCCCCCTGTAGGGCAAGCAAAGCCACGATTGTGTTGCATTTCTAAGCGACCTTCGCGAGATACTTTGACATCAGAAGGAACAACAAAGCGATCATTGTATTTAGACAACGCCAACAATTTGTACATACCGTACATTTGATCTTCTGTTAAATCAACTTTGTGTTCAATAGGACCGTCACCTGTTTCACGACGACGCATATATTCACGCATGTCGAGAACACGTTGCAATGTACGAGCTAAGATTTCTGTATTACCTGCTGTAAACAGATTAGCTAAATATTGTACAGGTACGCGCATTTCGTGTGCATCTGGTAAGTATACATCAGATGTAACGCGTTGCAAGATTGGGCTAAGCGGTGGCACATACCAAACCATTGGCAATGTACGGTACTCAGGATGCAACGGTAATGCTACGCCCCATTCTTTAACAAGTTTATATACAGGAGATTTTTGAGCTGCTTTAATCCAGGCTTCAGAGATGCCTTCCTCACGAGCTGCTTTAATAACCTCTGGATCATGAGGATCCAAAATCAAATCTAATGTATTTTCGTAAATATCTTGTTCATTTTTTGTAGCTGCCATAGCTTCTACTTTGTCCATGTCGTAGAATACAACGCCCACGTAGCGCATACGACCTACACAAGTTTCAGCGCAGATTTGAGGCAAGCCATTTTCCAAACGTGGGTAACAGAATACGCATTTTTCAGCTTTATTAGTTTCCCAGTTATAGAAGATTTTTTTGTATGGGCAAGATGGAACGCAATGTCTCCAACCGCGACATACATCTTGAGATACGAGAACTACACCATCTTCATCGCGTTTGTAGATCGCACCAGATGGACATGCAGCTACACACGCAGGGTTCAAGCAGTGGTTACAAAGACGTGGTAGGTAGCGCATGAATACTTCTTCGTAATCAAATACGATATCTTGCCCCATCTTAGTCAAGTTCACATCAGAACGAGCATGTTGACCGCCAGCCAAGTCATCATCCCAGTTAGGACCCCAAGTCACTTCCATTTTTTGTTTCGTTACAAGGGAACGAGGACGAGCAACTGGTTGGTTATTTTTACGACCACCATGAATCAATGTTTCATAGTCATATGTCCAAGGTTCGAAATAATCCTTCAATTCTGGTTGTTCAGGATGGAAGAATAATTTCATCAAACGATTTGTTTTAGAACCGGTAGAAAGAGCTAATTTGCCGGAATTGTCTAGCGTCCAGCCGCCCTTCCATTTTTCTTGGTCTTCCCAATTCCGTGGATAACCTACACCTGGGCGAGTTTCCACGTTATTAAAGTACATATATTCCGCGCCTTCGCGGTTCGTCCATGTATTTTTACAAGTGATAGAGCATGTATGACAGCCTAAGCACTTATCCAAATTTAGGACCATGGATACTTGAGCTTTAATCTTCAAGCCAATCCACCTCCTTCAATTTACGAGCCACAATTGTCATATCACGTTGGTTACCAGTCGGTCCATAGTAGTTAAAACCATAGCTCAATTGACCATAACCGCCGATCATGTGTGTCGGTTTCATGTGAATATGAGTTGGTGCATTATGTGTACCACCGCGACGATCTTTCTTAACTTGCGTGCCAGGAACGTTGATGTGACGATCTTGGGAATGATGCATGTAAGAAATACCACGAGGAATACGAGGGGATACTACTGCACGAGCTGCTACAACACCGTTTTTGTTGAAAGCTTCTACCCAGTCATTATCTTTAACACCAATTTCTGCTGCATCGTCTTCGTTGAGCCAAATTGTTTGGCCACCACGGAACAATGTCAACATTTGTTGGCTATCGAAGTACATACTATGTGTAGACCACTTATTATGTGGTGTTAAGTATTTCAATGTAATTTCTGGAATGCCTTCTTGTTTGTAATCACCTTGTACTGGTTTGTAGGACAATACAGGTTTATACAATGCCATAGCTTCACCGTAATCGCGCATCATTTCATGATCGCAATAGAAGGATTGACGACCTGTTACGGTACGGAATGGTACTTTATCCTCTGTAGATGTTGTAAATGGAGAGTAACGACGGTTTTTATCATTCTTACCAGTACTTGTTACAGAGCTAATGATAAAGCGTGGTTGGCGAACCATATCATCGAAGGTAATTTTTTCTTGTTCACGACCCTTTGCGTTCTTTTCAAGATTAGAAAGACCAGTTTTTTCTTCCATCGCCTTCCAAGAGCGAACAGCTAATTTACCGTTTGTACAAGAAGATAATGTTAATACCGCATTACAAGCTTCTTTACATTCGTAAATGCTTGGACGACCATGGGAAATGAATTCAGGGTTATCAATTGTACCATTTTGTGCATACAATGTCTTATATTCATCAGATACATCCCACGCCAAACCATGGGCACCCATTTTATTTTCAATATTAGGTCCCAAGGCAATGAATTTTTCAAAGATTTGGCTGTAATCACGTTTTACATGAACGAGGTTAGGCATTGTTTTACCTGGAATTGGTTCACATTCGCCTTTGCTCCAATCGAGGACTTTACCTTCTGGTTGTGCCACTTCACCTGGGCTATCGTGACCAAGAGGTAATGCTACGATATCTTCGTATTCTGTGAAGCCAGACTCTTTTGCTACGCGAGATACTGTTTCTGCAAGGGTACGGAATGTATCCCAGTCAGATTTAGTTTCCCATGCACAATCAACAGCTGCTTGGAATACGTGTACATATGGATGCATGTCTGTAGAAGACAAGTCTTCTTTTTCGTACCATGTAGCCGCTGGGAATACGATATCAGAATACAAACCTGTAGATGCCATACGGAAATCGATGTCGATTAAGAGGTCAAGCTTACCTGCCCCATCAGCTTCTCGCCATTTAATTTCTTCTGGACGTGTAGGAGCATCATCATCTTCCAATACCGCATTTTTAGTGCCCAATAAATGTTTCAAGAAGTATTCGTGACCTTTAGAAGAGGAACCGATAAGGTTTGCACGCCATACGAATAAGTTGCGTGGATGATTTTCTTTAGCCGCTGGATCTTCTACGCAAAATTGTAATTCTTTGTTTTTCAACGCTTGCGCCACATATTGGTTAATTTCTGCTTCTGTACCAGCACCAGCTGCACGAGCATCATTAATCAATTCTTGGCTGCCTTTATTGAAAGTAGGATACGATGGCAACCAACCTAAACGAGCTGCCAATACGTTATAGTCACCAGGGTGACGGTAACGAGGCTTAGCTAATTTAGATACGCGGTCTGCCAAGTCGATGCAGTCAGAACGATATTGTTCTGTAGCAAAGTAGAACCAAGATGTACCATTTTGCAAACGAGGAGCTTTGCTCCAGTCGTTAGCTGTCATAATACCGCCCCAACCTTCAACAGGACGAAGTTTCTCTTGACCTACGTAGTGAGCCCAGCCACCGCCATTAACACCTTCTGTACCACAGAACATGATAAGGTTCAAGATAGTACGATAAATGATATCCGCATGGTACCAGTGGTTAATACCACCACCCATAATAATCATGGAACGGCCTTTAGTTTTTTCTGCATTGTCTGCAAATTCACGAGCTGTAGCAATCGCGATATCTGCTTTTACGCCAGTGATTTTTTCTTGCCATGTAGGTGTGTATGGAGTGTCATCAGTGTAAGCTTTAGCCACTTCACCGCCGATACCACGGTCGATACCGTAGTTAGCAAGAATGAGGTCATATACTGTAGTTACTTTTACAGGACCATTAACAGTTTGTACTGTAATCGTTGGAATAGCACGTTCAATAACACCTTCGTGCTCTTCATCGCCAAAGTATGGTAATTTAACAATCGTTACATCTTCTCGTTGATCAAAGACGGATAGGCGAGGATCGATTTTAGCACCAGTATCACGATTTTCAAGGCGTAAGTTCCATTTTTGTGGATTTGTGTGACGTTCGCCCATTGTACCATTAGGGATAACGATTTCATTTGTAATTTCATCGATCAATACCATTTGGAAGTCAGCACCTTCCTCTTGGCGACCCAAATCCTTAGCGTTTAAGAAACGACCTGGTTGAACTGCACCATTAATGTCCTCAACGCGTACAAGGAATGGCATATCTGTAAACTCTTTTGCATACTCTTTAAAGTATGGAGTTTCCTTATCGATGTAGTATTCTTTTAAGATTACGTGGCCCATTGCCATAGCAAGAGCTGCATCAGTACCAGCTTTTACGTTGAGCCAAGCATCGGAGGATGTAGTAGATTCTGCATAGTCAGGGGATACAGATACTACTTTAGTACCTTTGTAACGAACCTCTGTTAAGAAGTGAGCGTCTGGCGTACGAGTCAACGGTACGTTAGACCCCCAAGTCATGATATAACCAGCATTGTACCAGTCACCAGATTCAGGAGTATCAGTTTGTTCACCCCAAACTTGAGGGCTAGAAGGTGGTAAATCAGCATACCAGTCATAGAAAGACAATGGTGTACCACCCATTAAGTTAAGGAAACGAGCACCTGCTGCATAGGACAACATGGACATCGCTGGGATTACAGAGAAGCCTGCGTTGCGGTCAGGGCCGTATGTTTTTGCTGTATATAATAAGGATGCTGCTGTAATTTCTGTAGCTTCATCCCATGTGGAGCGCACAAAGCCACCCATACCACGGGCAGATTTGTATTTTTTCGCTTTTTCTGGATCTTCTACGATAGATTTCCAAGCTTCGATTGGGTTCTTAGCATTCTTTTTCGCTTCTCTCCAAAGCTCAGCCAATTCACCGCGTACATATGGATATTTTACGCGCAATGGGCTATAGAGATACCAAGAGAATGTAGCACCACGAGGGCACCCACGCGGTTCGTAATCCGGCATATCATCTGGTGTTTCTGGGTAGTCAGTAGCCTGATTTTCCCATGCTACAACACCATTTTTAACGTAAATATTCCAGCTACAAGAACCAGTACAGTTTACGCCATGCGTTGTGCGGACAACTTTATCGTAAGACCAACGGTCACGATAAAAATTTTCCCACTCGCGACCGCCATCTTCAGTTATTTGATGGCCGCTTGGAGATACGTCCTTCTTGCGAAGAAACTTAAACTTTTGAGACAACAAGCTCATCTCATGTCCTCCTTCAAAACTACAAAAAAATCCCTTGTGCTAGCTGAGCTAACACAAGGGAGAAGATCCTTTTATTCGATATTACAAATTACAGGGTCGACATTATCAACCTCTAAATCTAGCAAACCGATTAATCCGTCTAAATCACAGATGACCAGATGGTGTTTGTCATAGGCTACATAGCCTAACTTACGCAACTCACTTAGCATGCGATTTAAACTTTCTCTTGATGTGGCAGCAAATTCAGCTAACTCTTGATTTGTTAGAGCAATATCAATAAAGATACCGTCCTCGCGCTTCACACCATAACTATTGGCTAAGCGCAACAAGGTAGAATAAAATGCTCCCTTCTTGCCGTATAACAGCAAGTCTCGGTATTTTGCCTGTTGACGCCGCATATGGAGTGTGTAGATTTTCATCATTGCAATGGCCAAGGAATGGTCTTTTGCAATAGCCTCTTCTAACAAATCATAGCGAATACAATAAACAGAGCAGTCCTCCCGAGCAATGGCGTTGAACACGTAAATTTTACTATGTTCTTCATACAAAGGAACTTCACCAATTACATTATTCGGTCCTACTAGTCGTAGCGCAAATATATGCCCACTAGCTTCAAACTTTTTAATGCTCATTCTACCTTTTACTACTACGTAAAAGTATTCTGCCTTGTCCCCCTCGTGGAAGAGAAAATCACCTTTTTTAAGATGAATTGTCTCGCCCGGCAAAGCAAGCAATTGGTTAATTAATTTTTGATCCATACAATCACCGCTCCATAATACTTTTAAAATAAACAACATTAGTTATACTAATCCATTTATAGTAAAAGTACATGTATTATATACTTTCTCGTATATATAAGATTATTATAACTTATTAATTTCAGAATATGTGTGTTTTATGTCACATTCACAGATTTTTTTACACTATATAATATGTTTGTGATATAAGACATTGAAAAATTTATTGATACGATAATTATAACGCAGTTCCATAAATAATTTGAATATTTTCTGTAAAATTAGAGTTATAAATTGTAATATTTATATATATGGGACCTAAATTGTATCTATTATGTCTTCATTACATGTATAGTTTTTCAGTAAGGAGAAGTTCAAAATGAGTGAACTAAAGATGCCTCAAGTAGGGGCAAGCCGCAGCGAAATCGTGGCTAATTGGCAACCAGAAAATCCAGAATTTTGGGAAAAGTTTGGCAAAAAAATTGCAAAACAAAATTTGGTAGTATCCACCATCGCCTTAACACTTTCATTCTGCGTATGGTATTTATGGGCTACCATTGCTGCTCAGCTAAATAGTGCAGGCTTTAATTTTACTACCGATCAATTATTTACCTTGGCTGCCTTGCCTGGTCTTGTTGGTGCTACATTACGTTTTGTATATACCTATATGCCAGCATTGATTGGTGGAAAAAACTGGACATTTATTTCTACACTTATTTTATTAGTTCCTGTTGTATGGCTCGGCTTTGCTGTACAAGATACAACAACTTCTTATACGACATTCATGATTTTAACAGCCCTTATCGGTTTGGCGGGTGCTAACTTCTCGTCCTCCATGGCATACATTGGCAACTTCTTCCCTAAATCCGAAAAAGGTACAGCCCTTGGTATCAACGGTGGTGTTGGTAACCTTGGTATTTCCGTTATCTACTTCTTGGCTCCATTCGCTATGGGCTCTGCCGCATTAGGTAGTGTATTCGGTGTAACTCCAGCTATTATTAAAGGCAACACCGTATATCTTGCCAACGCAGCTTTCATGTGGGTCGTACCACTCGTTGTTATCCTTGCATTGATGACACGTTTCATGGATAACTTGCCACTAGAAAAACCAAATCCTAAGAACCTTGTTCAAATCTTTGGTAACAAGCACACCTGGGCACTTACATTACTCTATACATGTTCCTTCGGTGCCTTCTCTGGATATGCAGCAGCACTAGGTTTATTAGTAGGTAAAGAGTTCCCTGAAGTTCCATTTGCATCTATCGCCTTCGTAGGTCCCCTTGTAGCAGGTGCTCTCCGCCCTGTAGGTGGTTGGTTATCCGACAAAATTAACAGCGGTACAAAAGTTACCTTTGTTAGCCTCCTCGGCTTGTGTGCAACAACTGCATTGATTGCAGTTGGCGTAGATATGCACAACTTCCCATTCTTCTTTGCTATGTCCGTATTGACCTTCGTATGCTGTGGTTTCGCAACAGGTGCAACATTCCGTATGATTCCACACGTATTCGGCAATCCGTTGTTATCCTCTTTAATTACTGGCTTCGTTGCTGCTGTAGCTGCATACGGTGCCTTCATTACACCTAAAATCTTCGGCTTTGTGTATTCCACATTCGGTAATATTCACCCAGCCTTTGCTGTATTATTAATCTTCAACCTTGTAACAGTAGCTGTATGCTTCTGGTTCTATGTACGTAAAGGTGCGAACATGAACGTATAAGATGTAACAGAAACTATAATTTACAACCAAATAAGGTAATAAAAGACTCCCTCAACAATCCTCCATGCGAATTAGTTCTGCGGCCATAGGCCTTGAACCCGCAAGTCGGATTTTATGCGGGAGTTCTTTTATTAAAAGTTAGATGTGTATTAGCATTTTAGCAAAATGTAAATTATAGTTTCTGTTATCTTAGTGGGCAGGAAGAACCTCGTAAGTCGGATTGATGCGGGGTTCTCTTTTATAAAAATATAGTTATGAATAAGATACTCAGACATAGTGAATTATATTTTACGCAGTACAAGTACAGTGCGTACAGCAAATTTTCTGTTCAAAATTATAACCTTCATTTTAAGGGAAGAAAAAAGAGCCTGCTAAAAGCAGGCTCTTTTATTATCCAAAGATTTCTTCTAGTAGTGCATCGTCGATGATGGTACCAACGTAGAAGTCGCTGAAGATGCCGTATTTTGCACTGGCGATTTCAAAGCGCATATCGTATACGATTTTTTTGAATTGGATATCGTCGTTACTGAAGATCGTAATGCCCCATTCCCAGTCATCTAGACCACAGCCACCTGTGGTGAATTCAGATAGAACATCTAAGTATGTTTTACCAAGTTCGCCATGAGATTTCATTAACATACCGCGCTCTTGTGGTGGTAGCATGAACCAGTTATCATCGCCTTCGCGTTTTTTAGACATATTGTAGAAACAGATGTATTTATCGCGAGGTACATGAGGATAAAGTTTTTGGTTAACTTCTTCCGTATCAAGTTTAGCCTTAACGTAAGCACTTACTTCTGTTACAGATGTGTAGGAATAAGTTTGTACCAATACGCTAGCAATTGCTAGACGACGGAACTTGCGTTCTACTTGTGCCAAGTATTCAAGGGATGGTCCAAGGATCCATAGAATCAAATCCCCTTTTGCACCATTACAATCATAGAATGCATAGCTACCTTCTTTAGCTTGATGCTTAGCTTCAAGCTCTGCTAAGAATGCTTTTAATTCGTTGCGCGCTGCTGCTTTTTCATCAGCTGTAAAACAGTTCCATGCGCTAAAATCCATGGCAAATACCATGTGTTGGCTATGCCAACCTTCTACTGTAGGGATTGCTTTTCCCATTATGATCACTCCTATCTATGGTGATTATATTAAAATGATATATTTCTATTACTATAAGAATCGAAAAGACTCCATATACTATTATAGCATATGGAGTCTTTTCTTATAATTATTTATTAATATTAATTTTCAATATGAAATATCAATATACAGCTAATAGTAGACTGTAATTAATTGTCCCATATTAGTATTACTTTTCGTTCAGATCAGTATTTGTATTTCACTAATATTCACTAATATTCACTAATATTTACTGATATTTACTAATATTTACTAGTTTTCATTGCCGTCTACCATAGCCTGCACTAATTCTTTTGCTTGTTTTACACCATCTGGAATACCAATGCCATCAAATGGCGTACCGATGAGGTGTAAATTTGGATAGTTTTCAGCTACATGTTTACGTACAGCCTTAATACCTGCACGATGCCCTACATTGTATTGTGGCATGCAGTGGATGAGGCGATTGATGCGCACCCATTCAGGCTTAGCAGCGAAACGCATGATGTGTTGAATTTCTTCCACTGCTAATTCTGAAAGTTCTTCATCACTATATTGTTCTACCACATCATTTCCTGGTTTACCGATAAAGACGCGCAATACAACTTTATCATCAGGCGTTGTTCGGGGCCATTTTTGATTTAGAATAGTACACGCTGTAAGCGGTGTATCCGTCTTACGTGTAATCAAAAGTCCAGAGCCCTTTAAATCGCCATCAAAGGTAGCTTTATCAAAGGCCATAATAGCAATAGCACAACTTGATTGCTCCATAGAACGCAAGAAATCAAAACCCGGGTCATCCTTAAACCATTGCGTATATGTTGCAGGCGGTGTAGAAATAATCACATGGTCCGCCATAGTAGGAGCTTTATCAAGAAGCACCTCTTCAGCTGAGTCATTATGCCCCTTAACCACATCGATAGCATACATACCTTCAACATAGCGAATATTAGAAACTAGTGTTCCTGTATGCAAGTGCACATTACTAGGCATAGCATCAACAATTGCGGTAATCACGCTTTCAAGCCCACCTGTTAACTGGCGGAACATACCAGATTGAGCCGCAGTCCCCTTACGACTTGCCATATCTGCTTGAACCTTACTAGTTTGTTGGTGTGGACTAGTATTTGTGCTATGTCCAGAACTGTTTGAGCTATGATTCATAGATGCTGTTTGACTAGACTTTGCTTCATGGTTTTCAAATTGGCGGTCTGTCATAGTCCCTTTACCAGCACGTGGAACGTCACCTTCAGCAATGGCAACTTTAGCCGCTTTAGTAACCCCCGCTTTGGAGTGGCCCATCTTAGCAGCCATCATACCTTTTACCATATTCCCATATTTTTGTTCTACTTGAATAAAATGAGGGAACGTAGATAATAAGCTGATTTTATAGATATCTCCACCATAGATACCAGCTAATAGTGGTTCGATAAGCTTATCCATCATTTCTTGACCTAAATGGTATTGGAAGAAATGACCAATGGACACATCACCATGTTCATCGAGCTTATAAGGCTTTTTGAAATAATCTAAGCCAGCACGCAATTTTCCAGGCCAAGAAATGAGCGTTGCTTTCACAAAGGGCATCATTTCCGTAGGGATACCCATGATAGAACCCCCTGGAATCGGATGAATTGTGCCCTGATCATATACAAAGGCTTGCCCCGTCTCATTCGATACAAGGGTATCACCTAACCCTAAATCGTGTACTAAATCTGTCATTTCAGTCTTTCGACCCAAATAAGAATCTGGCCCGAGTTCTACAACGAAATCATCAACTCGTTGTGTTTGTATTTTCCCACCAAATCGTGGTGCTTGTTCGTAAAGAGTAATATTCCACTCTGGCTTAGCATGGCCTAGATAATAAGCCGCTGTAAGCCCTGTTAGGCCACCGCCCACAATTGTTACGTTCACGAATGAATCCTTTCTACTATTGCACTCGCCATGGCTTGTAAGAATGTTTCATTACAATTCGGCATCTGTACCCGCAAATAAATGGCGCCCCCATTTTCAACGAGCTCTTTACACTCTACATCATTATCGTATAAGACCTCAACATGATTACTTACAAAGCCAAAGGGCACGAAAGCAATGTGTGTGGCACCAGTCTGTAAAGCCTCGTCGATAGCATCCTCCACGGTAGGCCCTAACCATTGACCGTGAGGAGCCGCACTTTGCCACGCCACTGTCCACTTAGATAACTTGCAATGCTCTGCAATCTCTTGGGCACTTTCATGTAATGCGAATGCATAAGAATCACCGCCGTGATTATCGATAAGAGGTATGCTATGAGCACTAAAAATAACGAATACATCTTCAATTGATGTATGAACACTCTCTAATTTAGTAGCACAATCTGCGACTGCTTTTTGCCAATATTCTGTAAAAGCTGGTTGGTCCCACCAAGAACGAATAAAGTCGAATGTTACAGCCCCATGCTTACCAATGGCTGCTTGCACTTGTTTTTCATAGGCACCTGTACCAAGCGATGTAAAGAATGGAGCCGTCACAATAGCGATAATATGCTCCACCCCTTGGCGGACTAAAGAGTCTACCGCCTCAGCAATAGATGGTTTCATATGTAAATAACCAATAGCTGATGGCATGGTTGGCAATAAAGTCATCAACGTTTTATATTGACTCTCTGCCATATTCTGCAACTCTATATTAGACCATTGCTGTATCATGTCATAGCGACGAGTAAGATTTGCAATCTCGCCCTCTGTGGGTACGCGGCCATGACGAATACTCGTCATATATGGCACTAGCTCTTCCTTACTTGAAGGACTTCCATAGGATAGAAATAATAATCCTTTTTTCTCTACTTTCACCAACTTAACCCTCTTGAGCCCACAGCTCACGACTACGTTCATGGACATAGTCCGTTAACCAATGGAGCTTTTGAGGATCTGCCTCTGGGAATACACCATGCCCTAAATTGAAGATATGACGACCATAACGAATACCTTCGAGCAAGATACGGTCCACTTCGCGGGCCAATGTTTTTTCATCTCCGAATAAGTACGCCGGATCAAGGTTGCCTTGTACCGTTTGTGTTACGCCACGCTCGTTAGCCATAACGATGGAGCTACGCCAATCTAGCGCGATAACGTCGAGTGGCAAATGAGACCAAATAGATACTAAATGATCTGTACCAACACCATTCATAGCCATCGGTAAATGAGGGTATTTTGCTTTTACCGTCTTGATAATACGTTCCATATGAGGGTAAATCCCTTGTTTGTATTGATCCGCATTCACAGCCCCTACCCAAGAATCGAAGATTTGTAGCGCATTAGCACCTGCCTCGGCTTGCATGGACAAGTAAGCAATAGACATGTCAGCCAATTTTGTCATCAACGCATTCCACACGTCAGGCGCACCGATGAGCATGCCCCGAGTTTTATTATAGTTCTTCGTCGGGCCCCCTTCGATGAGGTAGGACGCAATCGTAAACGGCGCACCACAGAACCCAATGAGCGGTACGTCGAGCATGCCAGATGTTAACAACGTAATCGTCTTTGCAATATAATCCACCTTTGTAGGATCAAAGGCTTCTAATCTATCTACATCGGCCATGGATCGAATAGGCGTGCTAAAGACAGGTCCTACGCCAGCTTTCAATTCTACATTTACATTCATCGCCACCATAGGGCTCATGATGTCCTTGTAAAGGATGGCCGCATCAACGCCGTATTCCTTAACAGGTAACTCCGTAACGCGAGCACATAATTCAGGCTCTTTTGTAATTTCAAAGAGCGTATATTTTTCCTTAATTTTGCGGTATTCCGCTTGACTACGACCAGCTTGTCGCATATACCACACAGGCGTCACACCAGGGTTCTTCCCTTGGATCATGTCCAAATATGCTGTATTCAAGTACTCAACCCCTTTCTTTCTAAATGTATACTAACACAGTTACATAACTAAAACAGTTACTTTAGTTACAACCGCTTACATGATTTTATTCTTTATTATTCCCTGTGAAAGCTAAGAGCCTCCACAGGGATTTTAATTAACTGCGACTTAATCTATGCCGATCAATACCAGTAATAGATTGAGCCATATCATATACAGTACGTTGGCATGTAAATAACCAGATTTGTTGGCTCTTACCAATTTCCGCCAATAGTTCCAACGCACTACGTTGACGGTTTTCGTCAAAACGCACAAGAATATCGTCTAAGATAATCGGCAAGGACTCGACTTGGTAGGAGAACACCTTTGCCAATGCCAAGCGCAACGCTAAGTACACTTGGTCAGCTAAGCCGCTAGACCAGAACTTAAGCTCTAATCGCTCACCATTACCGTTAACAAGAGCAACCCCTTCGTTGATACCGAGGATATCAAAGGTATAGATACCACCAGTTAAACGTTCTATATAAGAGGATGCCAGTTCAAGCATGTGAGGTTGTTTTTCTTGCTCGTAAGATTGTTGTGCTTTATCCATGCAGTGGCTCATCAAAACTTGTGTAGCCCAGTCTTCCAAGGCATCCTCTAATTCACTCTGAAGAGCTTCGCGCTCTTGCAACATTTGATGTTGCTCTTGGTCAGATCCAAGAGTGCGCATAGCCTCCACAATTTGACCACGACGCTCGTACAAGGTAGCTAATTTATCTTCAATAGATGCCATCTCCCGTTCGGAATGAGCCAGTTCATCGAGCCAATTATCTTTATTACCTTCTCGCAAACGACGATAGAACAAGTCTTTATTCTCCGCATCAGGTGCTAATAAATCTAACTGAACTTGACTTTGCTTATAAATGGTCTGCCATTGCTTATATTGGTCTTCGTCGATAAGATGTTGGCGATACTCATTGGAGCTTTCCATACCAGCTTTATGCAATAGTTCTTGTTGACGAAGTAACAACTCTTTTTCTTTGCGGTGCCAGTTATCGTATTCGTTGCGGAAGCTTTTGCGTTGTGCTTCCTTTTGTTCCCATACGATTTTATTTTGTTGGAAGTTTTTATATTGATTATAAATGCGTTTAAGCTCAGTGGGAGATACAGGCGCCTCTACACCAAGGTTATACCACAAGGTCATCGCTTGGTCTTCGATAACGCGTAACCCCTCTTTATGCTCTGCTAAACGCTTCTCGTAACCTTCAATAGTCCGCAACTGTTCATGGTATTGATCATATTCTTGCTTGAGGCCGAAGAAATCATTTTCTGTGAGGCTCTTCGCAGCCCCTTGAGGCAACCAATTCTGCCAAGCTGCAAGGGCTTCATCATAAATACCTTGTAATGTATGGCCTTCTTGAATCCAACGATCGAGATGAGCAGCCCCTGCTAACGATGGTACAGGGCTTATAACTGGCGTAGCCGCCTTAATCAAAGCCTCTAACTGATGTTCTACATCGGATTTACGAGATGATAAGATTTGTAACTCATAGTTTAATTTAGATACATCGGAGTTACCATTATGGGCTCTCCACGTAGCATACCAGAATAACGCCATAGACAGAATCAATAGGATGAAACCGCCTATCGTATAGAGCACAGATTCAAGAACTAATAATCCTGCTAACACAAGCAATACGCTAATAACGGCACCTATGCCACTAATGCGTTGTAACCATTTTGGTAAATTCGTCGGTTGCGCAGCTGGACCATAACTATCTCGTTTTGTAGTCACTCGATCTATATCCATTAAGATCAACTCTAACTCACGTTCAAGATGTTCTTTTTTCGCCAACTCTTCTTCGCTATAATTTGGCAAAGATGCTCCCTCCAGGTTAGCTGTTGGTAAATCATCAGAAACCTCTGCAGGCTTACGGTCTTGCCAATGCAACAATTGGTCTTTAGCAGTGCGCAGACGACTAGCTAAGCGTTCACCTTCAAACCAGTTAACATCCTCAGCCATAGGTTCATCATCACGCCATGCGGAATACATCTTGCGAGAGAATTCTAATTGCTCTCTCACCTTATGGATATATGCATCGCCTTCTTCGCACTCACGGCGTAATTGTTCCCACTTAGCACCTTGTTGAATGAGAGCCTCAATATCTTGACCATAAGTACCAAACGGGCTATCTGGGCTAAAGTTAGCTGGCATTAACGCCGCTTCCTTTTCTTGCCATAATTGCATATTGTCACGAGCTCGTTTGATGTCTTCGTCGATAGTAAGGAACTCATCACGGCTCAAGGCGAGTTCACTGTTGTACTGCTGCATGTGCATACGCGCCTCTTCACTGCGGCGATACGTATCCCATGCGCGCAATACGACATCTACGCCATCACGGTATTCCTTCCACTCTTGCAACTGACCTTGTAGTTCAGCTTCCGTTTGTTCCGTACTGTGAAAGGCTTTCTGCAATTCCACGTATTGTGCTTCGTGTTCTGCCAATTGACTTAGCTTCTGGCGATTTTCCTTCAGCTCATCCATCAATACATTAATACGACGTTTGCCATTTGAGGATGCTACCAGCAAATTGGTTGCCCCTTTTTCCACATCCTTAACGACAGAGCCTAAGTGCTCTCCCCCTTCAGCACCAAAGAAACGAGACCGAACCTCTACCTCTTGCAATACATCAAGGCCTTGCAAGTCTTCTAAGGTCAATGCAAAGATGCGATTATATGTCTTTTTATCAATGCCATGCCACCAATACTGAGCAGGCTCTTCATGGATAGCAGGATTTCCTGGTTTATAAAAATCTAGTTGTTTACCTTTACGGCCAATATAGTAGCTTTCACCATTGCGTTCCACATCGAGAGCGCCAGTCATAGGCCCATAGGCCTTATGCGTGCCCCCAAATAATAAGGTGCGCATCCCTTCAAGCAGCGATGTTTTACCGCTTTCATTAGGGCCATATATGAGCTGAACCCCATTGTTACCCGTTGTAAAAGACCAATCACGATACGGGCCAAATTCATCAAATCGTATGCGTTTAATGTTCATCATTAGCCCCCATCAATACAGTAACACCTTCTATTTCACAACGTTTCAAAGCACGCATTATTAATTCATCGCTCAATACATCTGCATATACGCCTAACCGTTTAAATTCAGGGCGATCCGCCAAGATTTGTCGTGCCGTCTGTACAGCATTCCCTTCCACCATATCGTCGTAAGCACGCAAATAGTCGCCTACTACATCGGATAATAAACGGCGCTCCGCTAAATTAACGGTAGGGCGCGTATTGGAGATAATGCGATAAGGCATTACAAATACAGATTTACTTTTTTCTTCACTTTGCGACTCTTGAAGCCACAAATTACGCACGCCCTCTTGTGTACATAGCCGATGTAGCGGGCCAGTACCACTGAGAACAATGGATAGCAAAATATTTTTCTTGTGCTGTTTACGTAAATTCTCTTTTTTATGGCGTAAAATCTCTAAGAAATCAGCTTCATTTTGCATACCAGCAATATCGATTTTGATTTCCTCAAAGCGAATGGCACTAGTTTCAATAAATCTCAGTTCACAATGACCATTATGAGATACGGAAACTAAATAACAACCTTTAGGACCAAGCTCTTTACGATGTAAACCTTGCGGATTGCCCGCATATACAACGAGAGGCTCCTCACTAAGAATTTGGGATTTATGAATATGTCCTAAGGCCCAATAATCCATTGCAGCCTCAGCTAAATCCGTCAAATTACAGGGACCAGTCACGTTGTGATTTTCGGCACCTACACTAGAACCTACCGTGCCATGCATGACGGCCAAAGAAAACTCATCTCGTTCAAAAGCACGATATTGACGAGCGTAATTCTCGCTTTCATTACCATGACCACAACTGATACCATAAACGCCACCGATTTCAATATTGTTAACAATTAACGGAAAACGTTGTACTTGCTCACTAGAAAATACATGTACATTATCTGGCATCTGCAACTGCGCCTTCCAGCTTTCAGCAGGATCATGATTTCCTTGCACCATATAGACTGCAATGCGATGTTCTGCCAAACGATACATACCGCGCACAAAACGCACTTGGGCCTCTAAATTATGGTCTTCGCTATTATAAATATCACCAGCTATGACGACCGCATGAACATGCTCATCGATAGCAGTGTTAATGATTGTATCAAAGGCTACGTAGGTAGCTTCGCTCACGGCGCGATCAATGGCGCGGCTAATACCTGTAGCATATTGAAAGGGTGCCCCTAAATGCAGGTCACCACAGTGTATAAATCGAAATGGCTGCATCTATATCCACTCCTTGTATTAGTACTTTTATTATAGTTATATATAGTAATTACAATAGTCTATTATACTACAAAACGTTAAAGATAAGTTAAAAATAGCTATCAATTAGGGACAAAAACACATAGTTAAAATAAACTTCTCTTAAACATTAATAAATATAAATTATAGGATAATCACATAGTTTTTTCATGTAATAGATAGTTAGTAAATTTTTATTCAATTATGTTAACCACTAAATCCAACAGGTTGACAATTTATATTCAAACGTTTACAATCAAATTGTCAATATTTTATGTTTTTATTAAGTTAACAATTTTTGGAGGCTATTATGGCTTTGCCTACAGATCAACAACCATCCCAAGTGGGTACATACGAAAAAATCCTTACTATCGCAAATCGTATTATGAACGGCGGTGAAATCACTAAGGAAGAAGCAATCGAGCTGATTCACACTTCAGACGATGACACTATGATTTTACTTGCTATGGCTGATAAAATTCGCCAGCATTTCAATGACAACTCTGTGGATGTATGCGCCATTGTAAATGCACGATCTGGCAAATGCCCTGAAAACTGTAAATTCTGTGCTCAATCCGCACACCACAACACAGGCGTTCAAGAGTATCCTTTCATGGATGAAGAAAGCATTCTCCAAGCAGCACGTAAAGCTAAAGAAGCAGGCGCTATTCGTTTTTCCATCGTAACGAGTGGTCGTAATACTAATAACCCAGATGAATTCAACCAAATCATTCATGTATTAGACCGTATCAAAAACGAAATCGGCCTTGAAATCTGCTGTTCTCTCGGTTTGTTAACTTACGAACAAGCGATCAAATTGAAAGAAGTCGGTGTAACTCGATACCACTCCAATATCGAAACTGCACCTAGCCACTTCCCAGATATTTGTACAACACATTCCTACGAAGATAAAATGTTTACCATCGATAATGCACAAAAAGCAGGCATTCGCGTTTGCTCTGGCGGCATCCTCGGTCTCAACGAAACATTAGAACAACGCGTAGAAATGGCGTTCGAGCTTAAACGTTTACATATTGACTCCGTGCCATTAAACATTTTGAACCCTGTTAAAGGTACTCCGTTTGAAAACAACAAAGCTTTACGTCCACTAGATATCTTACGCACCTTCGCCGTATTCCGTTTCATCTTGCCAAATGCATTGATTCGTACCGCTGGCGGCCGTGAAGTAAATCTACGCGACTTACAGGCTTATGCTTTAAAAGGTGGCCTTAACGGCATCATGGTTGGTGGCTACTTAACAACAGGCGGTCGCTCTCCTAAGGACGATCTCCAAATGATTCAAGACTTAGAACTACAACGTAATACGGCTCAAGTCTAATGAACTTCATGTATATACCATTCTCTACTTTTTGAGGATGTAGTATATAAAAAATATTCCTAAGGATTTATAAATATTTTACACACAAAAAGAACCATCTAGTTTGCTGTGCTAGATGGTTCTTTTAATGCCATAATAAATTGTAAATGGCTTGGCCATTCGTATTGCCCTCAATAGGCTCAGGGTTTTCATTAAATTCTACATTTTCATACGGCGTCCCGTCTGCCATGTACGCATCTACCTTCAATGTTTCCATGGTTCGATTATATCTACTGATATACACTTTATATCGCAATTCGTCGCCACCCAGTTCATTAACTCGCAGCCACAAAAGCGCATCATAGTCACTCTTTTGTACGCTGTCGTTGTCAATAAATAATTGGTTTCCTGATGCATCTGGCCCAACATAGTACCAGTCCGTTGCGTTAGCAGTCCCCCCGATACTGAGTAGCCACAAAAGCGATAATATGGTTAATATTTTACTCATATGACTGCTCCTCTCATGCTATAGAGCTGTATACTTTATAAAAGCTTAATACCATCAAACCTTTATAAAATATACAACTTCTCCTTTATATATAATACCAAAATTACCCCATATTTATCAACAATAATTAAACTTAATTATTAAGTTTTTTAGAAATATAAGAAATTTAAAGCAATTTATTAAATATCTTCATTTTTAGCTCATTTATTATTTTTATAATAACAATGTCAAATGATAAACAGAGGTAACAATTCCCTGGTTACTATACGTGTATTTATCTCCCGACAAGTATTACTAACCCCAAACCTACTACTTGTTTAAATACATGGTTCATTTGATATTAATACTAACACTCCCCTTACATGAAAAAAGGACTCCTTATGGAGTCCTTTTTTCGTTGTCTAACTAATTATAATCGCAAGCTTCCCAATCTTTGGGACTGAAATAGCAACACTTTTTGTCCTATAACCCTTTTGTCCTATAACCCTTTTGTCCTATAACCCATATGTTACCCTATAATCCACAAAAATACCCTCAAAAGCTTTAGGAAATAATCTCCTCTAGCTTTTGAGGGTGTTGTTTTATAACGACAAACTACTATGTATGATTTACAATTTTATTATTTTACTTCAGCCCAGCCTAAAGCAGCACGTTTAGCATCAATATCTGCTAAGATTTTTTCAGCTACTTTAGCAGGATCTGTATTAACATACATAACAGAACCTAAGATGTCTTTAGTGTCTTCTTTAAGCCATTTTGTTACAGCATCAGAGCCTTGTGTAGGTGGCTCAACGCAGTGATAAGAGTTAATACCCATCAAGCGGAAGCCAAGGGATGCATCGATACCTTTTTCATTGGACCATTCAGGGCTAGACATAGCAAACGGCAACTGTGGTAAATTTAAGCCTAATTCAGCCGCAATACCACCGAAGATACCAGAAGAACGTGCATTATCTACACATTCGCCAACATGCCATACTGGTGGTTGATCATCGCCCAAGAACTCTTGCAATGCAGGACTACATTTTTTAATAGCATCTGTATTACAGTAACCAAGTTTCATCAATGGGAAGGATGCACAACCATTTGTTAAGATGATACAACCATTTTTAATGAGTGTATCAACGATATCTACAGTAGCTTTTTCGTAGATAACGCGAGGGTTGGAACAACCTACTACGTTAACGATACCACGAACTTTACCAGATTTTAAAGCCTCTGCCAATGGTTTGAAGGAACCATAATGTTTAACAGTGGATTCTGGAGAGAAACCAACCTCTGCAGTGATTTCATATGGCGGAATGAATACAGGCATACCTTTACGCAATTCATGAGCTTCAAGAGCACGATCCAAGATTTTGCGCGCCAATTCTTTTGTTTCAGCCAAATTAGTGTGGTGATGATCGTAACCGATGTGTTCTGCACCTGGTAAACGAGCTGCATCAGATGTAGTGATAACTTTTGTGTTGAAGCAACGTGCTACGTCCATGATAGCAGGGTAAACGTCTTGAACGTCAGCTACCCAGCAATCAAGAGCGCCTGTACCAAGTACAAGTTCAGCACCGATAGCATTACACAATGGAATAACGTTTTCATAGCGGTACATGCTGGACAAACCAGAGCAGCAGATACCGTAGAATTGGATACCTTTAGCACCGATAGCTTTCGCTTTTTCTAAGTACTCTTCGGACGCACCAATCTTACAAATTTGAGAAACCAATGTTGGTAAATGCCCATGAACAGCGATATTAACATAACCTTTTTTCAAGGCACCGATGTTTACTTTGGATGTACGACGACCACCAAGACCGAATAATGCGTCTGTTGCGATGTCAGCAGCTACTACGCCTGTGAATGTGAAAGCAAGACCACAACGCAAGAATTGTTTCATGTTGCTTTCCCAATCGCCATCTGTACCTACGCATGTACGATGGTATGCATCAAATGCTTCATTGTACGCGGAAACAGGCAAGATATCTAGGTTTTTCCACACTTCACGGCGCTCTGCAGGAGCCATAGCTGTAATTGTTTTATATTCACCTGGCAATGCGCGGCTTAAATCTTCGAGCAATACGTCAGCTAAATCATTAGCCACTTCTTTCAAGGAACGACCTTCTTCAGGGATGTTGAAAGCCTTACATACAGTACGGATTTTTTCTTCCCCTAAAATTGGAATATCCAATTGGTCATTAGCAGCAGCTTTCAAAGAAATCAAGATTTCACGAGCATGCGCACCATGTTGAGTCAAACCACCTGCAGCAGCACGTGTCATATTACGAGCTACGATAAGGTCAGCATCTGCACCGCAGACGCCACGAGGGCTCTTAGGTGTAATTTTACATGGACCCATGAAACAAATACGGCAACATACACCTGCAATACCGAATGTACATTGTGGTTGTTGTTTATCAAAACGGTCAAATACTGTATCACAACCGATTTGCTCCATGCGAAGAATCATTTCACGCACAGCAGGATCTGGTGTTTGTTCAATTACATCTTGTTTTGTAGGCCATGTTTTACGGTATTCCGCAACGGCTTTCATGTAGTCGTTTACGCCATGTTCATGCGGTACCCCTGGTTCATGAGTGTGTGGCACCCATTTATCCGTTGGTAGCGCTTTGCCATGACTATGGTCGTGACCATGTTCATGATCGTGGTCATGATGATCATGGTCGTGATCGTGATGGTGATGATGACCGCCACAATGGCAATGGTCATGGTCATGATGGTGTTCGCCATGGTTGTGGTCATGGGTGTTTTTATTTTCCACATCTTTATTCATTTTAAACCTCCTAGGGGCCTACATAGGCCAACCGTCAACAACAAGAAAACATATTCTACTTTTATTCACTTGTTTAACTCCACCATACTTGTGGGTTTTAAATCCTATCTTCTGAATATGTTTTAAGATACTTTAAGTATATTTTCTGACAGGACATTTGTCAATTATTTTTTGAGAATTTTTTGACTCATTTGTATCTAAAAACCCTGTATTTTACCATATTTATCAAATTCGATATCTTCAGTTTCTCTTCATAAAGCAAAAGAGTCTAATTCGTTATTTTTAAGGAATTAGACTCTTTTATCTATATAATACTATATATATATCTATCTATATAATACTTTATGTATATATTTATAAATCCGAATTAGTATTTACTTCTAGTACTAAATACTCCAATATTCCATCTGTATAATTTATAAGAATTTTTGCATAATATTTGCTACTTCCGGCAAATGGAATCGCTTCGCTCTATCTGATCTTGCTACAAGAACTAATTGACGGAAACAAAGTTTTGATGCTAAAGGATAGAATTTAACTTTATCATCATCGCCTTTCCTATTGAGTGTGCTAGGCAAGAAAGTAATACCATAATCATCTTCTACTAAAGAGCGGCAGGTATCTAAGTTTTCAGAACCAATAACAGCTTTTGGCACGAAGGACTCCGCTTGGCATAATCGATTTACCAAAGACCGTAGCTTTAATCCCTCTCGCAATAAAATGAATGGAAATGGTCCAAACGGTGCAATTTCTCGAATGCCATCAGGTGTCATGAGAGAATCTGCAACGGCAATGGCTTTCTTATTATTTGCGCTAATAGCTAGTAAAATTTGCTCATCAAGTACGGGATAGCTTTCAAGAGCTTGAGAATAAATAGGTGTCGGGAACAGGCCTACATCAACTAAACCATCACAAATTTGTTGCTCTAAGAAATGAGACTCCCCTTCTACCACATGGAACTCCCAAGACGGTTCAATTTGTTGAAAACTCTTTAATGTTTTCCCCAACATATGATGACCATAAAACTGAGACAAACCAATCCGCACATGATATGCCACATCAGTGCCTTGGTTGATGATAGACTGCGTTAGGGCCTCTACCTTTTGAACCAAAGGCATTCCCTCTTTTGCAATTTGTAACGCTGCTGCCGTCGGCACAACCTTAGTGCGATCACGAGCAAACATAGGAACACCTAACTCTGCTTCGATACGACGAATACTTTGACTCAACGCGGGCTGAGAAATATATAATTTTTTAGACGCCTTTGAAAACGATGCCATCTCAACGATAGTACTAATATATTTTATATCCTTGATATCCATAAAAACACCTTATAACAAAACCTTATTACCTTATCATTAACAAATATTATCATCATTACATAACAAATGATAGTATGAATACAGAAAAATCATTAGATATTTTATTGTTGTTATCCCTCTAATTAGCAAACTAACGACAAAAGTACTAGAAAAAGAACTACCAAAAGCACTATAGCCTAATACTGGTACTAATAGTAATAGTAATACTAATACTAATACTAACACATGACGTGACAGGCACACAGGCATACTTAGCCTTTGAAACAATGAACATACCTCGTGTTAAAACCGAATTATCCGTCAGCTATGTAGATCACAATTTACTATATGCTGACAATAAAAATCCTGATGATCACGTTTATTTACAGTCTATTGCTAAAAAATATGGTCTTTACCTATCTCGTGCAGGCAATGGTTCGACCAAGTGTTTATCGGCAGTTGTACAAATGCATCTTACACAGACCTAGCTAAGGCGGCGGCTATTTTAAAAGACCATACAGTCCATCCTGATGTGAGCCTTGTAGTAGCCACCGGTAGTCGACAAATCTTCTCCATGGCATTACGAGATGGCATTATTTCAACATTAGTCGATGCAGGGGCTCGTATTTTGGAATGTGGTTGCGGTCCTTGCGTAGGGATCGTCCAAGCACCTCGCACTAATGGTGTATCCCTTCGCACATCGAATCGCAACTTTAAAGGTCGCAGCGGCACACTAGATGCATCCATCTATCTCAGCAGTCCAGAGGTTGTATCTCGTGCCAAACGATATGGTAAATCCTTTATAGTTGGTGGCGAAAACTATGGACAAGGTTCTAGCCGTGAACACGCAGCCATTGCACCCATGTATTTAGGTGTAAAAGCAGTCATCACTAAATCCTTAGCACGTATTCATAAAAATAATCTAATTAACCACGGCGTCGTACCACTTAACTTTGTTAACCCTTCTGACTACGACCGTATCAGCCAGGATGACGAATTAAAAATTATAAACTTCCCAGAGCAATTACAAACACGACACATACGTGTCACGTTTGAACAACTATCCACTACTGTCGTCAGTGACGCAATAGATTTATTAGAGCT
>NZ_CAUTZP010000010.1:0-76533 GCF_963543145.1 uncultured Veillonella sp. | reverse complement strand
AAGGGACTGTAACTAGAATGCGGTAAAACCGCATTCTGTTACAGCCCCTTTTATTGTCTAAAAATGTTTTTACATGCTATGTGCACCAAATCTAAAAGGTAATAGTTCATCTAGTTCAACTACTGTATACTCCCCTTTTAGATTTGCCATAATGATATGAGGTATTTCAAATTCAGATATTACCTGACGACAAGCCCCACAAGGCGAACAGGGCCCTTCCGTATCGGCTACTACCGCAAGGGCTTTAAACTTTTTATGACCTTCCGATACAGCCTTAAAGATAGCAGTACGCTCAGCACAGTTAGTAAGCCCATAGGAGGCATTTTCTATATTGCAACCTTCATAGATAGTGTCATCTTCACAAAGAAGTGCTGCACCTACACCGAAATGGGAATAGGGGCTATAGGACTTCTCTCTGGCGACAGCAGCACAATCGATAAGCTTTTGAATATGTTGTTCTGTCATAATCGGCTCCTTATTCCACGACATCGAGTATCGTATCTACTACTGTTGGTGCAGTTGTACCAAATGTAATAGCCTCTAAATATGTTGTACCTGCATTAGAGAGCAAGCTTTCATCAGAAGCATACAAAGTAGCAATACTTTCGCCGGATATTACAGAATCACCAGTTTTCTTATGCATCACGATACCTGCACTATAATCGATAGGTCCATCCTTGACGATACGCCCTGCACCAAGCATAACAGATGCAATACCGCATTGCTCAGTATTCATATGTGTAATATACCCATCTTGAGGAGCTGTTACATCATATGTATATTGACCAACGGCCAATAAGCTTTCATCATCGATAACTCGGCTGTCCCCACCTTGAGCGTCAATCATTTGTCGCAACCGTTCAAGACCAGCGCCCGAATCGAGAGCTTCTTGTACTCGACTAAGGGCTGTTTCATAATCACAGATATGGCTCAGTACAAGCATATGTGCAGCCATGATAACACATTCATGTGTTAAGTCCTGTGGTCCATGACCTTTCAACGTATTGATAACCTCTCGAATTTCCAAGGCATTACCGATGGCATGACCTAGAGGTCGATCCATATCGGTCAAAACAGCCTTTACGGAGCGACCATTTTCATTACCGATCTCTACCATAGCCTTCGCAAGAGCACGTGCATCGTCTAAGGTTTTCATAAAAGCGCCGCTACCAACCTTCACATCCAGGAGAATCGCTTGTGCACCAGAAGCCAATTTTTTGCTCATAACAGAGGATGCAATGAGTGGAATACTATCTACGGTACCCGTCACATCCCGCAAAGCGTAAAGCTGTTTGTCAGCTGGTGCCAATCCTTCGGACTGTCCAACAACAGCAAGACCAATTCTATTAACTTGATTGATAAAATCATCTTGTTCTAAAGATACTTTTAAGTTAGGAATGGACTCCATCTTGTCGATAGTACCGCCCGTATGACCTAAACCACGGCCAGACATTTTGGCAACCTTACCACCGCAAGCAGCCACAAGGGGCGCAATAATAAGCGTAGTCTTGTCTCCTACACCACCCGTACTATGTTTATCTACGGTAATGCCATCAACACTAGATAAATCTACCATATGACCAGATTGAGCCATAGCTAAGGTCAACGTTCCAAGCTCTCGAGCACTCATCCCATTAAACACAATGGTCATCAACAGAGCACTCACTTGATAATCAGGGATATCACCTTGTACATAACCATCGATGACAAAACGGATTTCCTCATCTGTTAAGGGCAAATTGGCTCTCTTTTTAAGAATAATATCATACATGCGCATAGTTACACCGCCATTCTAAGAAACCACCTAAGCATTGCCTAGGTGGTTTTCTTTTATACTTCTTCGTCTAAGTGATTTTTTAATAGCTCTACGGCTGCACTAGCGCCAATACGGTTACAGCCTTCTGCAATATAGGCTTTCATATCTGTAATAGAACGAATGCCACCAGCAGCCTTAATTTGTACATTAGGGCCAATATGCTTTTTAAAGAGTCTAATATCCTCAAGGCTAGCGCCACCGCTACCAAAGCCAGTAGAAGTTTTAATGTAGTCTGCCCCACCATCGGTGATACATTTGCAAAGGGCTACTTTTTCAGAATCGGTAAGATAACAAGTTTCGATAATAACCTTTAAGATCTTATCGCCACAAGCCTCTTTAAGGGCTGCAATTTCGTTTGTAACGGCTTCAAAATCACCTTGCTTTACATCGCCTAGGTTAATAACCATGTCGATTTCAGAGGCCCCTTCTTCAATGGCTTGTTTCGTTTCAGCTACCTTCACCTCTGTCGTTTCATACCCCAAAGGGAACCCGATAACAGTACATATGTTAAGTGTCGGATACGCTTCATGAGCAGATGCCACAAAATCAGGTGGAATACAAACGGATGCCGTTTTATACTTTACACCAGCATCGCAAACCTCTTTAATATCATCCCACGTAGCGGTTGGCCGCAGTAATGTATGATCTACATAAGCTAATAATTCTTTACCTAACATAGTACCTCTCCTAACTAAAAGAACGACATTTGCTCTGGTTCCGGCTCTTTATGTAAAGCCTCTTGGGCAGAGCGATTTTTTTCATCAATAAATGGCTCTAATGGTACACCTGTAACCTTTAACAAATCGGGCAAACTAGTAACACCTTTTACCTTAGCAGCCTCCAACACAACCTTTGCACATGTCTCCGCATCATCTAGCGCATAGTGATGTTTAAATTCAACTCCTATATAGGCTGCCATAGTATTCAACTTATGATTGACTAAATCTGGCCATACTGCACGTGAAAGTTTCACTGTACATGCATAATCGAGTTCCGGCCAAGGGATTTTATAATAATCTAAAGTAGCGCGCAATACGTTCATATCGAATTTCGCATTGTGAGCCACCATGATATTCCCTTTCAAATGGTTTTCATAAATAGCATTCCACAATTGATCAAAGGTCTTTTCATGTAAAACATCCTTAGGTTGAATGCCATGAATCTCAATACATTCATCATCAAAACTCATAAAAGGAGGTTTGATGAGGCTATATGCCTTTTTGGTAATTTGTCCGTCCTTTACGGTAATAACCGCTAAGGAGCACGCACTATTTTTAAATTTATTTGCTGTTTCAAAGTCTAATGCAACAAAATCTAACATAGGACTCCTTTCAAAATCTATATATAAGAATTATATTCATTTTCTCTACTTATTATAGCATGAAATAGACTATAATCTACTGTTCAAGGGTGACCAATAATCACCTCTTTCATACCAATTTTAATTGACAGATAGGCCCTTGGTATGTGAAAATTATTTAGATATATATGTAGTATGGAGGTTGCAACATGGCAGATGACAGATTAATCGTTGCCCTTGACGTATCCACGATGGATGCTGTGAAAGAAATCGTATTATCCCTCGGTGATGCGGTTAGCTTTTACAAGGTCGGAATGGAGCTATTCTACGCCGAAGGAGCAAAAACAATTCGCTTTTTACAAGAGCAAAACAAACAAGTATTTCTTGATTTAAAATTGCACGATATTCCAAACACCGTAGCCCATGGCGTTTCTTCCTTAACACGTCTCGGCGCTAGTTTGATCACTTTGCATGGTCAAGGTGGCCCTGTCATGATGAAAGCCGCTGTAGAGGCAGCTCGTGAAAGCGGAGAAACACTAGGCGTTGAACGACCAAAATTATTGGCTATCACTGCTCTAACTAGTTTCGACGATGAATCTTGGACTGCTATCGGTGGTCAACTACCTATTTCTGACCAAGTAATTCGCCTTGCTAAGCTTGCTAAAGATTGCGGTATGGACGGTGTTGTATGCTCTGCCTTAGAAGCCAAAATGATTCGAGAAGCATGTGGTGATGATTTCCTTATCGTAACGCCTGGTATTCGTCCTTCCTTTGCAACAACAGACGACCAAAAACGCGTTGCTACACCTGCTAGCGCATTACAAGATGGTGCATCTCGCCTCGTTATCGGACGCCCTATTACACAAGCTGAAAATCCTCGTGAAGCGGTTCGTTTAATTATTGAAGAAATGGAGAACGTATCCATATGATGAAAGAACAAGAAGTAAAACAATTACTCATCGACACTCAAGCTATTTTAGAAGGTCACTTCCTTTTAACATCTGGACTCCACAGCCCAATGTACGTTGAAAAATTCAACGTGTTGCAACACCCAAAATATACTGAAACACTTTGTAAAGAATTAGCTGAACGCTTCCGCGATCAAAACGTAGAGCTTGTTATTGGCCCTATGACTGGTGGCATCCTATTAGCTCATGAAGTTGGTAAAGCTCTTGGCACACGTGCAATCTTTACAGAACGCGAAAAAGGCGTTATGACATTGCGTCGTGGTTTCAAAATCGAACCAGGTACTCGCGTACTTATCGTGGAAGACATCGTAACAACTGGTGGTTCCGTACAAGAAGTAGTTAACGTAGTTAACCAATCCGGTGGTGAAATCGTAGGCGTAGGCTTGCTCGTTAACCGCTCCGGTGGTAAAGCAGAGTTCGGCGTGCCGCACGACAAAGTACAAGCATTGCTAAACCTTGAAGTTCCAACATACAAACCTGAAGAATGCCCTCTTTGTAAAGATGGCGTGGGTATGACAGAACGCGGTTCTAAACATATTAAATAAAATATACACAAAAAGAGCTCCTTCACTGAGGAGCTCTTTTTGTTTGTGTGTAGTTATTGTGTGTAAGAGAGAGATTCTGATACGAGTGTATCACATAGAGTGTGTGGCTCTACGGTGGCCATGAATGCACTTTCATGACCACGTCTCTATTTAGTGTTCAGAGAGAGAATCCAATAAGAGTATTATTGGTGTTGTGTAGTTTGTGATGCGCCTTGCTCCATTGGTGGTTGTGGAGCATTGACATTAGGCTGACCACCTTGAGGTGGTTGGCCTTGTGGTGGCATTTGATGATTATGGCCTTGTGGTCTCATTTGATGATTTTGGCCATTTGGTCTTATTTGATGTTGTTGATCTTGTGGTCTCATTTGATGTTGTTGACCTTGTGGTCTCATTTGGTGATTTTGACCTTCTGGTCTCATTTGATGTGGTTGACCTTCTGGTCTCATTTGGTCACCATCAACATGTGGAGGCATATTATCATCTTGATGATTCATTGGCATATGCCCCATTCGATGTTGACCATGCATTTGATTATTTTGACATTCTGATGGCATATCACCTTTTTTATCTTGGAAATTGTTTACATCACGATTTCGTTCTACCAATAAGTTCATTTTGATAGGTTCATTATTATTTTGTACATCATTAGCAGAAGCAAATGTTACCCCGCCAATCCCACATGCTGCTGTTAATACTGTAGCAATTAAAATTTTTTTCATATTTTTACCTCTATCTAATATTTAAATACGATGAAACCAACGATATCCTCAGATATATCTAACGCTATATCTCTTTTAATACCCTTAAAATATATGGCTCAATATATGTTATTAGCTTCCTGTATTTTATTGAGCTTGTGTCTCACTATTAGGTGCTTGTTGTGGAGCATTACCATTAGGCTGACCACCTTGAGGTGGTTGGCCTTGTGGTGGTTGGCCTTGTGGTGGTTGGCCTTGTGGTGGCATCTGATTTTGTGGTACTACTTGTCCATTTTGACCTTGTGGCGCCATTTGACCATTTTGATTTTGTGGAGGTACATGTCCATTTGGTGGCATATTTTGACCAGTGTTTGAACCTTGACCATCTTGTGGTGCTTGTTGCCCTTTACCATCCATCATATGTTTATCCATATGTTTATTAGGACCATCATGTTTATGTGGTTTTCTAAACTGTTGTTCGTTTGTTTTCATCCATTCGCCAAAATTAGGCAGATCATTAACTGCAAAAGATGTCCCAGCCCCAACCGCACAGATTACGGTTAGAATGGCAGCAATTATAATTCGTCTCATAGGTCCTCCTTAATCTATATTTTGAAAGTAACGCTCACGTACACCGCGAAGTTCAATGCCAACAAAGATACATACTAGACCTCCGAAAAGACCTACCCCACCAAGTGCTACTAATGTTACTATAGATAATGCTGGGAATGCCGTTACATTCTCAAATGGTTGCCAAGAACTACCTAATAAATATAGGATTGCTGGCGTAATAATAAATATTAAAACCCCTACAATATATGATAAAGCACTACCAATCGATAGTAATGTTTTAGATGCTTTTTTAGCCATTCCTGGCAACTGTGGTAACAAGCGCTCTTTGTAATCTTCAAATCTAGCGTTGATAGCATCCATATTAACAGATTTACTTTCACCGCCATCTTGAGACAATGTATCTGTAATAATACCTGCATCAACATAAGAAGCGTAGATTTCCTCTGGAGTCCCTAATGATTTAATAATTTCACTATCTGAAAGGCCTTTTTCATATCCTACAGAAAAGTGCTCTTCATAAACCTCAATAATACTCTCTACATCAGCTACGCGTGCTTTTTTGAAAATATTACGCAGCGCTTCTAAAAAACTATTTTTGTTCATTATAGTCGACTCCTTTCAATAGGATATTGATAATGCCAGAAAATTCATCCCATTCTTGGCGCATCTTATTGTACGCTGCACGCCCATCATCTGTAATATGATAGTATTTTCGGGATGGTCCCGAAGAGGACTCTTTTAAATATGTTTCAACATACTTTTCTTTTTTTAATCTGTTAAATAATGGATATATAGTTCCTTCTGAAATTTCAATATACTCTGAAATAGTACTAACAATTTCATATCCATAGCGATCGCTTTGTGTTAATAATGCTAGTACAAGCATGTCCATAACACCTTTTTTTAATTGAACTTGCATAGTTCCTCCCTTTAGGCTGCGCCTACCTGCCAATGTGAAAGCTCTCTTACGGTCACTATCTTGTACTGACAAATACATAATAACATAAGGTACCTAGTAATACAAGGTACCTTTCAAAAAAAATATTTTTACAAAATCTAAATTTTTAAATTCAATATTATATAAACACAGATAAAATCTAGTTTTATAGAGATAAAAAATCATTCAACTTTCACGGGAAATTTCTTCTTATATATATTCTTGAAAAACTTTGGATGTTATATGACAAAAAAGTCCTCATCCAAAGATGAGGACTTTCTATTTATTTTGAAGATGCTTGGCCTAATTTAAGCTCTGCGCTCTTCATATTACCGTTATGAGTATAAGTTACTAAAATTGTATCTCCAGGGCTTTTAGCGTCGATTTGTTCTTTTAATTCAAGTAATGTGGTAATGTCTTTACCATCAACTTGAGTAATGATATCCCCTTCTACAAGTCCAGCTTGTGCAGCAGGACCATTTGAGTCAAGTTGAACGATAAGAAGTCCATCCCCTTCATAGTTTACATTATTTCGAGCTGCCGTTTGACGATCTACAGCCCACACACCGATATAGGGGCGAATGACCTTACCATTTTTAATGATAGAATCAACGATAGACATAGCCGAATTAATAGGAATAGCAAAACCCATACCTTCAATGCCTTCTTTAGAGATTTTAGAGCTATTAATGCCTATCAATTCACCATCCGCATTGATGAGAGCACCACCAGAATTACCTGGATTGATGGCTGCATCGGTTTGAATCAATCGGAATCGTTGGCCTTGCTCATCAATAGTACGTGCTAATGCACTGATGACACCAGATGTAACAGAGCCTTTAAACTCAAGCCCTAAAGGATTGCCAATAGCGATAGCAGGTTCACCTACCTGTAAAGAATCGGAATCACCAATTTTAATAGGTTTAATATCTTTTGGAGGTTTAATCCTAACAACAGCTAAGTCGGTCTGTGAATCTGTACCAATAACTGTACCTGTTACAGTACTACCATCAGATAGCGATACAGTAACCTCACCATTTTGAGCACCTGCCACAACGTGATTATTTGTTACAATATGACCTTCACCATCTATAAGTACACCAGATCCGACACCTTCACCAGCATAAATAGTACGATTAAAAATATCCTTTTGGAATACTTTTGTTGTAATCCCCACGACTGCAGGACCAGCTTCTTTAACAGCTTGCACGACATAGGTATTACGTGTATCAGTAATAGGTTTAGATTGTTTTGTTTGTTCTTTTACTGTTGTTTGTTGTGTATGACTAGGACTACCGAAGAAATAGTATCCACCACCCACACCAATACCTAAGGCAAGGACACAGGCAATAACTGTTTTCTTATATTTTGGAAAATTCATGTTCATCTCCTTGTTATTCTAATATTATCTTAATTATCTCATCAATGATTACTAATGCTCTAGGTAGTTCTATTATATTATTAGAAATTATCTGACATTATTTGACATTTTTAATACTACATAGAGGTCTTAACAAAATCCAATACACAATCAATTTTATAAAACCAATTATGATGAATTCATTATAGTACTCTTGCTTTCACAATGCAAGATAATAATATATTAAAACAATAAAAAATATAATGACTAAAAAATAACTACACAGCTATAGAAAAACATAAAGGGCATTCACTAGCCGTCGCTAGCAAATGCCCTTTATGCATATAGTTTGAGAGTGTAAGGACTGTTGAGAGAGAGAGAGTATATGTGATCTAGATAAGCTTGAGAGAGAACTTATTAAGAGAGAGAAGTTTAGTTATGACTTATCTAGTATCATAAGTCAGCCTTACCTAGATAAGTATACATGGAATATCTAAACTATCAAAGGAAGTATATAAACAATTCTTAAATCTTTGATTATATCTATATAATAATTTCACAACAAACTCATATTTAATCAACAGCCACGAATAACGTGAGTATAATGTGAATACTCATGTAGGTTATTAAACAAATTTATAACCTACCCCCCAAACTGTAATAATATGCTTACTATCGGATGGATTATCCTCAATTTCTTCACGTAAACGATTGATGTGTACCGCTACCGTAGCATAGTCACCATAGGAGTCAAGGCCCCATACACGAGAATACAATTCTTCTTTGCTAAATACGATATCACGGTTACGCATCAAGAATTCTAACAATTGGAATTCTTTCTTTTTAAGATGAACCTCTTTTTCATTCACCCATACTTTCATCATCTTAGGATCAAGGCGAATTTCACCGGATTGAATCGCATTAGTTTCCATTGCATCGCGCTCAGTTAAGCGTTTATATTGTGCCAACATAGCTTTAATTTTTGCAATCAATACAGATGGAGAGAATGGTTTTTCGATATAGTCATCAGCACCTACACCGAGGCCACGGATTTTATCGATATCATCAAGACGAGCCGTTACCATAACGATTGGCACGCGAACTTTGTCACGAATTTGACGGCAAACTTCAAAGCCATCCATTTCTGGTAACATAACATCAAGAATGATAAGGTCTACAGGAGTATTTAAGGCTGCTTCGATACCATCTGTACCATTTGTCATAATAGTTACATCGTAACCTGCCACCATTAAATAATCACGTTCAATATTGGCAATATCCAAATCGTCTTCAATAATTAAGATATGTTCACTCATGATTCTTCTCCTTGCTTAGGAAATTCTAATATAATACGTAGACCATGGGGTCTTACATTTTCAATCACAACTCGGCCTTCAAAGATTTCCATAATTCGACGAATAATCGATAATCCCAGGCCACTACCTTCTTGTGGGTTCGTACGGGATGAATCAACACGGTAGAACGGGCGCATCAATCGCTCTAGAGATTCTGGTGGTACCCCTGGACCATCATCGCTGATGACACAGTATACAAAATCATCATCACTAGTTACATCAATAATACAATGCCCTAAATCAGCCATTTTATACTTAGCACTATTGTTTAATACATTTTGTAACACACGCTGTAACAATTGTGGGTTTGCATTGATGAACGCAGTTTCCGTAGCTATCCGAGCCTTAATTTCAAGACCTCTCGATTGATACGGTGCTAGATGATCTTCTACAAAGTCTCTCACATACTGACCTAGTTCAATTTGCTCAGATGGACGAGATTCTTTTTTGTAATTCAATGTAGTAATAAGGAATAATTCCTCTAACATCGAATCTAAATCATTAGCGCGTTTCAAAATAATACCCATGTATCGCTTTTGTTGCTCCTCTGTTGGTGCAATGCCATCACGAACACCTTCTGCATAAGCTTTAATAGCTGTCAGTGGCGTTCGAATATCATGGGAGATACCAGCGAGCAATTCTTTTTGCTGTTCTTGCTCCATTTCAATCTGACGATTTGCCATCTCCAATGATTTTGTCATGTTCTTAACATGAATCATAATAAAGCGTGTAACAAATCGGGTGATTGCAAAGAATGTAACAATAAAGAGCAATATAGAAACTATAATAATATAGAAAGACACAGATTCCATCAAGCTATCACTACCATGGGTAGCACGCTTAACAGCAATATGATATACGTAGGCATGACGCCCATCATATTTTCGCATTTCATAAACGAAAGTATTATTAGACTGATACACAATGCCCTGTAACTCAGGGTTTACATCGATAAGGCCAACGATAGCAGATGCACCGTAGATTTGAGGATTACCATAGGTATACACCAACTTTCCTTGATCTAGCACCTCTACGTATACTTCCTTAGGATCAAATAGGCTGTAGCTAGGTTTTACCAAACTATCTATTAAGTTGTTTTCTAACCCATAAAAGGTAATTGTTTCAGCGATTCGACTGACACTTTTAAACTGTTGTTCCTGCTCAATACGCAAATAGTAACCGGCATTAGCCAAGATGCGCAAACCTGTAAAATATAGCAAAAATAAGATTATTGCTATTAAAATAGGTACAACAAAGAGCACAATATTGGATATCCAAATTCGTATTTGTAAATTCACAGGGTTACCTCAATATCATAAATAGTAGATACTTCTTATAGTTTACGCTATTTTTAATAGTTAAAGCAAGTAAAATAGCAAAAAACACAATATAATTTTCACATTTCTTTCATCGTCAGTTTATAATTAACAGATTATACAAGGGTTCTTCACCCCTTTTAGTATCTAATACTTTTTATTATACACATATTTTTACACGCATCCGGGTATCTTTTTCAATTGTTAATTGTTTGCTTATCTTATACATATAACTTGAGAAGTAAGTACAACTAATAGAAGATCATCTATATTTTTTATAAAAAATCTAAATTATAAAATATAAAACAACTATTGAAACCCTTCACTTTACAATTTTAGGTGCAAAAAAAAGAGGACTCCTAAGAATCCTCTTTTATACTTTGGATTAACGACGGTTAGCTTCGAAGAAGTTAATAGCAACTTCTGGGAACATAGCGTATGTTAATACATCTTCTTCAGTGATGTTTTTGTAACCTTTAGAGTTCAAGTCTTCAGTGTAGCCTGCCAATTCAGGTTCGATAAGATCTGCTGGACGGCAAGTGATAGGTTCTTCATCGCCGATAATAGTATGACGAATTTCGTCAGAAATTTTACCAGGCAACGCACCGTATTTACCACGTACAAGGTCTTTAACTTCGTTAGGAACCATTTTATAACGGTCGCCCATCATAACGTTCATCATAGCCATTGTACCAACGATTTGAGATGTTGGAGTTACCAATGGAGGGTAACCCAAGTCTTCACGTACGCGTGGCATTTCATCCATTACGTCGAAGAAGCGATCACCCATACCCATTTCGTTCAATTGGTTTTGAGTATTGGACAACATACCGCCAGGAATTTGGTAACGACGAACAGCTGGGATTACATCGCTAGCTGGTTTCAAGTTGAATTCTTCAGCGATTTGTTGTTTTACTTTACGGAAGTGGTCAACTAATGGAATGTATTTATCAAGATCAAGGCCAAGATCCCATTCAGTACCTTTAAACATTTCGATCATAGTTTCAGTAGCTGGTTGGCTAGTTGCATGAGCGAATGGAGAGATAGCAGTATCGATGATATCTACGCCAGCTTTAGCAGCTTCCCAGTATGTAGTGCTTGCAAGACCGCAAGTGAAATGGCTGTGCAAGTCGATTGGCAATTCGCCAAAACGTTTTTTGAATGTGGAAACCAAATCATATGCATCAGCAGGTCCTAACAAACCGGACATATCTTTAATACAAAGGGAATCAGTACCCATTTCTACTAAAGTTTCTGCTACTTTCAAGAAGCTTTCAGTTGTATGAACTGGGGAAATTGTGTATACCATAGCGGATTGAACGTGTGCGCCTGCTTTTTTGGAGTATTTAATAGCAGCTTCCATATTACGAGGGTCGTTCAATGCATCGAAAATACGGATACGGTCAATACCATTTTTTACAGCAGCTTTACAGAATGCTTCTACTACATCATCAGAATAATGTTTGTAGCCCAACAAGTTTTGGCCACGAAGTAACATTTGTAGTGGTGTATTTTTTACATTAGCTTTTAATTTACGAAGGCGTTCCCATGGATCTTCATTCAAGAAACGAAGACAGCTGTCATAAGTAGCGCCGCCCCAACATTCAAGAGCTTCATAACCAATTTCATCTAAAAGGCCAAGCACTGGTTCCATTTGTTCATAACGCATGCGTGTTGCCAAAATAGATTGATGACCGTCACGAAGAACGGTTTCGCAGATTCTTAATTTTTTAGCCATGTTAATCCTCCAAATCGAAATAGCCCGGGCATGTAATTTTATACATCCACAACAAAACTATCTCATACCTATTTTTTTACGATTTTTTTAGCACTTGCTCACACAAGCAACTTTGCTATATATCGTTAAGACATACTTATATTAGACTACTTATAGAATTCTTTGTCAACAACTATATTATGCTATTTACTCATAAATTCATGTGCCTAAAGATGATTTTTTCGTGATAGAAATCACACAAAACTACAAAAGAGCTAGCTTTTAGCGTGTATGTTTAATCAAATCAATTTCTCTGTAATTGCTCTTTTTAATGAGAAACTAAAAATTATACCGTAATAATTTTTAGTTATTATTAAAAAGGCTTCAAAGCATATCGGCATTTATAAATGTAGTAATTCGATAAACGTAGGTACACTTATAAGCTTATCAATTTTATTGATAATACAGCCTCCTACGACAACTACATAAATATACAAAAGAACATGCCCATTTATGGACAGGTTCAGGTTTATTCTTAATTGTTAATAATCCCTATTATACAAATTATTTTTCAGGTTTAACCTTTTTAGGTGCCGTTTCAAGAACGATATTCTTACCATCTCGTTTTACTTGAATAGAGAAGGCGCCTTCACCTTCTTTGAAGTATTCCATCTTGATGTCGAGAAGCATTTTACCAATCATAGTCTCCACTTTTTCAGTTAAGAACTCACGATAGAAAGCATCTTCCTTTTGCTTAGGACTTTGATGAACTATAGGCTTTTTAGCTGACCGTTCCATATCAAGCATAGTATCTTCAAAATTTTCTGTATCTTTAAAGTTTTTCAACATATCCGCATCGGATAAGCCTTTTTGAATTTTAAACTTTGCCATTTCTATCTCCTATCAATTCAAAAATTGCCTTTTTAACACGTACTGGTTCAATACCAGACATACAATATTGATTAGGCTTAGGACAACGTCGTTTACGACAACCTAAACAATCTAATTCATCATTTACAAGCACCTTAAAGGTCCCCGTTAGTGGCCCCCACAATTTAGGATCTGTAGGTCCAAAGAGAGCTACTACAGGCTTATTTAGAGCCAATGCTATGTGCAAGGATCCCGTGTCAGCCGTAACTACTACGTCACAGCTTTCAATTAAGGCGCCTACATCTTGAAGTGTCGTCTTCCCTAGCATATTCAGCATAATCTGATCAATGCCTTCAGTGGCCAAAGAGTCCATTAAAGGTTTGTATTGTGTCGCCTCTTTAGGGCCGCCTAAGCAAACTAAATTAGCTCTATATTGTAGCGATTTAATAAGGGAATACCATTTTTCTTGAGGCCACTCTTTCGTCGCCCAAGACGTACCTAAGACCAATCCCACACGTAGAGGTTTTTCTACTTCACCACGATTTAAAGACATATGATTATCAATCGTTTTCCACTGTTCTTCTGCCCAAGCATGTAACGTTGATGGTACATAGAAATCCATATGATACATTTTCTTAGCACTAACGCTATTTAATGGTTTAGGTTCCAGACTAGAATCAACAACTTTAAGAGGCGTATCTAAATCAGCATGTTTTGTAATAGCCTCTTTTAAAAGTTGTGCCACCTCAACATAACGCTTAATAACATGGTCTGTACTCGGCTTTGCTTTATAGTTTGTAAATAACCAATTTAGCTCTTTTGTACCACCAAGTCCTAAGCGAATAGGCGCACCAGAAGCCAATAAAACAAGACCGGTTATAAGTCGACCTTGCACATCAACAGCCACATCAAACTTGTAGGGCTCTAATTTAGCTTTAAGTTCCCACCACATGCGCCACATTGTCGGGATATGCAGTTTTTTAGAATGTGCCTCGTATTCATCCCGTTCCCAGGGAATAATTTCATCTACATAGGGATTACCTTCTAGCAGCTCTACCATACTTGGTGTTACAATCCAGTGTAGCTTAGCATCTGGATACTCTTCTTTGATCCAACGTGCCGCAGGTGTAGCATGCAGTATATCTCCAATGTAGCTAAGGCGTACAAATAATATATTCATAGATATCCTTATGGTACATACAATATAGGAATAAAGCCTTTATAATGAAGCATTATAAAGGCTTTTTTCTTAAGATTTCTTTTTACTGTCACTACTGGAGGATTTAGTAGATGTATCATCTTCTGTTACCTTCGTAGTTTCGTCACTACCATTCTTGATGATGTCTTTTACTTCAGACAATTTTAATTCATTGAAAGTAGTAGGATGATTGTATTTGTAAACTGGTTTGAAACCTACACCTAATTTGCCTGTGTAAACAGTCAATGCATTATTGTCCTCATCAACACGAGCAATATAGATTGTCTTATCTGTATCAACACCAATTAAGCGGAAACGCCCTGGTGGATTAATAACACGCCAGCCCCCTTCGATACCATTAAACATAAAGATATCGCCAGTTTTAACATTATCATAGAAGAATATATCTTCATCGTAGAATACACCGATATGACCAATATCAGTAGCTTGCATATATACCCGACGCGTATCGTAGTTAGCATCTGTACGATAGATTCGATATGTATTTTCCTGAACTTTGACCTTCATGTATACTACATTTGTCGCTTCAGAGTATGCAACATCTACGATTTTACTACCTTTTGGTAAGTCTTCAAGCTTGGTATCCACTTCATGCTCTGGATCATCTGCATTGAGTCGAGCCATAACAACACCGCGAGAGTCGTATAGACCCATGATGGCATAGTTGCGATCTGGCATCCAGTCAAAGTAACTGATAGAACGCCCTTTCAAATCTATCGTTGTAGGCTTACTTTCATTAGCCTTGTAGATTTTCAAAGAGTTTTCTGTAACTACCGCCATAAATTGACGGTCGTAAGATACATATTTAGTACCTTCCTTTACATCAGGGAAATTTTTAGTATCATCTTTTGACGCACCTGCTACGTTAAATTCCGTAGTCGGTGCAAACATATATTGATCAAGGTATAAATATATACCACCTTGCAGAAGAATACCTACCGCAAAGGCGCTCAGTACACGCGTAAAAGGTTTCATTTATCCTCCTATTTCACGATAAACGCCGTTGGGATCATGCGTTCCCCTAACAAATCGGCTGGTTTGTTCACCACTTTACCATTGAGGTATAAGGTAGAACTTGAACCACCATCTAAATTTGCTGCAATATAGCAGCCCTTTTCATAGAGAATATCTTGTACATCACGCAAGGTAGCACCAATGGAGTACCCCGGTTGGCGACCATCGATTACGAGGAATAATACTGTACCATCTTTCTTTTGCCCGATAGCAGTACGTGGGCCTACGCCCCAGCCACCATCACCTTCAGTAATCATCTTCTTACCATCGACGATAAGAGGCGGACCAAAGGTAATACCTTCCATGGCTTTCATATCCGCAAGTTGAGTTTTATTGTAGTTGCCAGCAATAAGGTTACCAGATTTAGAGAAACCTACAAAGTCTACAGCTTCATCAGGGCCTACATCCTGGCCAATAGTGAACTCACCATCTTGCAAAATAAAACCATAAGGCAAACGACCTGTACCAGTACCATTAGGATCATGGAAACCACCGCCGTTAATAGCTGCTACCGCATTATTCATTTTAGCAATATTACTTGTAGTATCGCCCTTTTCTTGAATGTTAGCCGCTGTACCTACTTGAATACGACGAGGATCTGGAATTTCTAAGATATAGCCTACATAACGAGCAGACTGAATTCTTTCAAGATTCAAAGACTTGTCTTCACGTGCATTAAACTTGAATAAATCTTGGCTTTTAACAACCCCAACAGTTCCCAAAATAGATTGCAGTTCTTCTTCATTGAACAGCCACGTAATGTAATGAGGATGACGAGATTGTAAGACAGCACCGATAACGGCACGTTTTACATTATTAAATGGTCCAAAGAGCACCACGAATGGTGAAGTCACAATGGTAAATAAAAACACCATGATGATGAACTTTACCCAATTCTTTTTGAACAATGTATTTCTCCTTATAAATTAGTGTAATGCTCGGTGCTAATGCGTTCTTCGAAATGCTTGATATCTACCGCATTACCTACCCAAACACGCAAAATGTTATATGGATTATCACCAGTATGGGCCCAGCCAGATTTCATAGCCATCGCCATTTTTATACCAGCCTTTTTAGCTGCTGATTCTGTGAATTCATTTTTATCTCCATATGGATAGCAGAACCAAGGATTATCCTTGATGCCCACCTCTTTAGCCAATGCTTCTTGAGCCTTTGTGATATTTTCAATTTGTTTCTCTTTGGATAATTGGCCCATTTCTATATGTTGGAAACCATGGTTAGAAATAGTGATACCATTTTTGTGCATTTCACGCACTTGATCCCAAGTTAAACGCGTTCCAATATCGCCAGGATTGATAAATACAGTGGCTGGGAATCCATACTCTTTCATGAGCGGATATACGATTGTATATGTATCTGCATAACCGTCATCAAAGGTTAAAACAACTGGTTTTTCAGGCACTGCAGCACCATTTACAACGTAATCATACAATTGGTCCATCGTCAATGGATTATAGCCATTATCCTTGAGGAATTTCATTTGTTCTCGGAACAAATCCTCTCGAATAACCGCATCATTATCTTTATCGTCGCCGATTTTATGATACATAAGGACAGGAATGCCTGTTGGATGCACCATCTTAACGTCTTTTACAGCTGCCGATTGATTAACGGGCTTTACTTGACTCGTTTGTTCTGTTTTCTGTGAGAGCAATCCACAACCAGCCACAATCATTGCCAAAGCCACAACTAATAGTATTACTAATGGAATCCGTTTCATAGGTCCTCCTCTATCAGAACATAATTATATACAGAATATTATAACATTTTTAGGTGGAATGTTATAATATTTCTAGAAAAAATATTATAACATTTCTAGGAAGAATATTATAACATTTCTAGGAAAAATAGTAAAAACTCCACCCCATATATGTATAGCTAAAACAGATGATTTGTAGCCTAAAACAGATGATTTGTAGCCTAAAAAGATATATCCTCTAAAATATCTTTAACGATACTTTATGTTGTAATCTAGGATGGAATGCTTTAATATTCTAATTATAATACAAATCACTAACAATATACGCTTTCAATCGATAAAGGATTTGCCATGAAAAAACGCTTAACCCTCTTACAAATGGACGTTCGCGTGAATGACGTAGAATACAACTACAATCGAGTTCAAGAGTTACTCAATCAATCACTTACAGAAAATCCTGATATTATTGTTTTACCTGAAACTTGGAATACAGGCTTTCACCCATCAGATGAGTTAATTACGATTGCCGACAGAAATGGGGAAAGAACAAAATCATTGCTCAGTTCCGTTGCAAAAGAGCACAAGGTGAATATCGTAGGCGGCTCTGTTGCTGTGGCGAAAGATGATTTGGTATTCAATACATCCTATGCTTACAACCGTGAAGGTACCCTCGTGGGCGAATATTCCAAAATGCACGGCTTTAGCCCTGCTAAAGAAGACAAATACTTTGCTAGCGGTACTCATACGACCCATTTTGAACTCGATGGAATCCCGTGTAGCACGGTCATCTGTTACGACATTCGTTTCCCTGAACTCGTTCGCATGGCAGCATTACCAGGTACCGAACTGCTGTTCGTACCGGCCCAATGGCCTACGATGCGTCTACGCCACTGGCAAGTATTAAATGAAGTTCGAGCTATTGAAAACCAATTATTTCTTTGCGCCGTCAATGGATGCGGTACTATTGGTCGCGTTCAAAGCACTGGTCACTCCGCCGTTTATGATCCGTGGGGCACCAATCTACTCGAGATGGATACGAACGAAGGCATTGCTTCTGTAGACATCGACCTTACCGTTGTGGAAGACATTCGCAATAAAATTAATATCTTTAGAGATCGTAAACCAGAACTTTATAATCTATAACATAAAGGGACACTGTTACTATAACAGTGTCCCTTTTATTTTATCGTATTGTATGAATGAAGTATATCAATCTCGTTTGCTCTGGATTAACGGCCATACCTGCCACAACATATCCACCATAACTGTAGTCAAATTTAAAAATGTAGAATTTATAGTCTTCTGTGAATGGGCGTTCTATTTCTTTAAAAGAGTAATATCCCAAATACTTTTTCTGTAATGCTTTATTTTCATCATTAGAAATCCATTGTTCTGGCAATATAGTAGATAATGCTCTTGTATAATTTGAACGAAGGTCCTCATAGGGTTTAATGAAAGCTTGTTTAGCCTCCCCCATTGTTAATATAACCTTAGCATGATTTTCTGCATCTTCAATATAAGGTTTTAGTTCTGATGGTTTCGCTACAAATGAAACTTGAATATAGCTACCATCCTCAATTGCTTTTGGAGGTTTTAAATGGATATTTTGCTTTCCATATAAGGCATAACCACCCGATGTGGAATCCTTTCAGATTGGACGATTTTTTCACTTAAGGGTAGTGATTCAGACGATACAGGTAGTTGTTTCGCATCTATTATCCCTGTATTAGCAAGTAAAATTGTCGCTACTAGTATAATCCCAGTTACTTTCATTAAACTCTCCATATAATAAATTATGTTTATTAAGACTTACTATACAAATCATATAGCAAACATAATAGCCAAAACTAAAATTCTATAAGTTTCCACATATCCTCTGGAACTTGTTCGAGAGGTTTATTTTTTGCCATAGCCTCTTTCAGGATATCAATAGTATCTTGTACTTCTTGTTTATCCTTTGTATCTGGATCGTGGAGAACGACACGGTTCAACGAGTCTTGCCCAAATTGTTTTAAGTATTCTTTTTCCACTTGATTAAGTTCACGACGTAAGTATTTCATAATATATCCTCTATTTGTAAATATCTTTTCGATGACCAACTTCTAAGGCTAAAATAACGCATCTATTGTCATTAATATCAGCTATGACTCTATAGTTACCAATGCGGTAACGCCACAGCCCTATTTTATTACCCGTCAATGATTTGCCTGAGTACCTAGGATTTTCTACATTATCTACATGCTTTATGAGCCAATTAAAAAGATAGCGCTGCGTTGATTTATCTAATTTAGAAAATTGCTTGTCAAACCGTTTAGAGAACTCAAGTTTATAAGCCATATTTTGCACGCATTTCCGCCACAGAATAAGTAACTGGATCTTGCTCGTATTCTGCTAATGCTTTTTGACCTACCTTAAGATCAAATTCGTCTTCAATCTTTTCTAGTAAAGCCTTCTTAAAAAGAGTAGAAAGTGTTTCATCCATAAACTCAGCATAGGTTTTAAATAACTCTTCTTCTTGTTCATTTAAACGGACTGAAATATTTGCCATATAAAAGCACCTCCTTATGTAATACATTGTATTACATAAGGAGGTCTTAGTCCATATTTTAAACTTCCAGCTTCTATTATTTTAATAAAATTTTATATTTATAGTATTAACAATTTACATTGCTTATTAGATTATATAGAAATCAATTAAACCGTATTTTACACACAAAAAAGGCATACCGCCCTTCTCTCGTCTCTCAGCGGTACGCCTTCTTATGTATATAGTTACTCTCGAACTATATCATATGTCAGTCTGGCTAAACTCTCTCACAGTCCCTTTACGACACGCCAGTATGTCACCTATAATATACATTTTTAAACGAATTATGTCAACAGTTTATAGAAATTTTATCTTTAAATTTATTACAAAATATAAAATTTTAAAGATTATCCGCCAAAAGCCAAATAATCACGGGTTGATTCTTGTTGTGGATCAAAGAATATTTGCTCTGTAGTGCCCCACTCTACAACTCGGCCATCATTCATAAATACAGTGTAGTCTGCAATGCGTCTAGCTTGTTGTAAATTGTGAGTAACAATGACAATCGTTTGTTTTGCTTTTAACTCTGTTAGCAAGGCCTCAATATGTAAGCTATTTTTTATATCTAAAGCAGAGCATGGTTCATCAAAGAGCATTACCCGAGGATCTACGGTCAAGCTTCGCGCAATACACAAGCGCTGTTGCTGACCACCAAATAAAGAATTTGCCATGCGCTTCATATCGCCATTGATTTCGCTATATAATCCAGCCTGCTCCAAACACTGTATCGCTTTAGCCTTTCTATCTGTAGTAGATAGCTCTTTATAATAATTTAGAGCAAATACCATATTATCTTCAATGGTACCAGGAAATACGGTCGGTTGTTGTCCGATGAGACCGATTTGACGACGTAGTATTCGGGGATCCATTGAGTCTACAGATAGACCATTGTAAATAATTTGTCCATTAGTGACTTTTTTCGGCGCCTGTAAGCTGCCGTTAAGCGTAGCTAACAATGTACTTTTACCACAACCAGACGGCCCAATAACAGCAGTAATAGTATGTTCTATAATAGGCAAGGTAATCTGTTGCAAAATAGTATGCTTATCAATGGACACCTCTATATTTTTAATATCTAATATGGTGCTCATCAAGACCGACCTCCTATCCAGCGACAAATGATATTAATGCAAAGCAATATAACCATCAATACGAAGGCTGTAGCATAGGCTAAATCTACTGAATAACCTTCATTGACCAAAATGTACAAATGATAAGGTAAGGCCATAAATGGATCCGTTATATTCGGTATGGACCGCGTATATAATACGGCGCCAGTGTACATAATCGGTGCGGTAGCCCCCATCGCATAGGCCGCCCAAGGGCTATAGCACTCAACCCGTCTCGCATGGTACTAGGTATGACCATATGCACCCATATATAACTTGGTGAAAGCCCCATATTAAGAGCCGCCATAGAAGCCGTTAATAAGCCCAATAAAATACTGCCGATTATAGCAGGGAATATGCCCCCTTCTACACCGAGAGGCATGCCTGCTGGATAAAGCCAAAGGAAATCAACGGTTATTAAGGGTCAACCATGATACACAATATAGGTACAAGCAGCGATGAGTATTGCCATAACTAGGTATAGACTGCCATAAGCCCAAGCAGCCAATGCCAAATTAGATAACTTCATGATGACCGTCCTTTCTAGTTTTCCAAGAATACATATAGACTAGAACATTAGTCAGTATCAAAATCATTAGCAATACTAAAGCTGCTACATATAACCCACTATAATGCAAGCTATTGTACTCCACACTACCCATTTCAAGGGCAATAAGAGATGGAATAGGCTCAGCCTTACCGAGCAAAGTAGGCAAGATTGGCGCATTACCGACAACCATCATAACGGCCATGGTCTCACCCATAGCACGGGAGAAGGCTAGAACAGAACTAAGAATGATAGAACCTTTAGCACTAGGTAATACAATGGCGTTCATGGTATACCACGGCGATATACCAAGGCCCAAAGCCGTTTCTTCATAGCGCTGACGATAGGTTTCGATAGATTCCGTACAGTGAGTTACAATATAAGGCAAAATCATAAAGGCTAATACAAGACTCGCCGATAAAACAGACTCACCGGTAGACAAAGAAAACATCGACTGAATGGCTGGAACCACTACGGCAAGACCGATAAAACCAACAATAACAGAAGGTATACCGGCAATCATATCTATAGTAGATAAACAAAATTGGCGAATACGTGGCGATACGCCTAGACTCAAGCCTACAGAGGTACCAATCCCCAAGGGTAACGCCCATATCAAAGATAACAGCGAAACATAGAGGCTAGCAGAAATAATATACGAGAGCCCTAATACAGGACTTGGTGCCATAGGCTTCCAGACTGTACCGGTTACAATATCCAGCCAAGACATATGTATCAAAGCGGGCCACGCCTCTATCGCCATATAGAGTACGAGCCCTATATATAAGGCGAGAACAGATACCGCCATAATTGGCACTATGCCAGATGTAAAACGATCTGATAAATGCATAGACTCTCCTTTCATAAGAAAAAAGCAAGGCCGCAGCCTTGCTTTTATTCTATCTGATTAGTTTACAGGAACAAAGCCCATTTTATGAATAATTTTACGGCCTTCTTCAGACTTCAAGTATTTTGTGAAAGCGTCTGCTACGCCGTCCATTTTACTGCAATTGTCAACGCATCAATACCTACTTTAATTTCGTTGTAATCTTTGATTTTTGCTTTTTCGCTATCTTTCACTTCACGCGCTACTAAACCAAAGTTAGCAGTGCCGTCGATAACGGATTTAATGCCCGTGCCAGAACCACCAGAAGATACATAAATAGTAATATCTTCATCTGGCAAGGAGCTATCTGCATGATTCCAAGTTTTATTTTTCTCTGTGAAATCTGTAGCAATTTTAGAAATAACTGGTGCCAATGTGGAGGAACCGTTATACGTCAATTGTGTAGGTTATGCATTTTGGTTGGAACCACAGCCTGCAGAAATAAGCATTGCTGCGCCAACACAAGCAGCAAGAATTGCGCGTTTAGTAAAACCTTTCATATACAATCTCCTTAACAAAGAATGTAGAATAATAATGATTTAATAACAGTATAATTATAATAAATCAAATCTATTGATTACAATACAACTTCAACACTATAGACTACTGTATTTATAAAATCCAAAACACTCACTATACTAAATTTTATATTTATACTATATAAATTTCACTGTAACACAACCATCACTAAAATTTATATTTAGACTATATAAATCTTGCTGTAACAAAACCACTCTATAAATTATCTGTAACACAACTACTCTACAAATTATTTTTATAACATTAATAATTACTTTTGTATCATAAGTCATTTACATAAATTCTATAAGAATGTTAGTATTATCAATGCGACAGGATTTAGTTATCAATAAAGAAAGGTAGTAACTATGTTTTCATTTCTACAACCTAAAGAGGCAAAACCACCTGTACCACAAAGTATGATTATGAATCTATACTATAAATACAGATTCCAATCTCTAGTTGGTATTTTTATTGGTTATGCAGCGTACTATATCGTTCGTAACAACTTTGCCTTATCAACTCATTTCTTATCAGATATTCTCCACATGAGCAAAACAGAAATCGGTTTGTTATCTAGTGGTATGCTTATCGCCTATGGTTTAAGTAAAGGCTTTATGAGCAGTCTTGCAGATAAAGCAAGTCCTGCAAAATTTATGGCTTTTGGTCTGCTTTGCTGTGCAATTATCAACATCTTTATGAGCTTTGCAGACAGCCTTGCCTTCTTTTTAGTATTAGTAGTTCTTAATGGTTTCTTCCAAGGCTTTGGTGTTGGTCCATCCTTCATCACCCTAGCCAAATGGTATCCAAAACAAGAGCGCGGCCGATATGGTGCAATTTGGAACATCTCTCACAACCTTGGCGGTGGTATCGTAGCACCAATTGTTGCTGCTGCATTGTACTTTACGACTACTGATCATTGGCAATTAGGTAGCTATGGTGTCCCTGCAATTATTGCTATTATCGTAGCTGTAATTATTTGCTTCTTAATTAAAGAAAGTCCCGAACGAGAAGGCTTACCTCCAACAAGTGAAATCATTGCCGATACAGCTCACAAAGCACATAGAAGTGCTGAGGCACCTGACCTAAGCACAAAAGAAATTTTTGTAAAATATGTATTGAAAAACAAAAATGCTTGGTATGTATCTTTAGTCGATACATTTGTTTACATGATTCGCTTTGGTATGCTTACTTGGCTTCCAATTTATTTATTACAAGTAAAGGGCTTCTCCAAAGCAGAGATGGCTATAGCGTTCTTATTCTTTGAATGGGCTGCTATACCTTCTACTCTTTTTGCTGGTTACATTTCTGACAAATTCTTTAAAGGGTACCGCATGCCACCAGCAATTATTGCAGTAAGCATTATCTTCTTCTGTATATTTGGTTACTGGCAAAGCGAATCCCTCTTATCGGTTACATTCTTTGCTGCAGTAGTAGGTTGTCTAATCTACATTCCTCAATTCCTAGCCTCTGTACAAACTATGGATATTGTGCCTCCATTCGCTGTAGGCTCTGCCGTTGGCCTTCGTGGCTTCATGAGCTACATCGTAGGTGCAAACCTCGGTACAACATTATTTGGTGTACTAGCAGATAAATTTGGTTGGAATGCTGGTTTCTATCTCTTATTGGTAGCATGTATTCTTTGCATTACATTCTGTGTACTAGCACACTTTGGTGCAAAAGAATTAGATGCTAAAGAAGCAGAACTCGAAAAAATTCAACCCACAGAAGCTAATTAGTAACAATTAAATCCTAAGCAAATCAAAAGGGGCTGTAACAGAATGCGGTTTTACCACATTCCAGTTGCAGTCCCTTTGTTTTGTTATAGTCTATCCCTGATTTTCTTAATGCTATCTTTTGAAGAGAACAAAAAACACAACAAAGCCAAAATGCTTGGTTGTTATTATGTTTAACTAACTTATACTCATACCATATATGTCCATGAGTATCTATGTAGCGTATCTTGCCTAAGATCGTATATAAATCACTTCGAATACGCAACGTCTCACCATAATTAAATTTCATAATCCTCTCTCATATATAAACTTACACACACATGTATAGTATTAATTACTATGATTGTACACGTAATATAAAAGTCTGCCAATATGGGCATAGAAAAAAGGACCTACAGTTCACTGTAGGTCCTTATATCTTGGTGCGGTTGGAGGGACTTGAACCCTCACGAGCGTACGCTCACCACCCCCTCAAGATGGCGTGTCTGCCATTCCACCACAACCGCATGGAATACAAATGGTGCCTCAGGACAGAATCGAACTGTCGACACACGGATTTTCAGTCCGTTGCTCTACCAACTGAGCTACCGAGGCATAATTTTTTGTAAAAAAAAATGGCGACCCCGATCAGATTTGAACTGACGATCTTCGCCGTGACAGGGCGACATGTTAACCGCTACACCACGGGGCCGCGTATCAACTCTCGTTGACTACTTGTACATAATACCATGTACCCATTAACTAATGCAAGTACTTTTTTGATTTTTTTATGAAAATTCTATTAAAAATAGTGATTATGAAGGATAATAGTTTTTTTAAGGCTTTTACAATGGCAAATATGAGCTAAATTACTTCTATTCAGCCCTAATCACGGTCTATCATTAATTTTCATAAAAGTGCAAATTCTCACACTATTCTTTACTTGATATGCTACAATATGTATATATTTGCTATAAAAAATTAAACTACAACGTAAACGAAAGGATTCACCGTGAATAAAAATAGTTCTAAAGGCGTCATTATCGCCCTCATCATTGCTGTTGTAGGCGCATTAGCTGCCGCATGGTATTTCTTATGGTATATACCACATACACCAGCCTATACATTAAAAATTATCCATCAAGCAGTACAAGATAAAGATGCAGACGAAGTCTTGCGCCATGTAGATGTAAAATCCATCGTAAAAAACATCGTAGAACGTGAAGGAAATAAATATATTGATACATCTAATCCATTTGGCAAAGCTGCAGTAGCCGCTACCAAAACATTTGGCCCTGCCCTTATCGAAGATGTAATGAGAAAATATATTGAAGATCCAGATAGTTTTAAAGCTGAACCTCCTACGGATAACAACCAAGCAGCAAATCAAAACGATGATAACAAATCTATGGTGGACCGCCTCGTAGAGGGTCGCCTCTTTAAAGAGCATGATGTAGAGATTAAAAATCTCAAAACAGATGACAATGGCGAAACTGCAACAGTTACAGCAACCATCCAAAACAATAAAAAGAATATGACTAAAGACATAAGGATTTTAATGCGTCATTTAGGTGATGGCACTTGGGTTATTTATGATATTCCAGACATCGAAGACCTATATACTATCACTCGTAAGTAAGAATTTAAATAGTTAAATAGTTAAGTACTTTATTACTTACGTATTTACTTAACTAAGTAAGTAACAGACAATTTATGTATGTTAACTAAACTTCAAAAGGACAGCATATACCAAAAAGTATATGCTGCCCTTTTTGCTTTGTACAACAATGTACATTAACGATTAAAATCCACAATAGACAATGTCACTGTTACTTGAGAGATGAGTCGATCCGCATCGTCCATCATATCAAAGCGCCATACATGGGATGTCTTCCCTTTTACAAGTAAGGAACCATGTGCTGTTAAGGCCCCTTCACATCGTACAGGGCGCAAGTGATTAGCTGTAACGGATTGACCTACGCCAAATTTCTCTGGCCCAATGAGTTCGTTACTCATCATGCCAGAAATGATTTCAGCAAACGCTAAGGTGGCACCACCATTTAGATAGCCTTGAGGCTGTTTGTGGAATTCTCCTAAGTTCATTTTTGCAATGCATGTAGTATCGCTCGTCATACGAGGTGCTTCAATTTGTAAGGATTCTATTAAATTCATAGTGTTCGTTTCTCCACACAATACGCTTCTAATCTATCATCAAAGACGGTTACACCTAGTCCATCCCCATCAGGTACATGCATAACACCATCCTTAAAAGTTAAATCTGGATATATGAGATCTCGTTCAAAATATCTATTGGAATCAGATAGGTCTCCTGCCATATAGGAATCACCTAGAGCCGCTAGTTGAACATGCAGTATTTTAGAAATGCCCGACTCTACCATGCTGCCAACCCAATACGGAATATGACATTCTCTACAAAGGTTAATAGCTGCCTTTGTCGGTACGAGACCACCCATACGGCCTACTTTTATGTTGAGTACATCTATGAGGCCATACTCAATAGCATAAGATAAGTCATCATAGCCCAAGATAGACTCATCTAAACAGATAGGCGTTTCAATATGCCAATCATCATTATTGAGGCGTTCCCACTTCCACTCCTTATAGGATTGAAGCGTTGTTATAGCAAAAGGCTCTTCTATACAGGCTAGCTTCAAATCGTTGAATTGACGTACCTTATCAATTTCATCATAAGAATAGCTTTGATTCGCATCGGCGGCCAAGACTAAATTGGGATAATGCTTACGTACTAAAGCTGCCCGTTCGTAGCCATCTGTAGGATTCACCTTTAACTTGATGCGCTTACAACCATTCTCCACATGAGCCTCTACGGCATCTAGCAATTGTTCCATCGGTACATCACCGATAACAACGCCGCTTTCAATGGTATCTTGTAAAGACCGTCCCATAATATAGGAAACGGAGTTTACACCTAATCGCTCGCAATGAAGGTTAATCAATGCATTTTCTAAGGCCGCAATTGTCATAGGCATATAATCTCGATTTAGCCAAAACTGTAGTTGACGCACATAGGTCATGAGCGGCTTAGGCCGCATCAACCGGAGATTAAAAATATAGTCATTCACTAATTTTTGCCAGCATGTATCTACCGTTTCTGCTGTATAAAAGGGATCTGTGAAAGCCACGCATTCCCCATAACCTACATACCCTTGTTGGTCCTCGATGCGAATGACGATAGTTTCTCGTTCTTTTACTTCACCTTTGGCAGTTTTAAAGTTAAACTTTAACGGCAATTTAAGGCGATATGTAGTTATACTTTTAAAGTTTAAAATATCATTCATAGGCGCCTCAATCTTCTAACCGCAGTTCATTACGCAGGATCTTACCTGTCCCATTTCTAAGTAAAGCAGGCAATACCTTTACGTATTTAGGAACTTTATATTTTGCCAGAGACTTGCTCATAAAGGATAGAACTTCATCTGCAGTCATACTTTCACCATCGTAAAAGGCCACAAAGAGTGCTGGTACTTGTCCCCATTTAGGATCAGGTACAGGTACAACGGCACATTCCTTAACCGATGGCAATGTATAGACTAAATCCTCTAATTCCTTAGGATAAATATTTTCACCACCAGAAATGATGAGGTCCTTGCGACGGTTCAAAATATATACGAACCCCTCTGCATCGACGTAACCGATATCATCGGTATTTAGGTCCCCATCAATAGGTTCCTTGTTGATATATCCAGTCATAACCATAGGACCGGTTAAGTGAATCTCACCTACCCCGTCTGCATCAGGATTATCAATACGAACCTGCATCCCAGGCAATGGTTTTCCTACAGAATCACGTTTATGAGGGTAATCCAATACGGAGAAGGTCACGCTTTGACTAAAGGTTTCCGTCATGCCATAGGTCTTGTAAATTGGTAAGGATTTCTTTTCACAAGCATCGATGAGTGCCATAGGAATGAACTCACCACCGAGCAAGATAACACGCAACTTATGATGTGTAATACGTGGTTCTAATTGAGTCAAAATAGTAGGCACTAGAGACATCATATTGATGTTCTCAGACTCTATGAGCTTGAGAACTTGAGCTTCATCATATTTAGGCAATATAGTAACAGCCGTGCCATTATAAAGGGACCGCATCAAGATAGATAGGCCACTTACATGGAATAAAGGCAATACCATGAGCCAATTATCTTGTTCAGTTTTACCCAATACCTCTTTAGACGCTTGTACATGAGCTCTAATTTGCCCCCATCGAAGAGGAACAGACTTAAACTGCCCCGTGGTGGCGCTCGTATTCATGATGGCCGCTATATCTCTATCTTCAAAGGTCCAGTCAAAAGTATCCTCTGGTTCTACATCGGATAGAATACTTTCTAGCGATTCAAAACCAATAGTAGAAATGGCTCTAGGCAATTGATCTCGTCGCTCAACGCTGTGCAATACGGTAGTTACATCTAACTGAGCTGATTGGTTTTCTATTTCCTTAGTCTTAAGATGTACATTTAGTAGTAGTACCTCTTTATGCACCAGCATAGCTGCCAATATATAGATTGCCATCGTCACAGAGTTATCAGACAAAATAGCTACACGAGAGGCTTCTAGGGACTCTATTTTACGAGCTACATGGACTACGCCACGGTATATATCGTTATAAGTATATTCATTTATACATATGCGATCAGGATAGTGCTCAGCACCATATCGTAACCAGTCCATTGTCTCACCTCGTATCTAAATATGATTCCTAATGATTAATTTCATATCTACACATTATCACCTAGTGATATTACAAGAAAGGCGCCTCATATAGAGGCGCCCTTATTATGTTAACAATTAGTTAGTCCTCAACCTAGAACTAGTAACTCTCCCTATTAAGGGAATTTAGGGAATTGTTTGAAGTTTGGTTTGCGTTTTTCTTTGAACGCGTCACGACCTTCTTTTGCTTCATCGATTGTGTAGTACATCAATGTTGCATCGCCTGCAAATTGTTGTAAGCCTGCAAGACCATCAGTGTCAGCGTTGAAAGCACCTTTTAACATGCGCAATGCCATTGGGGACAATTCAAGAATTTCGCTACACCATTGAACGGTTTCTTCTTCCAATTTATCGAATGGTACTACAGTGTTAACCATGCCCATTTCATAGGCTTGAGCAGCAGTGTATTGACGGCATAAGAACCATACTTCGCGAGCACGTTTGTGACCGATCATACGAGCCAAGTAACCCGCACCATAGCCAGCGTCGAAGGAACCTACGCGAGGACCAGTTTGACCGAATTTAGCATTTTCAGAAGCGATGGTAAGGTCACATACGATGTGCAATACATGACCGCCACCGATAGCATAGCCGTTAACCATAGCGATAACAGGTTTAGGAATAACGCGAATCAAACGTTGTAAATCAAGAACGTTCAAGCGAGGTACATTATCTTCCCCTACATAACCACCATGACCACGTACGCTTTGGTCACCACCAGAGCAGAATGCTTCTTTATCTTCACCTTGGCCGTGATTAGCACCAGTCAATACGATTACACCTACTTCGTTATCTTCACGAGCTACTGTAAAAGCATCGATTAACTCCATAACAGTTTTAGGACGGAACGCGTTGCGCACCTCTGGACGGTTAATAGTAATCTTTGCAATACCATTATATGTTTCGTAAATTACATCTTCATAATTACGATCCAATACTTTCCAATCAAATTTGCTCATGGACTTAACCTTTCTTCTGTAAAAACTCTAATACCGCTTGTTCAAACATATGCGGCTTTTCTATATGTACATTATGCCCCGCCCCTTCGACGACGACATGTTTAAAGTTTGGCAACTTGCCAAATACATCTCTTCCTATTGTAGTATATTTTGTATCTAATGCGCCACTCACATATAATCCTTTACATGATAATTTTTCTAATTGATCACCTACATAGGTCATCACACCTTGCCCTGAGCCACGAAGGGTACATGCTAATGCATACGGACTATTATGCGCACGGCGTAACTGGATTAATTCAGTCACTTCTGGTAAAAGCTTCTTTTGACTTTCAAAAATTGGAGCCTCCGCCCAACGTGTCGCAAACCACGCACCATCATGATTTTCAATGTGAACTGCTAAATCCTCATCGGCCTTACGACGTTCTGCTCGCTCATCATCAGATGCGATGCCAACAGAGCCACTTTCAAGGATGAGACCTTGGATTTCACGTTCATATTCCAAAGCATAGGAAAGGGCAATGCGGGCCCCCATGGAGTAACCCATGAGGTAATAACTATCACCAACCATATGATAAATAACGGTATGCAAATCCTCTATCATTTGAGGGATCGTATACGCCTTATCTTCATCAGGAATATCAGAATCACCATGACCAATCAAGTCGATACGGATTAGGCGATAACCGGGAAGATTAATAGCATCCCAAGTATAGCTCGATTCAGAGAAGCCATGAAAACACACTATAGGTTCTCCATCGCCAACTACAGTTAAACCGTAGCGGTATTCCCCCAAATCAAAGTACATGCGTTGAGCTGGATTACACAAAGCATTATCTACAATACTGCAAAAATACTGACTCATAGTAATGCCTCCATATCCACTGAAACCTTTGTATATTTCTTATGCAATTCTCTGCTATATTCCCGATTTGTAGGAATTTCAATGATATGAACACCTGTTTCTGAGCTAACATTAGATAGTACAACACTCAATTCATCAGGTCTGGAGATTTTAGTGTAACTACAACCATAGAGTTTTGCAGCCCCACTGTAATCTAAACCTTGTGATGTGGAGAACAAGTAATCAAAATGCTTTGTTCCTTTTTGCGGCAAGTATTCAAAAATACCGCCTCCATCATTATTATGCAAAATAATCGTCAAATTGAGATTGTGCGTTTTGGCTACGGCCAATCCATTTAAATCATGGAACAAAGACAAGTCACCCGTTACAAGATATGTAGGCAGTCCATTTGTGGCAAGACCTAACGCAGTCGAAATGGTACCATCTATACCGTTGACACCGCGGTTGCCATATAGTACGGCGCTAGACTCACCGCTAAACCAGAAATAATCAAAATCTCGAATACTCATGCTATTGGCAACAAGTACTTGTGCAGTATCAGGAATATGTTGCTGTAACTCGCGTATCGTACGACCTTCAAAACAACTTGGTTCCTCTATTACTGTACTTAGTTTCTGTTTTCCTGCTGTTTCTAAATGCTGCCATTTACCAAGATAGGCTGGGGAATCATTTTGTATACCATACAGCTTCGTAAATACATCAATACTTGCTTGCATGTGCATAGTGGTTTTACCCGTTGGATTCATAGAGTCCATCGTAGGATTAACCTCAATGTATTCTACATTGTCCCAAGTCGCCACCATCTGTTGTACTCGTTTAGACACAACAATTTGTCCGAACTGAATTATGCAATCAGGCTTTAGTATAGGCCATAGCTCTTTATCAGCTAAAAACGCATCATAGGTAGAAATAACAGTCTTACTAGTGTCGATACGATCCTTATCACTATGTCCACCAACAGAGTTATAACATCGTCTAACATTAGACAATGGATCTGCCAAGATAGGTGCCTGTAATGTTGTAGCAAAAGAAAGAATACTGTTAGCTTCTACAACATCTACCTGTGGTCCAGCTAATATAAGAATATTCTTATATTGTGCCAGAAAGCTATCATCCTTACTACTAGTATTGTTTACATGATTTGTACTACTAGTAATGTTTACATAACTTCTGCGACTTGTATTATCACAACAACAGCCACTACTATAATTCGGCTTAACTAGGTTAAACGGACTACGTCCCGCTTCAAAGTGCTTACTGTCTAGTTCAGGCACCAAGGGCTCAAAGAGAGGCACATTGATATGTACTGGTCCTTTTTTAGTATCCATAGCTTTCATATACGCTTTACGTGCTACTTGGCGTGGATAAGTAAAGTAATGAGCCTCTTGAGGCACTGCTAATTCTTCGTAATAGTTTACAGCAGTACCAAACATTTTCTGTTGGTCTACTGTCTGAGGAGCCCCTACGTGTAACAACGTGTGTGGCCTATCAGCAGATAGTACGATGAGAGGCACACCGCTATATTGAGCCTCTAACATAGCGGGCAAATAATGAGCCACTGCCGAACCAGAGGTACATACGAGTACAGTTGGTTCCTTATGAGCCTTTGCAATACCAAGAGCCATAAAACTAGCAGAGCGCTCATCTATATTCATATAGGTTTCAAATCCTTCATGCTCTGTGAAAAGCATGGCCATCGTCGTAGAACGAGAGCCAGGGCTAAACACGGCATGACGGACGCCGAGTTGGTAGAATTCATCTACCAAGGCAGCAATATATTCGTTCATTATATTCCCTTTCAACAACCCCTAAGGGTTTGGAAATGTATTATAGAGCATCCAAAATGGTGCGCATTTTATTATTAGTTTCTGCGTATTCTTCATCCGCATCAGAGTCGGCCACAACACCACACCCTGCATAGGCATACAGTACATTATCCATGATGAGTGCCGATCGTATAGCAACGACTATGATGCCATCCCCCATGTCTTTCATAAAGCCAAATGGAGCTGCGTACATGCCACGCTCATGGGCTTCGTACCGTTGTAATAGTGCCAATGCCTTTTCTCTAGGTTCCCCTCCGAGCGCAGGCGTAGGGTGTAATAATTTTGCCCACTCTATGAGGGACTTTGTACTATCCTTTGCGGTAATTATGGTGCGTAAATGATAGAGATGAGATAACTCCATAATACCCGTTTCGCCTGTGGTCACATCTGGAGTAATAGCTTTCATAGTATTTACAATGCGATCACGGACGATATTATGTTCAAAAAGATTTTTCTTATCTGTTAACAGTTGTTCCTTAGACCACCCGTTAGGCCCATGTTTAGACGCCGTACCAGCTAAAGCATAACTAAGGATTTCACTACCACGATGACGGACTAGAATTTCTGGGGATGCACCTACAAAGGTACGTCCATCCTTTTCGTAACCAAAGATAAAACAATTAGGATTATTATCTACTAGATTAGCTAGAATACTCGCCACATTATAGGGTGTATCACTAGTAAACTCCACCTCACGAGATGAAACGACCTTAGTCATTTCACCACTACTGATGCCCTCAGCAATAGCACTCATCAGGCTATCCCAATCAGCCTTATCATCACTTGTTTCCTTGAAATTATGTCGTACGCGAGGCACCTCAAAATCCTCGATAGGTACACTTTCACCAGCATAAAGATAGAAAGATTCCCCATTTTCTACGATGTAATAATGGGTGAAAGCAATCATTTCATGGCCCATGCCAGACCATTTAGGATCTTTGGAGGTCTCAAAAAAAGTATCCCCATAAAATACGTAGGCGTAATTATGGCGGTCCTCATCATCTTTAACCGTCGCCAGACGTTTAGCGCCTACAACGATACGGTCACTCTGACGATCCACCCAAAACACGCGTTCTTCATTGGGGAAGTTCAGCCAAAAGGCCACTGGACTATTCAGTTCTAACAGTTCTTTGTTATATTTCATAGTTGTACGTCGCCATACGAAAAATAGACTATAGTAAAAACACCTAATATGTAGAAGATGTACTTCTACATATTAGGCGCCATCAATAGGTTTCAAAATTTTGAGATGAGCCTAACGCCATCACACGTCGATGGGCCCTCTTCCTCTTTATATCTATATTATTATAACATAGGTAACCATTAAAAGGTAGAAAATAAAACCTCTACACCCCATGCATTATGCATGAATGTAGAGGTTTTCAGTTTATTTATAATACTTTATCTTTATTTGAAAGCTTTCGCTCCAATATCTGTACGGTATTGCATACCTTCAAAGTCAATATGTTCTATCCGTTCATAAGCTCTATCAAGCGCGGTTCTAAGATCTTTACCGAGACCTACTACGCCAAGGACGCGACCGCCATTCGTAACGTACTTGTCACCAACAAGCTTTGTACCAGAGTGGAATACGATAGTCGTATCGTATTGCTTAATATCACCACTAATAACATCGCCCTTGGACGAAGTTTCAGGATATCCCTTAGAGGCAAGAATAACACATGCCGCTGAGGAGTCTTTCCATTTCACCATATCAGCTGTCAAATTGCCTGTGGCACAAGCCATCATGATTTGACCTAAATCGCCATCTAGTAACGGTAATACAACTTGTGTTTCAGGATCACCAAAACGGGCATTGAACTCTACTACCTTAGGTCCTTCAGAGGTAATCATAAGCCCTGCATAGAGGCAGCCTACATAAGGCATTCCCTCTTTTTGCATAGCTGCCACCATCGGTTCTAGAATCGTTTGCATCGCTTCATCCCGCAATGCATCAGTGAGTACTGGCGCTGGTGCATAGGTCCCCATGCCACCTGTATTAGGCCCTTTATCACCATCAAAGATACTCTTATGATCTTGGGAAGCAATCATAGGAACTACTGTTTTCCCATCTACAAAGGCAAGTAAACTCGCCTCTTCACCTTCCATAAACTCTTCAATAACTACGGTGCTGCCAGCCTCGCCAAAGCGGTTGCCACTAAGCATATCTTCTACAGCCGCATTTGCTTCGTCAATAGTCATAGCCACTACAACACCCTTACCAGCTGCCAAACCGTCGGCTTTAACTACGATAGGGGCACCCGTTTGACCGATAAAGTCTTTTGCTTCATCTACATTGTGGAATACACCATAGGCGGCTGTTGGGATGTTATATTTTTTCATTAAATCTTTAGCGAACACTTTAGAGCCTTCTAGTTGAGCAGCTGCTTTGGATGGTCCAAAGACCGGAATCCCCGCCTTATTAAGTGTATCTGCTAGACCTGCCACAAGAGGTGCCTCAGGGCCGACAACGACTAAATCGACTTGATTATCCTTTAAAAAGCTAATCAAATGATCGCTTTGTTGCCAGTCAATGCCTACTAGCTCGGCACAATCTGACATGGCCGCACTGCCAGGAATGGCATATACCTTTGTTACGCTAGGGCTGATGGACAAACGCCATGCCAAGGCATGTTCGCGGCCGCCGTTACCGATTACACATACTTTCATAAATCCTCCATCGACGCCTAAACGCCATCAATACTTCATGGATTAGATTGAAACTATCCCATTCATCTGTAGGAAAATAAATAGTAATTGTGCTTAACTATAAGCTAACTATTTACCACTCATTAGTGTTTAAAGTGACGAATACTTGTAAATACCATGGCAATGCCCGCTTCGTCAGCAGCCTTGATAGATTCTTCGTCTCGAATGGAGCCACCCGGTTGAATGATGGCTGCAATACCATGTTTTGCCGCCGTTTCTACAGTATCCCCAAACGGGAAGAATGCATCAGATGCTAACACAGCCCCTTTAGCGGCTTCACCAGCTTGTTCAAGGGCGATTTTTGCAGACCCAACGCGGTTCATTTGACCAGCACCAACACCAAGTTTCCGTTTTTCATTAGAAATTAAAATCGCATTGGATTTTACGTGTTTTACAAGCTTCCACGCAAATTCGAGGGCCTTCCATTGCTCCTCTGTTGGTTGTACCTTCGTAACCACTTTATAGTTAGCACGATCTTCTAGAATATCATCTTCTGTTTGTACTAATAGACCACCAGAAACCTTTTTCACTGTCACTTGGCCAGATTCAGGTTTAGATAACTCAATGAGGCGAATATTTTTCTTCGCTTCAAGAATTTCTAGTGCTTCTTTTGTGAAAGCAGGTGCCATAATGACTTCTAAGAAAATTTTGCTCATTTCTTCTGCCGTAGCCGCATCGACTTCACGGTTTAAAGCTACAATACCACCAAAGGCAGATACCGAGTCTGCTTCGTAAGCATTTACATACGCATCATGCAAGGTAGCCGCTGTAGCCGCGCCGCAAGGATTTGTATGCTTAATAATACAAGCTGCAGGATCTGTAAACTCCCACACCATGTTCCAAGCCGCTTCCATATCTACGATGTTGTTATAGGAGAGCTCTTTACCATGGAGTTGTTTTAACACGCCCATGCCATGAGCCGTTCCGATTTCTTTGTAGAATGCCGCTTTTTGATGCGGATTTTCTCCATAGCGAAGGTCTGTTACCTTTTCATAAGCACTTAAATATTCAGGTGGTGTAGGGCCTTCATTTAAGACACCACTCATATAGTTAGCAATGGCTACGTCATAAGCAGCAGTATGAGCAAAGGCTTCTTTCGCCAAACCAAAGCGATAGTCTTTAGTTAATTCCCCATGTTCTTTAAGCATTGCTAAAATTTCATCATAATGATTTGGGTTTACAACGATGCCCACATATGCATGGTTTTTCGCAGCAGAGCGCACCATGGTAGGCCCACCGATATCGATATTTTCAATAGCTTCCTCTAAGGATACATTTGGTTTTGCAATGGTTTCACGGAATGGATAAAGATTGACTACAACAAGGTCGATTGGTTCAATATCATGATCCGACATAGCTTGTTGATGCTCCGCATTATCACGGATTGCTAGAATGCCACCATGAACCTTTGGATGCAATGTCTTTACACGACCATCCATCATTTCAGGAAAACCTGTTAAAGACTCTACGGCTTTTGCTGCAATGCCCGCATCAGTAATCGCTTTAAGGGTCCCACCTGTTGAATAAATGGTAACACCTAATTCAACTAAACCTTTCGCAAAGTCTACAATACCCGTTTTATCAGAAACACTAAGAAGTGCATTTTTAATCATGTAACCGCTCCCTTTGATTTCTCATCAATCTTCAATATAAACGACTCTACCTTTTATAGTGAGCTTGTCTTCACAAAATAGTTGCAATGCCTCTTTATACGTTTTATGTTCGATAGGTAATAATCTATCACTCAAGGTATCCTCTGTATCCTCGGGTAATACAGGAACCGTATTCTGCAGAATGATAGGCCCCGTATCCATTCCTGCATCTACAAAGTGTACCGTACACCCCGTTATCTTTACACCTGCATCGATGGCTTGTTGATGACCATGAAGTCCTGGAAACGATGGCAATAGCGCAGGATGGATATTTAAAATCTTATGCTCATACCGTTCAATGAGCTTAGATCCAACTATACGCATATAGCCAGCTAATACAATACCATCTACCTGATAGGGTTCTAAGGCATCTAACTGAGCTTGTTCAAAGCTAACTTTTGAATCATAATCGCTACGTTCAATCACAATGAGTGGAATATTCCAAGATTTAGAACGTTCCACAATACCAGCTGTACCGTGGTCTGTGATGATGATAACAAACTCACCGTTAATATAGCCTTCTTGCATGGCCTTATACAGAGCTTCTCCATTGGATCCACGACCACTAGCAAAGAGAGCTAATCGCTTCTTAGAATTACACATCAAACTCAGCCCCTTTTAGGACAACTGGACCATTACCACTTACGATGCGGCCAATTTCGTATATTGCTTCACCACGGTTAGTGAGATTTTCTTTAACCTGATCCACATCCTTTTGATCAACTATGAGTATCATGCCAATCCCCATGTTAAACGTACGATACATTTCAGGCCATGCTACATTACCCCATTCTTGTAGTTTTGTAAATACAGGAAGTCGTGGCCATGTAGTAACATCTACCTCTGCGGTCACGCCCTTTGGCAATACGCGCGGAATGTTTTCATAGAAGCCACCACCTGTAATATGAACCATACCTTTTACAAGCTGTTGTTCAATTAATGGCAATACAGCTTTTGGATATAAACGAGTAGGCGTCAATAATTCTTCACCTAAGGTTTTACCAAATTCAGGAATATCTGTATCAATAGACAACTGTTTATGGTCAAATACGATTTTACGAACCAAGGAGAACCCATTGGAATGTACTCCAGAAGATGGCAGGCCCAAAATTACATCACCAGCTTTGATACTTTCACCAGTAATCAATTTAGGGCGATCAACAATCCCCACTGCAAAGCCCGCTACGTCGTAGTCATTATTATCATAAAAACCTGCCATTTCAGCAGTTTCTCCGCCTAACAAAGCGCATCCAGATTCTTCACAAGCCTCAGCCACACCGCGCACGATGTCTGCTACTTTCACAGGATCCAACTTGCCTACTGCAATATAGTCTAGGAAAAATAGAGGTGTCGCCCCTTGCACAAGAATATCGTTAACACTCATGGCTACGCAGTCTTGACCAATCGTATCATGTTTATCCATCATGATAGCGAGACGCAATTTAGTGCCCACCCCATCCGTACCAGATACGAGCATAGGGTCCGACATAGCATGACCCGCTAAGGAATAGAGACCTCCAAAACCACCTAAATCGCCAACAACACCAGGGGTATAGGTGCGTTTTACAGAAGCTTTCATCAATTCGACGGCACGATTGCCTGCATCGATATCAACGCCTGCATCCCGATAGGTTAAACTAGTTTTATTCGAGCACATATTTGACCCCTTTCTCTTGTTCCGCAGGAACCTCTACACTGTAATTACCATTAAAGCAAGCAAAACATAAATCATTTGCTTCTACATCAGATATAGCACGACATAATCCTTCACGAGATAAATAATGTAATTTATCGGCATGAATATAGTCTTTAATTTCATCTACTGTATGTGTCGCAGCGATAAGCTCTTTACGTACCGATGTATCAATACCATAGTGACAAGAATACTCAATCGCCGGAGAACTTACACACATATAAACCTCTTTAGCGCCCGCTTCCTTTAGCATTTTAACGATAATACCACTCGTAGTACCGCGCACGATAGAGTCATCGATAAGGACAATCCGTTTTCCCCCTACAATGTGAGGCAATGCATTAAGCTTCATGCGAACAGCCAATTCCCGTTCCTCTTGGTTTGGTTTGATAAAAGTACGACCACTATAACGGTTTTTAACAAGACCTTCTGCAAAAGGAATCCCTGATGCACGGGCATAACCTAGTGCAGCCGTTGTACCTGAGTCAGGAATGGACATAACAATATCCGCATCATACTTTGTTTCGTTATATAATTCTCGGCCCATATTAAGGCGAGATTGATATACCGATTGACCATCGATATGGCTATCGCCACGAGCAAAATAGATATATTCAAAGACGCAAAGCTTTTTGTCGATTTTTTCTGGTTCCGCATAAATGGTGCTACGTACGCCTGAGTCATCGATGATAACCATTTCACCTGGATCTATATGGCGAATGAACTCAGCCTTAATCGCATCAAAAGCACAGCTTTCACTAGAAAGGACATAGCCATTAGCCGTTTTACCTAAACAAAGAGGTCTAAAGCCTTGCGGATCACGCACACCAACCAAGGAGTCGTTCGTAGTAATAACGAGAGAAAAGGCCCCTTCAATTTGACGTGCTGCATCAGCAATTCGTTCTTCCTGAGTTTCTGCTTTAGAGCGGGCAATAAGGTTTACAATAACCTCGGAATCCATAGTCGTTTGAAAAATGGACCCATCTGCTTCAAGGCGTTTACGAACAGCCAAAGCATTCGTCAGATTACCGTTGTGAGCTACTGCAATTTGCCCCCCTTGATAGTGAATTACTAAAGGTTGAATATTGCGTGGATTATTGGACCCTGTTGTGGAGTACCGTACATGACCAGTCCCCATATAGCTAGGCAAAGATGGTAATTCTTTGATAGCCTCAGTCAACAGACCCATGCCCTTTTTTAGTTCTACATCATGACCATCTGTAACGGCAATGCCCGCGCTTTCTTGTCCACGGTGTTGGAGCGCAAAGAGGCCCCAATATACATAGCGTGCTACATCAACGGTTCTATCATAGACACCGAATACACCACACTCTTCATGCCATTTATCAAAAACAGGATCGTAGTTCATTGTGCCCCCTTAGGCGCGTTCGCCAGTAAGACGGAATAACATTTCTTTGTACGCTTCTTCAATGTTGCCAAGGTCTCGGCGGAAACGGTCTTTGTCGAGTTTTTCACCTGTTGTAGCATCCCAGAAACGGCATGTATCAGGAGAAATTTCATCACCTAATAAGACTTCACCATTGTGTGTACCAAATTCTAATTTAAAGTCTACTAGGGTTACATTTTTTGTGGCTAAGAATTTTTTCAAAATATCGTTTACTTTTAAAGTGATTGTAGAGATGACATCAAGTTGTTCTTGAGTAGCCCAGCCAAGTGCTGTGATTTGGGATTCATTAGCAAATGGATCGCCTAGTTCATCATTTTTGTAGCAGAATTCAAGGATTGGATGTTTAAGAGGTGTACCTTCTTCAATACCAAAGCGTTTAGCCATGGAGCCTGCTGCAATGTTACGAACGATAACTTCTAAAGGAATAATATTTAAAGTAAGTACTGTTTGATTACGATCATCTTCACGGCGAACAAAGTGAGTTGGTACCCCTTCTTTTTTCAACAATTCAAAGAAGAAAGAAGAAATTTTATTATTCAATACGCCTTTGCCAAGGATAGTATCATGTTTTTCACCATTAAATGCAGTAGCATCATCTTTGTAATGAACAATGTACTCATCTTTATTATCTGTTTGATACACTTGTTTTGCTTTACCTTCGTACAACAATGTTAATTTTTCTAAGTCGATGTTAGCCATGATATTTCTCCTTTTACTCTTTTCTATTCGAGAACGTATAAATGATGATTTAGACGATTATAATTTAATGGCACCTTGTAGTTCTGCATTATCTGCTAAGACTTTTTCAGCCATATCTTTGCGATACTGTACATATTGTTCTTTTAATTCTTTGTTGAAAGCTGCTCCAATTTGTACTGCAAAGAGTGCTGCATTTTTAGCACCGTCTACAGCCATAGTTGCTACAGGCATGCCAGATGGCATTTGAACGATAGCAAGTAAAGAGTCAATGCCCTTCAATGCCGTTGCATTAAGAGGAATACCGATAACAGGCAATGTAGTGAAGCTCGCTACTACACCTGGTAAGTGGGCCGCTGCACCAGCACCAGCGATAAAAGCGATAGCCCCTTCATCTTCCAGTCGTGTAACAAAATCCTTTACAGCCTCTGGCGTACGATGTGCAGAAGCGATAACCATTTCATAAGGGATGTTAAATTCATCAAGTACGGCAGATGCCTTTTTCATTGTGTCTAGGTCAGACTTGCTGCCCATGATAATACCGACCTTCATAGATCCTCCTAATAAAAAAGCCCAGCCTAAATAGACTGGGAAAAATGCGCACAAATAGCCTCCGTAGACTTGCCTTGAGTTTGTTGATTTGCATAGTTCACGGTGCTACCTCCTTCTTGTACACAAATTGTAACACCTAATATGTACAAAATCAACACTATTTTCGAATTATTTTTCATTAATTATATTTATTATTCGATACATTCCGAACTTAACGAAGAATTTCTATTTTATTATATAGATGTATTTCAAAATAGATGTTTTACCAGCAAAATAATTATCTTCTATTAATCTAAACTGAGTTTTATCATACTAATCGCTATTAACAGGACCTATTGAAATAAAACAAAAAAAGGATAACCTATGTAATAACAGGTTATCCTCTTTTTATGTTTCCGAACATTAGACCGCTTAATTTGTAGTTACTATTAGTTAGTGAGTACTACTTTCAAAAGCAGCTTTTAATTCCCCTACAGATTCAGGGATGTAATCTACGATAGATGACATCAACGCATACATTAATGCAGGTTCAAAGGCATCGTCACCACACATGTATACGCAGTCTAAATATAGACTAGAGTCTTGTTCATCAATATAGAGTTTATAGTTTTTGTAAGTCGCATTATCGCGATTGATCAACGCATTTAAGGCAGCCATGTTTTGTGCTGTTACCTTGTCAGGGCCTAACACTAAACGAATGACACTATAAATACTGTTATCAAGAATAACGAATAAAGGCATATCCCACAACGGAGATTTGATGTAAGAGCGATATACGACAGTGCCGTCCTCATCATCAAAGTCCTTGCGTTCAAAGGATGTAATCTCTTCTTCTTTCAAAAACTTATCAAATAATAATGCTTTAGGATTCATAACAACCTCTATTAAGCTAAACCAGCTACTTTAAGAATGCCTTTATGTACAGCATCTAAATGTGGTTGAACTACTTCAAGCAAAAGATTTACTACTACAGTAGGATCGAATTGTTCAGTCAAGGCAGGAACAGATACGTCCATGTAGATATTGTTATCTTCAGTGCTTACATAATATTTGGATACTTTGTAATCTTGGTTTAATGTGTTGAGCTCTTTTAATACAGCAGGAATTACTTTTTCATCAATAGATGTAGTTGTGATAGCTATACGTGCATAGGAGAATGCAGAATCATCCACAACGATGAACACAGGCAAACTATGATTATGAACATCCAAACGGCCGTGGTACACAACAGTATGAAGGTCGTCTGTCATTTCTTCCTTTGTAAACCAAGAGTTGCCACCCTTATTCAGATCAGCAACAAGTAAGTCAAATTTTTCTGCTTTTTGATTCATAATGCCCTCTACAAATAATCAGACAATTAGTCTTCGATAAATACACATCCATTATCTTTAAATTCTTTAATACGAACTAAAGACTCAACACGGTAGCCTGCATTTTCAAGGCGTTCACGACCAGGTTGGAAGGATTTTTCAATAGCAATGGCCATACCTACTACTGTATCACCTGCATCTTGAACCAATTTAGCAAGGCCCATAGCTGCTTCGCCGGATGCCAAGAAGTCATCGATAATCAATACTTTTTCACCAGCTGGCAAGAATTTTTTGGAGATAGTAATATCGTAGTTTTCTTCTTTTGTATAAGAGTACACAACACTATGATATACATCATCTACCATAAGGATAGATTTTTTCTTACGTGCAAATACCAAAGGCACGTCGAGCTCAAGAGCGGCCATCAATGCCAACGCAATACCAGATGCTTCAATAGTAACAATACGTTGCACACCGGCATCACGGTAACGATCCGCGATTTCTTTACCAATTGCTTTAAACAATTGTGGATCGATTTGATGGTTCAAGAAGCCATCTACTTTTAGCACGCGATTATTGAGGACAACCCCCTCTTCACGAATGCGCTTTTTTAATAATTCCATGTGCTTATACCTCCGCATAACTATCTTTAAATTTTAACGTAAATAGCCCCTTAGGGTCAACCTATATGTGGCAAAAGTCTTATAATGCGGCTAGCAAAAATCGCATTAGACAGCTTGTAAATTTATCTCAAGTAAGTCTTAACAACTTCCTATTTTAAATCACGAGATTTAACAGCTCTATAACTATATAATATAGCACACAAAGACATAGCCAAAAATATAAAAAAGCACACTTTATGAAAATTCATAAAGTGTGCTTTATAATTACAGAATTTTATCGCGTGTGCTTTCACGATTCACAAGTAAAGATGTAAATCGCGCAGCCCCTTCAGACTGAGGTACCAAACGAGAGCGTACAAGTACAATATCGCGAGTCGGTACAGGAATATCTGTGTCGATACGAACGATAGTCCCTTCTTGCATCTTTTGTTGCACCACGTGATTAGGCAACATGGAAATCCCCATATTGATTTCCACAAGGTCTAGCAATACATCAACGCTACCCAATTCAAAACGAGGCTTACGACATGCACCATGTGTAACTTCATCGAAGAAAGTACGACTTGCGGAGCCCTTATGTAATAATAAAATAGGCTCATTAAGCAGACGACCTTGATCAAAGAACCCTGCCCCTTTATAGTCAGGCCCCCCAACGAAGACGTCTTGAATCGTAGCAAGCGTAGTCACTTCTAATTGTGGATTATCACGCAAACCTTCATAATCATTAACCACCGCTAATTGCGCCTCTTTGTTAAGTACTAACTCTACGCAATCAGGAGATGGGCGGTTGATAATATGGAGACCGATTTCACTTTCTTGCAATTGCCATTTATGGAAATAGGGCAATAAGAAATGGCGACATAATGTATCTGTAGCAGCCAAATTCAAACTTTCATAAGCTTGGCTAACACGTTCTTGTAATTGAGTCACCCCATTATCAAGAATGGAGAACGCTTTAGCTACCGTATCAAACAATTCTTTTCCTTCTGGCGTGAACCCTACAGATTTAGTAGTGCGCACGAAAAGAGGCATATTGAGTTCCCCTTCTAATTGTTTAATGCTTTGACTGATGGCGGATTGAGACACACCTAGTTCTTTTGCGGCACGAGAAAAGGATAAATATAAGCCTACCCCTAAAAAGGTTCTATATAAATCTGCAGATACTGCCATTTTATTCACCTCTGTTATATACTAATAGTAACGTCTTACTTTTAACTATACATATCATTTATTATATTATAACGATGAACTCTCAATATATAATGAATATGTAGAAAACTTCATGAATATTAGGTCTTATGACCTTCATGAATTTTTCATATTTATTAGTATTTCTAATCTTTTCATAAGTAAGATTATCTTTACTTATAAGTCTAGACCGACTATACTTAATTTGTCAATATTCCATAGGGAATTATATACATTACAGGAGGCTACAATGGCTATACAACGATTATTCGTAACAAAACGAGAATCTTTCAACCAAGAAGCACAACGCATGTTACATACCTTACAACAGGAGTTATCTATGCCTGTTACAGGTATTACCATTTATGAACGATATGATATTGAACATTTAGATGCAAAAGATTTAGAATCTGCAAAAAATCTAATTTTCTCCGAACCTCCTGTGGATACAGTGTTAGATGAAATTCCAGCTTTGCAAGGTTTCGTATTTGCTGTTGAATACGTACCAGGTCAATATGATCAACGCGCCGACAGCGCAGAGCAATGCATTTCCATGCTCACACTCACGTCTGGTCACATCGTCCGATGTGCTCGCGTATTCGCGATTGAAGGCACTTTCACAAAAGAACAAGAAGCTGCCATCAAAGCGTACTACATTAACCCTGTTGATTCTCGTGAAGCTAGCCTTGAATTGCCTAACACCTTGGCCCTTGATTTAGAGGAGCCAAAACCAGTAGCAACCATCAATGGCTTTACGACAATGACCGATGTTGAGTTAGAAGAACTCATCAAAAATTATGGTCTCGCTATGACATTGGCGGATCTTCAAATGATTAGACAACAATATGCAGAGATAGAACACCGCGATCCTACGATTACAGAAATTCGCCTCTTCGATACATATTGGTCCGACCACTGCCGCCACACCACATTTATGACTGAGTTAACGGATATATCCATCGAAGCTAGTCGCTTCACAGGCCCTATTGAAGAAGCCCTCGAAGAATACATGGAAGGTCGTGCTGAGCTCTATACAACTAAGAAAAAAGCACGTTCCCTCATGGACATGGCTACATTAGCTGTAAAAGAATTGCGTCATGCTGGCGGTTTAACAAACCTCGATGAATCCGATGAAATCAATGCATGTACTATCATCGTTCCTGTAGATGTAAACGGTGAAACAGAGGAATGGTTATTATTATTCAAAAATGAAACCCATAACCATCCGACTGAAATCGAACCATTCGGCGGCGCTGCTACATGCTTAGGTGGCTGTATCCGCGATCCATTGAGTGGCCGTGCTTATGTATACCAAGCAATGCGCATTACTGGCTCTGGCGATCCTCATACTAGCCTTGAAGATACATTAGAAGGTAAATTACCGCAAAAGAAAATCACTCAAGAAGCAGCTCGTGGCTATTCCTCTTACGGCAACCAAATCGGTCTTGCTACAGGGGAAGTAAAAGAATATTACCATCCTGGTTACGTAGCAAAACGCATGGAAATCGGTGCCGTTATCGGTGCGGCTCCACGTAATCAAGTACGCCGTGAAACGCCTGTTGCTGGGGATGTTGTGGTATTATTAGGTGGCAAAACTGGGCGCGATGGCTGTGGTGGTGCTACCGGTTCCTCTAAAGAGCACACCGTAGAATCCCTTTCCACATGTGGGGCTGAGGTACAAAAAGGCAACCCTCTCACAGAACGTAAAATCCAACGCCTCTTCCGTCGCGGTGAAGTAACTACCCTTATCAAACGTTGTAATGACTTTGGTGCTGGCGGTGTGTCCGTTGCCATCGGTGAATTAACAGACGGTGTAACTATCAACCTTGATTTAGTTCCTAAAAAATACGCTGGCCTTGATGGTACAGAACTAGCCATCTCTGAATCTCAAGAGCGCATGGCTTGTGTTATTGCTGCTTCTGATGTAGATACATTCAAAGCTTATTGCGATGAAGAAAACTTAGAATGTACAGTTGTAGCAGATGTGACTGATACAAATCGTCTCATCATGAACTGGAATGGCAAAACTATCGTCGACATCAGCCGTGACTTCTTAAATACAAACGGCGCCAGCCAACAACAAGAGGTTATTGTAAAAGCTCCGGCGGATCGTTCTTACTTCTTACGCGGCTCTGCTAGTGCAGATAACTTCAAAGAAAAGTGGCTCGCTGCTGTATCAGATTTAAACACTGCTTCCCAACAAGGCTTAGCAGAACGCTTTGACAGTACTGTTGGCGCTAATACTGTGCTCATGCCATTTGGTGGCAAATTCCAAAAAACACCGACTCAAGGCATGGTAGCCAAGTTACCAGTTCTAAACGGTCAAACTACCACTGCTAGCATCATGACTCACGGCTTTGTACCTGAGTTATCTGACTGGAGCCCATACCATGGCGCACAATATGCTGTACTTTTATCTGTCGCTAAATTAGTAGCGCTCGGCGGCCGTCGTGAAGATGCGTACTTAACCTTACAAGAATACTTTGAACGCCTTAACACAAAAGAATCTTGGGGCAAACCTGTGGCAGCCCTTCTCGGCGCTTATAAAGCACAAAAAGAACTTGAAATTGGCGCTATCGGTGGCAAAGATTCTATGAGTGGCACATTTATGGACCTAACAGTTCCGCCTACTCTCGTATCTTTTGCAGTTGGTACAGCCCATGTAGATAATATCGTAAGCCAAGACCTTAAAGGCATAGACCACCGTCTCGTATTCTTTGATGTACCTCGTACATATAACGACACTCCTGATTGGGATCGTTTCAAAGAAATTTGCGATACATTACAAGAACAAATTGAAAAAGGTCGTGTGTATTCCGCCTATGTAGTTGATCAAGGTGGTATTCCTGAAGCAGTAACAAAAATGGCTCTTGGCAACAATATTGGTGTTAAATTTGACAAATATGCTGAACGAGCAATCTTCCAACCAGCTCTTGGCGCATTTATCGTAGAGGTAGATATTAAAGCTGTTAACTATCTCTTAGAATTACCAGGCCTAAAAGTAATTGGTGTAACACAAGCAACCCCTGTTATTGAATGGTCCGATCAATCCGTATCTCTTAAAGAAATCCAAGCAGCTTATGAAGCTCCACTCAATGATATCTTCCCTATGCATGCACCAAATGGTTCTGGTGAAGCAGTAGCGTACATTCATGATCAACACGCTAAACCTCGTAGTACATCCTTAGGCGCTAAACCTAAAGTTCTCATTCCTGTATTCCCTGGTACAAACTGCGAATTTGATTCTGCTCGTGCCTTTGAACGTGCCGGTGCAGAAACAGATATCGTAGTCATTCGTAATCAAACACCAGAACAATTAAAAGAATCCATTGACGTAATCAAAGCTAAATTAGCAGAGTCTCAAATTCTTATGTTCCCAGGTGGATTCAGTGCTGGTGATGAACCAGATGGTTCTGGTAAGTTCATGGCTACCCTCTTCCGCAATCCATACCTTGCAGAAGGCCTAGAAAATCTCTTGTACAAACAAGATGGTCTAGTTCTTGGTATTTGTAATGGTTTCCAAGCGCTTATCAAATTAGGTTTATTACCTGCTGGCCACATCGAAACGTTGAGTGCAGATCATCCTACATTGACGTACAATACAATTGGTCGTCACTTGTCTCGCATGGTCAATACAAAAGTTATTTCTACTAAATCCCCTTGGATGAGTGATGCTAAAGCAGGCGAAATCTACACTGTGCCAATTTCTCATGGTGAAGGTCGCTTCATTGCTTCGCCTCAACAAGTGTTAGAGTTCAATAAAACTGGTCAAATCGCTACACAATATGTTGACTTTGACGGTATCGCCTCCATGGATAGCCACTTCAATCCAAACCAATCCGTCGCTGCTATCGAAGGTATTTATAGTCCAGATGGTCGCGTATTCGGCAAGATGGCTCATTCCGAACGGTGCGGTGCAGGTATTAGTAAAAATATTCCTGGCCAATTAGAAATGCCAATCTTTACATCTGGTGTAAAATACTTTAAGTAATTAGTTACCATTCTTGTATGTGAAAGCCTACTCCTAGGAGTGGGCTTTTCCATATTGATTTTTTTCGTAAATATTAGTATTATAAGTTGATGACATATTTAACAAAGTAATTTTATTTAAATCTATACATATACGTAAGTGAGTTAAGAAAGGATTTTATTATGCATTGTGCTCAGAAAATGACCCATAATATCTACTGGATTGGTAGTAATGACTGGACTACTGAACGTTTCGAAAACTTATTCCCTATTCCAAATGGTGTTAGCTATAATAGCTATTTCATCGATGATGAAAAAACTTGTGTTGTTGACTCTGTAGATGCTGAAATTCGCGAAGAATACTTTGATAACTTGACTTACCTATTGAACGGTCGTGATCTTGATTACATCATCGTTAACCATATGGAACCAGATCATTGCCAAACATTGTTGGAAACATTGGAACGCTATCCAAACTGTAAAATGGTAGGTAATGCTACAACATTCCGCATGTTCGAGCAATTCTACAATTCTCCAAAACCTGACCAATATTACACTGTAAAAGAAGGCGACGAAATTTGCCTTGGTAAACATACCCTTGTTTCCTACACTATGCCAATGGTTCACTGGCCAGAAGTAACTTGTACTTATGAAAAATCTACAGGTACTTTGTTCTCTGCAGATGCTTTTGGTACATTTGGTACAGTTAACGGCAATATCTTTGCGGACCAAACTGATTTCATTGCTACATACGAAGAAGAAGCTCGTCGTTACTACACAAATATCGTTGGTAAATACGGTCCTCAAGTACAAAATGCAATTCGCAAAGTTTCTGGTCTTGAAATCAAACGCATTGCTCCACTTCATGGTCCAATCTGGCGTACACCTGAAACTATCGATTATATCTTGCACAAATACTTGCACTGGTCCAGCTATACTGCTGAGAAAAAAGGTGTTGTAATCGCCTTTGGTTCTATGTACGGTAACACTCGTGCTATCGCACAACAATTGGCTAAACAATTATCCAAACGCGGTGTTACAGATATCAAAATCTATGATGTTTCCAAAACTAATGCGTCCTACATCATCGCTGATGCTTGGAAATACACTAACTTGGTAACAATTGCGCCTACATACAATCTAAACCTATACCTTACAATGGAAAACTTCATTCATGAGTTAAAAGCTCTTAACTTCCAAAACCACAAGGTATCTATCATCGGTAACCACTCTTGGGCATCTGCTGCAATGAAAACAATGGTTACTCACTTTGAAAACGACTTCAAAGATATTGAAATCGTATCCGAACCACTTGATATCAAATCCTCTTTAAAAGAAGAAGATCTTCCTAAAATCGAAAAAATGGCAGACGATATCAAAGCATCCATCGATGCCGCTGAAATCAAAGAAGTATTATAATTGAATAACAAAGCCGCCATCATAGGCGGCTTTTTCTTTCTTCCTCTAATAATAGAACATTGATTCCTTATGGAACTCTCATTCTAGAAGGTCTTCATTTCAATTACCTATAGTATTTTAAAAGTCTTATAAAAGTACAAGATTTTCACTATTTTTTGCTTGACATAAATCTAACTTTTTCATATACTATACAAGTACCTGTTACACAACAGAATACATGGAGAGGTGTCCGAGCGGCTGAAGGAGCATGATTGGAAATCATGTGTGCGGTTATCCCGTACCCAGGGTTCAAATCCCTGTCTCTCCGCCATAGTAAAAGCAGTGCTTAGGCACTGCTTTTTTAATATTCCAAAAGGCTATTCGAAGATACTTCGAATAGCCTTTTCTAGTCTCACTTAGTTATGAATTTTCTTTGCAATATCACCGATGATTTCAGGTGTCGTTCTGCAGCAGCCACCAATAATTTCAGCTCCCGCCTTACGCCATATATCTACGTAGTCTACAAAGGATGCTGAATCGCCATACCAAGTCTTAGTTTTACTATCATAGCTTTCACCAAGATTTGGATATACCGCAATAGGCTTGTTCGTAACGGTACGAATATCCTTAATCAAGGACTCTACATATTCAGGTTTAGTACAATTGATACCAATACCTGTTATAGGACGAACCTTATCAATCATTTCAGCGCATTTAATAATCGTTTCCCCACTAGCTACATGATGACCATCCTTACAAGCAAAGGCAATCCACGCCGGAATACCTTTTGATGTAAAGGGATCGGACATAGCACGAGCAATAGCAATGGCCTCATCATACGATGGTATCGTCTCAAAGGATAATATATCTGGATTCTCTTCCGCGAACAATGCTAACCGAGGGATATGGAACACCTCAAGGTATTCTGTTTGTACATCAGGATATCCACGGTATTCAGATCCGTCAGCCAAGAAAGCCCCATAAGGACCTACAGAGGCTGCCACCAACGGTTTAGGCAATGCACCTTCGGAAAAATACTTAACTCCGTCTGGAGTCTCTTCACCTAGGGTGATGCCCCGTAACGTAAGTGCTCCATTCGCTTTTGCCTCTAAGAACTCATTACGAGCTTGAACGGCTAAGCGAACCGATAATTTAACGAGTTCTATCGCCTCTTCTGTACCATAGCCTAAGCCTTTAAAACCCGCTACAGTAGCTTGATAACCAGAACTTTGAATGATGTCTGCTCCAACAGCTAAGTACGAAATGTGTATTTTTTTGATAACATCAGGCTGTTCCATAAGAACTTTTGCAGACCACAGCTTATGCTGAATATTACAACCATAACGCTCTAATTCAGTCCCTAAAGCCCCATCTAAGACGAGGGCGCCCTTATCCTTAATAATATCTAAAAATGCACTTCGTTTAGCCATCATATCACCCATTCTATACGTGCCTCTTACAACTTGAGGCTTACCAAGCGTATTATATCAAATAATACGCTTTGGTACTATGTACAAACTATTTTAACATCTCTGCTGGTGGTTCTTTACCAAACCATTTTTTATAAATCTCAGCATATTTGCCATTTGCCTTAATCTTAGCTAGACCATCATTAATTTTATTAAGGAGCTCTGTATTACCTTTTTTCACAGCAATACCAAGTGGTGCCGCATCATAATCCTCTCCAGTAACTTTTGCGATACCTTTGCCCTTACCATTAACATAATATTCGTTTACTGGTGTATCGTTAATAACTACATCGACGCCTTTATTTTGTAGTTCTAAAAAGGCATCAACGATGTTATTGAACTGGCGTACATCAGCATTTTGAATCTTGCTAGCAATCTCTGCACCAGTAGAACCAATAGATACACCTATGCGCTTGCCTTCTAGATCCTTAAAGCTATTAATATCCGTGTTATCTATATTAACAACGAGGCCATTACCTGCAATATAGTATGGTTTACTGAAATCTACAGATTTTGCTCGTTCTTCTGAAATGGTCATATCTGAAATAGCAATATCAATAGTATTACTTTGCAATGCTGGTAACAGAGCATCAAAGTTCAAGTTTTGAATATCCGCTTCAATGCCCTCTTCTTTTGCAATAGCATTGATAATATCGATATCAAAACCTGCTAACTTACCACTATCTTTATCTTTAAAACCAAATGGTGCATAGGTCGCATCAGTACCGACGCGCCATGTCTTTTGACTACTATTTGTATTGCCACAGCCAGCTATAAACAAGCTGCTAGCAATGGTAAAAGCTCCTAACAGAGCTGCGATTTTCTTAAATTTCATAATTGCCCCTACTTAACCCTGTTTACTTAGAAACAGGAGTTCTCTTTAATCTATCATTATATCTATACTTACAATATATGAACATAATAAAAATAATACCTTTAAAGGTATTATAGTATTATGATAACATTCGATATATTTTAGGTCAATTAATCCAACCATATAAATAGGTTTTAAATTTACATAGATTTAAGCTATATCAAAAAGTTTTCTCCTTATATAAAAAAGACCGCCTTCACCAAGCACAGATAAAACTTGGTAAAGGCGGTAATTATTACGCTTTTTTAGTTTTTACGTACATAGCGCCTTTGTACAAGAATACGCAAAGTAACAAGTACATTACGATACTTAGGTATGTTGCTTCAGGTGTTTCAACCCAAGCTTCAGCGAATACATCAATACCGGCAATACGAAGTACAGCACTGAACAAGGAACCAATAGCACCACCGGCTACGAGACCAGAGGCAATAGTACTGCCTTTGGAGAAGCGAAGATCTGCCAACGCTTTATCTTTTGTACTATTTTGTACGAAGTATGCAATCAAACCACCGATAAGTAATGGTGTGTTGATTTCCATTGGTAAATACGTCCCCAAAGCAAATGCCAATGGTGGAACTTTTACCATCCACAAGATGATGGCAAATAATGCACCAGCCATGTATAGAGGCCATTGAGCACTACCACCAGTCATCAAAGGTTCAATAATAGCAGCCATAGCGTTCGCTTGTGGAGCATTTAGTGCATGGTCCCCTACGAAGCCATATGCGTCGTTTAAGAGGATCATAACGCCTACAGAAAGGACTGCAGAAAGAATGGTACCAACGATTTGCCATTGTTCCATTTTCTTAGGTGTAGCCCCTGTCATATGTGCTACTTTAAGTTCAGACATGAAGTTACCAGCCATACCGATGGTAGTACCAATAAAGGAAGCCATCATGAGGACTGCAATCATACCTACTTTACCAGTCATACCTACAGCAGTTAAGCATACAGCGGAGATGATAATCATAAAGATTGTCATGCCAGATACTGGTTCTGTACCTGTATAGGCGATGGAACTAATACCTACTACAGATAATAGGAAGGACATAATAAGAACGATTAAGAAGGCAACGATTGTTTGTGTGAAGCTTTCAGCATACATAAAGTGGAAGTATGCAGCGAATAGAACTGTACATAACAAGATACCAGCACCAATCCAAGATGTAGGAATGTCACGTTGTGTACGAAGTAAATTAACCTCTACAGATTTAGAACTGAAAATATCAAGCACTGCATTTTTTACAACGCTGCCTACCACCTTAGACATGCTTAAAAGCCCAATGATACCTGCCATAGCGAGCATACCAATGCCAATATGACGAACATAATCAAGGAATACCTTTCGAATGGGAGCCTCTGCTAATGGAACTGCTTGTCCCCCAATTTGCATAATATGTTCAGGTGCTAAATAGTATACGATTGGAATACAAACGAACCAAGAGAAGAAGGAACCTGCTGCAATAATCGCTGCATAGCGAAGGCCTGTAAAGTAACCAAGACCAAGTAATGCCGCGTCAGTATCTACAGCTGCAGTCAATTTAGTTTGATCAGCAAGAGCTGCGCCCCATTTAAAGCTAGTAGTACGAATAACCTCTTCCCACCAACCAAGGCTGTTAAGAATAAAATCATATACGAGAGCAATGAGACCAGAACCAAGCATAAGTTTTGCTTTGCTACCTTCATTACTCATCAAAACTTCAGCCGCTGCGCGACCACTTGGGAACGGGTACACATAGTGCATTTCCTCAACGAAGTAACGACGGAACATAACGCATAATAAAACACCAAGTACACCGCCGAGGATGATAGGAATCACCATTTGCACAAAAGATACATCTGTTACATTCCAAATATAAAGGGCTGGTAAGAAGAACATAGCCCCTGCTAATGTGTTCGTACTGGAACTAGCGATAGCCTGAATGTGCACCGTTTCAGCAAAAGCATTTTGCCGTTTCAAAATAACCGCTGTACCCATAGCAAGTACAGATACTGGCGCAAAAGCATCAACAGTTTGACCTATTTTCAGACATAGATATCCTACAGCCAGTGTGAAAATTGCCGCATAGAATAGGCCCCAGAATACTACATACGAGTTAATCTCTACGTAATCCTTCTTAGGATCCAAAACTGGTTCTACGGGCGGAATGGAACGAGTTTCGTCCGACATAGTAAAACCTCCTCACAGAAAACTACAAACGTATAACTATTCACCTTTATACTAACATGGTACTATACATGGTTCAATGGTTTTCTATGCACTATGCGAATAAAATATCTCTTCCCCTATAAATAATTATTTTGCATTTTTAGCGGCCCTGTTCTACAATGAAAGTAAATTAAGAATCTCTATTATGTAACAGTATTAAATGCTGCTCTGTATAACAGGTATATTTACTTACGAGGAGGCTTTATTATGGAATCAATGGTTGAACGTTTTGTACGCTACACAAGCATAAATACTCGGTCTAACGAGGAAAGCACTACTATTCCAAGTACGCAATCACAAGTAGATTTTGCAACGAACGTACTTGTTCCCGATTTAAAAGCAATCGGCTTAGACGAAGTGATTTACAATCGTGAAAACGGTTTTGTTATCGGTACACTCAATGCTAATACTGATGAAAAAGCACCTGCTATCGGTTTCATCGCCCATATGGACACAGCTGATTACAATGCTGAAAATATCAAGCCTCGCATCGTGGAAAATTATGATGGTGGAGATATTTGCCTAAACGAAGAACATCAAATCTTTACCCGTCGTGCCGATTTCCCAAACTTAAAAAACTATATCGGCAAATCGCTAGTTGTAACTGATGGCTTAACGCTACTCGGCGGTGACGACAAGGCTGGTATCTGCGAAATTATGGAGGCCCTCGCCTACCTCGTAGCTCACCCTGAAATCAAACACGGCAAAATCATGTGCGCCTTTGGTCCAGACGAAGAAATCGGTACCGGCGCCGACCACTTTGATGTTAAACAATTCCCTGTCGACTATGCTTACACTATCGATGGTGAAAGCCTCGGTCAGCTTGAATACGAAACATTTAATGCCGCTAGCGGCACCGTTATCCTTAAAGGCGTATCGGTTCATACAGGCACTGCCAAAGGCATCATGATTAACTGTGCAAAACTCGCTATGCAATTTGATGCTTTGTTGCCAGGTGCAGCCGTCCCTGAACACACATGTGGACGCCAAGGTTTCTTCATGCTCATGAGCATGGAAACCCAAGTAGATACTGGTAAAATGAATTACATCATCCGCGACCACGATAAAGAATTATTTGAAGCGAAAAAAGCATTCTTCTTACAAGCAGGTCAAACATTAAACGAAATTTATGGTCGCGAAGTCTGCGAAGTATCTGTAAAAGACCAATACTACAACATGTACGATGTCATCAAAGACAATATGGAATGTGTAAACGTAGCCAAAGCAGCGATGAAAAAAGCTGGCATTACACCGATTTGTGATCCTATCCGTGGCGGTACAGATGGCTCTAAAATCTCCTTTATGGGCATTCCTACACCAAATATCTTTACTGGCGTAGAAAACCTACACGGTCGTCATGAATTCGCATGTATCGATGACATGAAAAAAGCCGTTGAAGTTATCGTTAATATTGTAAATATGGAAAAATAAAAGAATACTGAAATAATATTTCGGTACACCCATAGCCAAAAGGACTATACGAGTTATGTCGTATAGTCCTTTTAATTTAGTCAAAAAATCTATGTGATTTACCTAAGCATTGTTGATTTTAATTGATCCATTTAATTATTTTAAGAATGAACTTATTGTATGTATCAGATTCCTTGCTATGCAAGCTGACTGTTATTTTTACGATTTCTAATTCGTTCTTCTTCAGCACGAGCTTTCAAGGAAAGATCTTTTTCAGTACCTACATAGCGACCGTAGAACAAATAGTAAACAACAAGTGCTAGAAGTGCTACTACAACAGTTACATGGAACATACTCGTATATCCTACAACCTCTTTAATAGCACCCAAGATATAAGGACCAAAGCCTAGTCCTATATCTAAGGCGATGAAGTACGTAGATGTAGCAACCCCAATACGATGAACTGGTACAATTTTAACGGTTACCGCTTGACCATTAGACATGAATGTACCATAGCCAAGGCCAACAAATACAGCAGACAAAAGCACGAGCCATGTGGAATGAGCGATGGATAATAAGTAGATACCAAGCGCTAAGGATACAAAACAAGGATAGAGAACAAAGTTTTCCCCTTTCATATCAAAGAGAATACCAAGTAATGGTCTTGTTATAGTAATGACTACGGCATACACAACGAAGAAGAATGTCCCTGCCATAACAAGATCTAAATCTTTTGTGTACGCTGCCATGAAGCCGATAACACCAGAATATGCAAAGCCTACAAGCATAGATACAAGACTAATGGAATTCATGCGCGGCTCAATATAATCGGAAATTCTAATTCCCTTATGTGCTTCCGAATCAATATCTAGCTTAGGTTCCTTAAACTTCATATTTAGGGCGCCAATACCACAAATAACAATAAGAGCAACACAGAATGCAATGATAAAGTCATAGCCAAGACTATGAAGCATTAAAATACCTAAGAATGGGCCTACTGCAGCAGCAAGGGATGTAGATAAGCCATAATAGTTAATCCCTTCCCCACGGCGCGACATAGGAATAATAGCAGCTACAATAGTACCAGTAGCAGTAGAGGTAATACCATAAGCAAAGCCATTTAAGAAACGAACACTATCGAGGATTAACAAGCTAGGTGTGTAGAAATACATAGCTGTGGAAATCAAATAAATCAACAATCCTAAATACAGCATTTTACGACAGCCTAAGACACTGATAAACCGCCCCGCCAACAAGCGTGCCACAACGGTACCGATAATATAAATACCGACGGCTAAACCAGCTTGACTCGCTGTAGCATGGAGGTTATCCTTCGCTACAACGGCTATAATAACGATCAATAAATAGTAAATCAAAAATACTAAGAAATTAATCAAAGTATTGAGGACAAAGGATTTTGTCCATAAGGCATCTTTAGCCTTATCCATAATATCAACTCCATTTTCTAAAATGATTGTCACCCAATATATGACAACGGTTAATTATAGACCTCTCATTTCAAAAAACAAGAATTAAAATGTTATACACCTCATAAATATTTTTTATATTATACTTTATAAATCAATATTATTGCTATTTATTTCCATTTTTTGAAGCTCATATAAATTTACGATAATAAAAACACCTTTAACAGTTAGCAGAGAGTTCAAAAGTCTCAACGCCAACCATTAAAGGTGTAATTCTTAGATCTATTCAGTTTTAATCTATTTAGTTTTAATCTATTTAGTTTTTAAACCACAAGCCTTAAAGAAATTCTTATAGGCTTCTGCCTTTTTCGCAAGGCTCAAGGGATACGCACGCGATGTTGATGGTAATCGTGTCAATGTTAGTTCTCGACCATTATATACATAGGGTATAGTTTCGCCCGTTTTAGGTAATTTTACCTTTTCCGGTAAAAGGCTTAACAATATTTCTGTTGCCTTACCACCGGTAGTGCCAATATGTTTGCACTGTGGTACTTGTTCCAATACTTCAGCGAGCGGTACAGGTTCAACAACCTTTAGGAACGCATCTGATGCATTCCCTTTTTCTCGAATAGCTTTTAAAACGGTAGGACAAGAGGCAATGCCAATCTCAGATAAGAATGCTTTTATCTTATCTGCATCAAAGGCCTTTTCCTCACCTTTTCTAAAGTAATCCTTATCATCAAAGAATACTATACCGTATACGCGCCACATATCGTTTTGGAAGTTAGGATAGTGGAATTCCATAGATCGTTTTTCAGAAGCTGGTGGGAATGTTCCCATCATCATAACCGTTGCATTCTTTGGCAAGAATGGCGGAAACGGTCTTGTTTCAATTACGTCTGCCACTGAGTATCAACTCCTTTCACAATCTATTATGAACTCAACTTTCACCATAACAAATGACCTATGTCACATACCACCCATTATTGACCAATTGGCTGAGATACCAAGGTATTGATATGGTCAAAACCAACTGGCGTTGGAGATACGAGGTACAAGCATACTACGGCAGCCACGGCAAAGCCAATCGCCAAGTAAGAGAAGCTGCCATTGCGAGGGAATTCATATAAGCCAAAGAGACGAATACCTATAGCAGCACCGATAGCAGTAATCAAAGAAGGAATAGAGAAAATATTGTAGCTCCCAAATACTACCATGAGACCTGCATAACCACCCACTACAGTAATCATAGGTATCATGCGATCCATAGGATTTGGAATGGAACGGGTAAGAGCAGCTGGATAGTAAGAAGCCTCTACACCAAACATACCTAAGAATAGATTAAAGTCAGCCCAAATAATTTCCCAAGAGCCTCTAAAGGCATCTCGATGATTGCCTGCGTACCAAGCAAAGCCTGTAATGATTAAAATCGCCAAGCCCGCACAGATAAAGTAGTAGTCACTAGGAATTTTAGGACCTACATAAGCACCTACCGCTGTGACTACAGCACTCAAGATAGATGTTACTACGACGCGGTGTAATCGAGGTCGTTTGTTTTCAGGAATGCGTTTATATACAGTGGCTAGCAACTCTAATACGAAGCAGGCCATAAAAATGGCAATACCTGCTGCAGGCACAAAGAATGCAGCAACTATGCTCAAAATAAAGGGAATGCACAAGCGCCATTTTGGGAATAACACAAGATCTTTATAATCCAAGCGAACATCTTGTGTTTCCATAGTAAAGTTGTTGTACACTACAAAGAGCAACATAAAGGCAATTACATCAACAGCAGTAGCACCCCAAATCAACAGAGTAGGCACTATAATCATAGATAAAGCCACCCCAGATACGCGAGATAGTCCAGCAGCTGCTAAGCCCAGTAATAAAAATGGTATTAAAGCAGAAATAATTTCGAACATAATAATCCTCCCATCATTGTATAAATTTAAGTATATAGTATCTACTACACTACATCAAGGAGAGATATATTTTTTCATAGCTAGTCGCTTTCGTACCGCGGTGGAAGAACAGCCCATGACCTGTGCAATCTTGGCCACCCCATACCCTTGAGCTCGGAGATTTTTAATCTTATTTTCGTCTAAATTTAGAGTATTGGTCCGTATCTCTATACCTTGCTCGCGCAAATACATTGAAACCGTAGAGCCACGAATGCCATAGGCTAAACCGATATCATCGGTACTCATATGGTGCTGCCTATATAAATAGGCCATCTCCTCTACTCGTTGAGACTTACGACCCTTAGGATTCATACAAACGCCCATATGTCGCAACACATGGTGAACCTTCCAACGAGATACGCCATACATTCGAGCAATAGCATCTGTACTATTCCCACTTTTATAAGCCCTACAAATGCGCACTACATCAACAGATACATTCTTACTCGATTCCTGACAAGCCAAACCATATTCTCTCATTCGACTTGCCATAGTAGTGATGGACACATCATACCGCTTTGCCAAGGAATGTAGGGACCACTTCCCAGTCTCATACAAGGCCTGTACGTGAACCATGTTAATTTCCTTTTTAAGGGGCCGCCGCTCAATACCATACGCTTTCATACGGCGCATAATCGTATCCACACTACACTGAAAATAATCTGCCACATCACGAACACTCCACTGCTTTTCTACATATAATTGTTCTAATAACTGTTTTGGTATAACGCGCACATTACGATACATAACATCACCTTTCCTTATGGACGAACTCCCTTCCCTATTATTGTGAAAGGTCCATCAAAAAAAGACAATACAAAAGAGGTTCCTAATAGTCACATAGGTGACCAATAGAAACCTCTTTCAATATGTAATTATATGCACCACATACGATATGTGTAATTCTTGTGTCTATCACAATATCCAGGCATAAACCATCAATATATCTATGTACTAACCAATTACTAGCGCAATGATTATATTGATTCTGACTAGCGATATCTCCGCTCAAGAGCTTTAGGCTTACCTAAAATAATAGACCACTTCATCCCCTCTTTGAGAGCGTGATTAGATTTACGACCGCGAGCCGAGGTTACAGCTGCAGCAGTTGTAACACCTACCTTTTCAACAAGGACACTCCCCTCTTTAGAGGCTTTATCTCGTTTAAACTCGGCTAATCGCTCATGTAAAGGAGTCTCTGTAACAGCCTCACGACCTAAGCCAGTCGTATTTGACGTATCTGACGCATTCGGCATACTCGTTGTATAGCTTGATGAGCTGCTAGTGCGTTTCTTAGGTAAAACCTCAAAATCTTGTTCAGTAGCTGTAGCTACCTCATCTTTTGGATGATTTTCAAATGATGTCTCATCTACTTTAGGAATAGAATCGTAGCGCCCCTGCTTATCATACAACAAGTCTTGACCTGAAGGTTCTTCAACCTTGCGTTCTATGGAGATACCGTATTCGCGCTCCATATCCTCCCAAGTCTGACTTGAAGTTCCATAGTTATCATAGTTGTCATACTCATCAGACTCTTCGGTATTCTTACCTCTTATAATAGAAAAAGCAACATAGGCGATGATACCTAAAATAATGATAGGGTTATGCGAAAAGATGGATAGCACTGTAGACAAAATAGAGTCCATAGCTACTCCTATTCACTATCTGCTAAATTTTCACGCATTTTAGTGTCTGCAATAATATTGTTCATATTGTAGTAATCCATAACGCCAAGATTACCGTTTCTGAAAGCTTCTGCCAATGCTTTAGGAACTTCAGCTTGTGCTTCCACAACCTTAGCTTGCATGTCTTGTGTTTTAGCACGCATTTCTTGTTCTGTAGCAACAGCCATGGCACGGCGTTCTTCGGCACGAGCTTGAGCGATTTTCTTATCCGCTTCCGCTTGGTCAGTTTGCAATTGAGCACCAATGTTACGGCCCACATCTACGTCAGCGATATCGATGGACAAGATTTCGAATGCAGTACCCGCATCAAGACCTTTGCCCAATACAGTACGAGAGATATGATCTGGATTTTCTAGTACATCTGTATGCTCTTCAGAGGAACCTACAGTCGTTACGATACCTTCACCAACACGGGCGATAATAGTAGCTTCACCAGCACCACCAACGAGGCGGTCAATATTAGCACGTACAGTTACACGAGCACGAACCTTGAGTTCGATACCGTTTTTTGCTACTGCAGAGATAATTGGTGTTTCAATCACTTTAGGATTAACGGACATTTGTACCGCTTCCAATACATCGCGACCTGCAAGGTCGATAGCTGCAGAACGTTCAAATGTCAAAGGAATAGATGCTCGTTCAGCGGCGATCAAAGCATCTACGACGCGGTCAACGTCACCGCCTGCAAGGTAATGCGCTTCTAGCTGATTTACGTTTACATCAAGGCCCGCTTTATTAGCTTTAATCAAAGGCATTACGATTTGGGATGGATTTACACGACGTAAACGCATACCTACGAGTGTAAAGATACCAACATTAACGCCCGCTGCAAGAGCAGATACCCAAAGGCCTAATGGCACAACATACATTAACACCATAATCCCTATCAGTAGAATGGGAATCAAAACTAAAATACCTACATCCATAATAACCTCCATTATATACGACGATGTGGTGAAAGCTTAATCGCGCTTTCTAACAATATTGCGGCCCCCTACAACACGAAGCACCACAATCGGTGAACCGGCATCGATGAAGTCCCCTTCAGTTACAACATCTACCAAATTACCATCAATTTTAGCAATACCTGCAGGGCGCAGTGTAGTATGAGCTACGCCTTCTTTACCAGCTAAGTCCTCTAATACATCATTAGATACATAGCCAGCCTTGGTCGTAGATCGTTGCCCTAAGGTAAACAATTTGCCTATCCAAGTCTTTTCAAAGTGATTAAAGAACACGATAACAAGGACAATTAGCAAGGCCGTTAATCCTAGTACTGCATACAGCGCTTCCGTACCTTCTCCAAGAGCTACAAAAACGCCCCAAAGGAATGCACAGTAACCGATGAGCCCTAAAATACCACCCGGTACAACGAGTTCTACCGCCATCAAGGCAATCCCTATAGCCATCCAAATTAAAAACTCCATGGGCCCTCCTCTCTATAATTAATTTTATACAACTTATATACTCATTATACAATATTAAAAATAATTTATAAAGATAATTACTAATATATGAATCTATTTTATAAAGAAGAGCTCATAGGTCCATCGAAGTAATCATTAATAAATGATAGGAATATTATAAAGGCATATTACTTTCCTTTACGAGTAATTGTGTAAAGAATAAATAAGTTAACTAAAAACGACTACTTTCACAGATAATCTGCCCCCATTTTCTGGGACAGATATAATTCTGATCTAGTAGTCGTTTATGATAAGAAGTAAAAACAAATTAGGCTTATAAACGCAAAGATTTATATGGTAGCCTCACTAGCAACTTGAATTATACTTCAGTTTTTTTCAATTGGTCATTACCAACGCCTGTTTTTTGAAGAATCAACAAGCTAATACTCATCGCCATACCTACTACAGTAGCAAGGCCCATACCTTTTAATACTACAGGACCTACCGCAAGTTCTGCACCGCTAAGACCTACAACAAGAATAACAGATGTAAGAATCATGTTAACAGGGTTTGTGTAGTCTACTTTACGTTCTACTAACATGCGCAAACCAGATGCTGCGATGATACCGAACAAGAGAATGGATACGCCACCCATAACTGGTACCGGAATAGCATGGATTAGAGCTGCTACCTTACCTACGAAGGAAATGATCATCGCTAGAACTGCAGCGCCACCGATTACCCATACGCTGAAGCAACGAGTGATAGCAAGTACGCCGATATTTTCACCGTATGTCGTATTTGGTGTAGCACCGAAGAAACCAGAAAGGATGTTAGCAAGGCCATCACCGAGCAAGGAACGTTGTAAGCCTGGATCTTTCATCAAGTCTTTACCAACGATGTTACTAGTTACAACCAAGTGACCAACGTGCTCTGCAAATACTACGAAGAGAGCTGGCATAATCATGATGATTGCATTAATATCGAATACAGGCATGCCGTAGAATTGCGGCAAAGAGAACCATGGAGCGGCTTCTACACCAGAGAAGTCAACAACGCCCATAATAGCGGATAAAATATAACCGGAAACAACACCGATAAGCACAGGAATAACGGCTAAGAACCCACGAAACACAACGGTACCAAGCAAGGTAACAACTAAGGAAAACATAGAGATAAAAATAGCTTGGCTGTGGCTCATGCCTAAATCTTGATTGCCAATAAGGCCAGACATGCTCATCGCTACCGGTGCTAATTCCAAACCAATAATAGCTACAATAGCCCCCATCGCTGCTGGAGGGAATAACTTATCGATCCAACGAGTACCAATATAACGAACGAGAATAGATAACATCACAAAGGAAAGACCAAAAACAACAAAGGCTCCCTTTGCCGCTTCATAACCAAGACCTGCAGATAATACACCTGCTACAGGAGCGATAAAGGCGAAGCTAGAACCGAGGTAAGCTGGAATTTTAAATTTACACACAAATAAGTATAGTAATGTACCAATACCATTCATAAATAATGCCGTAGCTGGATCTACGTTCAGTAAATAAGGAACCAATACAGTAGAACCAAACATAGCGAATAAATGTTGAAAACTAAGTGGCAACATTCGTCCCCAGGACGGGCGTTCTTGGATATCAATATAATCCTTCATCTTTTCTCCTCACACACAATACAAGTATGTTGCATTTATACAGCACCTCATAAGAGATGCTATATAAATCCACACTAAATATATTCACCTTATACTACATAAGTTAACTATCAACGTTCAGACCGAGGTCGTCTACGGGTAGGCTTTTTAGTCTCTCTCGGTCTGAATGGACCAGGCATTTCCGTTTTTTGAGGACGCTTCGGAGCAGCTGGCTTAAAACGACTTTGCGTTTCTTCGCGCAACGATGGCAACGCCTCAGCGGTACCAATTTGTTTTACACCTTCTACATTACGACGTCCCACACTTGCTAATAAACCAACAGCCATGAAGTTCATTAACAAGGATGAACCACCATAACTAACAAAGGGCAATGGAACCCCCGTTACAGGCATGATACCGCAAACCATGGCGATATTAAACAAGGCCTGACCACTGATGAGCAGTGTAATGCCCATAGCTAGCCATCTACCAAAATCATCACGGGCCTTATTAGCAATACGGAATCCATAGTAGGTGAAAGCTGCTACCAAGATAACAACAAATACAGCGCCAAGGAAGCCCATTTCTTGAGCCCATACAGCAAAGGCAAAGTCTGTATGTGCCTCAGGCAAGTAAAAGTACTTGGATGTACCTTGCATAAAGCCTTCTCCAAAGAAGCCACCAGAACCAACGGCTAATAAACCTTGTACAGTTTGGTAACCCATATCTTGTGCATGAGGCCATGGGTCAAACCAAGACAGAATACGTTCCCATCTGTATGGCGATGAACGAGCTGCAACAAAGCCAAGGAGCCCCGCCACAGCAAAGGTACCGCCAAAGAATTTCCCATCAAAACCAGATAAAAAAATCAGAAGAAATGAGAATCCTACAGTTAATACAGCTGTACCCATGTCAGGTTGCTTAAATGTTAAGGCCGCAAATATTATAGGCCATACTAATAATGGCAAGATATAAAGTATTCGCTGTTTAAAATAACCTTTCCAATCTCTCAGAAAACTAATATGGCGACGCTCACTCCACTTCCGCATCGTGCTCAGCTTAGCCGCAGTCCATATGAGAGCAGCTAGTTTAGCAAACTCAGATGGCTGTATAGATACAGGACCTATTACAATCCACCGACGTGCACCATTAATAACAGCACCAATGAGCAAAACTAAAACCATACCAGCTAATGTGATAAACATGATGCGTTGCAGCATATGCGGCTTCTGCAACTGTCGATAATCATAGCGATATAATATTATACCTACGGCCATCGACCAAAAGAGAAAGCCCATATGTTTACCAAAGTAACCCCAAAGGCTTGTATTCTCATAGATAGAGCTAATATAAGTTGCACTAAAGATATTTACGCTACCTATAATAGTAATAAGTAGTACCGATAGCAACATACCTTGTAGATCATTTTTTAAGAGTGAGCCCCACCGACTATCCCCCTTATTCGGTGTTTCCATATTAAGCCTCCTTTTGTACTTTTGGCTTAATTGCTTCTAAGCGGAAAATAGGTTGCCCTTTTTTGCTAAATTTCTCTTCATATTCAGTTTTAACGTTTGGAAGATCTGTACTATGTAAATCATAGGTTACATTTTTAAGCTCCCAGCCGCATTCTTTGAATTCTTCAAGAGAGAACATAAATAAGCCTTCATTATCTGTCTTGAAATGTACTTCACCACCATCTTTTAAAAGCCGAGCATAGCGGCCAAGGAATGTGTGGTATGTAAGGCGACGTTTTGCATGTTTCGCCTTAGGCCATGGATCACAGAAGTTGATATAGAAGCGATCCACTTCACCAGGTTCCACAACCTCTTCGATACCTGCAATATCAAAGAGACATACCTTAGCATTATCCCGTTCCCCTTCAAAGATTTTTTGTGCTGCGTAGTAAATAACGCCAAGCTGTACTTCGAAACCTACAAAGTTAGCATCTGGATATGCTTCAGACATGCCCGCAATAAAGCGGCCTTTCCCAGTACCAAGTTCCATATACAATGGACGCTCTGGATGAGCAAATAACTCACGCCATTTGCCTTTATGTTCTTCATGCCCAGACAAAATGATATGAGAGTCATATTCGTGGATAGCTTCATCAATCCACGGTTTTCTACGAAGGCGCATACTTTCTCCTTACATTTATTTCATTGATTTATAATTTATATGTATTATTACAGGTCATATACCTATCTTATTAATTATAGAAAAGGGGGAGTTAAACGTCAATTACATTTCCCCTCATTACCACATAAAAAAGACCTACTTCCGAAGAAGTAGGTCAATATTTTATTCAAAAATCATAGCTTCTAGATTTTCTATTTGATATTTACTTAGTCCAAGCTCGGATAAACTCTTTTCAGATGCACTGAATAGATTATTTTTACCAACTCGAGTACCTAATGCTGCTGCCGCTACCAATTCACGATCTAATTTACCTAGACGAGAACGATTACGATTTTGAGGTTTAGGTTTTTTCATACGGAATGTATTATATTGAACCCCTTCCTTAGCTTCCTCAGTCTTCTGCTTTGTTAAAGCAGCCCCATTAGTGCCATTCCCCAATAAAGCACTAAGCCCTGTTTGCTTAGGAACCATTTTTTCGTAATCAGCACCAAACTCAGGGCGCTCTTCACGCAATTGATCGAATGTAGCTAAAGCTGCATTCATTTGCTTCAAACCAGCAGCAGAGTAGAGCTGACGAATTGCAATACTCACCTCTTGCGGCGTCAACGTACCTCGCTCGATAGCAGAAGCAATTGTACTCTTTAATGCACCTTGATCTCCAGACGCTGTATAGCGACCAATTTCAACCAAGTCTTTTTGACGTGCATTGAGTTCTTTAGGCGTATATATGTTTATCTCAGATATCGACGGTGCCTGCTTAGAAGGCTGCTCTCCCGCCCCATTAGCCTCGAACATATAGCCACCGGCTACGATGGCCAAGGCTAATGTTAAGGTTAATACTTTTTTCAACGTCTTATAATCTCCCTTAATCATTAATACTAATTGTATAATACGGCATTAAACGCATACATTAACAACAATTTTATTCTACTGTAATACATACTGTAGATATTATTATATAATACTTCATCTAATTTTTATAGTCCTATTCGAAAAAAATCTATATTTTTTTAACAAGTTTTATATATTTATAAATTATAAGCTATAAAAAAAAGCAGAAAACACCCTATAATTATTGATGTTTACTGCTTTTATTCTAAAATTTAATTAATTAAAATTATATAAAATTAAAAGGATAACAGTTGTTTTGCATCCGATACAATTTGATCCAAAGATACTCCATTTTCATATAATAAATCATTTGCATCATATCGATCATGGAATTCTTTAGCAATACCATAGTTTTTAACACGCATATTAACCGGTCCGTAGAAACTAGCTACACGTTGTCCCCAACCGCCTTCTACTACACCATCTTCCAAAGTAAATACTACGGAATGATTTATTTTCAACTCTTCTAGTAGTTCTTTATCTAGGCCAGAAGCAAATTTAGGATTTACCACAGTTGCATTAATGCCATCTTTAGCCAATTCATCAGCTACTTGATTAGCTAGATGATAGAAATTACCTAAGCCTAATAAAGCAATGCGTTCTCCACGACGAGTCACTTGAGATTTATTTAAGACACTATAATCCGTCGTATCAGCCACACCAGTAGATATAAACTCACCAACAGGAACACGAATTGCTACCGGATGCTCATGTTGATGCACGGCATACTCAGTCATAGCCAACAACTCTTCATTATTGGTAGGTGCTAAGTATACCAAATTAGGAATGCTTGTAAGCATAGGTATATCAAAGAATCCCAAATGAGTGACATCGTTCATGCCATATACAGAGGCCTGGTGATTCATAATAACGGCACTATTATTATTGACGCAAAGATCTTGTACTAATTGGTCATAAGTACGTTGTAAAAATGTACTATACACATTAAATACTGGTTTACCGCCATTTTTAGCAATACCAGAACTCATAGCAATGGCATGTTCCTCCGCAATACCGACGTCAATATATTGTTTTCCTGCAGCCTTACGCCATTCTGGAGTAAACCCAAAGCCACCGGGTGTACCTGCAATAATAGCTACCACTGTTGGATCTACTTTGATTTGCTCCATCAAGTAGTTCGCAATCGTACCAACATACGTTGGCCCATTATCTTTTGCTTTTAGCTTACCTGTTTCTAAGTCAAATGGCATAGTCCAGTGGAACTTTTCTTTATTTTGCTCTGCAATGGCATAGCCCTTACCTTTTTGAGTAACAATATGTAACACAATTGGATGGTCAATGTCTTTCACATCCTTAAACACATCAATTAATGTTTCTAAATCATTTCCCTTTGCTACAAAACGATAATCTAAACCAAGAGCCTTGAAAATATTGTTGGCACTTTCACCATTAGACTCGCGCAATTCGCGAAGGCCACCATATAAACCGCCATGATTTTCTGCAATAGATTGGTCATTATCGTTGACGATGATAATCATATTACTATCTAACGTAGCTGCATAATCAAGACCTTCATAGGCTTCCCCACCAGATAAGGAACCATCACCAATAATAGCAATAATATTTTCAGAGTCCCCTTTTAAATTACGAGCTGTCGCTAAACCAGATGCTAATGAAATAGATGTAGAGGTATGACCAATATTAAAGAAATCATGTTCACTTTCAGTAGGATCTGTATAGCCTGTTACATCATCATAATGATTATGGTCCAAAAATGCTAAGGCACGACCTGTAACCATCTTGTGCACATAAGACTGATGAGACACATCATATACAATCTTATCTACCGGTGAATTAAATACATAGTGCAAGGCCATAATCATTTCAGCTACGCCCATAGGTGGACCACAATGACCGCCGTGCTCTGATACCTTCGTCATAAGTGCTTGACGAGCCTGTGCTGTTAAATCTGTTAATTCAGAAATAGATAGGCCTTTTAAATCGGCTGGAGATTTTACATCAATTAAGTTCATAGTAATCCTTTCAAGATAAATTTAATTTACTTCAACTACAAACGCTATACATCGAATAGTATAAAGATTATAAAGATAGTGACCCCAAATAACTAATATTATACTTCAAGTATATTTATAGTATAAAACTTAAGGTTAGGTTTAAGTCAATAGAGCTTACATTTACAGTTTTTATATTCATATATAAATAACACATATATTAGGAGGTACTATGAAATATACTATTGGCGAAATTAAAAAAAACTAAATGTAGCCCCCTCTACATTACGTTATTACGATAAGGAAGTTTTTTTGAACGCAAATAGCGTGCTAATCAAGACTCCGCCCCAAATGATGAACCACCTAAAAATATAGAGCCAATTATTCTTGTTTGCTATGCACTGAAGGTATAGAAGGATTTTAGTATCATTAAACTAAAAAAATTAGCACATTCATCGCATACAATAAATATTCAATTAAATAGATATAGAAATATATCTTAAAATTTTATAATAATGCCTTTAAAAAAGTACTTATATGACTAATCGATATAAACAAATTAAGCAAACTTATGCATAGTATCAGTGAAACTTATAATTTTTATACTATAATGTGAGTATATGCTTAGTACTGTAAAGTTCAGTGAAAGGTGGTAAGTACATGGGATTTTTGAAAAAGGATATATCCCGTCGCCAGTTTATTGGTGGTGCTTTAGCTTTAGCAGCCGCATCCGCAGTGCCGTCGTTTATACGAGGCGCTTACAAGCCAACACAGTCTGACTCATTACAAGTATGGACCTGTGGCGGTTTGTCGGAAGCATTCCTTGATTTAAACCAAGTTTATACGATGCACACGGGGCACAATATTCAATATACTGGTGCCTTTGCAGGGGCTATTGGTAAATCCTTGTTAGCTGAGAAGAGTCGCACAGAAGTTTTTGGGGCTCGCGGTTTAGATCTTGCGAAGAATATGCGGAAAAAAGGCGTAAGTATTGCTTTTGAACCATTATGTTTTACGGATTACGTTATCGTTACACCTAAGGGAAATCCAGCAGGGATTCGGGATTTGAAGGATATGGCCGAGCCTGGTGTACGCGTTATGTTACCGCTAGGCGCATCTCCACCAGGTAGCGCATCTGTAAAGGGAATCATGAAATTATCTGGTTTGACCGATGGTATCATGAAAAACTTAATGGCTGAAAACGCTTGTGTCATTTCTATGATGTGTGATCTCGTAGAAGGTAAAGCCGATGTATCCATTATTGAAAAACGCCTTACCACACATGATCGGTTTAAGGATCGTATAGAGTACTTCTCCATACCTGCACAATTTGTGCCACCTGCACCGCTCACTTTCACTATTAATACGATGAAATATGTACAAGACCGTGCGTTGGCTGCCGATTATATTGAATTTACACGGTCCCAAGAAGGACAACAAATCTTAGAAAATCACGGATTCACATCCGTTCATAGTGCGAGAGGTCTCGATTTGATAGAAAGGTTTGGTGTAAAAGATGTGTAATCAATGTCCGTCATCTACAACCTGTGGAACTCAAGTCAGTTCTGGTGTATCTGGGAAACAAGCTCCTAAGAATTTAACGCTTTGGCGTCGGATCGTACAGTTTATTTTCCTTTTTATTATGGGAAAATGGGTGTACTATGGTGTATTCCGTTGCCCTTACATTGTTCCCTTTGTGAACTGTGAAAGTTGCTCTATGATTTCTTGCTGGGGGCGAATCACGACGTACTTTTATGCGTGGTGGATTATCTTGCCAATTATGGTCGTACTCTTTGGACGTGCTTTCTGTAGCTGGTTCTGTCCAAGTGGTTGGGTTAACCAAATGCTGGGAAAAATATCTATGGGGCCCTTAAGAAATCGTAAAAAGTATATGCGTTTCCTTCAACTCGGCATGGTAGTAACTATCATTTTAGGACTCGTAGTATATTTTAAATTTGGTAATCCCCGCATTATGATCCCTATTCGGACGAGCGATGAATATTTTAATGCTGTCATTTTATCTATGCAGTTCTCCGAATGGTATTGGGCGGCTCGTACTATAACGGTCGTTTCTATTATTGCGGGTTCCCTTATTATCGCCAACGCTTGGTGCCGCTTTGTATGTCCTTTTGGGGGCGTTATGGAGTTGCTTCGCAAAATTTCTATTTTTAGAATTTTTAAAACAAATGATTGCGATAACTGTGATGCTTGCTTGCGCGTATGTGAGATGGGAACACGACCAAATGAAATGAATTGCACCAACTGTGGTGATTGCTTACATGTTTGCCATAAAGATGCTATTAGATTTGGCCGGAAAGGTTAATTATGAAAGAAATTCAAGGACAAAGTTTCCTACAAAATCATCCTTGTTACAACAAGGAAGCTTCTGCTAATTGGGGGCGTTTACATTTACCAGTAGCGCCAAATTGTAATATTCAATGTAATTATTGTAATCGTAAGTACGACTGTGCGAATGAAAATAGACCGGGCGTGACGCAGCATGTTTATACGCCACAAGAGGCCGCTGCCTTTGTGCGCAAGGTCTTTGATGCGCGTCAGGATATCTCTGTAGTGGGCATTGCAGGCCCTGGAGACCCTATGTGTGATGCAGACAAGACACTTGAAACCTTCCGTCTTGTGAAAAATGATTTCCCTCATGTCATGCTTTGCTTATCTAGTAATGGTTTGGCAGTACCTGATTATGTTGATGAAATCGCTGACTTAGGCATTACGCATGTAACGATTACGGCTAATGCTATTGATCCAGAGATTGCAAAAAATGTATATTCCATGGTTCGCTATGAGGGTAATATCTACAATGGAATCGATGGGGCCCGTATTTTATTAGAGCGTCAGGCTGAAAGTATCCGAAAGCTAAAGGAAAAGAACATTATTGTTAAGATTAATACCGTAGTCGTGCCGGATGTAAATATGGACCATGTGCCAGCTATCGCAAAACAAGCAGAAGCTTGGGGCGTCGATTTGATGAACTGTATTGCTATGATTCCTGTTCATGATACGGCCTTTGAAAATCACCGAGGCCCAACTTCAGAGGAAATCGATAACATGCGACAATTTATTGGTCACTATGTGCCGCAAATGACACACTGTAAACGATGTAGAGCTGATGCTATCGGTCGTTTGTGTGAAGTATAAGAAAAAGGCTATATACTCAAGGTATATAGCCTTAAAGAGATATCTTTTATTTAGAGCTCTTTACAATCGTATTTAGAGCCGATAGTATAGCTTCTACATCTTTAAGCGTGTTAGCATAGCCAAAGGAGAAGCGTACAGTTCCCTCCGGATAGGTACCTAAGGTTTGATGTGCTCGTGGAGCGCAATGAAGTCCGACGCGCGTCATGATGTGATAGGCAGACTCTAGTTCGTACGCAATGCTTGCTGCATCCATGCCATCAATGGTGATGGATACGACGGCTGTTCGATCTTGAAGATTTTGCTTGCCAAGGATGCTGATATGCTCTATTTCCTGCAATCCTTCAAGGAAGGTTTTTGCCAAAGCTAGCTCATGGTTGTGGATATTCTCCATACCGACCGATTCGATGTAGGCGAGACCTTCGTTAAGACCTATGATGCCAGGTAGATTTAAAGTGCCTGCTTCAAAGGCGTCGGGCATATGGGTAGGCATCGTTTCTAAATGTGAGAAGCTGCCTGTACCACCAGCGATAAGAGGGTTTAAGTGGTTAGCCATTTCTTTGGTCAATATAATGCCACCAATACCTTGAGGTCCCAATAATCCTTTATGACCTGTAAAGCAAAGGGCATCAATATGATATGCTTTCACATCGATGGGAATAACACCTGCCGTTTGGGCTGCGTCTACAATAAATTGTAGATTATGAGCCTTGCAGATGGCGCCGATTGCTTCGAGGGGTTGAATGGTGCCACACACATTGGACGCGTGATTGATAATCATAGCCACTGTATTGGGACGAATGAGACTGTCCATGTTTTCAAGTTGAATGGAGCCCATCCTGTCACAAGGGATACTATCAAAGGTAATGCCTTTATCTAGTAGTTGTGTGAGCGGTCTCATAACTGCGTTGTGCTCCATTGAGCTAACGAGCACATGATCACCTGCTTTCAATAGGCCCTTGATGACCATATTTAAGCTCATCGTCACATTTTGTGTAAATATGACATGGGATGGATCATGACTGTTGAATAAGGTATGTAGTCGTTGTCTCGTTGTATAGATCGTATCCTCTACATCATAGGCGAGAGAATAGGAACCACGGTTGATGTTTATACCGCAGTTCGTTATATAGTCCGCCATGGCACTGGCCACATTTGGCGCTTTAGGAAACGTGGTGCTCGCATTATCTAAATAGATATAGTTCATTGGTAATCTCCATGAATAACAAGATGTATTTATGGTTATTATATCATGAGTAGTATGCTTGATTGGGTAGGAGTATACGCTCATATAGTTTTAGTGTAGTTAGTTTGAAAGGAGTTTATTATGAGTGGGTCTCATGAAAAACGGAATTTAATTATTGCAGGCCTTATTATTGGCGCTATTGCAGGCTTCCTTGTACTAGCTGGCAATCCGGCAAATATGGGCTTTTGTATTGCTTGCTTTATTCGCGACACTGTAGGTGCTCTTGGTATGCACCGCGCTGCACCGGTACAGTACATTCGTCCAGAAATTATCGGTCTTATATTAGGGGCTTATGTATTGTCCATGATTCGTGGCGAGCACCAAAGTAGAGGTGGTTCATCTCCAATTATTCGTTTTATTCTCGGCTTTTTTGTTATGATTGGTGCGTTGATCTTCCTTGGATGCCCAATTCGCATGATTTTGCGTCTCGGCGGTGGTGATTTAAATGCCTTATTCGGTATTGCCGGCTTTGCAGGGGGCATTGGATTCGGTACTATTTTCTTAAAACGAGGCTATTCCTTGCAACGTACCTATGCGTTGAGCAAATTAGAATCTGCTATGATGCCTGCTATTCAAGTCGGTTTGCTCGTCCTTGTTGTAACAGCACCAGCATTTATCTTCTTTAGCCAAAAAGGACCTGGCGCTATGCATGCTCCATGGCTCATTTCTTTAGCCGCTGGCCTTGTAGTAGGTGGCTTAGCTCAATTTAGCCAACTTTGTACAGTTGGTGGCTTCCGCGATTTATTCTTGTTCAAAAAATCTATTCTTATTTTTGGGTACCTTGCAGTACTTGTAGGTGTATTTGTAGTAAATATTAGTTTTGGTAACTTCCATCTTGGCTTTGAAAATCAACCTGTTGCTCATGCGGATGGATTATGGAACTTCCTTGGTATGGCTCTTGCAGGCTTCTGTAGTGTATTACTCGGTGGTTGCCCATTACGTCAATTGATTATGACTGGTGAAGGTAACTCTGACGCTGCTGTAACAGTGCTCGGTCTTGCGGCTGGTGCAGCATTTGCTCATAATTTTGGGTTAGCCGCTTCCGCTGCAGGTCCTACATTAAATGGTCAAATCGCAGTAGGTGTTGGCTTTGTAGTGGCTCTGATCATTGCCATCTATAATACAAAACGAGCAAATGCGTAGACTAGAAATGAGTGATTATGAAATATATTGCAACATTTTACTCTCACTTTGGAGCGATTCGTTTCAACCGTGAAGCTCCTGAAGGGGTCACAAATATAGAACTTCGTCCGATGCCGCGTGATTTGAGTTCCTCTTGTGGAACGAGTGCATCCTTTGATGCTGGTGAAAGCTTTACTTTTACAGAAGATCCAACGGACGAAATTGAACAAATCGTAGCTGTTACAGAGGGCGGTTATAAAACTATATATGAAAGTCCAAACAAATAAATATAGAGCTGTATAACAAAAGAGGAACTATCTAATGGATAGCTCCTCTTTTTGCATAGCAAAAAGGCGGTACAACCAAATGATTGTACCGCCTTGATTCATCAATTATTCAGCAGTGAATGGCAATAAAGCGATTGCACGTGCACGTTTGATAGATGTAGTCAATTTGCGTTGATGTTTTGCGCAAGTACCGGAAATACGACGAGGTAAGATTTTGCCGCGTTCAGTCGTGAAACGACGAAGTTTAGCAACATCTTTATAGTCGATTTGATCGATATGGTCTGCACAGAAAACGCATACTTTTCTTCTTGGCTTTCTGCCTCTATCTCTTCTCATTGCGAATCCTCCTTTTCGAATTAGTAGGAGTCCCTGACACTAGAACGGGATGTTTTCGTCATCGCCGCCTGTACTGAAACTATCAAAATTGGACCCACCTTCGAAAGAATTAGTATTCATATCAAGGGATTGGCCCACAAAGTTCGCTACTACTTCAGTAACGTACCGTTTTTGACCGTCCTGAGTCTCGTAAGAACGAGTTTGCAAACGACCTTCTACAAAGCAACGACTGCCTTTACGAAGATTGCCTGCCACTTCACCAAGTTTACCCCATGCAACGCAGTTGATGAAAGCAGTTTGTTCTTTCGTCTCATTTGTTGTAGAGTCAATATAGGTGTTTGTTGCAGCTACTGTGAAAGTTGCTACCGCACGACCTGTTTTAGTGTAACGTACTTCAGGATCACGAGCTAAATTACCTAGAATTTGTACAGAGTTCATGTTTTCCTCCAGGCTTTAATTATGCTTCGTGTTTTACAATTAGATGTCTTAGGACTTCATCGTTGATTTTCAATACACGATCGATTTCTTTGATTTCAGCAGGTGCTGCTTCAAAGTTGATCAATACATAGAAACCGTCAGTGAATTTCTTCACAGCGTAAGCAAGACGACGCTTGCCCCAACGATCTACCTTTTCTACTGTGCCGCCTACACGAGCAATTAAAGCTTCTACTTTTTCAATAACAGCGTTAGTTGCTTCCTCTTCAGCTGGTTTCACAATAAACATGACTTCGTATTTGTTCATACAAAATCACCTCCTCTTTCGGACTAATGCCCCTATCGACACATAGGGGTAGGAAGTGCTTACCATCAATAAGCGTTACTATTATAACCTAAATAAACGATGAAAGCAAGAACCCATTTTGAGTTCTTGCTTTCACAATTCTAGAGTAATCAAACATTTGTGACAAATACTTATGCCTCTTGTTTCATAAAGT
>NZ_CAUTZP010000009.1:0-87810 GCF_963543145.1 uncultured Veillonella sp. | reverse complement strand
GTATTTATCTAGTTCCATCGGCATTAACAGCAACACTTTTTGTCCTATAACCCTTTTTTTACAATAAATTAATCATCATGTTCCGATAAGTATTTCATATAGTTATTGAATATAGGCTCATCAATAGTAACTTTATTAAACTCAGGATTAACTAAAATTTTACCATACATATTCATAAGACCATATGTATTACCAGATTTGACTACATATAAATTATCATAATACGCCGTAATATCATCAATTGATTCTGGCAATGTTAATATTATATGACCATCATTAGAATCAATTATATATTTTTTATTTTCTATTGTGGCTACAGTAAATTTATCAATCATATAAATTGGTTTTGATGTGTCAATCGTATCATAAGCCTTATCAACTAATATTCCACTTTCTGCATTAAAAATATAAGATTTTTCAGCTGTTTTTAACACAAAGCTACGATCACTTAATCTTTTACAGGAATCATATTTAAATGGTATGACTACTTGGTCTACAACATTTATAATACCATATTTATTATGTTTATCAACTGCAATAAAATACTTAAAATCATCTCCTAAAGGTTCTATATAATTGTATTTAGGAGCAATTAATACATTATCATTCGATAATCTAATACCATATAAAGTTTTCCCTTTTTTATCAACAATGGAAAATGGTATGAATTGAGTAGACGGTTCTCGACTATATCTAATTCCATTATAACCATTTCCTTCTCCATCTCCAGTACCAGCTCCTTCCATGAGTTCATAATTATATTTATTTATATTATGAATCGCAGTATCTTCATCTATTTCTATACCATCATTAGTTACATATTTGACATATCCGTCTGCTGTTTCTATTTTTAATAATACAACCCCTCCAGATCCATTATAATATTTATTTACATTTTCCCATGTACTTGTAATAGGATTATCTATAACTAATGAACCTGTACTTATATTATAAAGATACCAAAACTCACCCTTTTTACCAAATATTAAATTATCCGAACAATAATAATAAGCACTAACAACATCATTTATAGCATAAGTACCATCAGACTTTACTAACTTAAATCCATCCTTTGTCAAAGCCTTTGCATACTCATAAGAAAACTCATAATCATATCCTGATGGTAAATAAGCCATCGTATTTAAATTAATATAGCGTTTTTGACTATTATCATAAAATGAAGCGTACGCATATCTTTCTCCAAAGTCAATAATGTAATTTACATGTAAATCTTTATAAGGACCTAAAATCCACTTGCCTGTTTCATCAACAATAGTATTTCCTGATGGTGATTCTAACGTAATATAATTTTTGGCTTCAGCCGTATTGCCTAGTGCAAGAAGTATTGCTAAAGCAACAAAAATTCTCCTCATAAAATATACCCTCTTTCATTTAACACAATAATAATTATTATTATTTTATCATAATTTTTAATTTCTATATTGAAATTTATCGAATATAATTGTAAAATAATCATATAAACTATGTATATTTCTCATATTAGCTCTCAAGGGAGGATTACTATATGTGCTGGTGTGATATCGTAAGTAAAGCTAAAATTGGCAGTTTAAAAAATCTAGGAAATGGCATGGAACATTCCTTGCGTTTTCTTGCAGAAATCGTTGTAGGTCTTAGTTGTTTACGTGTTATTATTAACTGGATTTTTGGTATTTAACAATCTAATATGAACTGATAGACAAAGGCGCCTAGCATTGCTAAGCGCCTTATTAATATTCTATTACATTTGGTTACTAGGGTCACAACAGTAACTATTACTGATACGCTTCACTGCAATCAATATATTCCATAATTAGTTGGCAAATTTGACCATCTTTATCAAATGCCCAGTATACAGGGTATAAACCATCACCAAAGCCAGATTGAATCATTGGTACTGTTAATTCCGTTTCAGGAATCGTAAAGTTAATCCAATCCCCTTTAGAGCGTTGATATTGTGGATATGCCATAGCATTTAATTGGAATAAATCACTGTAGTAATCATCGTAAATATTCTTATCAGGATAGTTAGTGTGCCATTGATCGTAAAACTTCCGGTAGGTCTCAATTGTTTCAGCATCGACTACTGTAGCAAGACCAGAATCTACCGGGAAACCGATGAAGCTTTCACCATCATCTAGCGTTTCAATATCTTCTGTACCTTTTAAAGCTAATTCGTAGTTTACCGGCTCATTGCCATTAAAGATAACGCGGCTTGCCACATAACGATATTGATTTGGTTCCATTTCAATGATTTTAGTTTCCAATAGATACGTGCCTGGTTCTACCGTTCTAATATAGGTATCAGGTTTGCTCGGTAATGTTACCAATGGATCACAACATGTAATATGACCTGTTGGGAAGTTTACAGTCCACATAGGCAATGTATGTAAAGGAAACCCTTTTAACTCCTTACGACCGAATAAATCGTGATATGGTACAGTCGGTTTTAATTTACCTTCCGAACCTAATCGGTTAAATGTTTGAATCCATTCGCTTTTTAATTTAGATTGATCCATATTACTCCTCTGCTTCGTATTTACAATGAATATATTCGCCCTCTAATACTTCGTAGACTGCTGTTTTACGTATAATTTGCTTCACCAAGGTATCTAGCCTTGAACCATTAGAATAGTCTGCCGGTGCATAATATCGTATACGATGATGACGCATCATTTTATAAACCTTGTCCTTATCCTTTTTAATAGGATCATAGACACCTATGGAATGACCACTATTGGCATTGACAAGGCTCATGCAAGGAATATCTGTATCGCTATCTCCAATATAGATCATATTACGGAATGGAACCCGTTGATTCTCAGGCTTAATATAATCATTAACACCTGTGTCATTAATATCTAAAATCCCTTTTTGTATGCGGAATAAAAACTGTGTTTTATTTGTATAGTTAATAGCTTGTGCAGGCCATACGGCTACGCCTTTATCATCAAACATGAATGCACTAGCATAGATTTTGGTGAAAGCCCCCTCTTTAGCCATTTCAGTGCCTTCAATCATTTCTTTTAAGCCAGAGGAAATGATGTAATGCTCAATGCGTACGCCATGTTCTAATCCATAGTCGCGAATACGTTCAAACCAAGTGCGAACACCTTCGTATAATTCTACTTGATTGCCATATTCCATAAGCTTTTCTTTTGTTACATAAAAATGACCTACTGCTTCTTGAATCATCTTGTACATATAGGCTAAGTTATTGTCCATATCATTCTTTTTAGCCAATTCATTCGATTCTTGCCAGAATTGTTTAATTTGCTCTTCGTTATAGCCCACAGATTGAATAAATCCTTGTGCCTGCATATCATCAGGGGTTAAGGTTTTATCAAAATCGTAACACATGGCTAGCACTGGCATAGACGATTTGGATGATTGTAAAGATTCCTTACTGTCATTCTTATAGGTGATCATAATCCACCTCCTTGTGATAATACATAAACTATTAAAACATCATGTAACTCTCTTATATTTTTAAGATGACCCAATCCCTTTTGATTATATTTTACACGATACGTCAATGATTTAAGTTTCGTAATTCCTCGTAATTCTAGTTAAAATAGGCTCTCTTGTGTAAAAGTTTCATCTACAATCCAGCTCTTTTCCCTACTTTCTTTAATAATTGCTGTTTTTGAAAGTGTTCCAATCAGTAAGCTGGAATTAGGATCATGTTGTATCCGATTTTGGCGAACTACAGCTTGATTCGTATTGGCATAACAATAACGACAGAAATGACTACAGCTATCATAAGCACCGATATCCCCATGTAAATAACAATCACACTCAGGTCTAGCCGGCGTTCGTTTCGGTGCTTTTAATGTTACCTTCCAAGCTCGCTCATAACAATCTAGTGTAAGACAGCCCTCCGTATTAACACCAAATTCTTTGAATACCTCCCCTTCTCCACAGGTTTTAAGTATCATATGGTGAGATTGAGCTATAACTACGAATTCTTTAATGATTTTCTTTTGAATATCTAAACTTGGTCTATAGCCTTCAGGAAAATTATGAGATACTTTATCAAAGATATCTAAAAAACTAACAATAACTGTATCGGTATAGCCCATTAAGGACTTTGCCATTTTATAAAAGCTTTCACAATGAAAATCTATTGTATAGTCATTAGTTAAAATAATTGGATCATAGCGCCACACCATAGACTGAGGATTAAGCTCATTAGAAATATGTTTAAAGCCATCTATTACAGACTCATATTGCGGTACATAGGGCTCAATGTCACGTCCATAAGGGGTTATGGTCATATGCCAATATTGCCGATAATCGTTAATTTCATTTAGTAATGGTATAAATGGCAAGGGATTTTTCGTACAAAAAGCAATACCATCTACTACTTCGTGATTAATAGCATAACGCGTTACTTGTAGTGGATTATAAGGATTTTGAACATCTACGAAACCTTCATGTATACGATTAATTAGCCATTGACCATAAAAGGCAGGTATATCTGTACGTTGTCCAGTTTGTAATATCATAGCACTGCCCTTTCATTAAACAAAATATAAAAATATTATAACATATCTAACCCTATGTATTTATAGTATATATGTGATTTTTGCTGTATAGTTTATTCATATTTTATGGTACTATAAATACTATAAAATATGAGGAGAACTAACGTATGAACGATATTTTTGAACCTAACCATCCTATGAAGGACGATAAAGAATTTATTACATCTTATTGGACAGATCGAGCTCATGATTTTGGAGTTTTGCGCGCCAAAGAATTAGAGAGCCCTAAACTTAAATTATGGAGAGATGAACTAACGAGTCATATCTTTGATTCTGATCGCTCTTTACGTATATTAGACATTGGTTGTGGTGCAGGCTTCTTTAGTATTATCCTCTCTCAACTAGGACATACAGTACACGGCATCGATATTACGCCTAATATGATAAACGAAGCAAATCAACTGGCAGAATCCCTTGATTGTGATGCTACCTTTTCTGTTATGGATGCCGAAAATCTCAGTTTTGACTCCAATACCTTTGATATCGTTGTGGCCCGCAATGTAACATGGAATTTACCACATCCAGATAAAGCTTATGCTGAATGGTTACGCATCATTCGCCCAGGCGGTTTAATCCTCAATTATGATGCGGAACATGCTCGCAATCACCATGACTTACCACAATCTGTTCATCATGCCCATGAACATGTAAGCAATGAGTTAAAAGAACGGTGTCATACTATTTATCATATGCTTGAAATTTCATCCTTTACACGCCCTCAATGGGATAAAGAACTACTCACAAAATTAGGTGCAAGCTCTGTCACCATTGATTCCTCAGTAGGAACTCGTATTTATAGCGAAGAAGATGAATTTTATATTCCTGTACCAATGTTCTTGGTGAAAGTAATAAAATAGCATTCAAACTCAAATATTACAAAAAAAGCCCACTCCATATGATATGTACCCTATGAGGGAATATATCATAATATGAGTGGGTTTTCTTTTATTACAGATATAGTTTTTACGAAAATATTAGTTATCAAAATATTTGTTACTAAAATATTAGTTACTGAAATACGCCTGAGCCTTAGTGATTTCTACGCGAAGTTTTTCTTCATCAATAGTAAGCAATTCTTTATCTTTCATAAGAACTTTGCCACCTACAATTGTAGTATTTACATCAGAGCTGTTTGCAGAGTATACAAGTGCCGCTAAATCGTTGTAACGAGGCATCCAGTGCATACCAGATACGTCATATAGTACGATATCCGCACGATAGCCTTTTGCTAATATACCAAGGTCTGTATAACCAAGCGCTTTTGCACCTTCTACAGTGCCCATATGCCAAGCTGCTTGTGCAGGAATCGCTTTAGGATCGTAGAGACGCGCTTTATGTAAGGTAGCCGCAAGGCGTACTTCTTCAAGCATGTCCGCATTATTATTGGATGCGGAACCATCTGTACCAAGCCCAACAGTAATGCCTTTACCGATCATTTCAGGCACAGGTGCAATACCACTTGCTAATTTAAGATTAGATTGTGGATTATGTGCTACTGCTACATTATTTTCAGCCATAATTGCCATATCTTCGTCTGTAATATGAACACAGTGTGCGGCCAATGTAGTATTCCAGAACAAACCTAAATCATGCATATGAGCGATTGGAGTTTTACCTGTAGCTTTCATAATATTCTCCACTTCCCCTTTAGTTTCGGACAAGTGCATGTGAATGCCACAGTTTAATTCATGAGACAAGGAAATAACCTTCTCCATATAAGCGTCTGGACAAGTATATGGTGCATGTGGTCCTAATAATACCTTGATGCGGTCATTATCAAAGCCGTTCCAAGTGCGGAATAAATCAGCATTCTCAACTAATGCTTGATCTGCTGTGGGAGAAACACCTGCTAAACCACGAGATAATACAGAACGAATACCCGTTTCTTTTACCACCTCAGCCGTCGTATTCATAAAGAAATACATATCGCTAAAGGTTGTAGTACCAGTGCGCAGCATTTCACCAATGCCAAGTTGTGTGCCATAACGGACATAATCGTCGTTTAATTTTGCTTCTGTTGGCCAAATTGCTGTTTCAAGCCATTCCATAAGCTCAAGATCATCTGCATAGTTTCTAAATAGGCCCATCGCAATATGAGTGTGCGTATTTACAAGACCTGGTGCTGCTAATTGGCCTCTACCATCTAGCACTTCCTTAGCAGTATCTTTTGCCTTAATAGCTTCACTGTCATTTAAAATAGCTGTAATATAGCCATTTTCAATTTCAATGGCATGGTTTTTAAGAACGCCCTCATCGGTGAGGACGTCTACATGAGTAATCAATAAATCAGACATAGTCTTCCCTCATAGGTATAACCGAGCCATAATAGCTCGGTTATATTTGTTTAATTTGAAAGCTAGTAATAGTTTAGATACAAAATATATGCTAAACCATTATATTTCAATATAGTATTAGTTTACTTTTGTTAAGTAGTCGATTTGTTCTTGTGTTAAAGAATCTAAATCATAGCCCATGGAGTTTAATTTTAGTTTAGCGATTTCCACATCTAATTCATGAGGCAATACATATACTTTTGGCTTCATTTCTTTGCCGTTTTTCAAGATATGTTCTGCTGCAAGAGCTTGCATAGCAAAGGACAAGTCCATAATTTCTGCAGGATGTCCATCGCCAGCTGCAAGGTTAACAAGACGACCTTCAGCTAATACATAAAGTTTGCGGCCATCTGCCATAGTATAGCCTTCGATGTTTTGACGAACACGTTCGTGGCTTACAGCAAGCTCTGTAAGATCAGCTACGTTAACTTCGCAATCAAAGTGACCAGCATTACATAAGATAGCTTTATCTTTCATCACTTCGTAATGTTCTTTTACAATAACATCTTTACAACCTGTTACTGTACAGAAAATATCACCTACTTTAGCAGCTTCAATCATAGGCAATACTTTGAATCCATCGAATACAGCTTCAATAGCTTTGATTGGATCTACTTCTGTTACATATACATGAGCACCAAGACCCTTTGCACGCATTGCAACGCCTTTACCACACCAACCATAACCAGCAACAACAACGTTTTTACCTGTTACAGTTAAGTTTGTAGTACGCATAATACCATCCCATACGGATTGGCCTGTACCATAACGGTTATCAAAGAGATATTTACAGTAGGAATCGTTTACAGCAATCATAGGGAATGTTAATTGTTTAGCGTTCTCTAATGCATATAGACGATGTACACCTGTTGTAGTTTCTTCACTACCACCTAAAAGACGTTCTTTTACATCTTGTCGTGTAGTGTGCAACAAGTTTACTAAGTCACCACCATCATCAATAATAATGTGTGGTTTATGATCAAGTGCCTTATTAAGGAAATTGAAGTATTCTTCCTCAGTACAATCATACCAAGCATATACAGTTAATCCCATATCAACGAGGCCTGCCGCAACATCATCTTGTGTAGACAATGGATTAGAACCTGTTACAATAACATCAGCACCACCGCGTTTTAAGACAGTAGCTAAGTATGCTGTTTTTGCTTCTAAATGAACACTTACAACAATAGTTTGTCCTTTGAAAGTTTGTTCTGCTTCAAAGCGGTCACCTAATGTATTCAATGTAGGCATAAAGTTAGAAACCCAATCAATTTTTTTACAGCCTTCTGCGGCTAAATTAATATCTTTAATTAAAGATTTCATAATAACTCCTTTTACTAATATGAGTTGATATAGTTAAAATAAAAATTTGATAGTAAACCATCTGGGATTTATTTGTTATTTAGATTCTACAATTTGGCGTAGCTTACCGATGGACTCTTCATAATTGGGAGTCAATACACCTTCTTCAGTAATTATAGCAGTTACGAGATCATGAGGTGTTACATCAAATGCAGGATTTAGTACGCTAATGCCATTAGGCGCTGTTTGAACACCATGTAAAGATGTTACTTCATAATCATCACGCATCTCGATAGGAATATGGCTACCATTTTCCAAGGTAAAATCAAATGTGCTATATGGTGCCGCCACATAGAATGGAATGTTATGGAATTTAGCGAGAACGGCTACACCATAAGTACCGATTTTATTAGCTACATCACCTTTTGTAGTGATGCGATCTGCACCAACAATAACAGCATCAATGAGACCATGTTGCATAGCATAGGCAGCCATATTATCTGTTTCTAATGTTACAGGAATACCATCCTCATGCAGCTCAAAAGCAGTAAGACGAGCCCCTTGTAGTAATGGACGTGTTTCATCGGCATACACCCGTTCAAGTTGACCATTTTCATGGAGCTTGCGTACAACACCAAGAGCAGTACCAAGACCACCGGTAGCTAGTGCACCAGCATTACAATGGGTTAAAATGCGAATATGTTTCTTACCTTCAAATAATGTAGCCCCTGCTTCGGCCATACGACGATTTAAAGATACATCTTCTTCGTGAATGATAATAGCCTCTTTAGTAATAAGGTCTACAACTTCACTCATAGAGGACATACTAGCAACATTGGCTTTCACAAGAGATATAACACGATCTACAGCCCATGCTAAATTGATTGCTGTTGGACGAGTTTCCTTTAAGGTCTCACTAAAGTCATATAGACTCGTTAATTGCTCACTAAATGGAACATCTTGGCGACCTGCTTCCATAGCCGCTAAGATTAAACCATAGCTAGCTGCCACACCGATAGCTGGAGCCCCACGAACGCGAAGCATCTTAATAGCTTCAGCGACTTGACGCCAATCAGTACAGTGTACATAGGAAATCTCTGTTGGTAATTTAGTTTGATCTAATAATACTAGCGTATCTTTACGCCATTCAATATTAATCATAGCGTCTCCTTCGAGGAACTACTGTATTAGGATAAATGGATTATAATTTGAAACCACCATATTCATGCATACGATTATGAGCATCATAGCGAGCGTCTACATCGATTGCATCAATAGCACCTAAGATAAGAGATTTAAGTTGAGCCGCCATATCACCCATCATTTCTACAACTTCACTATGTGTTAATGCAGATTCAGAAATACCGGCCGCATAGTTTGTAATCATAGATATAGTAGCATATGCCATTTCAGCTTCGTTAGCTAGATTTACTTCAGGTACATTAGTCATACCTACGGTATCACCACCGAGCATATGGAACATTTTAATTTCAGCTGGTGTTTCAAAACGAGGTCCTTCTGTACATACATAAGTACCGCCATTATGAATGGTAAGGCCTTGTTCTGTACCAACCTTTTGAAGAACATCACGCAATTCAGGGCAATAAGGATTTGTTACATCAAGATGTGCCACTGGACGGTCACCACCTTCATAGAATGTAGTGATGCGGTTCTTAGTGAAATCTAAAAACTGATCAGTTAAAACAAAGTGACCAGGTTTAAAGTTTTCATTCAAGGACCCTACCGCAGTCGTAGAAATAATAAATGTAACACCTAATTTTTTGAGCCCCCAAATATTAGCACGATAGTTAATTTTATGTGGAGGAATTGTATGATCTTTGCCGTGACGAGCAACAAAGATTACAGTTTTTCCATGGTAAGTACCTTGTACATAATCTATTTCACCATATGGTGTCATTAAGGATTCTTCATGAATATTTTCAAAGATGGACGGATCATATACGCCAGTACCACCAATTACGCCAATTGCACTCATTGTGACCTCCTATTATTAATAACTCTATCTTTTATTTTCTCACAGAATAGAAAAACAGGCTATAGGAAAAACCTAGTAGCCTGTAATTTTTTTACATATTTACAATTATTATTGGATAGGCCCCTTTGGAGCAAACATATCTTTCAATTCTTCACGACTAAAATGATACTTTTCATTACAGTAATGACATACAAGTTCTGTTACTTCATCTTCCAAAATAGCCTGTTTATCTTCTTCTCTTAATGTCATAAGTACAGCGCCGAAACGATCGCGTCCACATCGACATTGGAAATGAATTGGCTCATTATATACTTCATTAACAGTTAAGCCATGAAGAACGCGTTCCATAAGTCCCTTACCATCAGGGTGAACTTTTAAATATTCTGTAATAGGACCAAGTTCATTGATATTCTTTTCCACTTGTGCTAATGCTTCGTCTGTAGCATCTGGCAAAGCTTGTACGATAAAACCACCTGCTACAATCGTATGATAATCTGGATCCACCAATACACCTAGACTGATGGTAGACGGTACTTGCTCAGAGGCATATAGATAGTAAGCTAAGTCCTCTGCTATTTCCCCACTTTGAATTGGGCTTGTAGAGGTATAGTCTTGGGCCAATTGTGTAAATCTCGTAACTTGTACTTCCCCATTATGACCTACTGCAGCGCCTACATCGAGCTTACCAGCATGCTTCAAAGGTACATCTACATGTGGCTCATCTACGTAGCCTCGAACCGTATTATCAGAAAAAGCATCTACGTGAACAACGCCTAGAGGGCCATCCCCTTTGATGCGTAAACTTACATTTTCATGATTTTTAAAATCACCAGCTAATAAAATGGCCCCTGTCATAGCACGACCAAGAGCCGCAGTTGCTACAGGCCATAAATCGTGACGTACACGAGCAGTTTCAACTGTATCTGTTGTTACAGCTAAAGACATACGAACCCCTTCACGAGTTGTAAAACGTTTAATATAATCCATTCTATCAATCCTTATTATTACTTAATCTATTTAGATATATTTTTATATTGCTTATATAGTATATCATGTCAAATATGTACATTCAAATTATAGAGAATATATGTTCGTCTAGTCAATTTTGAATGCAAAAGAACATATTTTCGACATTATAAAAACACCCAGTATCATAAAATACTGGGTGTTTTGTATATAACGCTTAGATTTGATCGATAAGGTTAACCATTTCAATAGCGCCCATAGCACAATCATAACCTTTATTACCCGCTTTAGTACCAGCGCGTTCGATAGCTTGTTCAATATTTTCTGTAGTTACTACACCGAACATAACAGGAATACCTGTTTCTAAAGAAACATGAGCAATACCTTTAGCTACTTCATTACATACATAGTCATAATGAGTAGTAGCACCACGGATTACAGCACCAACGCAAATAACTGCATCATATTTACCAGATAAAGCCGCTTTTTTAGCAATCAAAGGAATTTCATAAGCACCAGGAACCCAAATTACAGTGATATCTTCTTGTTTAACATCGTGACGAAGTAAGCAGTCTTCAGCGCCACCGATTAATTTAGATGTAATGAACTCGTTAAAACGAGAACCAATAATAGCAAATTTTTTACCAGTACCTAATAAGTTACCTTCTTGAACCATCATGATAATGACCTCCTATATTCCGTTTTAGGAAATGTATATAACGATTGAGTAATATGCTAATAGGTGAGACTATTAGTCCTCTAACATATGACCCATTTTTTCTTCTTTTGTTTTCAAGTAACCTGCGTTGAATTTATTGGCCGCAATGATAAGCGGTACACGACTAGTTACATCGATACCCCAATGTTCTAAACCATGACGTTTTTCAGGATTATTCGTTAACAAGCGAATGCTCTTAATACCTAAGAAACGAATGATTTGAGCTGCTAATGAGTATTCACGCATATCAGCAGGGAAGCCCAATTGTTCGTTTGCTTCAACAGTATCTAGGCCTTGCTCTTGTAATGCATAGGCTTTAATTTTATTTGTTAAGCCAATACCACGACCTTCTTGGCGCATGTATACTACAACGCCTTTACCTTCTTTTTCGATAGCACGTAACGCATTCTCTAATTGTTCGCCGCAGTCACAACGTTTAGAACCGAACACATCGCCAGTTAAACATTCAGAATGAATACGTACAAGAACATCATTGCAGTTTTGAACATCACCTTTAACGATAGCCAAATGCTCTTTTTTATCTAATTCATTTTTGAATACAAAGATATTGAAGTCACCAAATTTAGTAGGTAATTTAGAACAAGCACCAAGCTCAACCATGTCTTCATGCTGTTTACGGTATTCAATAAGCTCTGCTACAGAAGCAATTTTCAAATCGTGTTCTTTTGCAAATTCCATGAGATCTGGTAAACGTGCCATATCGCCATCATCTTTTGTGATTTCACAAATAACAGCTGCCTCTTGTAGACCTGCTAATCGGCAAAGGTCGATAGACGCCTCTGTATGACCTTGTCGCACTAGAACGCCCCCCTCTTTATATACTAAAGGGAACACATGACCAGGACGACGGAAGTCTTCCGGTTTAGCATTAGGATCTAGTAATTTTTGAATTGTATACGCACGTTCTGCTGGAGATACGCCTGTTGTAGTATCTACGTGGTCAACAGTTACGGTGAAAGCAGTTTCATGATTATCTGTATTTTTGGCAACCATAGCTGGAATGCCAAGCTTTTCTAAGGCTTCACGACGCATAGGTGTACATACGATACCACGCGCGTATTTAACCATAAAATTAATATTTTCTTGTGTAGCAAACTCTGCTGCAATGATAAGATCACCTTCGTTTTCGCGGCTTTCATCATCAACAATAATAACAGGTTTGCCAGCTTTAAGGTCTTCTAAGACCTCTTTAATAGAATGTAATTGTTCGCTCATAGGAACGCTCCTTACTTTTTATATAAATCCATTCTCTACTAAGAGGGATTGCATAGATTTCTTAGGTTTGTCTTCAGTAGGTTCACTACCGAGATTCATAAAATGACGAATGTATCGACCAGTGATATCCGTTTCCAAATTAACCTCCGTACCAATATGGGCAGAGCCTAGAATAGTTTCGCCCAAAGTATGAGGAATGATAGATACGGAAAAACTGCTGTCCGTTCGTCGCATAATTGTGAGGCTAATACCATCAATCGTAATGGACCCCTTATAAATAACGTAATCCATAACGGATTTAGGGGCCTCTACGGTAAAAATAATGGCATTATCCGTTTGTTCCCGATTAATGATGCGGCCCGTCCCATCTACGTGACCTGCCACAATGTGACCACCAAATCTGCCATTGGCGAGCATAGCACGCTCTAAGTTGACAGGTTGATGAACTTTCAGATTTGTAAAAGTAGTCATCTTGATTGATTCAGGCATAACATCAGCTGTAAATACGCCATTACCAATCGTTGTAGCCGTCAAACATACACCATTTACAGCTACGGAGTCACCTATTTTTAAATCGCTAAATATTTTATTCCCCCGAATTGTTATGGCTAAGGATTTAGGGCCCTTTTTAATGCTCTCTACACGGCCAATTTCTTCAACAATTCCCGTGAACATAAGCGCCCCTCCTTCCTTGACGATAAGCTTCGATACGAATGTTATTATCTAATACTTTAGTTTTTGTGAAAGTCAACTGCGGAGAAGACTCTAAACTTTCAAAGCCACGACCACCTACAGCCGGCGTAGCTTCAGTACCACCGATAATTGTATTTCCTATATAAGTAACAACTTTATCAAAATTCATAGTCTCTACAAAGGAACTAATGATAGCTGAACCACCTTCCACGAGAATAGATGTATAACCGAGTTCACCAAGTTTAGTTAAGATATCATCAATAGATAACTTCTTAATATCAATAACAATATCAGTACTCTTACTTTTACGTGTAGAAATAGATTCTACTACGGTTACATGGGCACCAACTTGTTCTAAGGCCTGAATTCGGTCCTTTGGACAGCCTTTAGATACAAAGATATGAACATTACGATTATCTACTTCAAACACACGACTGGTCGTAGGCGTCCTACCTAGACTATCTAAGATAATTACATCTGGTTGATGAACATGAATCGGCTCATCAAGTATGCTTGGATCTAATAAAGCCTCTGCTAATTCAGTATCAGTTAAACGACAGTTTAATTGAGGATCATCTGCCAAGATTGTACCAATACCAACGAGCATCGCATCATGTGTGGCACGCAGTACATGTCCATCTCGGCGGGAGGACTCATTTGTAATCCATTGGGATTGACCTGTAAAAGTGGCAATCTTGCCATCTAGTGACATAGCACTTTTAATAGTTACAAAAGGTTTACCTGTCTGTATATAGGTAAAGAAATGTTCATTTAGCTCAGCACATTCCTCACTACATACGGGGCAAACAACCTCTATGCCTGCTTCGCGGAGTAAATCCATGCCCTTTCCAGATACTAATGGATTAGGATCTGGACTACCTACTACGACTTTAGCTATACCAGCCTCGATAATACGCAGTGCACAAGGTGGAGTTTTACCATAATGAGAACATGGCTCTAATGTTACATATAAAGTAGCACCTTTAGCATTATCACCTGCTTGGTTTAAGGCATGAACCTCAGCGTGAGCTGTACCAGCTTTATGATGATAACCTTCACCGATTATTGTATTGTCTTTAACCACTACGGCACCAACCAAAGGATTTGGCGAAGTATGACCTGTGGCTAATTTTGCCAGTGCAATGGCGCGTTTCATATATGCTACGTCATCCACCATATCACCTCAATAAAAAAAGGACTATATACATAGTCCTTGGGTAATCATAATCAGGCACAACAAATGTACCTCGTCTTTTCTCATCCAGACTATACTGTCGGTATCGGAATTGCACCGATTCATACCCATAAGGTTCGCGGACTATACCGCCGGTAAGGAATTACACCTGTCCCCAAAGACTTATCTATTTTCTTTATGAATTAATAGTAACACTTTTATTAATGTTATGCAAGAATAAGAGTTTTGTAATGAGAAAGAATATTAAATAGTGAACCTTAAATAAAATAACTATTGTTATATTTATATTTTATTAGATTGAAAATATATCAATAATATAAACTATATAAACTATGTATACATTAAATAGTAACTTTTATCACATAATTACATTACAAACAGGTCTAGTATAATAATATATGGCTTTAAAACCATGGGTAATTGATAGTATTTATTAAATATAGGTGATAATATGGCAAAAAAACGAATTTCTGATGTACTTATAGAAGTATTAGCCAATGCGGGTATCGAACGCATTTATGGTATCACTGGCGATAGTTTAAACTCTGTAAACGATAGTTTACGTCGCAATGGTAAGATTTCCTTTGAGCATGTTCGACATGAAGAAACAGCCGCCTTTGCTGCCGGTGCAGAAGCATCCTTAACTCATAAATTAACGGTATGTGCTGGTAGTTCTGGCCCAGGTAATTTACATTTGATCAATGGCCTATTCGATTGTCATCGCAATCGAGTACCAGTATTAGCGATTGCGTCTCATATCCCACAATCTGAAGTAGGGTTAAATTATTTCCAAGAAACGCATCCAGAAAACTTATTTAAAGAGTGCTCTTGTTTCTGTGAACTTATCTCTAATCCTAAACAAATGCCTGAAATCCTATTCCGTGCTATGAATGCCGCAGTTGGTAATCAAGATGTTGCCGTTATCGTCCTTCCTGGCGATGTAGCAGTAATGGAAATAGAAATTGATGAATTACCCGTATGGCATCATCCTCGCTTACCTCATATCGTTCCACAACGTGAAGATATCGAAGAAATGGCAGCTAATTTAGAAACAGGTAAACGTATTACCCTCTTCTGTGGTGCAGGCTGTGAAGGTGCTCATGATGAAGTCGTAGAACTAGCAAAACGGTTACAAGCACCTGTAGTACATGCTTTTAGAGGTAAAGAATGGGTTGAATGGGATAACCCATATGATGTAGGTATGACAGGTCTATTAGGCTATACATCTGGTTATCGTGCTATTGAGCAATGCGATACACTCGTTATGCTTGGTACAGACTTTCCTTACCGACCTTTCTATCCAGAAAATGCAAAGGTAATCCAAGTAGATAGAGATCCTAGTGCATTAGGTCGTCGTGTTCCACTCACTCAAGGTATTATTGGTACCGTAAAAGATTCATTAAAAGAATTGTTACCTCTCGTAGGTCAACGTGGTGATACTGAATTTATTGATACAGTCCGTAAAGCTTATACTAAATTTAGAAGTGATTTAGACAGCTATGCTGTAGCGGAACCAGATGGTGTAGCAATCCATCCGCAATACTTCGTAAATCGTCTTAATAAATTAGCTGCTGATGATGCTATTTTTACCTTTGACGTAGGTACTCCAGTAATTTGGACTGCACGCCACTTAAAAACAAATGGCAAACGTCGCATTTTAGGTTCTTTTAACCACGGCTCTATGGCTAATGCTATGATGCATGCCATCGGCGCTCAAAATGCCTGTCCAAATCGTCAAGTCATCTCCCTCTCCGGTGATGGTGGCTTCACAATGATGATGGGCGAAATGTTAACATTAAAACAACTTAATTTACCAGTTAAAATCTTTGTATTCAACAACGAAGAACTTAGCTTCATCGCCATGGAAATGAAAGCTTCTGGTTACTTAGATTACGCCACAGACTTTGTAAACCCTGACTTTGGTAAACTCGCTGAAGCAGCTGGCATCAAAGGTGTAAGCATTACAAACTCTAGCGAAGTAGACGAAAAAATTATGGAAGCCCTTAACCATAATGGTCCAGTAATCGTCAATGTTCGCGTCGATAAACAAGAACTTGCTATGCCACCAAAAATCGCTTACCAACAAGCGAAAGGCTTTAGCAAATACTTGATCAATGCAATCCTTGATGGCCGTGGCACAGAACTTAAAGAAATGGCAAAAACAAACTGGATGAAATATAAATCTCTGTACTAAAATCTGCAAAATATTCAAAGTCTGTCAGAATAAATTGTGAATCTTTCAATAAAAATAAGAGGTGCCATTAAAGTATGGCACCTCTTTATATTTATCAATTACTCATCATATACTGTTACAAAACCTTCAGTCCACCCTCTTAGGTTTAGTATAATTTTACTAATTCCAAGTCCCTCAATACTATGAACTTTAAAAATATCCCAAGTTTTATACCACTCCAAAGCCTTTTTAGCATATTCTAAGGATGTAAATAAACCTAAATAACCACCACTAGTATATTCATCTATCTCATAATCATACCAAACACTATAAATAGTATTATTTATGATATCATAATTAATCACATCAGCTATATGAGCACAATCATTTATGTAGTGTGTACGTATTATAAAAGCATCATCATTTAAATCGGAAAAGCCACACAGAACTTTAGATTTTATTAACGCATCCTTTGCTAATGATTTATCTGTAAAAAATCCAAGTCCAAAATATTCTGTATAGGGTAAATTCTTATTCTTTTTATAATATGCTAAAGCTTCATATATAGGAACTCTCATTACTAATCAACTCACTTAATTATATTAATATAAATATGGACTTTTAATTATTTCTATCTATAATAATCGTCCTCGTAATCATCTTTATACCGTATTGCATCTACCTCTGACGGAGATAATACATTCCCCTCTTCATCAACGTACTCTCGAAATTCGTTAAAGTATACACCTGGAATATCAGATTCTTCTAATTCAGGTATATCTTCTGGTTCAATATCCCAAAATTCTATCTCTACAGATTGATTTTTATTATCCTCTACCATATTCCAACACTCCCTAGTATCAATGATATATATTAACTGTATTGTAACAAAATATATAAAAATAAGCACTATATCTCATTTTGATATGTCCCCTTTTTCCTGGACACATATCATTTATAATATAGTGCTTACTTTGTATGCATTACATATTTGCATGTAATACATATTTTCTATTTAATTATGCCCCAAAGAGTGACATTTGTTCATCTTCAGGAAGGTCACCACAGCATTTGAGATCTTTCATAAGATCTATGATGGTATTAGATACCTTACAACGTCGTTGTAAGTCTTTTAAAGATGTAAATGGACGGTCTTCTCGTTCAGCTACGATAGCATCCGCTACTGTTTCACCTAAAGAGTCAATAGCTAAGAATGGCGGCAATAAAGCACCATCTTTAATGCTAAAGCGTCTAGCTTCGGAGTGTTGAATATCTACATTAACAAAACGATAGCCTCGTTGATACATTTCCATAGACACTTCTAAGGCGCTCATAAGATCCTTATCTTTAGGACTGGCAGCTCGGTCAAGAGCCTTAATCCGATTGAACTCAGTCATTTGCGTTTTAAGGTCACCAGTCATAATGCGCAAATCAAAGGCCTTTGCACGAATGGAGAAGTATGCAGCATAGAATGCTAATGGATGGTATACCTTAAACCAAGCAATTCGGAAGGCCATCATTACATAGGCCACCGCATGGGCCCGTGGGAATAGGTAGGAAATCTTTTTACAAGATTCAATAAACCATTCAGGAATATTGTTTTCCCGCATTTCTGCTTCAAACTCAGTCGTCGCTTGACCTTGTTTATTGCGTTTTTCAATGCCCTTCCCTTTACGCACGTTCTCCATAACGAAGAAGCTATGCTTTCGATCCATACCACGATGGATTAAGAAGTTCATTACGTCATCACGGGTAGAGATGGCTTCGTTCAATTTACAAGTACCATTTTTGATGAGGTCTTGCGCATTGTCGAGCCACACGTTTGTACCATGAGAGAAACCAGAGATACGAACTAAATCGGAGAATGTTTGGGGACGAGAGTCTTCAAGCATGCCCCGTACGAACTTCGTACCACATTCTGGCACAGCCAAACTAGCTACTTGGTCACCTTGTAATTGCTCTGGCGTTAAGCCAATCCCTTCTGTAGAGGAGAATAGACTTAACGTACGAGGATCATCGAACGGTATAGTTTTAGCATCTATACCCGTCAGATCTTCTAGCATACGAATGATAGTCGGATCATCATGACCTAGAATATCGAGCTTAGTCATACGACCTTCGATGGAGTGATAGTCAAAGTGTGTTGTTAATACGCCGCTTTCCTTCTTGTTCGCAGGATGCTGAATTGGGGTAAAGTGATGTACATCCATATCTCGAGGACATACCATAATACCACCAGGATGTTGACCTGTAGTATTCTTTACGTTTGTAAAGCCTTTTGCCAAATGTTCAAAGAAACCACTGCGAGCTTGGATATCTCGAATTTCAGCGTACTTTTTAACATAACCAAAGGCAGTTTTATCCGCAATAGTACCGATTGTACCTGCTTTAAATACATTGTCGCGGCCAAATAGCTCTTCCGTATATTTGTGTGCTTTTGCCTGGTAATCACCGGAGAAGTTAAGGTCAATGTCAGGAACTTTATCGCCTTCGAAGCCAAGGAAGATAGCAAACGGAATATCATGACCATTTGTTTGCAGCGCATGACCACACTCAGGACAATCTTTACGAGGCAAGTCAAAGCCACCTGCATATTCGCCCTTTTCAAAGAATTCAGAATGCTTACAATTAGGGCATACATAATGTGGCGGTAATGGATTTACCTCGGTAATTTCAGACATGGTAGCGGCAAAGGAAGAGCCTACAGAACCACGAGAACCTACGAGGTACCCATCATCAAGAGATTTTTTTACTAGTTTATGGGCGATGTAATACAACACGCCGTAACCATTGGAGATAATACAATCTAGTTCATAGTCTAGACGCTCTTGTACAACACGTGGCAATGGATCACCATAAATGGCTTTCGCATTTCGATAGCACATTTCTGTGAAAGCTTCATCGGCACCTTCAATTTTTGGGGAGTAAGTCCCATCAGGAACGGGCTTAATATCTTCAATGCTATCGTTGATAGCACGAGTGTTGGTAACAACAATTTCATAAGCTTTTTCTTCACTTAAATAAGGGAAGGATTCCAACATTTCATCAGTTGTGCGCAAATGTAAATCCGGTTGTTCATCTGCATCTGGATAGCCACAAGCAGTTAACATGATTTCACGATAAATCTTTTCTTCTGGTGTTAAATAATGAACGTCACAAGTAGCACATACAGGTTTGTTTAAGGCCTCACCTAATTCGATAACTGTTTTGTTCATATCGATAAGGGCTTGCTCATCTGGCATGAGACCTTTACGAACTAAGAACATATTATTCGTATGTGGCTGAACCTCTAAATAATCATAGAAGGAAGCTACTTCTAGTAGCTCTTCCTTGGTTGCGCCACGAACGATAGATTGCATAAGCTCCCCAGCTTCACAAGCAGAACCAATGATAATGCCTTCACGATGTTCTTCAATAACGGAACGTGGCAATCGTGGGCGAACCTTATAATGTTCTAAGTGAGAAATGGAAATCATCTTATAGAGATTACGCAAACCTACCATATTTTTTGCTAGCAAGATAATATGGTAGCGCTTATCTTTTTCCTTTTTCTTCTTTTTATCTACGACAGGTTCTTCATCACGAGCAACAATTTCATCTTCAATAAGATAGCCTTCTACACCGTAGATAACCTTAACGCCCAACTCCTTACCAAGAGCTTGAGCCTCTGGAAAGGCTTGAACTACGCCGTGATCTGTAATAGCAACTGCTGGATGACCCCATTTTTTTATTGTTTTGAATAAATCTTTAACAGATACAAGAGCATCCTTATCGCTCATCTTAGTATGTAAGTGAAGCTCTACTCGAGAGTCTGGACGGTTTTCAGTGCGTTCTACATTAGTCGTTTCCATCGCCTCGATGCTTCGTATAGATAGGATGTAGTCTTTATCAAAGCGATCGTCAAAGCTTACGCTACCTTGTACACGAACGCGTTGTAAGCCTTTTAATTGTTTAAGTAACGCATCCCCTTCTTCTGGGCTGTTCGTAAACTTGATAAACTTAATACTATTCGTATCATCTACGATGCTGCCGTTAACGATACTTTTACCGGTCTTAGTATCACGTTTATCTAAGCCTACTAATACACCTTCAAATATGACGCTAGGTGTATCCAGGGTGCCCATGATTTTAGACGTAACCCCTTCAATTTTAGGACCTAAAATCATACCTTCATCAGTAGGTGCATCCTTCGGTGCACGACGTGGATATTTTCCATCCCCTTCACCACCTTTAGAGGTAGATTTAGTAGCATTTTTAGGAGCAAAACCTTTATTTGTTTTAGGTGCGCTACTAACAGACGCTACAGTATCATTACCACTAGATGCTGCTGCTGTTTGATTAGGTCGAGAAACCACAACAGGACTATTATTAAAATAGCCAAGCTCTACAGCTTCTACGAAAGGTGCAAAATCATCATCAAAATCGTCAAATTCATCTTCACGATCATAACCAGCAAAGGATTTACCTCTAGGTGCTTCATTTTTGGCCTCTTCAGCTTCACGTTGCGCCTCTGCGGCCTCAATCCATTCACCGGCACCACAGCCACCACCATAATAATAGGTATCTAAACCTTCCCCAGTTTCAGAATCTACTTTCCAAGCAAAACAACATGCTGTGTCAGTATTTGTTGGAATATCATCAAATGATATATTCTTCTCCTTATACCAAGCAGATAATCTGTCACGTAGACTTAGCAGCGTAGAAAATGCAGAGTCTGCAGCTTGTATCGTCACATGTTGGCTATGACAGTTCACATAGAAGGATGATTTCTTATTCTGTTTTGGTACAACACGATAACGTACTTTCATTTTTATCCCTTATACCCACAATAGGTAATACATAAATCTCTAAATCGCCAAATATCGCCCTTACTACTACGACTATCTAGGATAATCTCATACAAGCCTTTTAATAAAGCTCGTAATGCTTTCGTAGAAATCCGAGAGCTCGCTTCATAAGCCAGTTTGATCGGATACGGTTTAAATGACGAATCATGGTCCTTACACAAATTTTGTATAGCTTGAACAGACATTCCCGCTTGTCGGCATTCACTAACCAGTAGCTGTAAACGTAATTGCCCCTCAATATAGCTCATAGCACGGTCTAATTCTTTATAGCCAAACATAAACGGAAATAGTTCAAGTAATGTATCAATATCTCGTTTTAACAGAGCCGCTTTAAAGGTAAAAATATTTTTAGCTCCGTAGTCACTGCCATTTTCTTCTAGGAATTCTTTGGTAATGACCTTTTCTCCTGTAATTTGCAAGAAATAACGATCAAATTCGGTTCTCATGAAAGAAACTGGAACATCTTGCCACAAATCGATGAGATGAGCTACATATTCCTGTGCATCAGGTGTCATTTTAAAGCCATGAGATGTACAGTACTGACGTATCCACATCACTAGGTCCGCCCCTTCAAGGCGCTTGCATTGATGATTTGGTATTTTATCAAGAATCTCTTTATTCTGTTTAATCCGTTTATCTATCATATCATGATAAATCAAAAGTATGGGATTATCCCCATTATATTCCATGATAAGTTCATACAACGGAACCCAAGCATCGCTATTTTTGCCGCTTTTACGAATAATGGGCAAATTAACTAAACAGAATACCTTTTGATCTCCAAATAGTGAATCTTCACATAGCTTTTCACTAATCTTCTGCGGTCCTGCTTCATCGTCTAATACGGTCACTGGAAGGTCTGGATAAGCACTTAAAAATTTGCGTTTTTCTTCTTCAATTAATTGTGGCTCATCGCCATAAATGAGTTGAATATGTGCCATAATTCCTCCTTTCACAGATAAATATCATCGATAAAGTTATACCCCATTATATACATGTGTTCTGACGAAGGGTCCACATCGCGTAACGCACCGTGGGGACTTCCAAATAGAACTGTACTAGCAGGTGAAATACGTCCAATTTCAGGCATTACACTAGATCGACTCGTTATATATAATGATTTAGTCTTATCATTTAATTTTAGATTTTTTTCTCTACTTTGTCCATTATATACGACGATTTGGTTCATACTATTTTTATATACCACCTTTGCAGAACCGTTACTATGAAAGTACTCAACTTTTACGTTTTTAGGATGTACTCCATAGGCTCTAATGGCTTGATTAATGAGCCTTTCATTAGGTGCAGTCTTAATATGATCTGGCGCATCGATTAATAGATGGGCCCCTTCATGATTTGGTTCTATACAAAGTAAAACATTACATTGCTTCATTGGAATATAATGAACTAATGTTTCCTTGTGATGATGCGTAACATAATAGGAAGCACCAAAAGTTACAATCATTAAAGATAATGATACTACGACATGTACAGTATATCTTTTTCTATGCGTCAAAAAGTACGTAAATAATCCTAATAGCACATAATATATATAAGCACAATAAGGATGCATCATGCCAATCCAAAGTAGACTGCCACTACGGCCTAACACATGATTTAAATATAAGGATATTCGCAATGGTACATCTACTAAAGACCATATTAACGATATAGGGAGTACGTAACTGGCCAAAGTACTTACAAAAATTAACACTATGGATATATCTAATAGGGGCGCTACTATACAGGCTGCTAGCAAACTAGCAATGCTAATATAGTGAAAGTAATAGAGCTGTAATGGCAAAATTAATAACTGTGCAGATATACATAATACTAGTGGTGTCTTTATCCATCTTGGTAGCCACTGTATCCGTTCATATAATACCTTTCCCCATATGAGTAAACCGTAAGTTGCTCCAAAGGATAGTTGAAAGCTTACATCAAATAAGGAGAATGGATCATATATGACGCATACAATAGCGCATATACATAAGGCTTGTTTTGCTTGATATAGTCGTCCCTTTATATAGGCGATACACATGAGTATGCTCATCATTGTAGCTCGTAGAACAGGTGCATCGCCGCCTACAATACTGCAATATAAACATGCCACTAGAATACCAATGATAAGACAAGTACGTTTTCGTAAATTTAAAAATCGTCCAATTCCATATATTAATGCTAATAATAACGCAATATGTGAACCAGATATGGACAAAATATGGATAAGGCCTGTATAGGAGAAGTCTTTCATTTCTTCTTCGCCAAGCTCACTATAATGACCACCTAAAGCTAACGCTTGAGCTAATACCATTTGTGGTCCTTCTAGATTGTGACCAATATTATTATCTATAGATTCGCGTAACACACCAGAAATTGATAGGCCCTTCCTATACAGGTTTTCAAAAAATGTGTCTTTATAGTAGAACTTATGTAAATCTTTATTACTAGCAGAGCGATATACACCATCATAGATACGACCTCTAGTATTAGAACTCATATAGCGGCCTCTAAGATTAATACGACCTTCCTCTTCAATGAGAAATAAGGGCTTTGGTGTACCTTCAATGATTGCATAGTCTCCTAGTCGTATGGGATAGTTCGTAGTAGATACCTTTGAGTATACCTGTAAACGCCCTTGTGACTTAATATAGTCATTTTTTGCAGTATTTTTATAAGGATGTAGACCATGGAGTTCTATAATATATTTGTAATACTCCTGTCCATTCAAATTTACTTTTTCAGGAGCCCCTACAACCGTACAAAGGTATTCCCCTTCTTGCTGTAAATAATATGATGTGTAACTATTAAAATTTACAATCATTGAATCTGTTTGATAATAAGATAAGCCAACTAAAACAAAGACTAAGACTATTAACTTGCTAAGTGAACGCCATCTATGAGACGATTTTAATGCTTTGAAAATACAAACACCTATAATAGCTAACCCAATACCGAAGATGTAGTGCATCTGATTAAGTACTGGATAATACTGACCATAGCCTAATATAGTACCTATTATGATAGAACCCAATATAGCATGTGCCCACTCACTATGGGTTAATACCTTAGTATTCCCATTAACAGCATTTGCATCAAGGAAGAGTCCATCATTCTGGCCATCTTGATGACTAAATTGTAATTTTGTCTTTAATCTTCTTAAATAGGCCGTCACCAATGCCCTTCACCCCCTTGATGCCTTCCACAGATGTAAAGGGACCTTTTTGTGAGCGATATTCTTCTATTCTTTTAGCCATAGCAGGACCAATACCTGGCAGAGAATCTAACTCCTTTGCAGTAGCTGCATTAATATTTATCTTATTGCCGCGCAATAACGATTCAGGATTCCCGTGAAAGTTAAATACTACGTGGATATGATCTCCTGCATTTACAGGTTTGGCCATATTAATAGATTCTACATCTGCATACGGTAACAGCCCTCCTGCGAGCTTAATAACATCTCCCACTGTAGCAGAGCTTTCAATCTCATATAGACCAGGTGAGACTACGGCACCTGTAATATAAGCAATAGGTTTATTGGATATTTCTACTACATTTGATATAGAAGAATTTCCATCTACTGCCGCTTCAACAAGGACAGAATCGCTTTCATCTGATATAATAGGCCATAGGAAATAAATTCCTACTAAAATACATAGGATTAATACAATTATCATATAGGGCTTCAATTTATATTTCATAGTGCACCTCCTACTGAAGGATTTCCCTATAAAATAGTAAAGTCCTACCGTTGACTCTATTAGTCACATTGGCAGGACTTTTATAGTTGATGTCGAATAAAAGGAGAATTTATGAATCAAGAAACATTAAAAAAATACGCCCATACATTATTAAAGTACGGCGTAAATTTACAACAAGATCAAACATTAGTTATTTCTGTTGATGTAGAAAATAAAGACTTTGCAGTAATCATTACTGAAGAAGCCTATGAACTAGGCGCAAAAGAGGTAGTTCTTAACTGGAGATGTTCCCCTATCTCTCGTCAACGTTTATTACATGCTAAAGAATCTGTTTTAGAAAAGCCTGCTAACTGGATTCCTGAATTCTACAAGCAATACATTGATGATAAAGCAGCATTTTTATCGTTAATCAGTGCTAATCCTAAAGCATTAGAAGGTATCCCAACAGATCGTATTTCCTTACAGTCTCGCAATTTAAATAAAGCGTTATCCTTCTATCACACAGCTATCATGAACTCTTCTGTTACATGGTGCGTTGCATCTGTACCGACCGTTCTATGGGCAGATCTACTTGGCTATGAAGGTACTGACGAAGAAAAAATCGACCAATTATGGGCAACATTATTAAAGCTTTGTCGCATTGAAGGTATCGAACCGAAAGATACATATCGTCATCATATGGCAAAATTACGTCGTCGCTGTGAAGCATTGAATAAATTAGACTTGAAATCATTGCGTTACACTTGTGAAAACGGCACCGATCTTTTATTAGAATTGCCAGAAGGCCATATCTGGTTAGGTGGTGAAGAATCCTCTAAAGATGGCACTATTTTCAATGCTAATATTCCTACAGAGGAAGTTTTCTCTGCCCCTCAATATAATGGTGTAAATGGCGTTGTGCACAGCACAAAACCATTAATTTACCATGGTAATACAATTTCTGATTTCTCCTTCACTTTCAAAGAAGGTAAAATCGTAGACTACACTGCAAAAGAAGGTTATGAAGTTCTAAAAGAGTTAGTAGAAACTGATGAAGGCTCCCACTACCTTGGTGAAGTAGCATTAGTGGATCACTTTAGCCCAATTAGCCAATCTAACCAAATCTTCTACGAAACATTGTTTGATGAAAATGCGTCCTGCCATTTAGCGATTGGCGCCTCTTATCCTACATGCCTCAAAAACAGCGATGGTTTATCTGAAGAAGAATTAAAAGAACGCGGCCTTAATCACTCCTTAACACATGTGGACTTTATGATTGGTCATGAACGCATGAATATTACGGGATACACTCGTGATGGTCAAGCTGTTGATATTATGATTGACGGTCGTTTACAAGTATAATTTAGGCATACAATCTAAAATAGTAACAACATAGCAAAAGCCCTTATCTACTAGCAATAGATAAGGGCCTTCTTGTAATATTATTGTTTTAAGTAACTCTAAGAAAATATATATAATTATACTGTAATATGTAAGGTACGTCCTGTAGGTTGATATTCAATAATGTCTACACCTGCAGTTTTTAACATCCGTTTAGAGGCCTTCACCTCTTTTGTATCCTTGTACAAATCATCGCGGTAAATAACAGCTTTAATGCCACTTTGAATAATTGCTTTTGCACATTCATTACATGGGAAAAGGGTTACATAAATCTTAGAGTCCTCTAAGGAGCCTCCTCGATAATTTAGGATAGCATTGAGTTCGCTATGTACAGTATAGAAATATTTATTATCGTCTGCTGTATCACGTTCCCATGTGAAATCATCGTCACTACAGTTTAAGGGCATACCATTATAACCAATGGATAAAATTTTATTATCGTTACTTACGATACATGCACCAACTTGTGTATTTGGATCTTTAGAGCGTTGTGCTGCCAAAATGGCAACGCCCATGAAGTATTCATCCCAAGAAATATAATCGCTACGTTTTGCCATAATTACCTCACTGAAAAATAAGCCCCCTTCTACCTATGTAGTTGGGGGCTTACATTATTAAACGAATAGAATATCGTTATTTAACAACGATATTTACAAGTTTACCAGGTACATAAATAACTTTTACGATATTTTTACCTTCTGTAAACTCTTGAACACGGCTAGATTCTTTAGCCATTGTTTCTAATTCTTCTTTTGTAATATTTACGGAAACAGTAAGTTTATCGCGAACTTTACCATTTACTTGCAACACTACTTCTACTTCATCTACTACAAGGGCAGATTCTTCGTATACAGGCCAGTTTTCAGTATGAATGGATGTAGTTTCACCTAATTCATGCCACAACTCTTCTGTAATATGTGGAACAAATGGAGCTAATAGAAGTAATAAGGAGTGAGTCAATTCATTAGCCAACGCGCTATTGATAGTCTCCGCTTTATCCTTATGAGCATACATAGCATTTACAAGTTCCATGATAGCAGAAATGGCTGTATTGAAGTTGAAGTTATTATCGAGGTCTTCCGTAACTTTTTTGATAACACGGTGTAACTCACGACGCAAAGCAAATTCGTCTTTTGTAAGTTCACCAGTTACATTTTTCTTAGCTTCTTCGTTGTACGCATCAACAATACGCCATACACGACCTAAGAAGCGATAAGAACCTTCAACACCTTGGTCGGACCAATCGAGGTCGCGATCTACAGGAGCCGCAAATAAAATGAACAAACGTGCAGTATCTGCACCATAGGTATTGATAATTTCTTCAGGAGAAACTACATTACCTTTGGATTTAGACATTTTGCTGCCTTCTTTAAGAACCATACCTTGTGTTAACAAGCCACGGAATGGTTCATTAGCATCGATAAGGCCTAGATCGTGAATAACTTTCACAAAGAATCGAGAGTACAGCAAGTGCAAGATAGCATGTTCAATACCGCCGATATATTGGTCTACGTTCATCCAGTAGTTAGCGATTTTTTTATCGAATGGAGCTTGGTCGTTTTTAGCGTCTGTATAGCGCAAGAAGTACCAAGAGGAATCGATAAATGTGTCCATTGTATCAGTTTCACGAGTTGCTGGACCACCACATTTAGGGCATGTAGTGTTTAGGAAGCTTTCAGATGTAGCTAATGGAGATACGGCACCAGATTCAAATTTAACATCCTCTGGCAAACGTACTGGCAACTCTTCTTCAGGAACGAGTTGTTCACCACATTTTTCACAATATACTACAGGAATTGGCACACCCCAGTAACGTTGACGAGAAATCAACCAGTCGCGAAGGCGGAAGTTTACTTTACCTTCACCAATACCGCGCTCATTAAGTGCAGCTGTAATATTTTTACGAGCCTCTTCAGATGTTTGGCCGTTAAATTTACCAGAATTAACTAGAATACCATCTTCATGGTACCATTCTTGCCATTTTTCTAGGCTGTATTCTTCACCTTCACAAGCTACAACTTGTTTAATAGGCAAATCATATTTATGAGCAAATTCCCAGTCCCGTTCATCATGTGCAGGGGAACCCATTACAGCACCTGTACCATAGTCTACTAATACATAGTTTGCAATCCATACAGGAACTTGTTCACCAGACATAGGATTTACTGCGTAGGAACCAGTAAACATACCTTCTTTAGGTGCATCTGTAGATGTACGGTCGATATCGCTCATATTGCGCATACGCGTAATGAAAGCCTCTAGTTCAGCTTTATTAGGTGCATTTTCAATAAGACGTTCTACATATGGATGTTCAGGAGCCAATACCACATAGCTTACGCCGTAAATTGTATCAACACGTGTAGTATACACAGATACGCGTTCATTAATGGATGGAACCTCGAAGGAGAACTCTGTACCTTCAGAGCGGCCAATCCAGTTTTTTTGCATCAATTTAACGCGTTGTGGCCAGTGATCAAGAGTATCTAAATCTGTTAACAAGCGATCCGCATATTCAGTGATGCGCAAGAACCATTGAGACAAATCTTTTTTCTCAACAGCGTTATCACAGCGCCAGCAAGCACCGTCGATTACTTGTTCGTTTGCCAATACAGTATGGCAAGTTTCACACCAGTTTACTTTAGCTTCTTTTTTGTATGCTAAGCCTTTTTTATAGAACTGTTGGAAGAACCATTGCGTCCATTTATAATAATCTTCTTTGCAGGTTGCTACTTCGCGGTCCCAGTCGTAGGACAAACCAAGTGCTTTTTGTTGCAATTTCATGTTCTCGATGTTATTAAGAGTCCATGTTTTAGGTGCAATGCCATGTTTGATAGCTGCATTTTCTGCAGGCATACCAAAGGAGTCCCAGCCCATTGGATGCAATACGTTGAAGCCTTTCATTTTTTTGAAGCGAGCTACTACATCACCAATGGAATAGTTACGCACGTGACCCATGTGTAAGTTACCAGATGGGTACGGGAACATTTCTAATACATAGTATTTTTCTTTAGATTCATCATATTCTGTTTTAAATGTATGGTTATCTTCCCAATACTGTTGCCACTTTTTCTCAAGATCTTGGGCTACATATTTTTCGTTCATGTAGGGGCCTCCTCATATGGTCAACCTCATTAGTTGCCGTTTTATAATCAATATTTTTATTTTACTACTTCAAGTAAAAGCAGTCAAACACTAGCGTTTTACTACTTGCACCGATTTTGTTAATTCATTTTGAGTAGTTGTATTTTGGACAGAACTATGACTCTTGTAAGAAGCTTTGCTCTCCTTCACCTCTTGTGTATCACGTTCTTTCTGCGCTTTGGCCTCTTCCGCTAAACGCTTTTTCTCTGCCTTAGCTTCTTCAGCTTGACGTTTTTTCTCAGCTTTTGCTTGTTCAGCTTCTTCTTTAGCTTTCCGTTTTGCTGCTTCTTTTTCTTCTTTAGCCTTCCGTTTAGCTTCTGCTTTAGCAGCTTTAGCCTTTTCTTTTTCTTCTAAGCGCAATTTGTATTGTTCAAGCTTAGTTAATGGTTTTGTTTCCTCTACTACAGGTTCAGGAACAACAGCTGTAGTAGATTTAGGAATACCACGACCTAAGTCCTTACCTTGAATCATAGCGATTGTAGATTCGTCTTCAAAACCTTTACGCCATGCAGCAAAACCACCGAGATTTAATTCTTTTACAAGGTCAAGTTTCAACCCTAAAGACGTATTATCTTCAAACCAAATACGATCGGAACCAGAGCCATTCGGGATGGATAAATAATACAATTTTAATCGATCATCCCAAGTCATTTTATCTTTGTAGTTTGCAAAGTAGGTACCAATATTTTTCATAGCCAAAGTTTCGCCCTTAGCATATCCATTTGTATCATGCCATAAACGCATATAGAATGGTACACCAAGTACCAATTTTTGGGATGGTACCTCAGAAAGCATTTTTTCAGTATGGTTACGCACCCAAGGATAACTTGCTACAGGCCCAGCTGTAGTACTCTTAGCCCATGTCTCGTCATAAGCCATAAGAACGACATAGTCTACGGAATTAGCAAAAGCACTGCGGTTATATACCAAAGACCATTCAGGACTATCAGAATAACCCGTTACATCGATAGAGGTTTTAATATTATATTGGTGTAAATGATTAGACAAATAGGCTACAAAGGCTGTTAAACGATCGCGGTCAGCATAGTCGATGTTTTCAAAGTCGAAATTATAACCATCAAAGCCATAAATATAAGCATATTGAACAAGGTTATGAGCATATTTTTTCCATACCGATTGGTCCGCTAAAATACCACTTGTAAAGCCTGGATCAAAACGATTCGTAATCAATGGCCATACATGGTACCCCTTTTCTTTATAGGAATTCACATAATCAATGCTTATATTGGGGCTAGTCTCAAGACCTAAACTATGTAATTTAAACCAGCTAGGGGAAATGATATTATCCCCACTCGTATTAAGTTTAGCTTGGTATGGAGCCCCTTCTGTCGGCCATGGGTCAAATGCCCAAGACAATGGAGTTTGTAATGTATAAGGGGCTTTTACTGTTGATGCTTGCGGAGCAGGACCTAATGTTACTTGTCCATTAGTTTTTGTATAACTAACGCCAAGCATGGCTGGATCAGACTCGATATCAACATAGGCAATACCATTTTGTTTAGTAATTGGCAATTTAACAGGTTCACCAACGGCTGTTGGATTTAATACAATCATATTATCTTGTAATTCTGTTTGAGGCACATACACCGTATATGCTGTTTTATATTGGTTTGCTTCGTAATGACGCGTTGTTGTCGCTAGAAATTGCTCTAACGGTACCAATACCTCTGCCTGTACAGCAGTCGTAGATAATGCGGACATTACTAAAGCTGTTAAGGATTTTAAAATAGTGGATTTGCGAATCATGTACTCTCCTAACTCTAGTTCCCATACCGGGATACAATATCAATCTCTATATTATACCATATTATATAGAGTACATCTCTTTTCTTGCATGAAGGGTACATGTAATTTATAATTTAATTTATGTTCTAATAAAAATTATCACAAAAGGAGATTTACATGCATCAATATTTATTTTTTATAGGGGACTTCCCCATTAGATCCTACGGCGTTATGTTGGCCTTGGCTATCATTTGCGGTGCCTCTGTGGCATATGTACTGTTAAAGAAAGATGGTCGTGGTTGGCATGAGCACATCATTGACTTCTCCATTACGGTTGCTGTAGCCGGTCTCATCGGTGCTCGCCTATGGGACGTATTCTTCTTTGACTGGGATTATTATGGTAACCATTTATTGGAAATCCCCTTCGTTTGGCAAGGTGGAATGGCTATCCAAGGTGGTGTTGTGCTAGGCACAATTGCGGGCTACTGGTATCTTCGTAAAAACAATATCGACTTCTGGGCCTTTGCCGATCTATTTGCACCAGCATTGATTTTGGGACAATCTGTAGGCCGCATGGCAAACCTTTTAAACGGCGATGCTTTCGGTCATCCTACGGGTGGTAATTATGGTATTATTTATCCTGAAAGTACCCTTGCATACCGCACCTACGGTAATCAACCACTATGGCCTGCCGAAGTATGGGAAGGTCAAATCGATATCCTTATCTTTGTGGCCCTTTTATTATTCGGTTCCTTCAAACATGCTAAAGGGCAAGTATTTGCTCTATACGCTATTCTCTACTCTACAGCTCGTTTCTTCTTAGAGTTCTTGCGTGGCGATTATGTAAATCTAACATTAGGTTTAAAATCTGCTCAAATAACTAGCCTTATAGCAATCATTGTAGGCATCTGTGTATTTATCTATCTAGGGTATCTAGAAAAGAAAAATCAACAAGTAATGGTTGCTACAGAACCAACAGTTAAAACTAAAAAGCGTAAATAAAAGAGAAAACAACAAGAAAATCCTTCATTCATAGGTATGCCCTTTGAATGAAGGATTTTTATATGTAAGTTATAATTTACGATTGACCTAGCTAGATTAATACATAAAAAACCTTATCTTACAAATTTTCTTTAGCTTTTAAAGCATCTAGCTCTTCTAATGCACGATTAGCAATCAATGCATTTTTCTCTTTTTTCTTACGTACTTTTTGAGGCCATGGATCCATAATGCCAAAGTTGACATTCATCGGTTGGAAATTAGAGCCTTCGTAGTTAGAAATATAGTGGCTAAGAGAACCAATCGCCGTAGTTTTAGGGAAATCAATAAATGAACGTTCCTCTAAATAACGTTCCACTTGAAGGCCTACCATGAGACCACTCGCAGCAGATTCTAAATACCCTTCTACGCCTGTCATTTGACCAGCAAAGAATAGACGTGGTTCTTTTTTTAATTGGAATGCGTGGTTCAACAACTCAGGAGAGTTAATATACGTATTCCGGTGCATAACACCATAACGAACGAATTCAGCATTTTCAAGACCTGGAATCATACCAAATACACGCTTTTGTTCGCCCCACTTTAAATGAGTTTGGAAGCCTACTAAGTTAAACATGGTGCCTTCCTTATTTTCCTTGCGCAATTGTACTACTGCATAAGATTCCTCATTGGTCCGTTTATCCACTAAGCCAACTGGTTTAAGTGGACCATAGCGCAATGTGTCTTCCCCACGGCTTGCCATGATTTCTACAGGCATGCAACCTTCAAAGTAGATTTCTTTTTCAAAATCCTTTGGTTGTACAGCTTCAGCCGTAGTAAGCTCATGCCAAAATGCTTTGTATTCCTCTTCTGTCATAGGACAGTTAAGGTAATCTGCATCGCCCTTATCGTAACGAGAAGCGGCAAATACTTTGTCGTAATTTAAAGATTCTGCTGTAACAATAGGGGCTGCTGCATCATAGAAGTAAAAACCGGTTTCTCCTGTTAAGTCTTTAATCTTATCTCCCAATGCTTCAGACGTAAGTGGACCAGAAGCAAAGATAACAGTTCCTTCAGCAGGAATCTCAGTTACCTCTTCGTGGTGAACTGTAATATTAGGATGGCCCTTTACCTTCTTCGTCACCATTTCACTAAACAAATGACGATCAACGGCTAAAGCACCACCAGCAGGTACAGCAGTCGCATCGGCACACTCCATAATAAGGGAACCCAAACGACGCATTTCTTCTTTTAAAAGACCTACTGCATTTTCAATATTGCCAGCCCGCAAGGAGTTACTGCATACGAGCTCTGCAAATTGATCGGTTTGGTGCGCAGGAGAGCTATTCACAGGGCGCATTTCATATAAATCTACATGAATGCCTCGATTGGCGAGTTGCCAAGCCGCCTCAGAACCTGCTAGGCCCGCACCAATAACAATAACATTTTTATTATTCAACTGTTGTTTCCTCTTTTTTAGCTTTGCTAGACTTATTAGATTCTTTAGATTCTTTTACAGTTTCTTCACTAGCTTCGCTCTTTTTCTTTCTAGTTTTCTTTGGTGGTCTAGTTGGACATGTTTCATTGGAACAGAACTTTTTAATTGTCCCATTTTTATATGTCTTTTCAACCATAATCGAACCACATGTTTCACAGAAATCATGAGTTGGTTTATCCCATAATGTAAAGTCACATTGTGGGTATCGATCGCAACCGTAGAATAAACGACCACGGCGAGATTTACGCTCTACGATTTCCCCTTCTTTACATTTAGGACAAGTTACACCTGTACCTACTGTAATAGGTTTAGTATTTTTACATTCTGGGAAGTTAGAACATGCTAGGAACTTACCATAACGACCAAATTTATATACCATTGGGCTATTGCAAAGTTCACAGGTTTCATCACTTTCCATAGATGCAATTTCAATGCGATCTACATCGCTCGCATCCTCTAGCTCTTGAGCAAATACCTCGTAGAAGTCAGATAATACTTTTACATATGTATCTTTGCCAGATGCAATAGCATCCAGCTCTTCTTCAAGGTCTCGCGTAAAGCCAGTATTAATGATTTTTTCGAAGTACGCTATCAAGAAGTCTACTACTACAAAGCCTAGCTCTGTAGGAACGAATTGTTTATTCGTATTCTCTACATAGTTACGGCTTACGATTGTATCTAGAATTGGTGCATACGTACTAGGACGGCCAATACCGAGTTCTTCTAGCGTTTTGATAAGACTCGCCTCAGAGTAACGAGGAGGTGGTTGCGTGAAATGTTGTTCAGGCAATACCTCTACCGTATGGGCTGCATCATTCTTTTTAAGCGCTGGCAATTGAGGAATATCCTCTTTTTTCGTATCTTCATAAACGGCACTAAAGCCAGGGAAGATAACACGAGAGCCCGTTGCTTTGAATGTATAATCATTTTTAACAGTCAACTCAATGGTAGTAGATTCATTTTGTTGTGGTGCCATTTGGCTCGCCATAAAACGATTCCAAATTAACGTATACAGCTTAAGTTCATCACGACTTAAGAATGGTTCAACCATTTTAGGTGTTAACTCAAGAGATGTAGGACGAATCGCTTCGTGCGCATCTTGTGCAGAACCTTTAGAACCGTACACATTTGGTTTAGACGGATAATAGTCTTCCCCATAATTGCGAAGGATAAAGTCCTTAGCCGTTTCTTGCATCTCTTTAGAGATACGCGTTGAGTCTGTACGCATGTACGTAATCAAACCCACGTGGCCATAGGAACCGATTTCAAGACCTTCGTATAAATGTTGGGCAATCATCATGGTACGCTTCGCACCAAAGTTCAATTTACGGACCCCATCTTGTTGCAATGTAGACGTTGTAAAGGGAGGTGCCGCTTTACGAGAACGCTTGCGCTTTTCAATATTTGTCACTACTGCATCGGCTCCGCCAATAGCATCGACTACGGCTTGTGCTTCACTTTCAGTAGTAATATCGATTTTCTCGCCTTTAATATGAGTCAATTCCGCTGTGAAAGCCTCTTTTTTAGGCGTTTCAAAATTGCCTTCAATAGTCCAATATTCTTGTGGCACGAAAGCTTGAATTTCGCGCTCTCTTTCACAGATAAGTCGAACTGCAACGGATTGCACACGACCTGCACTAAGTCCTTTACAAACCTTTTTCCATAATAAAGGACTCAATTTATAGCCTACGATACGGTCTAATACACGGCGTGCTTGTTGGGCATCCACCATGTTCATATCGATAGTACGTGGATTTTCTAAGGCCTCTGCGACCGCATTTTTAGTAATCTCATTGAACGTAATACGACATGTAGATGTAGGATCTACATTTAAAATGTACGCTAAATGCCAAGAAATAGCCTCCCCTTCGCGGTCAGGGTCAGTTGCGAGCAATACGGCACTGCTTTCATCGGCATAGGATACGAGTTCATCAATAATCTTTTTACGAGTTACCAAGTTACTATAACGCGGTGTAAATCCATGCTCAATATCGATGCCCATTTGAGATTTAGGCAAATCACGTAAATGGCCCATACTTGCTTTTACCACATAGTTTGGACCTAAGAATTTTTCAATTGTTTTCGATTTAGCAGGAGACTCTACGATAACCAATACTTTGCCATCTGGATTATATACGCGTGGTTCCCGTTGCTCTGGTGGCACGGATGTTTGTAGTACAGATTTATCCCGTACAATCCCCATGGGAGTAAGGGCTTCTTTAGCAACCTTACGCTTAATCGTAGTACTCTCTTTCTTAGTACTTTTCTTTTTAGTATCTTTACTAGTACTAGCTGCTTTTGGCTCGCCAATAACGATTGATCGTTTAATGGACAAGTATATCACTCCTAGTCATATTAATATAGCCTCTCGGCGGATGATTCTCTATAGCCCCTTCCATTTCTAACTCTAGTAATAAGGGCTGCAGTTGTTGTAATGGAATAGAGGTCGCTTTCAAAATATCACTCACGGTAATGCAACGATCATGAGGTATTTCGTTCAAGATTAGATTCCTATCCACACTAAAGCTTAACATAGAGAGCCCTTGTGTATCAACACCCTGACTATTATTCCCTATTTGATTACTATCTTTTATTTGATTACTATCTTTTACACCCATAGTATCTCTTTTATTCGGTGATGTAGGTTTTTCTTTAGTACTAAACATATTTCGCAAGGTTAAATGATATTCCTTAACGACGTCCTCATAACCAGTTAATACAAAGGCTCCATTACGCATGAGGAATTTATTGCCATCTGCCGTATGGTCTAATAAATTACAAGGCACCACAAATACATCTCGCCCTTCACTAACAGCCATATCAGCTGTAATCAGTGAACCACTACTTGCTTTTGCTTCTACTACGATTACACCTCTACTTAGACCACTAATGATACGATTTCGAGCAGGGAAATGTTTAGCAGAGGGTGGCGTACCAGGTGGGTATTCAGATAACAGCAAACCATTATTCTCTAAGATTCGGTCAAATAATTTTGTATTCTCTCTAGGATACGATATATCTAGTCCACAACCCATGACAACAATACCATACCCCTGACTAGCTAACAGACCTTCATGACCATGTGCATCGATACCGCGTGCGCCTCCACTGACGATAATAGTACTGTATTTACCGAGCTCTTTACCAAGCATTCTCGCCACATTGCGACCGTACAACGAACAGCGCCGTGCCCCTACAAGGGCAATTCGATTCAACCGTTTATCTAAAAGGGCTCTATTACCTCTCATAAACAATATAGCCGGAGGATTATAAATGTGGTTCAAAATAGACGGAAAATCTTTATCTAAAAAGGTAGTAAAGTCCATCTTATATTCGTCTATTTTATGAATTATATAATCTAATTTTTCATCCTTAGCCGATGAAGCTATAGCACGTTTATCAGAGGTAGGAATATGTGTATAAGGCTTCAAATTTTCAACCTTCTTCACTGCTTGCCAAGCATCATAAGGTGACCCAAAATCTTCTATGAAACGCCGTACATGTGTGGATCCAATATTATATAAACTTTGTAAGCCTGCAATATAAATAGTATCATCGTATCTAGTCATCTTCACACCTATTTACCTGTTCTAAACAACATAGCCTCAGAAATGTGATGAGGCTCCACCTGTGGATTTCCCTCAAGGTCTGCTATGGTACGAGCCACCTTTAATATACGGTCAAAGGCACGTCCACTTAAATGAAAGTGGTCAAATATATTGCCTAATACACTCCAGGCCTTGTCAGAAATATTACATAGCTCACTTATGGCTTTGTGAGGTACGGCTCCATTAGAATTAAATTCTAAGCCTTCATAACGTTTCTGCTGCAATGCAGTTGCCAACATAACTTGCTGTCTCATGCTTTCACTTGTCATAGTAGACGTCGAATGATCTAATAATTCTTCCAGTGTAGGCCTTTCAACGGGAATATGTAAATCAATGCGGTCCATAATTGGTCCTGACAATCGTTGCTGGTAGTTTCTGACCATCGTTTCAGAACATATGCACTCCTTATATGGATCATGATAATAACCGCAAGGGCAAGGATTGGCTGCCAAGATACAAATAAAATTGGCAGGATATATGTAATTACCTTGAGAGCGATTTATGGTAATTGTGCGCGATTCTAAGGGCTGCCTCAGAGCATCAATAACTTGGCGTTGAAATTCAGGTGCTTCATCCATAAATAAAACACCACCGTGAGCAAGTGTGACTTCCCCAGGGCGCCCTTGAATACCTCCACCCACCATACTCGCCATAGTTGCCGTATGATGGGGGTGTCTAAAAGGACGCGTTGTAACTAATCCCGCATCCCCTAATAATCCAATTACATCTTGTATACGACTCACTTCAATAATTTCATTCCAGGTCATAGGTGGTAATATAGTAGGTAATCGCTCAGCCATCATTGTCTTACCTCCACCGGGTGGTCCTATCATAATACAATGATGATGACCTGCAGCGCTAATGAGCATGGCCCTTTTACCAAGCTCTTGACCTTGTACATCGCCAAAATCTACATTATATGTAGTATTATGGTTTGTATTAGCCATCGGGTCACTTAGTATTCCATTATGTGTAACTTTTTTCGAATTTGAAATAGATTGGGTTTTAGTTTTAGATTTAATTTGGTCTTCTAACATTGTAATAATATTTTGTAGGGAAGACTTCCCATATATAGTAAGATTTGGAATAGCTTTTAGAGTATGTCCATTTTCTACGCTTGTATATATAGTGGAGTAATTAGCTGCTAACCCTGCCAAGGACATCGCCAAAGTGCCAAAGGTCGGTAGCAGTGACCCATCTAAGGCTAATTCCCCCATAAATAAACATTGATTTAATAAAGCTAAAATCTTTGCTTTACGCCCTTTTATCTGACCTGATGCAATGAGAACACCTAAAGCAATTGCTAAATCGAGTCCTGCACTACTTTTACGAATTGTAGCAGGTGCTAAATTGACTACGATACGTCTCATGGGGAATTCATAGCCACTATTTTTAATAGCAGCCCTCACACGTTCACGAGCTTCCTTTACGGATTGATTAGGTAGACCTACGATATCAAAGACAGGTAAACCTTGCGATATATCGACTTCAACCGTAATAATGCATCCATCTATGCCATATAAGGTGGCTCCATATAGTTTTGCATACATAAGAATCCTCACTAAAAGCACTGCGGCAAATAATGAATAGAACTTTGAAAGTCCTCGTGAAGATAGACCTCTATAACATCAAAGGATATTTCTTTCCAGTGTCGTTTCTTTTGATGTAGATCATATAAAAATAACATGGCGGCCCGCTTAATATGCTTTTGTTTCTTTTTAGTAACCGCCTCACGTGCCAATCCATGTTGCATACCACGACGAGCTTTAATTTCAATAAAGTGATACACTAAATCACGTTTTGCAATAATATCGATTTCCCCTAATCTCGTTCTATAGTTTGTATCTACTACGGTAAGACCTAACTTTTCAATATACTGGGTAGCAACGCGTTCTCCCCATTTACCAAGCTCTTTAGAATCAAGTTCATTAAATGCTTTGCCGGTACTAATGGTCTTCATACATACCTCCTATTTAGGTGTATCAGCTACAAAAGCCTTCTAAATTGTAATATTCAAAGTATCTCTAAACTTTCAACAGGTAATCCTTACTTGTAGCGTAGAATATAAATGCTGTAAAAGTAAATACAAAAGAGGTTCCTAATAGTCACATAGGTGACCAATAGGAACCTCTTTACGGTTATGAACTATATGCAATTTATTTTACTCTGGCTTAACCCAACGAACGATAGATTTTATAGGTTCAAAACTCTTACGATGAAGTGGTGTTACCCCTTGTTGTTCTACCGCTTCTTTATGGAGCTCCGTATAGTATCCCTTATGAATACCAAAACCATAACCAGGGTATTCCTCATCGAGCTGTTTCATATAGCGATCTCGCGTAACCTTAGCGATGATAGATGCAGCAGCAATATTAGCGCTTTTACTATCACCCTTAATAATAGATTCTACAGGAATCGTTAAATCAGGGAGTTTCATAGCATCTGCAACTACGGCTTCCGCTGGTACGCTAAGCGTGCGAATCGCCTCATACATAGCTTGTCGTGTTGCTTCGTAGATATTGAGTTCATCAATCTTCTCTGGACCGTATGAAATACAGCTTACTGCTACGGCTTCATCCATGATGATATCGTAGAGGGCTTCACGCTTTTCTTCTGTTAGCTTTTTAGAGTCATTGAGTCCAGGAATTAATGTCATAGGTGGCAAGATAACGGCAGCTACCGTTACAGGGCCTGCTATAGGGCCACGGCCTACCTCATCGACGCCAGCTACATGATACATACCTTGATCATAGAACATGCCTTCATAGTCATACATGCTCATGAGGCGTTGCTGTTCTTTTAACTCTTTTTCCTGACGTTTAATATATGTAGCAGCTAATTTTTTAACGGAACTACGGTCATCCTCTTGAGCTAAAGGTAAAATCTCTAAGGCTTGTTCAGTTTCAAAAAGAGCTTTTATATGAGCCACTTTTAATTTACTAAATGTATCCTTATCCATTTTGTATATCCTCACCGTTTTCACCGTTTTCAGGATAGTATGGTTCTTCGTCTACCTTATCGAGAGTAATTGTACCTAGTTTAGTATTGCGGTAGTCTTGCAAGATAATGCGACGTGCTTTATCAAAATCTACTACGCCACCGCTGACGAGACAACCGCGACGACGGCCGATACTTTCAAGAATGGTATCCACATCGGTCATCTCTTCTTCTTTTAATTTATAACGTTCCACCAAAATATTTGGTGTATTCGTCAATAAATGATTTAATAACTGTTTCATTACATGCTCTAAGTCGTACACATCATCAGAAACAGCACCCGTCATAGCAAGACGAGCCGCCGCGCGTTGGTCCTCTAACTTAGGCCATAATACACCTGGTGTATCGAGCAATTCAAGGTTCTTACCAATTTTAACCCATTGTTGACCACGTGTATGACCAGCTTTGTTAGCTGTGCGCGTTGCTGCAGAGCCCGCTAAGGAGTTAATCAACGTAGATTTACCAACATTAGGAATCCCTAAGATGATGGTACGTACAGAACGACTGCGAATACCTTTTGCGACCCAACGGTCAATAATAGGCTTGCTCAAACTCTCGACTGTAGATACTAACTTCTTATTACCCTTGCCAGACTTAGAGTCGATAGCTAGTACTGTGATACCTTGTTTAGTAAAGAATTGAGTCCATTCCTTTGTTGCTTTAGGATCTGCTAAGTCTACTTTATTTAACAGTACGATATGAGGTTTCTGACCAACCAGTTCAGTGATTACAGGGTTCGCACTAGAACGAGGAATACGCGCATCTAGTAACTCGATAACTACGTCTACCTTTTTGATATACTCCGTAATCATACGTGTGGCTTTCGCCATATGACCAGGGAACCAATGTACGATAGGTGAATCTGCCATAGTATTTCCTTTCATATCTAAATTTTAGCAAAAATAAAAGGCTGCCAACGGCAGCCTTTTATGAACATTAGCGTTTTTCGCGAATACGAGCAGCTTTACCAGTAAGGTTACGTAAGTAGTACAATTTAGCACGACGAACAACACCACGGCGCATAACTTCGATTTTAGCTAAGCGTGGGCTGTGAAGTGGGAATGTACGTTCTACACCTACACCGGATGCAATACGACGAACTGTGAAAGTTTCACGTACGCCACCGTTTTGACGTTTAATTACCAAACCTTCGAATACTTGGATACGTTCACGAGTACCTTCCACTACTTTTACGTGTACGCGAACTGTGTCACCAGCGCGGAAAGTAGGGATGTCTGTACGAAGTTGTTCTTGTTCAAGTACGTTAATAATGTTCATTGTTTCCTCCTGTTTGCAGACATTCAATACCTACACCTTATAGGCAGCGGACTGTCTCAAATTAACAGAAATATATTATCATAAATCACGTACTGTTCGCAAGTATTTTCTATATAATTTTGAGAATAAAATTATTTTCGTAAAATAGGCCGTTTTAACTTACATAATAAACGATATAACTCCTCTTGTTCCACTTCAGACAAGTCGGAAAACAAGACATTCAAAAATTGATCATACGAATGTAATAATGATTTGCCTAACCGCTTCCCCTCATCTGTTAAGCCTACCACCGATATGCGTTTATCCATAAAGTCGATATGTTTTGTTACATACCCTAATTCAATGAGAATATCCGTCTGCTCAGATACCGTTGCAGGACGCATATTAAGAGCATCTACTAGCTGTTTCTGTGATGCTCCTTGAGAACGCATATATAATTCAATAATAATTCTATCACGAGACTTTTCTTTGCCACTTGGCACCTTACATAAGGCCTTATATAATTCATCATGATTCATGATCGATATTCTCCTCATACAACTTTGTATATTATAAGGTATTCGCCATAGCATTCAAAAATCCTGCATATAATATGTATATTCTTCGTAAAAGCAAAAAAGAGGCACCTTAAGGTACCTCTTCTCTTATATATTGGTAAAAGTTGAATCGTTCTTTTACTAATATTATTTTAATGCACTAATATCGCCGATAATAGCCATTACACTGTACGCCAAGCGAACAAGTTGTAAACGGTTAGCTTTAATAGCCTCATCTTTGTCCATAACCATTACATCTTCAAAGAATTGGTTAATTGTTGGTACAAGGGTTGCTGGAACTGCTACAACTGCAGCATAATCATTTGCTTCCCATGCTGCAAGACTTGCTTCGGATGCTTTAGAAGCAGCTTCGAACAATGCTTTTTCAGCATCTTCTTTTAACAAGTCGCTATTAATACCTGTATATTCTACATCTTTTACAAGATTGTACATACGAGTATAAGCTTGAACAAGCTCAACATTTTCATCGATGCGATTTGCTAACAATGCGTTTACAAGACCTTCTGCATCAGCTACGGACAATTCATTGTTGGACAACAATAAGTCGATTACATGATGAGGAACTTCGCGATCAAGGAAGATATTTTTCAAACGAAGTGTGAAGAATTCTTCTACTTGACCGAGCAATTCTTCTTGTTTTTCAGCTGGCACATTCAGTAATTCCATAGATGCTTTGAAGATTGGACGCAAGCTGATATTCCATTCGCTACCAAGCAAAATGTTTAAGATACCAATTGTTTGACGACGCAATGCATATGGATCTTGAGAGCCTGTAGGGATTAAGCCACGGCTGAAAGTAGCAACGATGTTATCTACTTTATCGATGATGGACAATACTTTACCTGCTTCAGTTTGAGGTAATACATCGCCTGCAAAACGTGGTAAATATTGTTCGAAAATAGCTTCTGCTACCTCAGGAGATTCACCATCGAGTAAAGCGTATTCTTTACCCATTACACCTTGTAATTCGGTGAACTCTGTAACCATACCTGTTGTAAGGTCAGTTTTAGCAAGCTCTGTAGCACGTTCTAACACAACAGCTGCATCTTCGTGCAAACCACATTCTTCACCAAATACACGGCCTAATTTAAGCAACCGTTCAGTTTTATCTGCTAAGTTACCAAGACCTTCTTGGAATACGATTTTTGTTAAACCATCTTGGCGGTCGATAAGAGGTTTCTTGCGGTCTTCGTTAAAGAAGAATTTAGCATCATCTAAGCGAGCGCGCAATACGCGTTCATTACCAGCTTGAACTACTTCGATGGAATGGTCGGAACCATTGCGCACTGTTAAGAACATTGGCAACAATTTACCGTCTTGGTCAACCAATGGGAAGTAACGTTGATGGTCTTTCATCGGTGTAATGATAGCTGCATCAGGAAGTGCCAAGTAGGACTCTTCAAAGCCACCACACAATGCTGTAGGCCATTCAACAAGGTAGTTGATTTCTTCTAACAAATCATCGTCCCAAACGATAGATGCATTTTTAGAAGCTGCTATATCATGTAATTGTTTGGAAATCAATTCGCGACGAGCATCTTGATCGACCATAACAAAGTTTTCTTTTAATGTGTCTACATAGGATGCTGCATTCTTAATAGTGATTTCATCAGCACCTAAAAAACGATGACCACGTGTGACATTACCAGATGTAACAGTAGCAAACTCTACAGGAATTACTTCTTCATCAAGTAATGCTACAAGCCAACGTACTGGACGTACAAACTTAGCATCTAGATTGCCCCAATGCATGGATTTAGGGAAGTTAAGGCCTGTAATCAATTGTGGCAACATATCTGTGACGATATCTTTCGCAGGTACGCCAGCAGTTTTAGTTTCAGCGTAAATATAGCCGTCTTCTACAACGAGATCAGATACATCAAGACCTTTACCTCGAGCAAAACCGATAGCTGCTTTTGTAGGATTGCCGTCAGCATCGTATGCGATGGACGCAGAAGGACCTTTATGACGTTCACTGATTTCAGCAGATGCATCAGCAAGACCTTTCACAATAAGAGCCAAACGACGTGGTGTACCGTATGTTGTGATGCTTTCAAAAGGAAGATGGGCATCATTTAATTTTGTTTTAGCCAATTGTTTCAATTGACCTAAGATATTTGGCATAAAGCCGGCAGGAATTTCTTCTGCACCGATTTCAAATAATAAATCCTTTGCCATCTTATTTATCTCCTTTCAAAAGTGGGAAACCTAATTCTTCGCGTTTAGCAAGGTATTGTTGTGCACAAATACGAGCTAATGTACGCACGCGGCCGATGAAAGCAGTACGTTCGCTAATAGAAATAGCGCCACGGGAATCAAGCAAGTTGAATGTGTGGGAACATTTCAATACATAGTCGTAAGCTGGCAATACATAACCGGCTTCACAAACGCGTTTTGCTTCTGCTTCATACATATCAAACAATTTGAATAGCATATCTGTATCTGCTAATTCAAAGTTATATACGGATTGTTCTACTTCGTTAGCATGCCAAACATCACCATATGTAACGTTTTCATTCCATTTAAGATCATATACGTTTTCTACGCCTTGAATGTACATAGCTAAACGTTCTAAACCGTATGTAATTTCTACGGATACTGGTTTACAGTCGATGGAACCAACTTGTTGGAAATAGGTGAACTGCGTTACTTCCATACCGTCAAGCCATACTTCCCAACCAAGGCCCCAAGCACCCAATGTTGGAGACTCCCAGTTATCCTCTACGAAACGAATGTCGTGATCCTCAGCGTGAATACCTAATGCAGCCAAAGATTGTAAGTACAATTCTTGGATATTATCTGGAGATGGTTTCACGATAACTTGGAATTGATGATGTTGGAACAAACGGTTAGGGTTATCACCATAACGACCGTCTGCTGGACGACGAGAAGGTTCTACATAACATACAGCCCATGGTTCAGGACCAATAGCATGTAAGAACGTAGCAGGGTTCATTGTACCTGCACCCTTTTCGATGTCATATGGATTTTGAACGATACAACCTTGATCGCTCCAGAATTTTTGTAGATTTAAAATAATCTCTTGAAATGTCATTGCTGCCTCCACTTTACACAACCGACATAAAATCAACCATTTCGTTACAAACAAAAAAGTCCCTGTAACGAAAAACGTTACAGGGACGAGTATACCCGCGGTTCCACCCTATTTGGCTTGCGCCCTCTTTTTTCTATGTTGGCCTTTACTAACAGATACCTGCGTTCCTGCCAATGCTCTACAGCGCCTTCAACCAAATGTGAGCTTACACCATCCTCACTCGCTAGAAAGGTTTACTACTCTGCTTCATCGCATATATTATACACAATATTGTAGCAATACAGAGGGAGAAATGTCAATCACTCATAATATATAATTAATTTAATTTTAATTATAGATAAATAAATCAAAAAATAAGGCTAGATGTATATCCCATAAATATACTTCATAAACAAAAAAACTAATACACCTACTAATACAGCTAAGACAAATAATGCTAAGAAAGTACGAGTTAGAATCCATCCTCTTTTTTCATACTCTGTTAGTGTTCCAGCTTTATTTTTACGCCATAAGATATAAGTACCTACCATACCTATTCCAAGCATAAATAGTGCATTAAAGTCCTCAATGAATTTAGGTAAACCAAAATACGATTCTATTAAAATACTGATTAAGAAATAGTTGCCAATTAGTGTTAAAATTGTAACCTTCCGTGTCCCCCAAGATTTAATCATATAATAATTAAAACCTAAAAGTAAAAATATATTTACTATTTGTTTTTCCATTCATCTTCTCCCTGAGAAAATATTCAGCCATAAAAATGTATTTTAATAGCATTATTAAACTAATGCAATACAATCCATAAAATAAACACGATTCCAATTATGTATATATAATTTTCATTACGTCCATCTTTATATGTACTAGATTCCTTTTTCTGTATATTTCTAATGAAATCTTTTAAAAAATGAATTACTAGGACTGCACCTAATGGATAAAAATAAGCATATCCAAAATTAAAGAACATATAGAATATTAAAAAACCAATTCCGGCCACTATACTTACTAAATTTGTGAGTTTAAATAACTGTGGGTATCGCATATTATTTACCCATTCTTGCTGCTTACGAGTTAAATTTCGTTGTAATACATTTTTATAATACACACGAAGATCCCAAACCAAAATAAATAATACTACCCCAAAAGTATAATCAAACTTATCTATCATTTAGCAAACTCATCTCCTAACTAGCTTTACATAACTCTTATATAAAATAATAGTCATGTTAAATCATATTAAAATATAAAGTATTCTATTCAAATAAATTGACAAAGTCCTAACTATATAATGCCTTTAGTATTTTATAAATAGCTAAGATAATAGAAAGAAACAACATCCATACAGGAATATTATTAAAATACATCCATATAAGAGTAATAATAGAACCTATAACCCAAAATCCGAAAAATAACCAACCATAAGTGCTCTTTTTCGCTATAGGTACACCAACTAATTTATTATGAAACCCTAAAACAAATAATATGCATACAATTAGCCTTGAATTATAATGACTTATTCCTCTTCTATATATACGCCTGACTATACGACGGCCACGAATTAATGGTACTAATAGTACGCCACTCATAACCAATATAGGGATAATAAATCTATAATCTACATTTGGTGCAGTCGACTCAATGGCATTACCTGTTATAGTAATTGATAAAAAAATTGTTCCAATTATTCAAAACCTTATTAAATTTAATAACTTAACTATTTTTATATTCATATACTATTATCCAATTTCACTTATTTATAAAATTTATATTCCATAGATTAGTATGATCTAGTAACCCAAGTATCACGGTCATATCTTGGTTTAGAGTCCTTCTTAGTTACCTCAGATATAATTATTCTTTCATCTTCTGAAAATTGATCAATACTCTCTAAAATTATAAGTTCATCACCATATGCTCTTTCCAAAGACTCTAAATTACCATCTTCTGGAGATTCAAATGTTTTACTAAAGCCTTTATGATTAGGAATGATACGTACTGTACCATAGGGTAATACGTAAACAACAACTATACTGAAATCACCATTAGAGTATATAGGGAAAATCTGTAGCAAAACCAGTCATATTTTTATTTAGCCCTGTATGTTTGCCATAATCTACAAGAGAGGTTATAAATATTTGATATTCGTATATTCTAATTCCAATAAAAAGTAGAATAATTGCTAGTAACGATAAAACTACTGTACAAGTTATCTTTATAAGCTTTCTAATGGGCATAAAATCTCCTTAATTCTTCAGATGTAAATACAAAAGGTATATTAGTAAGTTTATTATTGTAAGGTTTCCTTAATTTGAATTAACACTATTTATATGCCTAGAATTGCCTTCAATATACTGAAGAATATTAACCAACAAATTAAGAATGCTCCATAGAAATCATAATGGATTTCGGCACCAGTCATATAATCATACGACATACTATATATCAGCGAAATTAAATTGAATAATGCAAATGCATAGAAAAATAATTTTTTTATAGTAACCATTTCATTTTACCTAACAAACAAAAAGAACAAATTTAATAATACTCGCTATACTCGATACAGTGTAATTTCAGAATATAGTAAATTAACATACATAAATACAATTCTCTAATTATTGATTTTTATACTTGCTCTAAAGCTAATAAATCAACTTCATTATAAATTAATGTCAATAAATTATAGTTTTGATCTATTGAAAATGTTCCTTTAAGGCCGCCTGCATCAACAAATGAGTAAGTATTATCATCAATTTTATAGAATTTACTTTCTAAGGGAACAAAATATTTATCTAATGCTAATCCGACCTTCTCTGCTTCTTCTTCAGAACACTCTAAAACATCTCGTACACGTTTAAAGTATGGCTTATGAACATTTTCTATTCTGTCTTCTATGATTTTGTTAGTTTTTTTATAGGTCTTAAATCTATAGATTAGATATAAGATAGCTAGTAGTAAAGCAAGATTTTCTTTCATAAGTGCCTCGGTAGTGTCAATAATTTTGTGTAAACGTCTTTTTATTCTCAATTACCAAACATATTTTGCAACTGGCTAAATGCTGCACCAAATCCACGATGTATTTTACCAAAGAATTTAGCATTATACTCACTAGCAAATGTGCATACAAAAGCATCTAATGACTCGATTGATGGAAACTGCTCTTTATGGCTTATTCGTCTTTTTAGGTGTTTATTCCAGCCTTCAATTAGATTATTAGAATAGATTGACGGTCTAATGGATTCAGGAAACTCTAAAAAAGTGAATAAATCAGTAATATCAGATAATGTATTCGTAATCTTAGGATACTTAGAGGACCACGTTTCTAAAAAGTTAGACAAAGCTACCTCAGCTACTTGTGTTGTATTGGCGGTATAAACTAACTTTAATTGTGCCAATACAGGAGCTATATCTTGTTTTCTAATTAGCATACGCACCATACGAGTTATATGTACCCAACAACGTTGGAAACGTGCTCTTGGATATATTTCCTGACAAGCTTGCTGCAATCCTTGAAAACCATCACCGACAAAAAGGAGAATGTCCTCTAGACCTCTTTGTTTTGCATGATCTAATAGCTCTTTGTAGGCTAATGTGCTTTCATTAGGATATATACCATAATCGATGACATGTTTCTCGCCTGATGGTGTAATACCAATTAAAACATGTAGGGCTTCTTTTTGTGCTGTTCCTCGTTTAACGGTAATAAAAGTAGCATCTAGATAGACTACAGCAAACTGTGAAGGTAATGACCGATTATGAAATGCATCCACTTCTTCTGCAACGACTTTAGTCATGTTAGAGATAGTCTGTGGCGAATAATAGCAACCATACATTTTTTCAATAATATCAGCTATTTCACGCGTGGTAATACCTTTCTGATATAACTGTATAATCATTTCTTCAAGATTACCAAAATTCCGATTGTACGGTGTAAGTAATTTGTTTTGAAATTGGCCCAATCGATCGCGAGGTATTTTGATGGTAATATTACCGAAAATAGTATGTAAAGAACGTTCATAATAGCCATTTCGAGAATTACCCGTATTATAGCCACTAACATCGTATTTATCATAAGATAAAAACTCAGTTAATTCAGCTAGTAATAGCGTATTTAACATCGTTTCGAGTTCATTACGAAATAAATCCATAAAAATTGAATGATTATCTGGAGTATCAACTGAGATTATGTTACCATTAAACATAGAGAATCAACCTTCTTTCTGCGATTTTGATTGGTAACTTAATCATAAAGAAGATTGGTTCTCTTTTCAATTATTTGAGAACAGTTTACACAAAATATATTACACTGCCCAAAATACAATCAATCTTATTGTATTTTTAATATGCAATGTATATATATAAATACACTGGTAACTAATATTTGATTAATGTGAAGTTAGATTGAGAATAAAATAGCCATTAAAAATAACAATATTGTAAATAGAGAAAATAAATAATAAATCCATTTATTGTCACTATTTTTAAAAATTAGTGAAAACAGGTATGTACTAAATGATAACAATAAAAACTCAATTAGGTACTTAAATTCTTTATTTATAATATCTAAGAACTTGAAATCCGCGAAAAATACAAATAAAAATATTCCTAAACTAATCAGACTATATTTTTCATTTATATCCTCATTAGATTTTCGAATATATTGAATTACACTATAGGCAAATGCTAAAAACAAGGATATAGTCGCAAAATAATATATTAATTTCATAGATTCTATTACACCTCATTTTTACTTCTTCATCTGCTGGAATATTTTGCAAGGATTATATACTAAATTCATATCTTATATCATCATTTTTGTACATTCTTAGAGTATCATTTACAAAAAGATTAGAAAATATAAAAACCCCAAGATTAGAATAGGCAAATTAGCCAATATAAAAGTTTTAATTAGATTTTTTTTTTGTTCCTTATTATCTGTATATCTATATTTATATATAATAACCCCAATAACTAATAGATAAAAAAGTAGTCCAACTATAAGTGAAATATTATAATATACTTCAAAAGTAATAAATTTATAATCATATAATTGTTTCAAAACCAGAACGGTTATTGTGAAAATTGCTATAGAAACAAAACCTTTTACCTGATTATAATTACCTTTTTTATAAAAGAATCTAATACGATATAACAAATATATGAGCCCTAAAATTGTTACCATCTCAAACATAATTTATTCTCCAAATTTATTTAAGAATTAAGAATATACTTACCGATTCTCTTAATTTAAAATAAGCTTTCTAATGGGCATAAAAACTCCTTAATTCTTCTGATGTAAATACAAAAGGTATATTAGTAAGTTTATTATTGTAAGGTTTCCTTAATTTGAATTAACACTATTTATATGCCTAGAATTGCCTTCAATATACTGAAGAATATTAACCAACAAATTAAGAATGCTCCATAGAAATCATAATGGATTTCGGCACCAGTCATATAATCATACGACATACTATATATCAGCGAAATTAAATTGAATAATGCAAATGCATAGAAAAATAATTTTTTTATAGTAACCATTTCATTTTACCTAACAAACAAAAAGAACAAATTTAATAATACTCGCTATACTCGATACAGTGTAATTTCAGAATATAGTAAATTAACATACATAAATACAATTCTCTAATTATTGATTTTTATACTTGCTCTAAAGCTAATAAATCAACTTCATTATAAATTAATGTCAATAAATTATAGTTTTGATCTATTGAAAATGTTCCTTTAAGGCCGCCTGCATCAACAAATGAGTAAGTATTATCATCAATTTTATAGAATTTACTTTCTAAGGGAACAAAATATTTATCTAATGCTAATCCGACCTTCTCTGCTTCTTCTTCAGAACACTCTAAAACATCTCGTACACGTTTAAAGTATGGCTTATGAACATTTTCTATTCTGTCTTCTATGATTTTGTTAGTTTTTTTATAGGTCTTAAATCTATAGATTAGATATAAGATAGCTAGTAGTAAAGCAAGATTTTCTTTCATAAGTGCCTCTAAAAACATATTAATATATACGTTAGTATATAAGGTATAGACTTAAATAAACTATTATAGTTATATAAATAAATTGTAAACCACCTACCAAAGATAATCAATTCATCTTCAATAGGTGGTTTATTTTATTCCCCCTTAGCAATGCGGTCTAAGAGTTCAATATAGCTTTGTTTATTTAATGCCGGTGTAAAGTTGTCTAACACATCTTTAGCACCTGCAGCATCATCATATAGCAAGTCTACGATTGTCATAGCTAATGCTTGTGCTGTTTTAATGTATGCTACATCAGGAACAGAGATTTCATATTCTGCACTGTGTAATACACCACTAATACAACCAACCCAAGGATGAATGACCGGCATCAAGTGAGATACATCGCCCATATCAGTACTTGCTGTCATGTGATCCCCTTGGAATACATTTTCCTCACCAAATAGTGGATTAGAGTTTTGCCGTAACATTTCGTTCATACGAACATCGTTTCTCATCGGCAGGTAACCTGGCAAATCGTTAATCACGCAAGTGGCACCTACTGCATCACCACCAGCTTTTAAGGCCCTATTTACACGATGATTGCCATCTACAATAGCTTCAATATTAGAGGCACGTACGTAACTTTCAACTTGGACATAATCAGGCACACAGTTTACCAATGTACCGCCTTGATTAATAATTGGATGGAATCTAAAATAATCGCTTTCTTTGAAAGTTTCACGAATGGAGTTAACCCCCATAACGCCCATCAAGGCAGCGTTAAGAGCATTAATACCTTCGTGAGGCGCAGCAGCTGCATGAGCTACTTTACCATGGTATTCAATCAATTTGGCTACGAAGCCATTGGAGGTACTGCCAAGTCCCATTTCCCCTGCCGGAGTTTTAGCAGTTTCCACGTGCATTTGCATGGCCATGTCGATATCGTCAAAAGCACCTTCGTAAATAAGCTGTTGTTTACCGCCCATATATTTGATCTTGCCTTGTTCACGCAATTTATTACGATAATCAACTTCGATCATTTCCTCAGCTGGTACAGCAAATAGAACTACATCGCCAGCCAATTCATCCATAACAGATTGCAAGCCCATAGCTACGGCAAACATATTCGTAATTTGAATATTGTGACCGCAGCAATGTGCTGCCCCCGTTAAGTCATCAGCACGAGGATGACGTGGACAAAGAATGGCATCTAGTTCACCGATCATAGCAACTGTATATTTGCTATCACGGCCTTTCATACGACCTTTTACACCAGTAAGAGCGTGTTCAGTCGTATAAGGGATGCGGAGCTCATCAAACATATCCTGTACTTTCTTAGATGTTTTTACCTCTTTGTAACCGAGTTCAGGCTCAGCCATAATGGACTCTGCTATTTCACGTAAACGTGGTTGTGCCGCAACGATAGCCTCACAAACCCTTTGCTTTACTTCTTCCTTTGTCATACGGCTCATCAGCTCCTAAATTAAACCTTCTAAATGAAGTACCAATTGTGCTAATGCTGTGGCACAGATGAAAGTACCTGCTGTTACAGCTAATGCAACTGGAATAATACGCCAAGACAAGCGGCGGAATGCACCGAGGTCTTTACCTAAGGATAGACCTGCATACGCAAGTACAGGTGTTGTAGTAGCAAGGAATGTTACTTGGCTAGTTTTAGCGATAATCCATTCTTGACCAGGCATACCTGGTAAAGAAGCGATAACGCCAACTAAAGATACCCAGAATACCATAGGCAATTTATTAGCGTATGGTAAGTAAGAAATCATAGCACCAATAGTAGCAAGACCAGCTAAGATAGCTACACCTACCAAGCTGTCACCAAATAGATGTTTACCATCCATTACGTTACCTACTGCAGTAATGATAGCAGCAATACAGATAACGATGACAAATTGTGTAATTTTTTCGCTTTTACTCATGACGTGCTGCCTCCTCTGCTAAATCTTGTTCACGGGTACGACCAGTAAAGAAGTTGTAAGCTTTTTCCATTACCGGTAAGGAAATAAATAAACCGAAGTATACGCCTAATACGGTAGTCAACAAATTTGCTGCCCCAGCGAGAGCCATAATTTGTTGTTCAAACTCAGGGTATACAGCAACGATAGGCGCTGTAGCAGCGGCCATCATACTTGCACTACCTACGCCAGCGCCCATAGCAAGTGCTAAAGGATGGAACCAACCAGATTGTGCCAACATACCTGCTAACACGGAGGACCACATAGCACCGATAAGAACGCCACAGATATACATACCCATAACGCCACGGCCCTCTGGAGAGCTGAAACCGAATCTGTCGATGATAATCGCTACGTTTGGCTCACGGTCTACAGAATAACAAGCACCTACGGCTTCACGGCGCATGCCAACTAATAAGGCTACCGGTAAACCAAAGATGATAGTACCGAAGAAATGACCAAGTTCTTGTAGCAATAATGCCCAACCAGCGCTAGTAAGAATACCAAGATTTGGACCGATACCAAGACCTACTTTTACCATCAAGATCATAACGGCAATACCGATATAATCAGCGGATTTTTCCATTTGTTCAATGGTAAGAATTTTGAACTTAGGAATAGAAATTAATAAACCTAGAATCAATGTGTACAATAATGGTAATAGTACAACTGGACCTAGTTTCTTGATGCCCACATATTCAGCGACTACGGTTAATACGAGCGCTAAAAAGTGAATTTTGAGATTACCCAAAAGCTGCATAATGACCTCCCATAAAATATATAATATAAATATTATTTCATTATAAATAATATTTATTTATATAGTCAACTAGGAATGTACATTTGTCTATCACTATTATATTTTTTCATATGTAACCGTAGATACAGAAAAAGCACCAATACTATGATTGGTGCTGATTCATTTAAATTATGGAGTTCAAAAATTTAACACTTTGCAATGGTTTACCTATTTCTTGCTCACAGTATGCAAATAGTAATTTTTCTAGTTCTTTCCATATTGTTTTAGGAAGTTCTATAGGCGTATCTTCGCCCCACTGGTAAGCGAGAATTTGTGGTAATCCAGCTTTTACAGAAGGAGAAATTCTAAGATTCGTCGTTTCTCGTACCTGCAACCAGAACGGTTCGATACCATCTTGATGAGTAAAAGCATGAGTACTTGGCACAATACCGGCAAGGGATAATAGTTGCCACCCAAGCATAATCGTGCCCAATTGTACATTGCGGCGGCGAATTTGCTTGGAGTAATTAACAACGGTATCAAAGACCTTACGGTCTACATCGTACATAGCAAATAGCTCTTGAATAAGCTCACTCGCTACAGCAGCATAAGCAATGTTATCTAGATTTATATCTAACGATTCCACCACATAGGAACCATCGATTTGCGTAACGTTTACATATTCCCCATCAGGCACGACTGTAATATACATAGCGCTAAAAGGACGTAGATATGAACTATTGCGCATGGTCATCATTCGCTTATGTGGTATTGATGATCTAATAAGCCCCAAACTAGGTGTAATGAACGTAAATACGGAGTATAACTTATACTTTTTTCGACTGATTACGATGGCCGGTGTATTGAAGCCACCATTAAGCTTCTTCATGTTCTTCTTCCGTTGCTTCCTCTACAGGTAAAGGCGTTACTTTGATACGAGAAATACGATAGCCTTGCATTTGAGTCACTTCAAAGGTATAGCCATGAGCATCTACTGTATCACCAACGATTGGTGTACGTTCTAACAAGCCAAAGACGTAACCACCGATTGTATCGGAGTCAGAATTATCGATTTCAATATCCATAATCTCTGCTACTTCGTCTACGAGAACCTTACCATCAAATTCGAAGGACCCATCTGCATAAGACATCGTAGCTGGTAAGTGTGGCTCATGTTCGTCTTGAATATCACCAACTAATTCTTCAATAATATCTTCAAGACCTACGAGACCAACCATGCCACCATATTCATCTACTACAACAGCTTGATAAATACGGCGTGTTCTCATGTACTGTAACAAGGTAGACAACTTCATGACCTCAGGAACAGTCAGAATATCCCGTTTTACATTGCGCAAATCTTTACGGGCTTGGTTAGGACGTTCCATTAAGTCTTTAATATGAACAAGGCCGATGATGTGATCCTTATCCTCTACGCAGAGTGGATAACGAGTATGTACTTTAGAACGAATAAACTTCATCGCTTCATCGTAACCATCTTCTACAAATATGCAATCCACGTCTTGGCGTGGAACCATAACCTCTTTCGCCATACGATCAACAAAGTTAAATACATTATCTATTAGTTCAGACTCAACTTGGTCTAACTGACCTTCCTCGTGACTTCGAGAAATCATCATTCGAATTTCTTCCTCAGAGTACACAAGGTCTAACTCTGTTAAATATTTTGTTTTGTAAAAGCCTAAAATAACATTGGAAATTTTACTAGCAATCCAAATAAACGGATATACTAATTTACCTGCCGCTACTACGATGCGGCTATAGGTATTTACGTACTTTGTTGGGAAGGATAAACCTAATGCTTTAGGTACAATCTCACCAAAGATTAAAACAATTAAGCTAATAAATAGCAATAATACAATATCTAGTACAAAGTGCATCCATGTGCTATGTACATTAAATACCGCTACAAGTTGTTCTACGATATTATCAAATACATAGGTGCCTGTACCAGCAAGAGCCAAAATAAAGAATAAAATCAAAAACTGTGTAGTATTTAAGAAATACTCAGGATTTTGATATAACTTTAATAGAAATTCTCTGTCCTTTTCTAAGAGGATATCCATATCCTCTACATGTTCTTTACGAAGTCGGGCAAAAGAGAACTTTGCAACCACAAAAAAGTTAATTAAAAAAATACATACAAGACCAAACCCTATGGGTAACAGGCCATCTACACTATCCATTACTATTCCTTTCATCTAACTATGGAAATATCTTATCTCTATATTATATCAAATTATTTTCGATACCCCAGTTCAGATAACATACCAGATTTATTGCGCCAATCCTTTTTAACTTTAACCCAAAGATCTAAGTATACCTTTGTGGCTAATAACTTTTGAATATCTGCACGCGCCTCAGCACCGAGTTTTTTCAATAGCGCACCTTTTTTACCGATGATAATACCCTTTTGAGAGTCTCGTTCGCAATAAATGGTAGCCCGAATATAAGTTGTACCATCATCGCGAGTTTTCATTTCATCTACGTCTACAGCGATGGCATGAGGAATTTCATCCCGTGTGGCTAACAAGATCTTTTCCCGAACAATATCAGAAATGATAAGACGTTCTGGTTGATCCGTAATCATATCCTCTGGGAAGTATTGTGGACCTTCAGGCAAGGTTTCTTCTAGTACATTAAGAATCTCTGATAAGTTCTCTTTATCTTTTGCAGAAATTGGGATAACCCCAGCAAAGGGATATGCATCTTGATAAGATACGATAGCTTCTAAGAGCTCTTCTTTTTTAAGAGTATCAATCTTATTAACTACTAAGAATACAGGAACTTTTACGCGTTGTAATTGTTCAATAATAAAGTTATCCCCAGTACCGCGTTTTTCATTGCCTGCTACTACAAATAAAACGGCTTCTGTTTCTTTTAAGGACTCGATAGCAGCATCTACCATGAATTCACCTAATTTATGTTTTGGCTTATGCACACCTGGTGTATCCATGAATACGATTTGTTTTCTTTCGTCTGTATATACGCAGATAATACGGTTACGAGTTGTTTGAGCCTTATCGGATACGATAGCAATTTTATCGCCAATAAGAGCATTAATTAAGGTAGATTTACCAACATTTGGTCGACCTACAACGGCTACAAAGCCAGATTTAAAATGTTCGTTGTTATTCATTATATGGTGCATCCTCCCGCACATAACCGAGATTGCCAAGGATAAATTCTTCCTCTGTACGCATCTCTTTTTTATCTTCGTCGTTCATATGGTCATAGCCTAAAATATGCAAACAACTATGAGTCGTTAAGTACGCCAATTCACGTTCAAAACTATGTCCATATTCAATAGCCTGTTCACGAGTGCGCTCTAAGGAAATAATCATATCACCTAATAAGTGATGCTCCTCTTCACTGCCTTCGTAATCGTCCCCTTCATTAAGTGCAAAGGACAATACATCCGTCGGTCTATCGATACCGCGGTATTCTTTATTGAGATCATGAATCTTTGCATTATCACAAAGCAAAATACTCATTTCATCTTCTTCAAGACCATATATGCGACTTACTTCGTCACAAACCTTACGAATAATGGCCTCTATATTAGAATCCTCTTGAATTCCTTCATCATAGCTAATATGTATGTACATACTTACCCTTTCGCTACCTTCTCTGCAGGTGCATCAGTTGTTGTAGTATCACCTGCTAATTTACGTTCATGGTACGCATCGTATGCTTTTACAATGCGGCCTACTAAATCATGACGCACCACGTCTTGATCGCTAAAGTAAACCATATTAATGCCCGATACATGACGCAATACCTTTTCAGCCTCACCAAGGCCGGATACGACACGTGGCGGCAAGTCAATTTGCGTTTTGTCGCCGTTTACAACCATTTTAGAGTTGTTGCCTAAACGAGTTAAGAACATTTTCATCTGTTCCGCTGTTGTATTTTGCGCCTCATCGAGAATAACAAAGGCATTTTCTAAGGTACGACCACGCATGTATGCTAGTGGTGCTACCTCGATAGTACCGCGCTCCATAAAACGTTGTACTTGTTCGATACCAAACATTTCATGTAATGCATCATAAAGAGGTCTTAAATATGGATCTACCTTATCTTGTAATTCGCCAGGTAAGAAACCTAAGCGCTCCCCAGCCTCTACAGCAGGACGGGTTAAAATGATTTTATCTACATTTCTGTTCTTCAAATAGAAAGCTGCCAATGCTACTGCTAAGAAGGTTTTACCAGTCCCTGCAGGGCCAATACCAAAGGTTATGGTATTTTTACGAATGCTATCTACATAATACTTCTGGCCTTCCGTTTTAGGCGTAATATTTTTACCGCGCATATTAACGGATAAGGTATCTTCAAACATGGTATGTACAGCATCAGCTTTACCGTTAGCTACGAGTTTTGCTGCAATGCGCACTTGAGACTCTGTAATGGTACTGCCTTCACGATATAAGAATACAAGTTCTTCTAGCGTACGATAGAGAGCTTCTACTTGTTTTTCATCGCCCTTAATAACTACCGTATCTCCACGAGCTACTACATCAGCAGTGATGACCTCAAGCATCATATGTAAATAACGATTATGTTGACCTAGTATGGATTGTGCTAGGTCATATGTAGGAAATGTAAATACTTGTTCGCTCATACAACCTCCTAGTCTATAAACTTACGAACTGCTTTACCATTGAGATAATCACAAAGATCACCTTGATGTGCATCTAGTTCGTCTAACTTATCATCAATTATATCTTGAACGCGCCACCAACCCATAGACCAATTGGTAAAGAGCGTATTATCTTCAGGTGCTCGCCCTACAAGACGCTGCAATACAATATCAGGGTGTAAATAACGGACAAAGTTGACTACGCGGTCAGCATATTCTTCTGCACTGATTAAGGTGAACTGACCTTCCTGGTACCACTTAGCCATCAATGTATTTTTAACGATATATAAGGCATGTAATTTAACTTGATCCACACCGAGGGCTGATAAGATTCGGGCTCCTTCGATGGTATCCTTCATAGTATCCCAAGGCAAGTTAACAATCATATGTGTAGTAACGTTAAATCCGTATCGTTTAATGCGCAGTACAGCATCAATAAACTGAGCTAAATCATGACCACGATTAATTTTTTCTAACGTATCATAATTTACCGTTTGTAGACCTAATTCAATATAGATATCCTTTTGAAAGCGGTCTCTAATATCTGCTAGTATTTCCAAATATTCATCGGCAATACAATCTGGTCTAGTTGCAATAGCAATGCCTACGGCTTCGTCGATGCAACCTTGCTCCATATAGCTTTTAAAATCATCAAGCCCCAAATAGGTATTACTGAAATTTTGGTAATAAGGTATGAATTTTTTCGCCTTATATTTAGGCCCTATGTGAGCAATGTTTTCCTCTAATTGCATACGCACTGTCATCCACGCAGGACGATTTTCATAACCGGCACCAATTTCTCCGCAGAAGGTACAGCCCCCTACACCGGCTGAACCGTCTCGATTAGGACAAGTCAGCGGCAACGCCACAGGCAGTTTATAAACCTTTTCCCCATAGGTTTCTTTATAATATTTAGATACCATGCGGTATCGTTTTGGTCTCGTTGTATCGGTCATAACACTCCTATGTAACTAACCAATCATCGCTTGTTATATTTAACAAGCCTCTATTTCGGGACGTATAAAGGGTTTTACCTCTTTATTAACGTCGATAACTACTATAAATGGTGTATTAGGTACATTTTCTATACCTAATACATGTGCTGTGTCCACAGACATTGGCATTTCCACATATTGTTGGCGAATCTTGCGCCATTCTTTGAAGGTATAGTTTGGAATATACTGAGATGCAATCTCTTCATTGCGCCAGAATGCTTCCCCTTCTTGTAAAAGTTCCTTTGTCTGTTTCGGTAAACCAACGGCTTCGCTACGAACCTTACCCTGATAGCTAACAAGTGTATCGTATTGCAATAATTCGGCCGCTACATTGTCGCCTTTAGACAAGAAGAAATTATATAAGAACTCAATTTGGTCGATATCTTTCAAATTAACCTTGTGATGACCAGCGTCAAGCCAAGCCTGTGTCATTTCACAGAAATATGAAAAAGCATCTTTTTTAGGTTTCACTTTAGAAGAATCATACTTTTTCATAGGTGGTACATGATTTGTTACTGTATCCTCCCCAGTTATGGATGTGTCAGTATGTTCCTTTATAAGCTTGCTACCAATATAGCCAAATACTGTTCTAAAACGCTCACTATTATAGAAACGTTCAAATACATCTTCAAAGTGCTTTAAGAAGCGTATATCTTTATAAGGCAATACATGAGTGGTTAATACCTCATATGGTGCTAAAGGATCACTAATATATTGGTATTCCTCCATGCGGCGTACACCAGATCCTTTTAATAGCTTTAAGAAACCTATTTGTAGTGCATGAGGTTGTAAGCTAAATAAATCATTGAAGGATAATCCAAATCGCGCTTTATTTTCGTAAGGTAAGCCTACAATTAAATCCATATGAACATGTGTTCTACCTGCTTCAATAATAGGACGAATTGCCTTCTGAATGTACGGCCAATCGTTATATCGATTAATAGCGTCTAAAGTTTTCTTATGTGTACTTTGTACGCCCACTTCGATTTGAATACGCCCTGGCGGTGTTTCACAGAGAATATTTGTTTCCCATTCTGTCATGAGCTCGGGTTCCATTTCTAAATGGAAGTTAGTCTCTGTATCTGCATCACGCATAAATTCCATCAACGGACGATGATGATGTGGTGCACAGTTAAATGTTCTATCTACGAACTTAACTTGTTTTACTTTATGATAGATAAACCATTGTAACTCTTGTAATGTTCTTTCTTGTGGAAAGAATCGAACCGTATTCTTGTTGCCAGATAAACAATACTGACAGGAGAATGGACATCCTCGAGAGGATTCATAATAAATAATCTTATGTTCTAAATCGACCATATCCTCTTCCACGTATGGGAATGGTATTGTACTGAGATCCTTTACCTCTACTGTCTCAGTAGAGCCCATAAGTTGACCAGAAATATGGCGGCCACGTACGCCAGCAATTTCCTCTGTAAGACCGTCCTTACCATTTGTTAATGCGCTGATGAGTTGATAAAAGGCTTCTTCCCCTTCGCCTTGTACAACATAATCAACGGCATGGCAACGATTTAGAATTTCATCGGCAGTGAAAGACACCTCTGGACCGCCTAAGATAATTTTAATATCTGGTCGAACAGCTTTCACCATGGCCACCACATGTAAGGTCATTTCAATGTTCCAGATATAGCAAGCAAAGCCCAATACGTCAATATTGCGCTCTGTAATATCGCTAAGAATATGTAAAACAGGCATATTAATAGTATATTCTACTATATCGTATGCCTGTCCGTGAGCCTGCCCATAGGCTTTGAGATAACGCAAAGCCAGGGAGGAATGTATAAATTTTGAGTTTAATGTGGATAAAACTACGTTCATAGGTCCCCTTTATATCATCGAATGGCTCAGCCACCGTCTAGTCATAATATATGTATTATACCATTAAAAGAGACCAAAGATAAAGGAAACAATAGCACCCACTAAAATGACAACACCTACTACAGATAGGATAATGCCGCCAAAGAAAACTACTGCCGCTAATACAACAGCTAAAATGATAATCAAAATGATACGACTAAGCCAGCTTGTACTATTAAAGCTATACACCTTAACTTGCGGTCCATATTGATCATATTGTTCATTACGTTGACGCTCTTCATCCATGTAAGTTGGCGTTGAGTCAACATGCACAGAGTCACCTACCTCTTCAATAGTTACTCCATCAAAGTCTCGACGCTCATCATCGGATAATACGCGCGTATTAGGTTCAGTAGTTCGCGTATTGCCTCCAAAATTACTATCTTGTTGATTATTTTTATATGTATTTTGATTGTTATGTATATTCTGTTGATCAGACATAGTTAATTCCTTTATATGACCAAAATAATAATTAATTTTACACAACCTATTATATCATATTTTAACTAGAAAAATGCAAATAAATATCCCCTACAGATATAAATTCATATATCTGTAGAGGACGTATTGTATTGGTATTGTTAATAGCTAATGTATGCTAACGCACAGATTAGTCATTCAAGAATTTTTGAAGTAATTCATTAACCATACCAGGGTTAGCACGGCCTTTAGATTCCTTCATAACTTGACCAACTAAGAAGCCAATAGCCTTGCCATTACCGCTCTTGAAGTCTGCCACTGGTTGTGGGTTGTTAGCAATAACTTGCTTAACGATTTCTTCAATAGCGCCTGTATCTGTGATTTGAACAAGACCTTCTTCTTTTACGATAGTATCTGCATCCTTGCCGGATTCCCACATGGATACAATAACTTTTTTCGCAATTTTACCAGAAATAGTGCCTTTATCGATAAGAGCAATCATACCAGCTAAGTTTTCAGGGCTTACTTTAGATTCACCGAAGGTTAAGCCATTTTCATTGATCATCTTGGACAAGTCACCAAGCATCCAGTTAGCAACCGTTTTAGGATCTGCACCAGCTTTTACAGTTGCATCTAAGAAGTCTGCAGTCTTACGAGCTACTGTAAGGATTGTTGCATCTTCGCGAGATAAACCATATTCAGATACAAAGCGTTCAATCTTAGCATCTTGTAATTCAGGTAATGCACGACGTACTTCTTCGATTTTTTCGTCTGTAATTACAATCGGTACCAAATCTGGTTCTGGGAAGTAACGGTAATCGTTTTCTTCGTCTTTTTTACGCATACCAAGAGTAATGCCTTGTGCATCATCCCATGTACGTGTTTCTTGATCCACTTTACCGCCAGCTTCGATCAACTTAGCTTGACGCAATGCTTCATATTCAACAACCTTTTGAATAGCTGTTAAAGAGTTTACATTCTTAGTTTCTGTACGTGTACCAAATTCTTTAGTACCGCGCAAACGTACGGATACGTTACAGTCACCACGCAAGGAGCCTTCTTCCATACGACCGTCAGATACTTCTAAATATTGCAAAATAGAACGTAGTTTTTCAACATATGCTCTCGCTTCTGCACCAGAACGAATATCTGGTTCAGATACGATTTCAAGAAGAGGTACACCTGTACGGTTGTAGTCAACATTAGAAGATTTGGAATCGGAAATAGTGTTGCCACTATGAACGAGTTTACCTGCATCTTCTTCCATGTGAATACGTGTAATACCAATGCGTTTAGTTTCACCATTTACTTCGATATCTAAGTGACCATTCAAGCAAATTGGTAAATCATATTGAGATGTTTGATAGTTTTTAGGCAAATCAGGATAGTAGTAGTTTTTGCGGTCAAATTTGTTAAAGTTAAGGATTTCACAATTCAATGCTAAGCCTACTTTAATAGCAAATTCTACTACTTGTTTATTTAACACAGGCATAGCACCAGGTAAGCCAAGGCACACTGGGCACACATGTGTATTTTGATCGCCGCCGAATTCAGTGGTACAACCACAGAAGATTTTAGACTTCGTCTTAAGCTCTGTATGAACCTCTAAACCAACGACTGTTTCGTATTTACTACTCATAGAGAAACCTCCCCAGTTGGTGCTACTAATTGACAGTCTGGACGCGCTTGTTCAAATGTGAACGCCGCACGTAACAATGTTTCTTCACCCATGGCAGGCCCAAGCAATTGCATACCGATTGGTAAATTGCTGCTACTCATACCGGCTGGAATGCTGATACCTGGAATACCTGCAAGGTTAGCTGGTACTGTACAGATATCTTCTAAGTACATTGCTAATGGATCATTTGCTTTTTCACCAAATTTATAAGACGTATTAGGTGCAGTTGGTGTTAAGATTAAATCCACTTTGGAGAAAGCTTCATCAAATTCATTTTTAATGAGACGGCGTACTTTCAATGCTTTCAAATAGTAAGCATCATAATAACCTGCGCTCAATACATAAGTACCTAATAAGATACGGCGTTGTACTTCAGGACCAAAACCTTCTGTACGAGTTTTAGTAGACATTTCTACTAAATTGTCAGCAGCTACGCGCAAACCATAGCTTACACCGTCATAACGAGCCAAGTTAGAGCTTGCCTCTGCCAATGCGATGATATAGTACGCAGACAATGCATATTTAGAGTTAGGCAAGGAAACCTCAACGATTTCAGCACCTAATTTTTTATATGTTTCGATAGCCTCTTCCATAGCTTTGCGAACTTCACTATTGAGACCTTCACCAAAGAATTCTTTTGGCACGCCAATTTTAAGATTTTTTACATCATTTACAAGGGCTGTAGTGTAATCTACACGAGCACCTGGAATAGATGTAGAGTCTTTTGCATCGTGTCCAGAGATTGCATTCAATACTAAAGCAGCATCAGTTACGTCCCGTGTAATAGGGCCAATTTGGTCCAAAGAGGATGCAAAGGCGATAAGACCATAACGTGATACATTACCGTAAGTTGGTTTCAAACCTACAACGCCACAGAAAGATGCTGGTTGACGAATGGAACCGCCTGTATCAGAACCAAGAGCCCAAATAGCAGAACTACTAGCAACAGCAGCGGCACTACCGCCAGAGGAACCACCTGGTACACAGTCAGTGTTCCAAGGGTTAGTAGTTTTTGCTAATGCAGAATTCTCTGTAGATCCACCCATAGCGAATTCGTCCATGTTAAGTTTGCCAAGGCTAATATAATGATTATCTTGTAAACGTTCGATAACAGACGCATTATATGGAGGAACAAAGTTTTCTAACATTTTAGACGCACATGTTGCAGGCTCGTCTTTAATACAAATGTTATCTTTGATGGCACCAGGAATACCTGCTAATGGAGAAATTGCTTCACCTTTAGCAATTAATTCGTCTACAGTTTTAGCTGTAGCTAAAGCGCGGTCATGAGAATCAGATAAGTACGCATGTACAGTCGGTTCCACTTTCGCTTTATGTGCAATGACAGCATTCGTCAATTCAACGGCGCTAATTTCTTTATTCACTAGTTTCTTGTGTAATTCATGAATTGTTGCCACAGCGAAACCTCCTATTCTTGTACAACGCGAGGTACTTTAAAGTACCCATCCTCTGCTTCTGGAGCATTGGATAAAGCTAAATCATGATCGAGGGATGGTTTCACTTCATCCTCTCTAAATACATTGTGTAATGGTACCGCATGGGCCATAGGCTCAACACCATCAAGCTCTAATGCATCTAGTTCAGCAACATAAGACAAGATATCGGACAACTCTTTTTCTACATGTGCCATATGTTCTTCCTTAACTTCCAACCGTGAAAGCAAGGCGATTTTTTTAATTTCCTCTTGGCTGATTTTCATCGGAACACATCCTTTCATAATTATTTATTATAAAGCAAATAATATATATTTTCAAAACATTGTAAGAATGTATATCTATTGGATTTCACCAAGTTCTCGTAAAAGCTCTACAAACTCTTCTTCATTCATGACGCGAATGCCCAATTCATTTGCTTTCGTAAGCTTACTACCGCTATCTTCACCAGCTACAACAAGTGTAGTTTTCTTTGAAACAGAGCCTGTAACCTTTGCCCCATGAGCTTCAAGGATTTTACCGGCTTCACTGCGGCCCATAACCTCAAGCTTACCTGTGAGAACGACGGTTTCCCCTTCCATTTGATTTCCTGCAGCTTCTACAACATCTACAGTCATCTTAAGACCAGCTTGTGTTAACCCTTCAATAATAGCAACATGCGCAGGATCTTGACGGTACTCAACGATACTATCCGCCATTGTAGGACCAATCTCCTCCACTGCAACGAGTTCTTCCTTAGTAATAGTCATAAACCGTTCCATAGATTTCACCACATTAGCAATTGTTCCCGCTGCTTTAGAGCCAATTAAACGAATACCAAGACCATATAATACGCGGTCCAAGCCACGAGCTTTAGAATCTGCAATAGCTTTTACCAAATTCTCTGCCGATTTCTTGCCCATTCTATCCATCGTAACTAGTTGGTCCACTGTTAAATGATATAGATCAACTACATTAGCAATCAACTTGTTATTAATCAAGTTTTCTACAATACTTGGACCTAAGCCGTCGATATTCATAGCATCTCGAGAGGCAAAGTGAATGATCTGTTCTTTCTCAATAGCTGGGCAGTGTTTATTTGTACAACGAACTGCCGCTTCCCCTTCGCGACGAACTGCAGGAGAATTGCATACTGGACATGTGTTAGGAATTGTGAAAGGCACTTCAGAACCAGTACGTTTCTCAGGAACTACGCGAATGACTTCTGGAATGATTTCTGCTGCCTTGTGAATGATGACATGATCGCCAATGCGGATATCCTTTTCATTAATAAAGTCTTGGTTATGTAATGTAACACGACTCACATTTGTGCCAGACACGAATACAGATTCAAGCTCACCAGTAGGCGTGAGGACGCCAGTACGACCAACATTAATAGTAATATCCTTAAGAATGGTTTCTACTTCTTCAGGAGGATACTTATAGGCTGTAGCCCATTTAGGATCTTTTGCAGTACTACCAAGCACCTCTTGATCATCAAAACTATTAACCTTAATTACCATCCCATCTGTGTCATAAGGCAACTCATGGCGTTTTTCACCCCAATAATTAATAGCCTCAATAACATCTTCAATTGTTTTACATACACGGTAATGAGGGTTTACAGAAAACTTAAAAGTTTCCAAACTTTGTAACAATTCCTCTTGGCTATGAATATTAGCACCTACTTCGGAGCCAATAGCATAGGCAAAGAAGGCTAGGTTACGACTTGCTGTAATAGCAGGGTCTTGTTGACGCAATGATCCTGCCGCAGCATTGCGAGGATTCACAAAGGTTGGTAAGCCTTCTTCATCACGTTCTTCATTAATGCGCTTAAATTCGCTATGAGGCATATACGCTTCACCGCGAACCTCGATAAATTCTGGCGCATTCTCTAGGTATAAAGGAATAGATTTAATAGTACGTACATTGGCAGTTACATCTTCACCAACGCGACCGTCACCTCGCGTTACAGCACGCACAAACATGCCATTTTCATAGTGCAAATTAACAGCCAATCCATCAATTTTTAACTCTACTACATAAGCAGATGGCTTATGTCCTAACTCCTTTTCTACGCGATTAGCAAATGCTCGAACTTCATCAGCATTGAATACATTGGAAAGGCTCAACATAGGGCGTCCGTGTACAACCTTTTCAAAAGAGCCTTCCACCTTCATGCCTACACGTTGTGTTGGAGAAGACGGCACAATATATTCAGGATGAGCTGTTTCTAAATCTACAAGCTCACGATATTTTTTATCATATTCAAAGTCACTCATCGTAGGAGCATCTTTTACATAGTATAAATACTGTGCATGAGTTAACTCCTGTTGCAACTCTTTGATTCTATCTTTCGGATTCATCTTACACCCTTTTATACAGAAAATGACTACCCTTTTTTAACAGGTGCAAATTTTGCCATCACCACACGTACACCTTGGGTTGGAAATTCAATAGTTAGCTTCATGCCAGCCCCTTCACCAGCAACGTTGATAACCTTACCATTGCCCCACTTACTATGAATAGCAGTATCACCAATCTTCCAATCAGCAATCACTTCATTGCGAACGATTGGCTTCGTAACTGGTCGGCTTGTGACACTCATATGTTGTGGCACATGACGCTTAATATCATCAGGTACTTTGCGCTTAGCACGCAAACCATCTACTAACTCTTCAGGAATTTCGTCGATAAAGCGAGATGGTAAATAGCTGCTTGTACGACCAAATACGGTACGCGTCGTAGCGTTAGAAATATATAATTCCTTCTCCGCCCGTGTAATACCTACGTAAGCTAGACGACGCTCCTCTTCAATCTCCTCAGGGTTCATCAAGGTGCGACTATGAGGGAATAAACCTTCCTCCAAGCCTCCTAAGAATACAATAGGAAACTCCAAACCTTTAGCAGCATGTAATGTCATCAAGGTTACCTTGGACTCCTCTACCTCGAAGGAATCAACGTCGTTAACGAGTGCTACTTGTTCTAAGAAATCCTCTACAGTACCAGATGGATTTGTATCTTGGAAGTCCTTTGCTACAGATAAAAGCTCACCGATATTCTCAGCCCGTGCTTGATCTTGTGGATCTGTACTTTCTTCTAACTGCGCCAAATAACCTGTTCTATCTAAAATGGACTCTAGAATATCTAGAACTGTTCTGTCTTCCATTTCAGCTACAAGAGTAAAGATGAGGATACCAAACTCTTCTAACTTTTCTTTTGTCTTACCCTTAATAGAGTCTACCAAGTGTAGCTGTGTTAAGGTCATAAATAAAGATGTTCCATTAGCACGGGCATAGTCCTGTAATTTGGCCACAGTAGTAGCGCCAATACTTCGTTTAGGGACGTTGATAATACGCAATAGACTCAAATCATCGAAAGGATTATATAATACGCGCAAGTACGCTAATACGTCCTTTATTTCTTTACGATCATAGAACTTTGTGCCCCCTACCATTGTGTATGGTAAAGCACGTTTGATAAGTGCCTCTTCAAGCACACGGGACTGAGCATTCGTACGATATAAAATGGCCATATCCCCATAAGGAACACCGTGAATATCGTGCTTTTTAGCAATTGTATCGCCGATAAAAGCAGCCTCTTCATGTTCAGATTGGGCCGTAAAATGCTGAATTTTAGCACCTTCCGTCTTGTCAGTCCAAAGATTCTTCTTTGGCCGACCTTCATTATTCTCGATAACAGCATTGGCTGCATCTAGAATAATCTTTGTAGATCGATAGTTTTGCTCTAACTTGATAGATGTGCAGTTCGGATAATCTTTTTCAAAGTCTAGGATATTTTGAATATCTGCACCACGCCATGCGTAAATACTTTGGTCAGCATCACCTACTACGGCGATGTTCTTCCAATGGGAAGCCAATAATTTAGCCAATAAATATTGAGCATGGTTTGTATCTTGATACTCGTCGATCATAACATAGCGGAAACGTTTGCTATATTTATCTAGGACAGCATCATTAGACTGTAATAATTTTACGGCCACCAATAATAAATCATCAAAATCTAAAGCATTATTTTTACGCAATTCACGTTCGTAATACTCGTAGACGTCGGCAACCTTTTGCTGGTAAAAGTCTCTCGCTTGCTTTCTAAAATCAGAAGCAAAAAATAATTTATTCTTTGCATCTGAAATGGCTGCTATCATAGCACCAACGGGATAGTATTTATCGTCTAGATTTAGTGCTTTTAAAGCCGCCTTAATAACAGCTTGTGAGTCAGATGTATCATAGATTGTAAAGTTACTGTTATAACCTAAGAAGTTATCTAATTCAAAACGCAAAAATTTCGCACAAAAACTATGGAACGTACTGAGCCAAATACGGTTAGCTACATCACCTACTAAACCTTCTACACGGCTTTTCATCTCTTTAGCCGCTTTATTGGTAAAGGTAATAGCTAAAATTTCGTAAGGATTAACACCTTGCGCTAATAAATGTGCAATACGAACAGTTAAAACCTTTGTTTTACCTGATCCGGCACCAGCTAAAATCAATAAAGGGCCTTCCGTATGTTGTACGGCTTGTCGTTGCTCTTTATTTAAACCTGTTAATAATGAATCCATCGGAACACCCCTAACGCCCTTACACAAAACACATATAAACATCTAAGACAAAGCGAAATGAACTAAAGTTTTATATATAACAAATGACATTTATTATGCTACACATATAACTAAAGATATCTAAACTCTATACATAGAGAAGAAGAACGTTGCAAGCAACGTTCTTTTCGTTTGTACACTATTTCATAGCACCAAGAATTGGTGGTACGATTTGTTTTTTACGAGACATAGTGTTTGGTAAGAATACACCATTGTCTTTAACTTCTTTTTCAAATGCTTTTGTAACTACAGCTTCTACATCACCACTGAATAACAATGTAGTGCTTTCATCAAGAATATTTGTAATCATGATGTAAGATGCATCGTAGTTGTTAGCACTGCGAAGAGCTTCTAAAGCCGCTACAAGTTCACCTTGTTTAGCCAATACATCTGTTGTATCCATAACAGAAATTTGTCCGATAGAAATCGTTTTACCAGCTTCGGAGAATTCTTTCATATCGGTACGAACGATATCATCATTAGTCAAATCAGAAATGTCTGCGCCAGCTTTTAACATATCAAGGCCGTAGGACTCAATATCTACACCTGCGATTTCCGCCAATTTATGAGCCATTTCTTTATCTGTTTCAGTGCATGTTGGTGAGCGGAATAATACAGTGTCAGAAATGATAGCAGATAGCATCAAGCCTGCAATAGTTTTCGGAATTTCTTGATTATTTTCCATATACAATTTAGTGATAATTGTATTGGAGCAACCTACTGGTTCTAAGCGCATGAATACAGGACCATCAGTTTCAAAATCACCAATACGGTGATGATCAACTACGCCACACATGTTCATGGATTTGTAGCCATCAATGATTTGCTTAGATTCATTGTGGTCAGTTAGGTATAAATTACCACCTTCTGGAGCAAATTCTTCCCAGTTCTTAACGATTTGTGGATGTTCAAAACCAAAATGGTTCAAAATGTATGTTGTTTCTTTGTTTGCTTCACCTGCACATACTGGAGTTGCTGGTGTACCCATTTGTGTTAATAAATTAGCAAAGGAAATAGCAGAACAAATAGAATCTGTATCAGGGCTTTTATGACCTGCTACATATGTTTTTACGTCACTCATAATATACCTCTTTTATATTTAGTTTCACATTTTATATTGACCTAGGTCAATCCGATTTTTAACTATATTATTATATCATAAAATATACAAAAAAACACGCCACTACTTAGTAATGACGTGTTTTTCATCTATCTATATTAATGGCTAATATAGAGAATTATTAATGGTCTTTTTTACGATTTGTTAACAAACCAGGACCAAGTTTTTCAATGATGATGAACAACATTGGAATGATAAAGATACCAAACAATGTTGCTGTTGTCATCCCCGCTACTACTGTAATACCCATGGATGTACGAGCACCAGAACCAGCCCCCGTGGATACTGCCAACGGCAATACCCCAAGAATAAATGCAAAGGATGTCATCAAGATTGGACGCAAACGAATTTTTGCAGCTTCGATAGCAGCATCAACTACGTTCATACCACGCTCGTCAACACGAATCTTCGCATATTCAATGATCAAAATCGCATTTTTAGCAGACAAACCGACCAAGGTTAAAATACCAATTTGCATATAAATATCGTTAGCTAAAGAATATCTACCAGTAAAGTTCAACAAGAATGGTACTAAAGCGGCACCAATCATACCACATGGTACGGAGAACAATACGGCAAATGGAACCTTCCAAGATTCATATAAGGCAGCCAAGATTAAGAATACGAAAACTAGACCTAAACCAAGAATCATCATAGTTTGAGAACCAGCTTTCAACTCTTCACGAGATTGACCACCCCAGTCATATGTATAGCCTGCAGGTAATGTTTTAGCCGCCGCCTCTTTCAATGCATTAATAGCATCACCAGAAGAGTAACCACTTGCTTGGGAACCACCAATTTGTACGGCCATCGCATTATCGAAACGAGTAATGCTAGATGGAATACCTGTTTGTTCCTTCGTAATGTAGTTAGAAACAGGCACCATTTGACCACTACTATTACGAACAGCCAACATATTAAGGTGATCTGCGTTTTGGCGATAAGCGTCTTCAGCTTGAACCACTACTTTGTAGTTTTTACCGTACGCAGTATAGTCATTGACTTGAATACTACCATAGAAACCTTGTAATGTAGTGAAAATATCAGATAATGCCACACCATCTTGAGCCGTTTTTTCACGGTTCACATCAAATTGTAAGGATGGTGTAGATGTATCAAATGTAGTGTAAATAGATTGAATAGCTGGACTCTTACGAGCTTCTGCAATAAACTCATTAGCACGTTCCGCCATAACTTGTGGGCTGTCGCCAGCTTTGTTAATGATGAACATACTAAAGCCACCAGTAGTACCAAGGCCAGGAATTGATGGTGGATTCATAGCAATTACAGTTGCTTCTGGTACATTTTGAGCGGCAAAGCCAAATGTTTGACCTATCATAGCATTAACAGATTCAGCTTGAGTTGTACGGTATTTCCAGTCAGCCATAGAGGCAAAGATAACACCAGCACTAGATTTTTGTCCACCACCTAAAATGTCAAAGCCAGCTACTGTAAATACTTCTTGGAATAGTTGTTCATCCTTAGGTTCTTCTGGATCATTTTTTCCTTCTAAGAAAGATGCAATTTTTTCAAGTGTTGCCATTGTACGCTCAGATGTAGCACCTGGCGGCGCATTAACGGCAATCATATAATAACCGCTATCCTCTGCTGGTACGAAGGATGTAGGCAAGAAGTGGAATACTAAGCCTGTCCCACCCGCAAAGATTAACAATGCAATAACAGTTAAGCTCAAACGATGACTTAAACGAGCTAATTGGATGCCATACCAATTACTGAATCGCTCAAGAGCATTGTTAAACTTGTTTAATTGACGATGTAACCAATCTTCATGCTCTTTAGGAGTATGAGGTTTTAACATCGTAGCACATAACGCTGGTGTTAACACAAGTGCGATAATTGCAGAGATAACAACAGACACAGCAATTGTTAATGCAAATTGTTTGTATAAGATACCTGTCATACCGCCCATGAAGGCAACTGGTACGAATACTGCAACCAATACAAAAGCAATACCAATTACAGGGCCTTGTACATTTTCCATCGCTTTAATAGCAGCCTCTTTTGGAGGTAAGCCATTGTACTTCAATTCATATTCAACAGCCTCAACTACTACGATGGCATCGTCTACTACGAGGCCTATGGCCAATACCATCGCAAAGAGTGTCAATGTATTAATAGAAAAATCTAACAGTATAAACGCACCAAATGTACCGAGCAAAGATACTGGTACGGCAATCATAGGAATGATAGTGGAGCGCCAAGACTGTAAGAATACATATACTACTACTAAAACTAATAGCAATGCTTCTATAAAAGTATGTTGAACCTCTTTAATAGATGCACTTACGAATTTAGTATTATCTACAACTACGTTGTATTGCATATCTGGTGGGAAGGATTGAGATTGTTCCTCCAATACCTTCCTAACATTAGCAATTGTTTCTAATGCATTCGCATCATTTTGTAAGGAAATAGCAAAGCCTGCTACCTCTTTATGAGCAGATTTCGCAATGAAATTATAATCCTCTGCACCAATTTGAATACGAGATATATCTTTTAAATGAAGAACCTTACCATTGGAGTTCTTTATGGCAATGTTACCAAATTCTTCAGGCGTTACAAGACGTCCCTCAATTTTGATAGGATATTGGAACGCTTGTTGACCGTTTGTAGGATTTTGGCCCACTGTACCTGCTGCAGCTTGTAAGTTTTGGCCCTGAATAGCTGCTGTTACTTCAGAAATTGTAACACCAAGCGTTTGCATCTTCGCAGGATCTAACCAGATACGCATGGAATAGTCGGAACCGAACTCCTGCACAGAACCTACACCCTTAATAGATTTAATGGCATCCATCATATAGTTGGAACCATAGTTTTTCAAGAATGTAGAATCATATGTACCATTAGGAGAGCTCAAAGTAAATACCATGGCCATATCGCCAGACGATTTAGTAGTAGTAACACCTACTGCTTGTACCTCTGCAGGCAATTGTGAAAGCGCTGCTTGCACACGGTTTTGGGTATTAACCGTATTCATATCAGCATCTGTACCTTGATTGAACTGAACAGTCAAGGAATAACTACCACTACTAGAGCTAATAGATGTCATATAATCCATATCTTGGACGCCTACAATTTGTGTTTCGATAACACTGGCTACAGTATCATTAACAACTTGAGCTGTTGCACCAGTGTACGCTGTACTTACACGAACTGTAGGTGGAGAAATTTGTGGATATCGAGCTACCGGAAGGTTCATCATGGAAATGAGACCTACCAAAGTAATAACAATAGCTATTACGATGGCAAAGATAGGTCGATTAATAAAGAATTTCGACACGATCTAGCCCCCTTCTATTTTGTAGCTTTTAATTGTTCTCTTGAAAGTAATTTAGCATCTACTTTCATACCATTCTTAACCTTAGTTAAGCCATCTACGATGATTGTATCTCCAGGTGCTAAACCAGATTTAATAATAGTTTCACCATCAGTAGTGCCCCCAAGTTCAACCGTTTTTTGCTCTACAACACCATCAGCATTCACAACATAGATAAAGTTTTTATCCATAATTTGTACAATCGCACGATTTGGTACGAGAATAGCATTTTTAAGTTTTTCACCTGGAGAAATAACTGTTGCATACATATTTGGCAACAACAGATGATTAGGATTTGGGAAGGATGCTTTCAATACAAGCTTGCCTGTAGATTGATCTAAGCTCTTCGCCGCTTGTACGATAGAACCAAGTTCATTATAAACTTCGCCATCAGCAAGTTTTAATTGAATATTTGGACCATTGGAATCATCACCAGTTGGATTTTTCATGAAGTCAAGATATTCTTGCTCAGTCATGCTGAACTCAACAAAGATTGGATCGATGGAATCAATTGTAACCAATGTTGTAGAACCAGCAGTTACATATGTCCCTGTATCGATATCATCCATACGCAATGTACCAGAGTATGGTGCATATACCATAGTATCACCCAAGTTATCTTGAGCAATCTTAAGAGATGCTTGGTATGCTTCATAAGCAGCTTTAGCTTGTTCGTAAGTGCTACGTTGTGTATCTGCACGTTGTTGTGCAATAGCACCTTGTTGCGCTAATGTTTCATAACGTTGCAAATCAGCTTCAGCATTTCTCATGTTTGCATTGGCTTGGGCTACTTGTGCTTCTGCATTGGCAACACTAGCTTCATACTGACGAGAGTCAATGCGAAATAGTGGTTGCCCTGCTACTACTTGCTCCCCACCTTTAACAAATTTTTCCACTACATAACCACTAACACGAGCATGTACCGCTACAGAGTTCTCTGCAACTACTGTACCAGCAAAGGTTTGATTCACCTGTGCATCACTGGCAGTAATTTTGTATGCATTGACAATCACATCACCTGCCTGTTGTTGATTACTACCACAACCAGCAACCATTACAGCTGATACAACGAGAGCCGCTAACATACGGGAATAACGGAACTTCATTATATGTACTCCTTTACACGAAACTAATCATTTATGTTACATAATTTCATAAATATCTTATTATATTTTACAGGATTCTATAGACAAAGTCAATTTTTTCAGTACCCTCCAACCTATCTAAAATGTAGATAAAATCAAATCAAATCACTATTCATTGTATACAACAAAAAAGAGAAAAACCATTGACTTTTATATTTTTTGTGAACACTTTTTCATGATTTATTGTGCACTGTTCTGTGGGGAAATCATGGAAAAAAAAGGGGGAAATTAGGTGACCAAATGCGTATTTACGCGATTATCTACAAACACTAAAAAAAGCTAGAAGATTAGGTAACTACTGATTTAATCCAGTAATTACGTATCTTCTAGCTTTAGCTTGAATATTGGTGGAGATGAGGGGAGTCGAACCCCTGTCCAGAAGTGTTGCCATATAGACTTCTCCGAGCACAGTCTATGATTTAAGTCTCAGGTTGCTACCGCTCACAGACAAGCTACACAACCCCAGTTCATATCGTCTCGCCTAATTCATATGAACAACTGAATTAAGCCAGCCTACGGTTTGACGTCCATTCACACTTGGTAGGCACAAGTATGAGGGACGTAGCTTATGCAGCTAATGCAAAATTTTCTTCTGCGTTTAAATGTTTTCCCACCGTTTAACGGCCTCATGGAACGCCGACTCGCTATCTATACCACACGCACCCCTGTCGAAACCTTTACATCCCCGTGCGTCGGTCTAATAATTATAAGCCTATTTACTATTACTGTCAATTATAATAAGCCTTACCAACGCTTGTAAATCTTTACTTTCTCCAGCAATTTAAGACAATTCTTTTATAGCTTTATACAACGTGTCACATACGTAGTCAATTTGAGCTTTACTGTGTGCTGCAGTAACAGTTAAACGAATCCGACTTACACCAACAGGAACTGTAGGCGGACGAATGGCTGTGCCGATGATTCCAGCCTCATATAGATAATTAGATACAGCTAAGGTATCTTCATTCTTGCCAATAAGAATTGGGAAAATTGGTGTATCAGCTGTAGCATATATGCCCATTGCATTTAATCGGTCTGACATATAGCCTACATTATCTTGCAAACATTCCATTACAGATGGATCAGAATCAATAATTTGTAGTGCACTGAGAGCCGCCCCTATATCAGCAGGAGATAAAGCTGTTGAGAATATAAAACTACGGCTCGTATTAACAAGATAGTCAACAATTGTACTATTAGCAGCCACATAGCCCCCCACTGATCCAAGGGATTTGCTCAATGTGCCAAGTTGTATATCTATCTCTTTCTCAAGACCGAAATAGGCAGCTGTACCATGGCCATCGCCAATGGTTCCTGTAGCATGTGCATCATCCACAATAAGTAATGCATTATATTCACAGCTCAGTTCATATAGCTTATCTAATGGTGCAATATCACCATCCATGCTAAAGACACCATCAGTAACGATGAGTTTTCGTGCATTTCGATCCGCTTGTTTTAGGAGGAACTTTAATTCCTCTACATCGCAATGACTATAGGCCTTTATGGATGCTTTGCTTAACCGACAACCATCAATGATACTAGCATGATTTAAAGCATCGCTAAAAATCATAGTATTCTTATCTGCAATAGCCGAAATTGTTCCTACATTAGCCATATAACCGGTATTAAATACGAGAGCCTTTTCTGTATTCTTAAATTTTGCTAATTCATTTTCAAGCTCTGTAAACAAAGGAAATGTACCAGACACAAGTCGAGACCCACCTGATCCAGTACCATATTGCTGAGCTCCTTTTACAGCACCTTCAATAACACGAGAATCGAAGGTAAGGCCTAAATAATTATTAGAAGCCATCATCAAGTATTCTTTATCATCTCGCTTCACACGCACTGCATCTAGAGGGCAGTATTCTTTTAAAGTGCGCAAATTATGATTGTTGATTTTATGATTTAGGTGTTCTTTAAAAAACTTATACATCATTTCTCCGTTGAACAAGTACGGGAGCCTTCTCCAAGTACTCAACTACACGTTCCCTATCTACAGCTGATCGAACAAAAAATACACGGCCCCCTATATCTGAGCCCAGTTCTTTCATATTAGGAATACGATGGTATATTCCATTAGATGCAACATACCCTACCGTATAATCAGGATCGTCAGACCAACATAATTCCCCCACAATCCCTTCAGCGGATTGCACCTTAGAGGCTAATACTAAAGCCTCTCGCATATGTTCATTATCCCCTAATGACTCAGAATCAAAGGAGTCCATATGACTGACGCGAACCCCTCGATTACCTACATCAATTCGTATGCCAGTTATAGCATCTACTAACATAGCACCACGCATAGAAGAATCTAATCCTTTTAATAGAGTAATAGCATTTTGAATGGCCACTTCCGTAATATCAGGACCTTGTAAAAGCTCGATAGCTAATTGATGAGCCTCTGCGATTGTATTGGCCCTATGTTCTTCTACTTGTAAACAATCGATATATGTTATCTCATTAGATGGGACTACATCTACTGTAATATTTATAAAATCAGCTGTTCCTTTACTATGATGCAAGGCACGGTCAGCTAAGGATTGAGCTATAGCCCCTACTTCTTCTAATTTCACAATACGCTCTGCTCCAGAAATATGGTGGCCCCCTTTTTCATGGGGACCACCTTGAGCTGCACGCATGCGTACACTATATAATTCAGCCATTATGACACCTTGCCTTTAACAAGATTATTTTGTGGTACTTGGCTGTGAATTTTACGGAATACTTTCACAAATACAGGTGCCATAATAACAGTAAAAATCATACCTGGAACGGCTAAGGCAATCATTGGTAAAGCAGCCTTTCCAATATACAAGGACAAAGATAAACGAGCCAAAGCAGATGCAATCGGACCGGAAATCATAATGCCAATCATATGGTTTTGGCACATCCATAGAATAAGACCTACGATAAGTCTAAATTGCATGGCAATCATAACATTTAAAATAGATTGTGTGCCTAACGCCAAACCAATTAAACTAGACAAACAACCACTAATAATATATTTTTTGAAACCAAACACGGCACATATCGCTACCGCTAACGGGGCAGATAATTGAAACTCTATACCAGGAATAATATTAGGTATTTTGATAGCCCCTAGTACTGTAATCATCGCTGTTAAGATGGCAATTTCTGTGATGTACCGAATGTTCTGATTCATAGTTTTCTCCTCTACTTAGATAATGTTAACTACAAACACCTCTTCTTGTTTACATTATAAATTCTACATGTATTTTTATCAACTTAAAATTATAATTGAGTTAACAAATAAACCATAATAATACCTAAAAATGTAGACCCCAAAAAAGTACAAACTACGTTCTAACTAAAAAAGGAATCAAGTACTAATGACTCGATTCCTTTTAATTTAATATTTTTGCTGCTCTTTAATTCGTTTAGCAATGTCACGCTTAGCATCGCGTTCTGCCATGTCTTGACGTTTATCGTATAACTTTTTACCAGTTACGAGGCCTACTGTAACCTTCACATAGCCCCGGCTAAAATGGAAGTTAAGCGGTACTAAAGAGAAACCTTTTTCCTTTACTTGAGCGTGTAATTTATTGATTTCAGATTTATGCATTAACAACTTACGTGTACGCTCCGGCTCATGGTTAAAACGGTTGCCTTGTTCATAAGGACTAATATGAACGCCATACAATAAAATTTCCCCTTTATCTATACGACAAAAGCTATCTTTTAGATTAAGCTTACCTTGACGGATAGATTTAATTTCAGTACCTGTTAACGCAATACCTGCTTCATAGGTTTCATGAATATTAAAATCATGACGCGCCTTACGATTATCAGCAATAAGGGATGGACTTGTTTTCTTTGCCATATTTACCTCTATCGTTTACGTTTACTTTTAGATTTCTTGGATTGACTACGTTTTGTAGATTTATGCGACTTCTTACGGCTTGATTTACCTTTTCCAGATTTTTTACTGAAAGCATCATATCTAGAGCGACTTGGTTTAGAATCATCTCTTCTAGAAGATTTTCTACCTTTCTTACTAGTGGATTTACGATCTTTAGGACTACCAAATCCATCTCGACTAGAAGCATAATCAGAACCATTGCGCAATTGTTCCTGAATAGCCATCAAATTATGGACTTCACCTAGTACAAAGTCAATTTGTTTCTTTTCTACATCGGCTTTTACAAGGGTAACAGTAACCTTATCACCTAGGTAGTATGTTTTACCTGTACGTTTGCCAACGAGGACAAAATGTTCTTCGTCAAAGAAATAATAATCGTCGCTCATCATGCTAATATGCACGAGACCATCAATACCATTTTCTAACTCAACAAACATGCCAAAGGATGTAATACTGGCAATACGGCCTTCAAAGACTTCTCCCACAAAAGGAACCATATATTGTGTCTTTTTAAGATCTACAGTTTCTCGTTCAGCCTCTGTTGCCACTTGCTCTTGAATAGAGGAATGTTCGACAGCACCAGCTAAGAAAGCGTCCTCTACATCTCGCTTGGAATAGCCATTTTTCCAGTGCATATCTGCTTTTAAAAGACGATGAACCATCAAGTCAGGGTAACGTCGAATGGGAGATGTAAAATGCGTATAACATGTAGAGGCCAAACCAAAGTGACCTGCATTTTCTATGCTATATTTCGCTTGTTGCATAGATCGTAAGGCCATAATTTGAGCTACTTGCTCAATATCCTGCCCCTTCACCACATCTAAGATTTTTTGGAAATCTCGAGGTGTTACGCCATCTGCACTAAGAACGAGATTTTGACCTAAGTAATTTAATACCTTTTGGAATAAATCTAACTTTTCTTCACTGGGACTTTCATGAATACGATATACCGAAGTGCGATGTGTATTCTTCAAGTGAGTCGCTACCGTTTCATTGGCGATAAGCATACATTCTTCAATAAGGCGCTCTGCCATTGTACGATCCCGTTTAACGATACGTAACGGTGTCCCATCTAGGTCAAGCAAAACCTTATATTCAGGAAAATCAAAATCTAAAGCACCTCTACGATGGCGCATGCGATTTAAAACTTTCGAAATCTCTGCCAAATCCCGTAACATAGGCATAAAGTCTTGTAAATCATCGGGAATGATGTTTTCTTCCAGTGCTTTATATACCTCTTTATAGCTACAACGGCGCCCAACATGAATAATAGATGGTCTAATACGATAATTAACTACAGTACCAGAAGCATCAATTTCCATCATGCAGGTCATGGCATAACGGTCTTCATGAGCATTTAAGCTACAAATACCATTTGATAATACCTCAGGTAACATCGGTACTACACGGTCTACCAAATAAACAGATGTTCCTCGTTTATAAGCCTCATTATCGATAGGTTGACCAGATGTTACATAGTGACTTACGTCTGCAATATGTACGCCTAATTCGTAATTACCATTCCGTAATTTACGACCACTCACAGCATCATCAAGATCTTTTGCATCCTCACCATCTATGGTAACCATTTGTAAGTCTCGAAGGTCCCAACGTTTTGGGTCTTCATGGATAAGAGTATCAATTTTCTTACTAGCCTTAATAACTTCATCAGGGAATGTAAAAGGAATCTTATGATTCGCCATGATACAGTTAATATCAAGACCTACATCGCCTTTATAGCCTAGAACTTCTGTTATAACACCTTCTGGTTTTTTATCGCCTTCCGGCCATTTTGTGATTTTAACTAATACTTTAGCGCCACTACGAGCATCTAACGTATTTTTTAAATCTACAAATATATCGGTCCCGATACGTTCATCATCAGGTACAACAAAGCCAAAGTGTTGTTGTCTATCATAGGTGCCAACGACAGTTTCATTAGCACGCTCAATAACATCAACAATAATACCTTCCCGTTTATGTTTTGTATAATCAGATGGCACTACGCGTACACGCACTTTGTCATTATGCATGGCAGTGCCTTTATTTTCTTCAGCCACATAAATATCTTCATCATCGAGCATGATAACAAAGCCGTAAGATTTACGGTATCCTTTATAAATACCTTCGTATTCTTCATGCTGTTGCTCTTTATATTGATATACATCAGGTCGCGTACAAGTTAATACACCTTCCCGAGCTAGCATTTTAGCAGAGCGAATAAACATTTCTAGGTCCTTACCACCTCGAATATGATTATCCATTGCTGCATCTTCAATATGATATGCATGTGGTTGAATAGATTTATAAAAGTTCAATACTTTTTTCTTCAAATTTTCACCTTCTTAGAATATAAAAAGAAAAAGCCTGCAAAGCAGGCTTTCATCATTAGAATTGATTAATCATTGCCCCTAATACTAAGCTCAACACAGCAAAGATAATCCCTAAAATAATTGTACATCTAGATAAGAAACCGTCAACACCACGGGCTTTACCACCAAAAGAGGAGTCTGCCGCACCAGAAACAGCACCGCCCATGCCAGAGCTTTTGCTATCTTGTGCCACAACTACTACGATTAATAAAATAGATACGATTACTTCTAGGATCATTAAGAAATTTGTCACGACTGTCATCCTTCCTGTGTGGCTCTTGGCGAACCCAATACACGATGTTCTAAATACTTCTCTAATTTACGTTTAACCCTCTGCAGTGCATTATCGATAGATTTAACACTGCGATCTGTGACCTCAGCCATTTCTTGATAAGAACGTCCGTCTAGATATCCTTCCAAGACCTCCCACTCGAGATCACTTAAAATATGACCAATATTGCGTTCAATATCATCCAACTCCTCTTGGCTGATAATGAGATCCTCAGGGTTTGTAACCTTTGCGGAGGATAGCATTTCGATCAATGTGCGCTCTGATTCCTCTGTATATACCGGTTTATTAAGAGATATATAGGAATTCAAAGGCGCATGTTTTTGTCTTGTAGCCGATTTAATGGCTGTAATAATTTGTCTAGTTATACAAAGTTCAGCAAAAGCCCGAAAAGACGCAAGTTTATCATGTTTAAAATCTCGCGTTGCCTTGTAGAGGCCAATCATTCCTTCTTGAATAATATCCTCTCGATCAGCGCCTACTAAGAAGTAAGAGCGCGCCTTAGCACGAACAAAATTTTTATATTTATTAACAATATAATCGATTGCAAACTCATTTTGCTCTTCTTGAGCTATGACCACAACTTGCTCATCGGTCATTTCTTTGAAATTGTAATCGGACTTGCGTGTATGAATTGTGTTCATATGCTCCTCCTTACAATTGAGCAGAAAAACCAATATATTTATTATACTGGAACTATTTACGATTTTCAACCATCAATGGCCACGGCGTAATTTCTCTAGTTTTTCAGCTACTTCAGGAGATAATAAGCCTCCCACTTCATTACGACGCAAGCTAAATTGATCTCGTCGATGTTCATGAGCGTATTGTAGTCGTTCTTCTTCTTTAGCAAGGCGAATCATATTCTGTAGTTCTCGTGCTGGAATTCGCAACCCGCCAGACCCAAGAATTTGATTCTGTTCTGCCCCATCAGAAGTCACAACATATACATTGGTATATTTGCCTTTACGCAAAAATACCTCTCGTTCTATAAAGGAATCTGCTGTTTCTCCATCATCAGTATAGACTTCAATGAAACCATTAGTAATAACTTCAACGGAACCACCAGATTTCGTATATTTACCGTCAAATACAAGGATTACTTCATAACCTTTGAATTTACCATAGTTTAATAGCTTATCTCTCAGCTCAATGCGAGCATGTTCCAGTGAATCATGAGCCAGTTTTTTTAGATGTGTCCAAGCAAATATCACATTATAGCCATCTACAATTAAAATGTCCTTTAACATAGTTATTTCGCTTGTCGTTGGCGTACCGCCTCATACATGAGAACTGCAGCCGCCACAGATGCATTTAAAGAATTCAAATTCCCATACATAGGAATCGTTACAAGGAAGTCACAAGCCTCTTTTACAACGCGACTAATCCCCTTGCCTTCGTTACCAATGACGATAACCGTAGGAATCGTCATATCCGACTCATACAAGGTACGATCACCTTCCATATGGGCACCCATTACCCAAAAACCTTGTTTTTGTAGTTCCTTAATAGTTTGTGCCACATTGCCCACTTGTACTAGGGGAATTTGTTCAATAGCCCCAGCAGAGGTTTTAGCAACTGTCGCATTAATTGGTGCATTATGACGCTTAGGAATGAGTACAGCCGTAGCCCCAACACATTCTGCAGTACGAATGATAGCCCCCATATTATGAGGATCCTCTACACCATCTGTTAAAATGAGCAAAGGAACTTCATGGGTAGTTTCTTGTAAAACTTCGCCCAATTCCTTAAATTGTACCGCCGAAACAAGGGCAATAACCCCTTGATGTGGTACATCTAAGTCGTACTTATTCATCTGCTTAATTGGCGTAGGTCTAACTTCAATTCCTTGGGATTTAGCAAGACCCACGATGTCAGCTAGTCCAGTTTTCACTTTATCTTCGCTGACCATAATACGTTGAATCGAACGACCACTTTTAAGGGCTTCTTTAACCGCATTGCGGCCTACAATATAATTATCCATACTACATACCTCTTAGAGTTATAGAAAAGGCTTGCCCCATAATATGCTGTAAGCGCTCATCTTGACGCGTTTCATAAAGAAATCCCAGCACTGCTTCAAAGGCCGTACTACTACGATATTCTTGAACAGAACTACTTTTCGGTACATTTACATTGCTATTTCTAGCACGACGTGCAATAGCTTGTTCTTGTTCTGTAAAAGTATCCTCTATTTCTAGCAATACCTTAGCTTGTGACTTAGCACAAATAAACTCAGTAACAATTGTGTGCAACACTTGTACCTTCGTAATATTCATTTGTACTACTCGTTCACGCACATACATAGAGTATACAGCATCCCCAATATAGGCAAGCATAACTGCATCAGAACTAAGGCACTCCTCTATAGTACGTTTACGCAAACGAAGCGGCTCTTGTTCAAGAGCCGTCAACTTTTTTATCGCTTCATTCTTTAAGAATTGAAATTGTTTAAACTTCACGTTTTTTCCACCGTGCACCTTGAGGAGAATCCTCAATGGTAATACCGATTTCAGCCAAACGATCACGAATGCAATCAGCTAATGCCCATTGTTTTTGTTCGCGACACGCTTGACGCACAGACAATATAACTTGCATTAATTCTTCGTATTCAGCAGCGTTAGCACCTGTGTTGCCTTCCCATGCTTTTTCAAGAATACCAATAACCTCTGTCATGAACTTGAAGATACGTTTTACTTCAGTGATTGCTTCTTGGCAAACAACACCTTCACGGCCGGTCACAGCTTGGTAATAGATGTTGATTTCTTTTGCAAGGCCGAACATGCTAGATGTAGCTAAAGCGGTATTGAAGTCATCGCTCATAGCTGCTTCGAATTCTTCTTCATATTCTTTAGCTTTTTCTAATAAGCGTTGCGCTTCATCACAAGGACCTGGTTCACATTTTTCAAGGTACAATAGATTTTCAATAGCAGTGCTTAAACGTTCTAAGGATTTATTTGCTTCTTCTAAACGTTCATCAGAGAAATCTAATGGACTGCGATAATGCGTGCTCAACAAGAAGTAGCGTAATGCATCTGGGCTATATTGTTCTAAAATATCTTTTACCAAGAAGAAGTTATTCAAGGATTTAGACATTTTTTCAGAGTTAATAGTGATGAAGCCATTGTGTAACCAATAGCGTACAGATGGATGTTGCCCAGAGCAGCCTTCAGATTGAGCAATTTCATTTTCATGATGTGGGAAGATCAAATCACTACCACCACCATGGAAGTCAAATTCTGTACCTAAGTACTTTTGGCTCATTGCAGAACATTCAATGTGCCAACCTGGACGGCCATTCCCCCAAGGGCTTTCCCAATATGGTTCACCTGGTTTTGCAGCTTTCCATAATGCAAAGTCCATAGGATTTTTCTTACGGCCATCAACTTCGATACGAGCACCTGCTTCCATATCATCTAATGTACGGCCAGATAACTCACCATAATGTTCAAATTTATCAACGCTATAATATACATCGCCATCGAGTTCATAAGCATAGCCTTTTTCAATCAATGTAGAGATCATAGCAATAATATCTTCGATATGTGTAGAAACACGTGGATAAATATCAGCACGTTGTACACCAAGGGCATCCATTACTTCGAAATAGCTGTCGATATAACGGTTTGCAATAGTATCCCAAGATACGCCTTCACCATTAGATGTATTGATGATTTTGTCATCTACATCAGTAAAGTTTTGTACATATGTTACTTTATAGCCTACATGTTTCATATAGCGACGAATTACGTCCCAAGTTACAAATGGACGTGCATTGCCAATGTGAGGATGGTTATATGGTGTAACACCACATACGTACATCTTTGCCTCACCTGGTGTTACAGGATTGAACACCTCTTTTTGGCGCGTCATAGTATTATAAACTGTAATTTCTCTCATCGTTACCGATGCCTCCATTTTCGTAAAATAAAAAAGACCCCTCATCTCATACAGAGACGATGGTCCGCGGTTCCACTCTGTTAGGTACCAGCAGTGGTACCCACTCATCGCATAACGGCGCGTCACCGGACAAACCTACCTATAATCGGAATGTCAGCTCGTGAATGCATTTCGTCTACCTATACTTGAACCCTCCCACCATCGGTTCTCGCTAAAAAGTTAGTTGTAGAGTACTTCTTTCAGTCTCAGCTTTTACTATTAAATCTATATTCAGATATAGAAATATTGTATCAATTATCCTATAGAATGTCAATGAAAACAAGAAAACCCTCATCTTTCAACATAGCCAAACAATGTATTAAACATGCATATTTCGGATATAAATTTGAAAGATGAGGATGATGAATTAACTATTAAGCATTTTCCAACTTCTCTTGATCGTCATGTTTACGGCAAATACCTGCAAAGATAGAGCCTGTAAAGTTATGAATGATAGAGAACACTGCACCTGCTACCGCAGCTTGTGGTGTAAAATGCTTAAGTGCAAGAGACACGGACAATGCAGAGTTTTGCATCGCTACTTCGATTTGCATAGCGCGGCGAGAAGAAACATCAATGCTTAATGCTTTGCATACAAAGTACGTTACAATATAACCACTCACATTTTGTACTAAACAAGCAACGAAGATGATGAAGCCTGTTTCAGCAATTTGTTTTTGGTTCACTGCCGTAACAGCAGCCAAAATGAGCAATACTGCAATAGCAGCAATCGTTGGACATACATCTTTAACAGGTTCAATTTTAGATCCAATGAAGTAATTCAATACGATACCTAAAATGATTGGTACTAAAACGATTTTTACAATAGACATAAACATCGGCATGAATTGAATTTCAATAGAGGATGTAGCGCCTGCATATAACACAACAAATAAAGGTGTTAAAATTGGTGCTAACAATGTAGATACAGTTGTTGCAGATACAGACAAAGGAACATTGCCATTTGCAAGGAATGTCATTACATTAGATGCTGTACCGCCTGGACATGCACCTAACAAAATAAAACCAATACCGATTTCTGGTGGAAAATTAAAAATAAGAGCTACCAAGAAGCCTGCTAAAGGCATCCATAAAAACTGAATAACAGATACGAGGATAACCTTCATAGGTTGTTTAAACACATCAAGGAATACTTGTGCTGTTAAAGTTAACCCCATGACAAACATAACGAACTGTAACATGTACGCAATGTAAGGCGTCATCCAAGAGAAAACTGTTGGTAATAAATAGGCTAATACCGCCATCAATAGTACAATCCAAGATAGATAACTATTGAATAAGTGATTAATAGAACGAATAACACTCATAAAAAGGCAGTGTAATATATTTTGTGTAAACTGTTCTCAAACAATTGAAAAGAGAACCA
>NZ_CAUTZP010000008.1:0-89639 GCF_963543145.1 uncultured Veillonella sp. | reverse complement strand
ATATGTTCAATCATATGATTGATTACCTATCATTGTTCAGTTTTCAAAGATCTGTTACGTTAGTTCTAAGCCCTAACGACTTGTATAGTATATCAATCTAATCCCAAATCGTCAACCTCTTTTTCAAAGATTTTTTCGATTTATTTTTCATAGATTTTATACTTACAATCATAACCAAATACTCTATGAATAGAGATAGAAAACTCACAAACCGAAGTTTGTGAGTTTTAATTTGGTGACTCACCCGCGACTCGAACGCGGGACACCCTGATTAAAAGTCAGGTGCTCTGCCAACTGAGCTAGTGAGTCATGTTGGCAGGGGTGGCTGGGATCGAACCAGCGCATAACGGAGTCAAAGTCCGTTGCCTTACCACTTGGCGACACCCCTACAGTGATTATGATGTGTAGGTTATGGGGTGAGTAGTGGGGATCGAACCCACGCGTAACGGAGCCACAATCCGCCGTGTTAACCGCTTCACCATACCCACCACCTTGTAGGTATCGAAGACATTGTCTTCGTAACAAAGAGAATTATATCTTTTCTCGAGATTTGTGTCAACACCTTTTTTCTCAATTTCATTTAACTTTTACAATCGAAATAAAAAAACGTATTTTCTCTAATATAAACTCTTTTTCCTCATATAAATAAGGAAGCAATTCGGAAGCTAACGCCTCTCGAATGGTGCTTCCCTATTATACATATTATTTACTTACTTGGCAAATAGTTTTTTACAAAATTTGGCAATGCAAAAGCAGCTTTTTGAATTTCCTCATTATAGTACTTAGTTTCAAAGGTTTGTTCACGGTTCGGTGTCCATGTTAATGGATCAAATGTTTTAGAACCCAATGTGAAGCAATGCATACCGGCAGGGTAAATTGGAATAAATGCAGTATATAAACGTGCAATTGGGAAATGATTATTTACATACCCAAATACTTTTTCCACTAATGGTTGATGTAACATCGGAGATTCTGTTTGTTGCACAAACAAACCATCTGCTTTAAGAGCTTTCAGTGTATTCTTATAGAACTCTTCTGTAAACAGACCTTCACCTGGGCCGATAGGGTCAGAGCAGTCTACGATAATTACATCATAGTAATCTTCCGCCTCTGCCATAAAACCAATACCATCGCCAATTTTTACAGTCAATTTAGGATGGTTTTCAATCATTGCTTTTGCAATAGTTGGCAAGTATTGTTTAGCAAGCTCCACAACTTTACCATCGATTTCAACCATAGTTACTTCTTTTACGCAATCATGACGTACGCATTCTCTAGCTACACCACCATCACCGCCACCGATGATCAACACCCGTTCAGGATTAGGATGCAAGAACAAAGGAATATGACTCATCATTTCATGATAAATAAACTCTTCTCGCTCAGATGTTTGGAATACACCATCTAAAGCGAGCATCATACCATACTCTTTAGATTTAAAGACTTCAATTTTTTGGAACTCAGATTCCCCAGAGTAAAGCACTTCTTCCGCTTCAGCACTTAGACGTAAATGAGGTGTTTGTTCCTCAGTAATCCATTGACTCATGTAGTACCTCCTACTTTTATACTACAATACGCACCGTAGAATCCTACGATGCGTATGTATATTACGTTAATTGCTCTATTATTTAACCTTTACGGCTAATATAACAGAAACCACCACCTAGAATGGTATCTTTCATCCAATTCGCCAAAGAGAAATCACGGATTTCACCTTCATCAAAGATGCCACAACGAATATCATCGCCATCCATAAATATTTTGTGAATTGGAACCCAATGCCATGTGTAGAGAGCTTTTTCTTTCCCTTTATGACGATTCAAAAATGCAACGGGTACATCTTGTGCCAATCCATCATGAATAAACTGAGCTGCTGCTTCCACCTCTACGCGAGATGCACAGAAAGGAGATACATTCAGCATATGCACATCATAAGGCAAGTTTTCATCCTCTAGTAAGCGGATAAGACCACGTTCCATCCATTGTGTTTTATATACGCCACCACCAAAGCGTGGTTTTACATATTTCCAAACTAAGTTCATCCGTTCTAATGCGAGTGTTTGATCGGATGTTGTATTTAGATCTAATAAGCCATCCCTAAATTGTGAATAGCCCAACACTTGTGAGGCCGTTGTAGGCCCACAACCAGATAAGCGTTGCCACTCGTCTGTGAACCACTCTTGGTCGTAACCATGTGACGTTTCACCGTTTACATCGATATATAGCCACTCCGGATGTTTAATAGATACATCATTCATGAGATTAACCTTCGATTACTTCAACAGTTTCCATGATAGCACCTTGGTGGATACCATCAACTACGTCCATACCTTCAATTACTTTACCAAATACTGTATGTACACCATCTAAATGAGGTTGTGGTTCGTATACGATAAAGAATTGGCTACCACCAGTATTAGGACCACGGTGAGCCATAGACAATGCACCGCGTTCATGTTTATGAGGGTTACCAATTAATTCATCTTTAATTGTGTAGCCAGGACCACCTGTACCATTGCCATTAGGGCAACCGCCTTGAGCTACGAAGCCAGGGATTACACGGTGGAAACGAAGGCCATTGTAGAAACCTTTGTTGATCAAGTCAATAAAGTTTTGTACTGTGCCAGGTGCTTCTTTATCAAATAATTCAATTACAATATCGCCGCCGTCAGCCATATGGATTTTTGCTTTTTTCATTGTTCAGGTACCTCCAAAATTGTACGCAACACATGTGCTGCTAATATAAAACCTGCCACTGGGGGCACAAAGCTACATGTTCCAGGGCTTGTTGCTTCTCCGCGGAACTGTGGTTTTGTCGGTTTTTCTGTAGAAAATAAAACTAATTGTTTTTTTATGCCCCGTTTTTTGAGTTCTCGACGCATAACGCGAGCGAGAGGACATGTATGGGACTTATTGATATCAGCAATCATAAGTTTTTCTGGATAAAAACGATTACCGCCGCCCATACAAGAAATAACAGGGATGCTTTCACGCTGACAAACCTCAATAATATTAAGTTTTGCCGTTACCATGTCTATAGCATCGATAACATAATCAACGTTTAAACTTTGAATAAATCCAGGACAGCTTTCCTCAGTATACATAATATCATGAGTTTCTATCACCACATCAGGATTAATAGAAAGAGCTCGCGCCCTTGCTACCTCTACCTTACGCTCACCAATAGTGTCATGAGTCGTAATCATTTGGCGGTTCAAATTACTCGGAGCAATGGAGTCACCGTCAATAATGACGATACGCCCCACACCGGCACGAACTAGCGCTTCTAAAGCACCACCACCTACGCCACCGACACCAAAGAGTGCGATAGATGTATTCTTTAATGTTTGAATCTTATCGGGTCCAACTAACCACTCCAAACGGGTTAACATATATTCCATTAATATTTACCCGCCGGAATAATTTCTGTCCAATATCCATCTGGATCCGCAATGAAATAAATGCCCATGTCAGCATTTTCATAGGCTACAACGCCCATTTCTTTATGCTTTTTAAGAGCTGCTTCGTAGTCATCTACATAAAATGCCAAATGGAATTCATTGTCCCCTAAATTATAAGGGCGATCCCAGTCGCGCAACCATGTAAGCTCTAATTCATGAGCCGTATGTGGACTTTTTAAATATACTAAAGTAAAAGCACCACTTGGGTCTTCCAAACGGCGAGATTCCTCAAGTAATAAAGCCTCTTTATAGAAGGCTAGACTTTTATCAAGATCCTTAACATTTATATTATTATGAGCAAATGAAAACTTCATAGGACCTCCTTAATTAATTCCAGTATGTTTTTGTAGGAATTATCCTCTTTTAATAGTATCACATTTTATAATTCTATAGCTAGTTAATCACAAATTTTGCCGTACTGCCATCGTCACCACGAGTGACCTCTAAATGAGCAGGTATACGTGTCTTTAATTCAGGGACATGAGAAATCATGCCGATGAGGCGTCCAGAAGATTGTAACTGTACCAATGTTTCCATGGCAAGTTCTAATGTATCTGGATCGAGCGTGCCAAAACCTTCGTCAATGAACATCGTATCCATATGAATACCGCCAGCATAACTTTGAATGACATCGGCTAGACCTAAGGCAAGGGCCATCGACGCCAAAAAGGTTTCCCCACCAGACAATGTATTCGCTGGTCTTGATTGACCTGTGAAAGCATCCATAACTGCCAAATCAAGACCTTGTTTACCTCGTCCACCACCCGTATAATCGGACCGCTCCAAGGAATAACGGCTACGACTCATCTTTTGAAGTCGTAAATTGGCCGCATACACAACTTCATCTAAAATAGCACCTAGCACATATCGTTCAAAGGTTACATTTTTAAATCCTTGTTCACCACCATTAGCGAGGTCATTTAAACGGCCCAGGAACTCTACTTCATTACGAGCTTCACCCATAGCTAGGTCAAGCTCTTCTAATGATGCTAATGTAGTCTCAATATGTATCGTCTCTTTATCCCATGCCGCTAGATTGCCTACCAGGGTATCTCTACGTTCTACCGCCGCATCATACACCTCATCACTTACTGTATCACGAGGCTCAACTATAGATTCCGCCGTCTTTAACGCCACCTCATATACAGCTTGAGCTTTATTGAAAGCCTCGTCTAATCCGTGTAGTTCAGCTCTAAAGGTATCTAAATCCTTATACTCACCTAACACCTCTAGGAAATCATCTTCAGATAGAGAAGTCGATTGTAATGATTTTATGTATTCCTTATGTGTTACATCAAGGTTGTTGGTTTCTTCTTCCACTTGGGCAGATAAGGTTTCTAAACGCCCACGCTTAGCATTGAGCTGCTCTCGAGCAGCCTCTAAATTTGTTTTACAAACCTCTACTTGCTCATCATATACGTTGATTTCAGTCTCTAACGATACAATCTGTTTCTGCCATGCATCAAGATCTATAGTTGGCAAGATTTTAGATACCGCATCAATCTTAGCTTGTACAGAACTCATCTGAATCTCTAAGTCATGCAAGCTTTCAAGTAATTCCTTATGAGCATTCTCTAATTTCCCTAATTTTTCTTTGACCCCTCTCAGTTCATCCTCATTTGTAGCTATAGTTTTGCTCAACTGTTCAGTATCGCTACGCAAAGCTGCGAGCCGGTCCATTCGGGATAGCAAGTCTTGTTGAATAGAATCAAATGTGTCTTCCGAAAAATCATCAATGGATGATTTAAGTTTAGAAACTTGGTCTTTAACCTCCGCCTCTAACTCATGTAGACGAATTACTAACGTTTCTTTCTGACCAATTTCGCTGGCCTGCTTTTGTAACTCCGCATCACGTAACGTACGAGACGCTTCTATTTCCTCTTTAGTAGGATATAACTCAGGCTTGGATGCTAACTGTGGATGCTCTGTAGAACCACATACAGGACAAGGCTCATTATCTACTACCAAATGAACAAGTTCAAAAGCTCTCCCCTCTGCCATCAAATGTTCTAAACGCTCAAGCTGTACTTTAGAGTTCTTTACAGATTCATCGATAGCCACTAAAGACCGGTCTTTAGCATCAATATCGTTTTGAAGCTTCTGTTTCTGTGCTAATAATTCAGAATATCGTTGCAACTGACTCAACTGTTCTTGTATATGAGGAATAGACTTTAATGCTTCGCTATTAGCTAGAAACTGTTTTCTCGCTTCAACTAAGGCAGCCTCTAAATCAGCTACTAGCTTGTGCTGTGCCTGTAACTCAGCGTCACTTTTCTCTCGGTCCTGTGCTTCTAAGTTACTCTTTAATGTGGTCAATTCCTGATTTAGCAGTGCTAACTCATCAAATTTCTCTGACTGTTGTCGGAGTTGCGCCAATGTAGTCCTCTTAGCTTGTATAGTTTCAGCTTGAGATACTAACACTTCATGAGCCTCTGTACATTTAGACTCATGTTGAGATGCAATTTCTACCCCTTTTTTCGCATCTGAAAGTGCCTTTTCCAAGGTTTTTAATACAGCCTGTTTATCACTAAACTCTTTGTATAGCTCATAGCTTGGCGTTAAAGAAGAGAGGAACTGGACTTTTTCTTGTAAGCTAGAACGCTCCCCTTCTCTTGCTTTTACCAAATCTAATTTAGACGTAGCCTCATCAAGAGATTGTTGCGCCTGATTATATAGGGCCCACTCTTTACGCAATGCATTGAACTGCTCTACCTCGGTAACAGCCTCATCGCGTTTTACAACAAGTCCATCACGATAAGGTATTCGATTCGCTAACAATTCACGTACATGTTGGGCAGTCAGCACTAGAGTATCCTCATCATGAGGAATAGACTGTATCAACGTAGCTTGTTTTGTCAGATTTGCCTCAATCCCTGCTTTTGCATCATCATAAGCGGCTTTGAGAGCCTCTTGTAATTTTCGGTATAGCTCCGTTCTAAAGAGAGTGTGTAGTAATTCCTCACGCTCGTTGGTAGAGGCAACTAGTAATTTTCGGAACTCCCCTTGTGGTAGTAGTACCACTTGTAAAAATTGATCCTTTCGAAAACCTATGATTCGCTGAATCGTATCGCGAATAGCAGCCGCAGAGGTGGCGATAACCTTCCACTCACCATCTTTCATTTCGTATACAGTGGCACTAGCATTCTGTTCACGCATACCAGTACCGCGTTTTTTAGCTACCCATTGTTTCGGCAATCTTTCAACACGATACTGAGCCTCACCGATGGCAAAGGAAAAGTCAACACGCGTCATACGTTCAGGTTCTGCAAAATCACTGCGAATAGCATCTGTTTTTCGCACTTCCCCACTAGGTTCGCCATATAAGGCATACACCATGGCATCTAGTATAGATGTTTTCCCTGCCCCCGTAGGACCAGAGATAAGAAACATAGAGTGATCTCGGAGTGCACTAAAATCCAAAGTAACCAAATCACGGTACGGACCAAAGGCTTCTATAGTTAAAGATATAGGCTTCATTTAGTTCTCCTTTAGAATTCGATCCCATACAGAGTTGATGTATTGTTGCTCACGTTCTGTTAAAGGTTCTTTCCACACCGTTTCGGCAAATTGATTAAATAATTCACGCTCGTTTAACTCTTTAAAAACTGCATCTCCCATGTCAGCTATAGGCGCTGTTACACGACCCACAAGGTCAATGGTCATACAGCGATTGTAGACCTGGCGCAACTTAGCCATGCCATCCATAACGGGCATCGTATCAAGGAGGCGTGCCTGCACATAATCATCTTTATGCTTAGCCTGTAATTCCTTATTATTTAGCAAGTCTTCAAAATAGCCTTCCAAGATGACAACGTCGCGTTTCGCTTCTACAGGAATGGTGCTAATATCTACGTTACCTTTTGTATCCATATCAATGATGGTAAAAGACTTCTTCTGCGTATGCTCATCAAAGGAATATTTTAAAGGCGAGCCGCTATAGCGAATATAGTCCGCCCCCATCCGTTGCGGGCCATGCAAATGTCCTAATGCTGTATAGTGAAAGTCTTTAAAAACTTGGGGACTAACCTGTTCACTACCACCTACAGACAAGGTACGTTCTGAGCCACCTACTTCACCGCCCATCACAAAGGCATGACTAATGGCAATGCTACGCATCCCCTTTGGCACTTGATTTCGCAAACGGTTACTCCAAGCCTGATACATTTGGTCATAATTATGTAGATTGAGGCTAGGTTCTTCATGTTCACACGTCTCTACATAGGAAAATAGTGAACCTTCAAATATATCCTCATCAGACGGCTTCGATTCATTGACACCTAACCCTAATGCATCCCCAATGCGACGTGGCTCGCTAAAAGGCATAGGGCAAATAGCCACTTTTCCATCAGGGCCTTCAAATTCAAAGGGTTGTAATGCGTGATGTGGAGATCCCCAAATATGGATACCTGATTGACTCAGCATTGAGCGTCCCACTTCAAGCCGTTCTGCCCCATCGTGATTACCACTCACCACGAAGAGTGGCACCTTATAATCCATAGCTAGACGAGTAATAATAGAGTCCCACAACTCAACAGCTTCAATAGGTGGCACTGCTCTATCAAAAATATCCCCTGCTAGCAATATGCCATCAATTTTTTCATCTTTCAAAATAGTAAAGAACTGATTCTCCAACACATGAGCTTGGTCATCTGTTAAGTACTGACCATAAAAAATACGTCCTAAATGCCAATCGGCAGTATGTAACAAACGCATTTTGTCCCCCTTTCCAGTTCTTCTATTCCTTACACTTATAATATTTAGATGGTTATATCGTACTCGTAATACGAGTAGTTATATAATCTATTATATAACTAAATTATTAATCACTTAATTATTGATTCTCTACAATGGAGCGCAACATAGCAATTTCTTTTGCATACCCATCGAGTTCATTTGGCGTTTCCAAATAGAATGGCAAGTTCGTCAATTTAGGATGTGTCACAATACGAGCGATAGCATCAATACCGATGTGACCTTCCCCGATTTTTTCATGACGATCTTTATGAGCGCCCATAGGATTTTTAGAGTCATTTAAGTGAATGGCTTTCAAACGGTCTAAGCCTACAATACGGTCAAATTCATCGATAACACCATCGAGATTATTGACGATATCATAACCACCTTCGTGGATATGGCATGTATCAACACATACGCCCATGTATTCTTTTAATTTTACACCGTCGATGATGCGCGCAATCTCTTCAAAGCGAGAACCAATTTCTGTTCCTTTACCGGCCATGACTTCTAAGAGAACGGTTGTCTTCATGCCAGGGAATAAGATTTCGTTCAAACATTCTACGATGTATTCGATGCCTTGGTCTACACCTTGCTTCACATGACTGCCTGGGTGAAAGTTATACATTTGGCCTGGTAAATATTCCATCCGTTCTAAGTCTTCCATCATGGCTTGTTTTGCAAAGGCCCGCAAATCTTCTTTTGCAGCACACGGATTATACGTATATGGCGCGTGAGCTAACACGGTACCAAAGTTATGTTCTTTCATATACGCACTCAAGCTATTCATATCTTCTACATCAAGAGCACGCATACTACCGCCACGAGGATTACGGGTGAAGTATTGGAATGTATTACCTCCAATCTTTGTAGCTTCCTTTCCCATATTTAAATAACCTTTGCTAATTGATAAGTGACTACCGATGACAAACATAATTCTCCTTTATATATGATTCGTAAATCTTATTGCTAATTACTAATTGAATACTAATAGAATACTAACTGAATACTAACTGAATGCTAACTGAATACTAACTGAATACTAACTAAAAAAATGTCCCATAGAAATAACTAATAAAACCCCTACCGTGAAGGAGCCCTTCATCGACAGGGGTTATCTATTAATGGCTTTCTTTTTTTGCACACTCAGGGCACACACCTTCAAAGGTAATATGTTGACCTGTGATTTGGTACTCGCTACCTTGATCCGCAATCGTTCTAATAGCTTGCAAATCAATGCCCATCATATCTTCTACCTTATTGCAACGAATGCAACGGATATGAGAATGAGCTTGTGTATCCCAGTCGTAATGAGCGCGCTCATCACCAACTTCTAAGATTTTTACAAGACCGATTTTTTCAAAAATCTCCATCGTCTTGTACACTGTAGCCAAGCTCATGCTTGGATGTTCAGGGCGCAACGTATGATACAACATCTCTGCTGTGGGATGATCATGATGACCACGCAAAGCATCATAAATCGCAATACGTTGTGGGGTTACTTTAAACCCTTGGCTACGCAAAATTTGTGCGATATCCATAATAATCTACCTTTCTCCACTTGGAAATCTCTAAGGCATAGGTCATTATCGACCATTTACAAGAAATAATTATTATTTATTATATCAAAACTCTTAATACTTATCAAGATAGATAGTATTAACTATTAAGTAATAAAAAATGTGGATTGCTCGTAAGCAATCCACATTCTATTAGTCTTTAAAGTAAGGTTTGAAACCTTCACCTTGATGACGAGGTTTTCTATCACCACGTGGACGATCAGATCTACGATCATCTCTGCGGCGGTCATCACGACGTTCACCTCTGCGGTCATCACGGCTGCGACGAGGTCGGTCATCGCGACGACGATCTCCGTCACGGCGGCGATCACTATCTCTACGACGGTCACCATCACGACGGCGGTGGCCACCTTCACGGCGACGGCGTACGCGTAATGGTTTTTCTTCTGTAATATTTACAGGAGTCGTATCTGGTTCTTTTGTTAACAATTTAAGAGCTGCTGCCAATAACGTTACGGAATCTGTATCATTTAACAATTCCTCTGCACTCGCTTTGAATGGCGCTAATGCTTCTAAATTATCTGTCATTTCAACAAGGCTTTCAATTGCCAAACGTTGTTGACCTTCAAGAACTTCACCTAAGGAAGGTGCACGACGGCGTGCGATTTTACGTTTTGTTAAACGCTCGATAGCATGTAAATGCTCCATTTCACGAGGGATAACGAACGTGAAAGCTTGACCAGCTTTACCAGCACGGCCTGTACGACCTACGCGGTGCGTGTAGCTTTCAGGATCTTGAGGCATATCGTAGTTATATACGTGAGATACGCCAGAAATATCAAGACCACGAGCTGCCACATCAGTAGCCACGAGAATATCAATGGTACCTTCGCGGAATTGGCGAATTACGCTGTCTCGTTTTTGTTGGGACAAATCGCCATGGATACCTTCCGCCATGTAACCACGTTTTTTTAAACCTTCAGTTACTTCATCAACACGACGTTTAGTACGTGTAAAGATAATAGCAAGTTCAGGTGTTTGGATATCGAATAAGCGGCAAAGAACATCGAATTTTTGACGGTCTTGCACTTCGATATAATATTGTTCAATTAAGTCCATCGTTACTTGAGTCGGTTTCATACGAATCAATGTTGGCTCTGTCAAATATGTTTCAGCTAATTGTTGGATAGCTTTAGGCATAGTTGCGGAGAACAACAATGTTTGATGGTCTTCTGGGATAGCACCCAAGATTTTATTGATATCATCAACAAAGCCCATGTTTAACATTTCGTCTGCTTCGTCCAATACCACTACTTTCACATGGTCAAAATGGATAGAACCACGATCCATATGGTCCATCAATCGGCCTGGAGTGGCAACGATGATTTGTGGGTTCTTTTTCAAGGCACGGAACTGACGATTAATATCTTGACCACCGTAAATAGGTAGTGCTGTGATATTCGTATATTGAGCCATTTTATTAAGCTCTTCAGCTACTTGGATAGCTAATTCTCGTGTAGGGGATAAAATAACTACTTGAACGTGACGCTCATTCCCGTCTACGCGTTCCAATACAGGCAAGCCAAATGCTGCTGTCTTACCAGTACCTGTTTGAGCTTGACCAATCATGTCTTTACCGCTCATGGCTACTGGGATAGCTTCCTGTTGAATTGGCGTAGGCTCTTCAAAGCCCATATCGTTTAACGCTCTTAGAACAGGTTCGCTAATCATTAATTGTTCAAATTTTTCTAACATCTAAATGTGTTTCCTCCTATCGCGCACGAATTATGCGCGTTAGAATAGTATACCATATTTCAATGGTGAAAGCTATTACATCAAATGTATTTTCTAATACATATATTCATGAATCCTAATCAACTCTATAAGAAAAAATATAATTTAGGTATAATATAATTAAAATAACTTCTAAAAAGCCAAACAAATTAATGGATACTCTTTAAGCATTTACAATGTTACTAAACTTTTAAGAGCATTATAAAAGGAATATACAATGAAACCACTTACTCTTAAACGATTTGTGTTATTACCATTAATTATATTCTCCCTCATAATAACAACAGGTTGTCATATTCTCTCCCATTACAGTGAGGATGAAGTACAACAATATATAAATAAGAACTATCCTAATCTGACGTATCACCTAGAATCACAACGGAATCATACATGGCAAGTTACCTTTGACAAATATCCACAAATGCCCATTGAAATATCTGAAGTCATGCACACCTCGGCACCAGTTGTACCACAAGTTGATCGAATACTAATAACCAACATTCCGTTGATAACTGTATTTCCACTAATGAAAAACTATATAACAGCAGAGGAGTTATCCTATGCCACATATGATACATCCACCTTGTATATTGAAATGCCTATCCCTTATTCAGCCATACAAAACCAAGATGTAGCAAGTTTTTACAATCGTATGAATCAATTCAGCAAAGAATATGCTAACACCTATCCAGATTTCAAAGAAAAAATATTTATTAGAGTCATTATAAAACCATCTGATGGTTCTGATTCACCGGAAGAGTATAGAAGAATATTCCGTTTGTCTCAGTACTAATAAAACAGGCGCCTCCTAAGAGGCGCCTATTTTATTTATGAAAAAATCTTACCATTTAATCATCTAAATTATTATATGCAACATCATTTCATACTATCAGTATCAACCCTTATGACTCTCCTAAAGAAATCATATCCACCATTTATATAATCGCCTATTTCCATTTCACTATCTTGAAAATATGGTGAAACAGGAAAATATCCCCACACAACACCTAACCCACCACATATATTGCGGCCACCGTCTCCACCTTTATAGGAAACCACATCATTATCATATACAATTTCTCTACAATATGGATCATCACCTATAACAAGGCCAAAAAAGTTTTCATTTTCTAATGTATACTCCCCATCATTATCCATCCACTCCATATGTTTTAAATTCATAGAGAAATCTATATTGTTCCCCCACGGGAAAATAGTTCTACAACCTTTGCCAGCTAAATACTCCCACTCTCTCGGTGTAGGAAGGGAGTATCCATTATCTTTCAAATCCTGTAAAAGTTTCTTAAATGTGTTTTCTTCATAAACTTTTCCACACCAATTGCTATCGTCTTTTTTATATAAACAAACAGTGTTATGCACCAGCACTTCAGAAAGGCCGTCTCTTTTGGCTTTTTCTATCATTTGCTGCCAATCTTTATTTTGTGCCAGCTTCTCATCTGGAATAGGTACCCAACAGGTCTCACTATACTCTTTTTGTACTAACAATGGGGGTATAACAAACTCCCCCTCTTGAGTAAAATTATGCGTAATATAATTTTCTATGTTAGATACTATTTCTTCATCCGCTAATGTATCTTTTATCTTAGTTAGAACATCCTCTTCATTGTAAATTTTATCCTCGTATCCATCTACAAATGGATAAACAAGTTCCGCTAGATTTTCGTCATTAAAAATATCTTGCAACCGTTTGTTTTCAAAATTAAGACCTAACTTAATGGTATCACCAGGAACAAAGATAAACTCTATACCATCATTAGAACGATATACAGCCGTATATATGGATTTTTCAAAAGCAGTAAACTCTTTAAATCCAATCAATTCTAAAGAATATATTTTCGCGATGTTCTTTAATAGGATTTTTTTATCATAAATTGGCAACAAATCATATTGAAGATTGTACAATTTTTCAATGGAAATAGGATGCATTAATCTACTTCTCCTTATTTTGCATGTAACATATATATGACTGACTATAACAATCAACTATACATATATACATATATAAATATAGATATAAAGCCTTATCTATAGTTGAACAATTAATAATTAAAGAACTATCAACATAACTCAGCCAAGAAAATAAGGGAAAACACCCATAATACAATGCCATATGTCATATTGGTTTTCACCTTATCAAGGCTCACCTTTCCATTATGCAGTAATCTACCCGTTGTACTATAAGGGATCATCGGCCCTGGAACCAATACTGTAATGTAAAACTCTAGGCTTTGAGCTGTAGATTCTACACCATTTAATAGATACTTAACATCATATCCATAAATAACTGTAAAATTAGGAAGTTCTTTAATGATTCTAGGCTTAACTGATAAAATCTCTACGGAAATACCTTTTCGACGACACCAAAAACGAAATACAATTAAATATGATCCAAAAATCATTAGAATGATTGCCACACAGAACTGCCATGGATTAACAAACATTATTTCTAATCCTTTCTAAAGTTGATTTTGATTTACCATCTACTGTAAGTATACCATCAGAAATAGCAGATTGAGTAGTCGATCTAGCTTTACCTTTGGAGCCTACACTCGCACTTATACTGCCTGTTGGATTCTTAAAATTAGGTTTAGAGGAAACGGAGAGCACTAAGTACAATAAAATTAAGTAATAGTATGATAACGCAAAAAAGGCACCTCCTTAGAGGTACCTTTTTTTCCATGTTTATTGGAGAGAGTTATATTTGATTAATCTAAGTCATAGAAACCAGATGGTTTATCACTCAAGTTAATAATGATATTTTTCATTTGAGTGTAGTGTTCAAGGATAACTTTGTGAGTTTCACGGCCAATACCAGATTGTTTGTAACCACCGAATGGTGCGCCTGCTGGGATGGAGTTATATGTATTTACCCACATACGACCTGTTTCAATTGCTCGAGCTACGCGGATTGCACGGTTGAGGTTTTGTGTAAACACACCACCGCCAAGGCCGTATAAGCTGTCATTAGCTTGTGCGATAACTTCTTCTTCGCTATGGAATTTAATAACAACAGCTACAGGGCCGAAGATTTCTTCGCGAGCTACGCGCATATCATTTGTAGCATCTACGATAAGTGTAGGTCTAATGAAGCAACCTTTACCAAGTTCGCCATCAGTAACACGTACACCACCAGCTGCAACGCGAGCGCCTTCTTCTTTAGCAAGGTCTACATAGCTAAGTACTTTCTTAACTTGATCTTCGTAAATCAAGGAACCAAGTTGTGTAGATTCTTCCCAAGGTAAACCAACTTTTACTTTATCAAATAAAGCGGAAAGTTCAGCTACGAATTTATCATAAATTGTATCTTGTACGAAAATACGAGAACCTGCGCAGCATACTTGGCCTTGGTTGAAGAGGATGCCAAGCATTGCCCCATCAAGAGCTTGTTTCCAGTTTGCATCTTCAAAGAAGATATTCGCAGACTTACCACCTAATTCCAATGTAGCAGGAATCAAGCGTTCAGATGCTGCCTTATATACATCAAGACCTACTTCAGTAGAACCTGTGAAAGCAAGCTTACTGAAACCAGGATGATCAAGGATGTACTGACCAGATTTAGAACCTTTACCAGTAATGATGTTTACAACACCAGCAGGTAAGATATCTTTCAAAATATCGCCTAATGCTAAAAGGCTAAGGGATGTATGACTAGAAGGTTTAATAACAACGGTACAACCTGCTGCAAGAGCTGGTGCTAATTTCCAAGCAGCCATTAGGAACGGGAAGTTCCAAGGCACGACTTGACCTACAACGCCAATTGGTTCGCGAACGATGAGGCTCAATGTATTTTCATCAAATACTTGTGCAGAGCCTTCTTCGGAACGAAGTACACCAGCGAAGTAACGGAAATGGTCAGCACCAAGCGGAATATCTACATTCAAAGTTTCACGGATTGGTTTACCATTGTCGTATGTTTCAACTTGTGCCAAGTACTCTTTGTGAGCATCAATGGCATCCGCAATTTTTAATAAATAATCAGCGCGCTCTATTTGAGAAATAGTTTTCCAAGTTTTAAAAGCTTTTGTAGCAGCCTCTACAGCGCGATCAACATCGTCTTTCGTAGCCTCTGCACAAATAGCAAGTTGTTCGCCATTAGCAGGGTTATATACATTGAATTCAGCACCATCAGATGCCGGTACCCATTCATTATTAATTAAAAGTCCATATCTTTCTTTAAGGTTCAAGCTCATAGCATTACCTCCTATTTAGGAACATATATTGAGAAAGTTTTCCTCTCTGATTTCATCATACTCTTTATATTTAAAATTTTCAATCAGATATATCGTTTTCGATATACCCATTACGCATTAAAATATATAGTTTTTAGTTATATAGAAAACCCGCTCCCTCTAAAACCATAGAGAGTGCGGTTTTGTGTACGATGACTTTTAGTCAAGAGTAATTATCAATTGACTATCATTTATGTAATGTACTATAAAATTCTATTCTTGAATCTAAGAATATATGAGATTATCCGTTACGACGATCTCCGTTATTACGGTTTCCACCATTACGATTACTGTTTTGACGGCTACCATTATTACGGTTATTATTACGATCGTTGTTTCGACGTTGACCATTGTTATTTCTATTGCGGTTGCCATCGTTATTCTTTGGTTTTTCTGATTGTAATGCTTTTACAGATAAACCGATACGATTGCGTTTTACATCAACAGAAATAATTTGAGCTTCAATAATATCGCCTACAGCAAGCACATCAGATGGATGTTGGCGGCTATTACATAGTTCACTACGATGCAAAAGACCATTTGTTTTAAGACCAAAGTCTACGAAGGCACCAAAATCAACTACGTTGTGAACTGTCCCCTTTACAACAGTACCAACTTGAATATCTTCAAGGCTTACTACATGTTTTCGAGTAAGTGATGCAGGCAAATCTTCACGAGGGTCACGACCTGGTTTTGCCAAAGCAGCTAAGATATCTCGCACCGTTGGTACACCCGCATCAAGTTTAGCCGCCATTTTTTCTGCATCCACAAGCGGTAATTTCACTTGTAATGCTTCTAGTTGCGCTTTATCTTGCAAATCCTTTAAGGTAAAGCCTAATTCACCAATAATGCGTTCTGCCAATTCATAGGACTCAGGATGGACAGATGTATTATCTAGTGGGTTTTTACCGTGTTGCAAGCGAAGGAACCCGGCACATTGCGTGAACGCTGCAGGACCTAAGCGAGGTACTTTCAACAATTCCTTACGGCTTTTAAATACACCATTCTCTTGACGGTATGCAACGATATTTTTAGCTACCGTACTAGAGATGCCTGCAATATGTTGCAAAATAGCAGGAGATGCCGTATTGAGCTCTACCCCAACGTGGTTTACTACGGTTTCAACGACTTGATCTAACGTATGAGTCAATTGTTTTTGGTTTACGTCATGTTGGTATTGACCTACGCCGATAGATTTTGGATCAATCTTAACAGATTCAGCCAATGGATCTTGTACGCGCCGTGCAATCGATACAGCACCGCGTATGGTTACGTCTAAATCTGGTAATTCATCGATAGCCAATTTAGAAGCAGAGTATACAGATGCGCCTGCTTCATTAGTGATGATATAGTGGCAGTCTAATTTTTCCTCTTCAATCATGGTAGAAGCAAACTGCTCTGTTTCATAGGATGCAGTACCATTACCAATAGATAAGAGAGTAACCTTAAACTTACGGATTTTATCAGCCAATACCTTTTGCGCTTCTTTGCGAAGCTTTTCACTATTAGTTAAATAGTAGGCACCATAATCTAGCACATTACCTTGTTGGTCGATAATAGCCATCTTACAACCTGTACGATAACCAGGGTCAAGGCCCATGATAACATGGCCTGCCAAAGGCGGTTGTAACAATAGGTTTTTAAGGTTTACACCAAATACCTTGATCGCTTGTTCGTCCGCATTTTCCGTCAACTCATTGCGGATATCACGCTCTAGAGCAGGGAAAATGAGGCGTTTGTACGCATCGGCTACTGCAGCCGCTTTATAATCGGCAAAGATGGATTTTGGATTTTTCTCTAACTTTTGCACCATGTAAGCAATATAAGTATCACCTGGTACAGTAAGGGCTAATTTCAAAGCACCTAATTTTTCACCGCGATTAACCGCCAAGATACGATGAGACGGCATTTGGCGAACCGGTTCAGCATATTCTGCGTATTGCAAGAACTGTTGTTGTACCTCTTCATCACCAGTCAACTCAGCTTGAATAAAGCCTTCGTTCCACATCTTTTTACGCAAGTATGCCCGGAAGTCTGCACTATCACTAACAATTTCTGCTACGATATCTGACGCACCTTGTATTGCATCCTCTGGGGTTGGTACCTCTTCCGCTACAAATTCTTTAGCAATCTCTAGGGGATCACCAGAGGTAACTGTATCGTTAAGGATCATGTCCGCTAGCGGCTCCAAGCCACGTTCACGGGCAATCATAGCGCGCGTACGTTTCTTAGGGCGGTACGGTAAATAGAGATCCTCTAACTCTTGAAGCTTTGTTGCTGCCTCTAAGGACTTCATCAACTCGTCGGTCATCTTTTCTTGCTCTGTAATCGATGCAATGATTTCTTGGCGACGTGTTTCCAAGTTGCGCAGATATTTAATGCGTTCTTCAATGGTGCGCAATTGCTCATCTTGCAATTCGCCCGTTACCTCTTTACGGTAACGCGCAATAAATGGCACCGTATTGCCTTCGTCCAATAATTCTACGGCAGCTTGCACCTGCTTTGGCTTAACATTTAATTCACTGCCAATAATGGCAAACATTCTTTCACTCATTTAGATGCCTTTCTGCGATAGGTTACAAAACGATGAGGATATGCATTCTTTTCGTCCACTGCGCCGTCTACTACGGATTCAATGGTGAAAGCCTCCTCTGGGAACTCTGGGAAAAATGCATCCCCTTCAAATTCGTGGTCGACTTCTGTAATGTACATCGTATCCACGTAAGGCAAGAAAGCCTCGTACACTTGAGCACCACCGATAACATAGGCCGCATCAAGAGCTCGTGCTGCTTCTGCAGCCGCCTCAGGACTATGGAAAATTTTAACCCCTTCTGGTGCATCAAAACCTTTATCGCGAGTAATCACCCAGTGCTCACGATTTGGTAATAGGAACGGCAAACTTTCAAAGGTCTTACGGCCCATAATGATGACATGCCCTGTAGTTTTCTCTTTAAAGAATTTCAAATCATTCGGCAAATGCCAAATCAAGGTATTATCTTTACCGATCACACGATTATGTGCTACGGCTACGATTAATGCTAACATACTAGCCTCTTTCAATTAATGGTATATGGCAACAGTTATGGATTCAGTGCTATACACAACAGTTATGAATTCAGTGCTATACAGCAACTGTCATAAATTCAGTGTTATACAGCAACAGTCATGGACAATTTACCTAGATGTTCATACCCGTCTAATATAACGTCCTCTGGTGTGAAGTCATAGAAGTCTTTTACCTCAGGATTCACAATAATTTTTGGAGCTGGCAACGCTTGATCGCGACGTGCTAATTGCTCGCGCAATGCTTCTACATGGTTTTCATAGACATGTGCATTGTTGATAACATGCGTAAATTTACCAGGTTTAAGACCTGTTACTTGGGCAATCATGCATTGTAATGCTGCATATTGAGCTGTATTAAATGGAACACCAAGGCCCATGTCGCCACTGCGTTGAATGAGCATGCAGTTCAAGTAGCCATCAGCTACGTCCCATAATGTTTCATACGCACATGGTTGCAGTGCCATATCATCTAAATCTTCAATATTCCACAATGTAACAATCATACGACGGCTATCAGGATCTTCCTTAATAGTCTTGACGAGATTATCAAGTTGTTTGTACTTTGCAATTTGGTAACCATAGGCCTTACCAATGGTACCATCTTCACGCATCCACTCATCCCATACGTGCACGTTCATTTCTTGTAATTTGCGTACGTCGTTAGATTGCATTTGCCAAATCCATAACAATTCTTTTACTGCCGTTTTGAAAGCTACAAATTTTGTAGTCAAAATTGGAAATTCCTCTTGCAAGTCAAATTGCATAATTTGATGCGGCAATTTATAGGTTGCAATACCCGTACGATTTTGACCATACGTGCCATGTTCTAAAATATTTTCAATAATACTGAGGTATTGTGTATCTGCTAGACTCATATGTCCCCCTAAATCTATGTATACTACGTCGAATAATACTAACCTTATGTCTTATATCTTACAATATATAGTACTATCATACTAAAAAATACATAATACTACCATATATACAGTAAAATTTATGATCCCTTATATTCTGCAATGGCCTGTAAAAAACTGAGGCCATATTTTTTCAATTTTGCTTCCCCTACACCTTTAACATTGCCAAACTCACCTAATGTTGTGGGTCGTAAATTAGAAAGGTCAATAAGTACTGTATCGGGGAAGATAAGATATGGTCGAAGTCCTGTCTCTTCGGCTAAGCGCCTACGATGCTGTCGTAAATGTTCAAATAAACCACCCGACCCGGAACTAGTTTTCCCTCGGGATGTAGTAGACGTAGACCGACTAGTTCGAGATGGTACCGACACATGTTGCCTAATTTCCTCCACCTCTTTATGCCCCGCAAGGACCTCCTCGGCCCCCGCCGTCAAGGATAGCACAGGATACTTACCTGAAGAACTACGCAAATACCCAGAAGCTACAAACTGTTGGATGAGCCCTTTAATAGATTTCTCGTCTACATTACTTAGTAAACCAAATACAGGGAGTGCATCGTGGCCTGCACGCATAATGCGGTCAGTACGCTCACCGCGCACGATGGAGGTAATCATAGAGGCACCATAGCGCTCATCAGTGCCCATAATGGCACGGAAGATAGCCTTCGCCTCTTTTGTTACATTTACCTTATCGGCAGAGCCTTTACAGGAACTACAATTATCACAGGTCGTCCAAACGGTGCTTTCACCAAAATAGTTAAGCATATATTTACGTAAGCAATTACTACAGAAACAGTAATCAATCATAGACTGTAATTTACGGAGCTCTACCTCTTGTCGCTCAGGCGTCTCGATGGACTGTTCAATCAAATACTTGTGAACCTGTACATCCTGCCCACTGTAGAGCAAGATACATTCTGCAGGAGCCCCATCGCGACCTGCACGACCTGCCTCTTGATAGTAAGACTCCATGTTGCGTGGCATTTGGTAATGCAACACATAACGCACATTACTCTTGTCAATGCCCATACCAAAGGCATTGGTAGCCACCATGACCTGCAGTTTATCGTCTGCATAAGCGTTTTGCATCTCACGGCGTACCTCATCGCTGAGCCCACCGTGATAATGACCCACCTTAATGCCTGCACGAGTTAGATTTTCGTACACTCGATCTACATCCTTACGCGTCGCACAATAAATAATGCCATTTTCGTTGGCGTGTTGGCGCACATAGTGAACCACATAATCCATGCGCTTTGGTGTACGGATGACAGAGAAGGATAAATTAGGTCGGTCAAAGCCCGTTACATACACATTAGCCTTATCTAGGCCTAATAATTTCTTGATATCATTTTCTACATATTTCGTAGCCGTCGCGGTGAAAGCCCCTACGATAGGACGCTTTGGTAGTGAATTGAGCCACTCTCCGATGAGACGATAGGACGGTCTAAAGTCATGACCCCACTCCGAGATACAATGGGCCTCATCCACAATGACTTGAGCAATAGGCAACGCTCGCAACACATTACAGAAGAAATTAGAACCGAGTCGCTCCGGCGCAATATATAAGAGTTTAATCTTGCCGCTACGCACCTCGTACATGGTCTTATTAAACTCCGCTTGAGTAAGCGTACTATTAATAAGTGCCGCTGGTATATTCTGTACTAACAAGCCATCTACTTGGTCTTTCATAAGAGAAATCAGCGGAGAGAACACGATAGTGAGCCCCGCCTTGCAGAGTGCAGGTATTTGAAAACAAATGGACTTCCCTGCCCCCGTCGGCATGATGCCAATTACATCTTCATTGCGTAATAAGGAGGCAATCGGAGCCTCTTGAGCCGGTCTAAAGGAGGTATACCCAAAGTAAGTTTCTAACATGCGTAGTGCTTGTTGTCTTGTCACAACTGGTTGTTTTAGGTTTTCTTGTTTTGTTGGCCCCTGTTGATCCATGAGTACCTCCTTTCACGTGTCATTTTTCATTCTATTATTTTATCATATTTCGAGTATATTCGGTTTATTAGTATATACGATTTATAGATTAACCGTCTAATGCCCAAGACGAAAGTATATGCTTAAAATTCGTATAGAAACCAATACAATCTCACCAAATTTTTACACTCTAAAGTGCTAATATGTGATACAATAAGAATTATTTATAATACTATAGAATGGAACTACAACCTAAGGAGGTCTTATATAGGCATGACACAAGACAACTTAATGATTATTATCGCCTTTGCCTTATACCTAGGACTCATGATGTATATCGGGGTCTATTACTACAGGAAATCAAACAGCATTGGTGATTACATCCTCGGTGGCCGACAATTAGGACCATGGATCACAGCACTTAGTGCGGAAGCATCCGATATGAGTGGTTGGATGCTCATGGGTGTGCCTGGCCTCGCATATACTACGGGGATCTCTGGTGTATGGATTGCCGTAGGCCTCACATTAGGTACTTGGGCAAACTGGAAATTCGTTTCTAGACGTTTGCGTAACCATACAGAGGTAGCTAGCGATAGTTTGACGCTACCAGATTACTTAAAGAATCGTTTCCACGATCAATCCCATTCGGTAGCCGTAATTTCAGCCTTATTTATCTTGATCTTCTTCTTGATTTATACATCTTCAGGCTTCGTAGCAGGCGGCAAGTTATTCAACACCATCTTCGGTCTAGATTACACCGTATCCCTCTTCATCACTGCAGGCATCGTCGTATTCTACACCTTCCTCGGCGGTTTCCTCGCTGTATCTTGGACGGACTGTATTCAAGGGGCATTGATGTTCTTTGCCATCTTAGCAGTACCGATTACAGCAACCATGTACATGGGCGGCCCTGTAGAAACATTCCAACTCATCCAACAGGAGTTTCCTCAAGGCCTTAGCTTATTTGGCAATCCATCCGATTGGTTCACTTGGGCTATTGGTTTAATCTCCGCTCTCGGTTGGGGTCTTGGCTACTTTGGCCAACCCCATATCCTCGTAAGATTCATGGCTATCTCCGATGCGAAAGAGTTAAAAAAATCTACGAATATCGCCATGGTTTGGGTTATCTTATCCCTTATGGCAGCTATCGCAGTAGGTCTCATCGGTCACGTATACTTGTTGCCAGATAAATTGGTAGGCACTGATGCGGAAAAAGTATTCCTCATCATGACAGAACGTCTCTTCACACCATTTGTAGCAGGTCTCATCTGGTCCGCTGTATTAGCAGCTATCATGAGTACTGCATCTGCACAATTGTTGGTAACAGCCTCCGCTATTTCTAATGACTTCTATGCAAATATCATTCATCCAAAAGCAAGCGATAAAGAGCTAGTACTAGTAAGTCGTATCGTAGTACTACTAGTTGCATTCATAGCCATCTACATGGCAATGAATCCAGATAGCTACATCTTAACAATGGTTGCCTATGCATGGGCAGGCTTTGGTGCTGCCTTCGGTCCAGCCATCTTGTTCTCCTTGTTCTGGAAACGAATGACACGTCATGGCTGTATCGCTGGTATCGTAGTGGGTGGTTTAACAGTACTTATTTGGAAACAATTTGAATTCCTTGGTCTATATGAAATCGTACCAGGCTTCATCTTCTCTTCCATCGCGATTTACGTGGTGAGTATTATGGATAAGTTGCCGCCTCGTCCAGTTCTTAAGGATTATAAAGAAGCAGAGAAAATGCACGTTCTATAAAACAGAAAACATAAAAATAGAGCTAGTTGATTCAACGATCAACTAGCTCTATTTTTATGAATATTGTTGTAAGCCTTCTTTTATAGCTTCCTTCACTTCATTCACCAAGGATGCTGGTGAAAGTACTTTTACACTTTGCATATATTGGAGAGCCCAATATTTAAAAGCGTGATGATTTACACGTACGCGACATACCACATCATCGGACGTTACATTAGTAAATTCTACATTACCATCAAACCAATCTAAGATTTGATTTACGATGGAACGTTTTGCTTTAAAGCTTACCGTAATGGATTCACCACCGAACATATAAATGTGCTCTTTTACGTATTGAGACACGTTAAAAGTGCGTTGCTGTTGGTATCCCTTTATCTCCCGTAAAGGTTTTCTCCGTTCGCTTAGCACCGTAATGTGTGCAATACGATCGACGCGCAACGTAGACATGTCGTCATAGTTTTCGTGGTTCCCAACTAGGTAATAGTGCCCTCGATTCATTACTAGTTGGAATGGATTAAATACATATTTCCGTTCCTTGTTATCTGGACCAAGATTGATATGTAAACGCTTATCCACGTCAGGTTGGCAATAGGCCAACGAAATCTTTCTTCCCTTTTGTATTGCTTCTTCTATGAGATCAATGTTAAGGAATAAGTCCTGGCTTCTATGAAGGTAACCTGTAGCACTTTCAATATCAATACCATGTGGCTTGAAATGAGAGCTGCCCAGTTTAGCAACACGACTAATTAAATCCTTACGTTGAGATGCGGTAATATGGCGAGATGCCAAAATACCATCAATCAATAATCGCAATTCAGAATCTTCAAAGGTATGAATCATATAAAAATCGGTACGACGAATAGTGCCATCTGCTCCCACGGCAGACTCTTCACATTGAATACCAAAATCACCAGATTCATATAAATCATTTAAATGACGGCCTAAGGTCTTCCGATCCACGGACACCTCATACCGCTCAGCTAATATACTGCGAATCTCCTCTTGAGATAAAGTATGATTAGCATCTGTTTCACTTTTCAGGATTTCTAGTATATATACTAGAACTGCCTTCTTAGATGCCATAAAAGACTCCTTTTACAAATAATACAATTAGTACAACTAATACAATTTATATAATCATCCACAACACACCGGATGATGTTCACAAAAATACCCATACATAGTATACCACATTTTTCATATATGGTTCATTTATTTCTCATTAATTTTATCGATTTACTATACTTTTTTGGCAAGATTAAATAACTAAATGTAATAATTATTAAATTATTCTAAAATTAATTATATAAAACAAAACCCGTTAGCACATTTTACATACAAATGTTATAAGTGTAACGGGTTTTAATTTATACTATGAAACTAGAATGAACAGCCACAAATAACAGCTTTAGCAAGACTTATCATGTTTCAAGTACGGCTTATGAAATACGTTCTGTTTTCTTACTTCTAATAAAACCTAATTGTTCCATGCGAGTTGTTAATTCATTATAGAAGGCTTCAGCCATCGCATTTTGATGTTTTGCTGGTTGAGACTTATCGGCACTAAAGAGAGAGTCTTTAATCTTCTTGATCAATGTAGATTTCGCTTTAGGTTTATTCAACAGCTCCATGAACAATAAGTCTTCTTCAGAAATATCGCCAATCGCATCATTAAACATATTTGCCCCATAAATATATTCCCCACCACCATCAGCAATAGCTTTTACAAAATTTGTAAATCGTGCAGGTATATAGGATAGACCTTCCATATACTCCTCTTTCACAGGGAATGTTTTATAGAAACGAATACCACCGCGTACCATATGCTCTACTACAGCTTTATATAAGCTGCATACAGCAGGTTCTAATTCATCATCAGACGCATTCGCCGCCTCATGAGCTGCTTTTAAAATAGCCAGTGCTTCAATCATGTTGAAAGTACCACCATCTTTAATAAGCGCTTGGAAAGTATCTCGTAGGAGATCATTTTCAAACATTTCTAATGCTTCTTCATCAAAGAGGATTTGGAATACAAAACTATTTACAATAGTACGTACAGGTACTGTATTTACTTTATCAGGATTCGCTACCGCATAGTTAATATCCTTTGTCGCACCTGCTTTGCAAATAATAGACTTACGGAATGTAGTATCTAACATAAAATCTAAATATTGCTCTTGATCTGCTTGGCTATTAGGAGCTAGTTGCTCAAGTTTGTCTGCAATACTTTCATCATAAGTACGAACCATAGATAATGTAAGGTCCGCATCGCATACATAAGCTAAATCATGTTCTTTTAAATGATCATTAAATTGATAGAAATAGCATGGATCATTATGTGGTTCTAAATGATCATGTCCTACATAATAATCGTCCTTTTGCATAACGGATCGCAAGGCACCTAAGAATTTACTATTGCGTTCTTTAAGATTATCGTAGTTAAGGATTTGAGAACCTACCAAGCTGCCCACAGTCTTACCTCGCAATACCTTTTCCTTATGAGTAGATTCTTCATGTCCACGATTCGCAAATAACATGAGCTGACGAACTTCTTCCATCGTATGCCATCCAGGATAGGTATTATAAGATACATAAGCAATACCATTATCGGCTAAATGATGGGAAATAATATGGAGCAGTTTATCCTTCATTTCATCGCTGATCCAAGAGTAGAAACCGTGCGCAATAATATAGTCAAAGGTTCCCATTGATTCATCAAAATTCAAGATATCACCTTGCACTAAAGATACATTATCTAATTTTGAGTCCCCGATAATTTTATTGCCCTTCTCTACTTGGTCTTGTGAAAGTTCAATACCTACAAAGGTCGCTTCAGGGTTGTGAACTGCTTGGGAAATGATATTACCACCATAGGTAGCACCTAATTCAAGGACACGTGCTGTTTTAGCCTCTGGTGGCTTAAGGCCTACAAGCGTGCCATACGCCTCTAAATAGGCAGGTGTAGTGAAAGGAAATGGATAGGATTTATAGCCTAACTCTTTATATATCCTTTGTTGCGTATCTTCTGTTGCCATTTGTGTATTATCCTTAGCCATATGTACCTCTATATTTAATATAAGAATTATCCAAAATATGTAATGCTATCATTATGCATAGCTACTTATCATTATACCAAATTCCTAGTATATTACCTATGTTTTGAGTAGTTAATACTCAAATAATACAACAAAAAAGAGGCACCCTAGAAAGGATGCCTCATATAGTTATCAGTCGTTAAATAACGTATTATTTTACGTCTTCAAAACCTTTTTGTAAGCGAACATAGCTTAAGCGACGTTCTTTAGCGTCTTGTTCAGTTTTAGCGAACAATTCTTCTGCAACATCTGGAGCTGCTTTAGCCAAGGAAGCGTAACGTACTTCACCTTTAAGGAAGTCTTGGAAGCTTTCAGTTGGTTCTTTGGAATCCAAGGAGAATGGATTTTTACCTTCTGCTTTAAGTTGAGGGTTGTATCTGTAAAGATCCCAGTAACCAGCTGCAACTGCTTTACGTTGTTCTTCTTGAGCTTTACCCATACCAGCTTTGATACCATGGTTGATACATGGGCTGTAAGCGATGATCAAGGATGGACCTGGATATGCTTCAGCTTCTGTAATAGCTTTCATCAATTGGTTTTTATCTGCACCCATAGCTACTTGTGCTACGTATACATAACCATAAGACATAGCCATCATGCCAAGGTCTTTTTTCTTAGTACGTTTACCAGAAGCTGCGAATTGAGCAACTGCTGCAATGTTAGTGGATTTGGAAGCTTGACCACCAGTGTTGGAGTATACTTCAGTATCGAATACGAAGATGTTTACGTCTTCGCCAGAAGCTAATACATGGTCAACACCGCCGAAGCCGATATCGTATGCCCAACCGTCACCACCGAAGATCCAGTGAGAACGTTTGATTAAGAATTGTTTTTTCTCAAGAATTTCTTTCAATTCTGGAGTTGTAGCACCTTCAGCTTCGATAGCTGCTACTAAACGTTCGGAACGTTGACGAGTTGCTGCACCAAGGTTAGCAAATTCAATCCATTGTTCCAAAGCTTCTTTCAATTCGCCTGTAGCAGTTTCTACAGCTTTAGAAGCTACTTCAACTAATTGTTGACGGATTTTCTTAACACCGATGAACATACCATAACCATACTCAGCATTGTCTTCGAACAAGGAGTTTGCCCAGGAAGGACCGTGGCCTTGTTGGTTAGTTGTGTATGGAGATGCAGGCATGGAAGCACCCCAAATGGAGGAACAACCAGTTGCATTGGCAATCATCATACGGTCGCCGAACAATTGAGTTAACAATTTAGCGTAAGGAGTTTCACCACAACCTGCGCAAGCACCGGAGAACTCGAACAATGGTTGTTCGAATTGGGAACCTTTAACAGTTTCCTTCTTCATAGGGTTTTCTTTTACAGGAAGGTTAACACCATAGTTCCATGCTTCAGCTTGTTCGATTTCGGAATCGATGGAAGTCATTACGATAGCTTTGCCTTTAGGAGCTGGACAGATATCAACACAGTTACCGCAACCCAAGCAATCTAATGGGGATACTGCGATACGGAATTGAAGGTCTTTAGCGCCCAATGCAGGGATTGTATCGAAATGTTCTGGAGCTGCAGCCACTTCTGCTTCAGTTGCCAAGATTGGACGAATTGTAGCATGTGGACATACGAAGGAACATTGGTTACATTGGATACAGTTTTCTGGTAACCATTTTGGAACGAACAATGCAGGACCGCGTTTTTCATATTTTGCAGTACCCGCAGGTAATGTACCATCTTCGTAGCCAGCGAATGTGGATACAGGAAGATCATAACCAGCTTGTGCATTGATTGGTTGTGCAATGTTTTGAACGAAGGATGGGCAAGATTCGCAACCAGGTTTAACTGCGTGACCGCCTTCATCAACAGCGTTTTTCCAGTCAGCAGGAACATCTACTTTTACCAAAGCGTTAACACCTTGATCGATAGCAGCATTGTTCATGTCAACGATATTTTGACCTTTTTTACCGTAAGAAGTTACTACGGATTCTTTAAGGTATTTAACAGCATCATCTACAGGGATGATTTCAGTCAATTTGAAGAACGCAGCTTGAGTTACCATGTTGATACGACCGCCCAAACCGATTTCGGAAGCGATTTTCGCAGCATTGATGATGTAGAAGTTCAATTCTTTTTCTGCGATTTGACGACGTAATTTAGCAGGTAAATGTTCGTTTAATTCTTCAGGAGACCAAGTACAGTTCAATAAGAATGTACCACCTTTTTTGATGCCGCGAATCAAGTCGTATTCATGTACGTAAGATTGACGGTGACATGCTACGAATTGAGGTTCAGTGATCAAGTATGGCAAGTTGATTGGGTTTTTACCAAAACGAAGGTGAGACATTGTTACGCCACCAGATTTTTTGGAGTCGTAATCGAAGTATGCTTGAGCATACATGTCAGTGTGGTCACCGATGATTTTGATAGCGGATTTATTCGCACCTACAGTACCGTCAGAACCGAAGCCCCAGAATTTACATTCAGTCAAACCAGGAGTTTCAATTTCTACGCCTTCAGCACGATCCAAGGACAAGAATGTAACATCATCATTGATCCCCAATGTGAAGAATTTTTTACCGTTTTCAGCAGCCAAGTTATCGAATACAGCTACGATGTCTGCAGGGATAACGTCTTTGGAGCTCAAACCATAACGGCCAGCAATAACTTTTACGTTACGGCCACCATCGATTACAGCAGCTTGTACGTCCAAGAACAATGGTTCAGCCAAAGCACCTGGTTCTTTAGTACGGTCAAGAACTGCAATGCGTTCTACTGTTTGAGGAAGAGCTTTCAACAAACGATCTGTTGCGAATGGACGGAACAAGTGAACGTTGATGAAACCAACTTTACGACCCAATTTGTTTAAGTAGTCAACAGTGGATTCTACTACTTGTGCGGAAGAACCCATAGTTACGATTACGTCAGTTGCATCAGGAGCACCATGGTAGTTGAACAATTGATAGTTAGTACCAGCCAATTTATTAACTTCATTCATGTAGTGTTCTACAACGTCAGGAACGTTCAAGTAGAATTTGTTGGCTGCTTCACGATGTTGGAAGTAAACGTCAGGGTTTTCTGCAGTACCACGAGTTACAGGAGCATCTGGATTCAATGCATTTTTACGGAATGCATTAACAGCGTCCATATCAACCAATGGTTTCAAATCTTCATAATCCCAGATTTGGATTTTTTGAATTTCATGGGATGTACGGAAACCGTCGAAGAAGTTGATGAAAGGTACACGAGTTTTAATAGCTGTCAAGTGCGCTACAGCGGACAAGTCCATTACTTCTTGTACGGAGGATTCAGCAAGCATAGCGCAACCAGCTGCACGAGCAGCCATTACGTCTTGGTGGTCACCGAAGATAGCCAAAGCATGTGCAGCTAATGCACGAGCAGCTACTTGGAATACACCTGGAAGTAATTCGCCTGCTACTTTATATAAGTTAGGAAGCATCAATAACAAACCTTGGGAAGATGTGAAAGTTGTTGTTAATGCACCAGCTTGTAAAGAACCGTGAGTTGCGGCAGCCGCACCTGCTTCAGATTGCATTTCTACAACTTGAACAGTGTTACCGAAAATGTTTTTACGACCAGACGCAGCCCATTCGTCAATGTGTTCTGGCATTGGGGAAGATGGAGTGATTGGGTAAATCGCAGCAACTTCTGTAAAACCATAAGAAACGTGAGCAGCCGCTTGGTTGCCGTCCATAGTTTTAAATTTACGACTCATGTGATTATTGCCTCCTTAAGCATTTAGCAAAAATAGAACACTTGCTTAATCTATCATTATGTTTAGGAATAACAACCATTACAAACTTGCGCACATGAAAAAATAATGCAATAATATATATGTTATATATAATATGGCATTATGTGTGAACATACTTTTTTGTAATGGGCACAACCATAATTCCTAATATCATAACTTGATATAGCCCTATAAGCTAATTATAACGTGCTGGGGCCTATCAACGCAACACATACAGTGACTGTCGCTTTGCCAATATTGCTATCCATGCTTTACATAAAGTAATAGCTAGTTGCATTATAGTAATAACTATTCTCATTTAGCCAGGTCACTTCCTATAACCAATTTTTATTTTTAGGGGGTTAATTATGGATTTTCATCATTTGAAATACTTCGTTGAAGTAGCTGATCAAAAAAGCTTCAGTAAGGCTGCGAGGAATTTACACATCTCCCAATCTGCTATCAGCCGTACGATCAAAGCTTTAGAAGACGAACTTGGTGTTGTTCTCTTCATGCGTAATGCTAAATCTGTAGAACTTACTGATGGGGGTACCATCTTCTTAACCCACGCTAAACGCGTTGTGTTTATGTTTGAACATCTAAAAACTGATTTTGAAAACGAATTTCGTTTGGAGCAAGGGTCTATCCGAATTGGTATTCCACCAATTACAGATGCGCCTATTTTTGCCCAATTATTAGGTGAGTTCAAAAAAGTATATCCACAAATTGAATTAGAGCTATATGAACAAGGTTCTAAAAAGGTTGAAATCAGCGTTCAAGAAGGTTTAATTGATATTGGTATCATCTGTACTAAACCAAACCCTAAAGAATTTGAGTCCTTCTACCTTACTAGTGACCCACTTTCCGTTATCATTCCAAAATCCAGCCCTCTAGCGAAAGAAAAAGAAATTCGTTTAGAAATGTTAGCTGATGAATCCTTTGTATTGCACAAAGACGATTTCAACTTACATGACGAAATCATCAAAGCGTGTAAGCACACGGGTTTCCAACCGCATATCGTGTTTGAAACAAGTCAACGTGATCTTATGTTACAAACGGTTAGTGCTGACCTTGCCATCGCATTATTACCATCTCGCCTCTGCCCTGAGGTAGGTGAAAATACTGAGGTTGGTTCCAAGGTCGTTGTGCGTCCGCTCGTACCTGAAATCATTCATACCCTCTATGTTATTTGGAAAAAAGGACATTACCTCTCCCACGCGTCTCGCTTGTGGTTAGACTTTGTAAATTCCAAATTACCATTACCTGGATTACAACTCGAGGATCGTCAATAATGAATAAAATATCTGGGCTCGCAGCTAAATTGCGGGCCCTTTTGAAAGTTAAAGAAGCTCCTATATGGGGCGTGATTATTGTGCTGGTTATTGTTATAGTCTTCCAGCAAATACAAATTTCAGAATTACAATGGCGTGTCGATGAAGATCATGATGGATCCACCATTAATAGCGTAGCAGGTCGCCTATACATCCTAGAAGGGATGGCTAATAAGCATAGCGATCAATTAGACGAAGTCTTTAAAAGTATTCGCCAACTCCAAAACGATGGTGCTAAGTACGACTGGGAACTAAAACAACTGCAATGGTTACACCCAGAACTCAAAGTACAACCACCAGAGGCAAACCCACACCCATTCAAATCCACAGATCTAAACCTGGATATGAATCCTGGGAAAGTGCCTGATGTAACAAAACAAAATCAATAAAGAAATCAGAAATAAATAAAAGCACCTTACATACCTACAAAAGTCATCACAAATGACTCTTCTCATAGGATATAAGGTGCTTTTATCGTTATTCTATTATAGATTTAATTGCTAGTTTTCCCATACATCTCTGCAACGACAAGTTGCTTCTACTTGCGATACGCTTCTAATTTATATGCATATTCACTTAAAAGCTCCTTTGAATAAATTTTTTCATTTTTTGAATCTCTAACTTCTTTCCAAATAATAGATGCTACTTTTAATTTATTCGAATAATTGCCACTACATTCGTCTGCACAAAAATCCTTAAAAAATTGATTCCATTGACAAACCGAATTGTCATACTTTGCATAATCTGATTCACCATAATATACTTTCAGCAAATCTCCAATTGTAAAGCTTGTATTTTTTTCACTTTTTACTTTTCTCCAGGCAGTAGCCATATCAGCATTAAATTTAAATCGTGAAACACCTATTAAAGCAGAGAAATATTCTCTAAACTTCGTATTAAAGGAAAAATTACATTCAAGTAATGGTGTATCTAAAGTAATACTTTCCACTTGCCTTCTTCTATTTTTTATTGATGATTTTTTAATTAAATCGCCTTTAAAGTACTGCTCAATAATATAATTGAGTTCTTGTTTTGTTCCCCTATATTCTAATCCTAATGATTTACATATTTGTGAAAGTTCATCACGATACCAATAATATTTATTAAATTCATCAAATGATGTAATTTCATCAAACTTAGGTCTACACTCTTTCAATATTTGTCTCCTCAAGTTTAAATAATACTATTTTGTAAATTGTAACATAAAATTGAATAGTATCCAAAATCACACCATTGAAGCATTCGTTAAATATTTTCCTATTAAGTTGTCTATAATCTAGTTATCTATAATATAGCTCTACTTAATCCTCTTTATGTTCCATAGATTTTGGAAGTGTCAAAATTAATAGACCAGCAAGGAACATACAAGCCCCCATTACATAGTAACCATAAGCAAAGCTACCAGTGTGACCATTGATGAATCCAAGCATATAAGGACCTACCCAGCCCCCCATATTACCTGAAGAGTTAATGAGTCCCATCGCCCCCGCTGCAGCAGCGCCAGATAAGAAGGTTGTTGGCATGGTCCACCATACACCCATACCACCGTAAACACCTACTGCAGTTAAGCATATAAAGAATAAGCTAACTTCTGGAGATGGACTGTGTGGTGTTGCTAAGAAACCAATAGTACCAATGAACAATGTAGTAGCAACGTGCCAACGTTTTTCATTGCGCTTTTCAGAAGAGTAACCACAGTATATTTGTACAAGTAAGGCTGCTGTCATTGGAATAGCAATAGACCACGCTACCACGCTTGGTGGCCATCCAGATAAGCTTTTAAGAACTTGAGGCATCCAAAAACTAAAGCCCCAGAAACCAATAACCCACAAGAAATAGATTAACGCTAAACGCAATACTTTTGGGTCTTTTAACGCTTGCCAAATAGTATATTTCTTTGCGGCTTGCTTTTGTTGCTCTTCTTTTTCAAGCTCGGCTTTAATATATACCTTTTCTACATCAGTTACCCAAGATGCATGTTCAGGACGCTCTTTCATCCAGAATGCGAAAATGAACGCAAAGATCACAGCAGGAATAGCTTCAACGATAAAGAGTGTACGCCAACCATGTAGACCAAAGAACGTTGTATCCAATAAAATACCTGCCAATGGCCCACCAATGATGTTAGAGAACAATAAAGATGTCAACATCAAGGAGATTGCCTTCGCTCGCTCCTTTGGCAAGAACCAATTTGGAATGAGTAATGAATAAATTACAGGATATAAAGAAGCCTCACATAGACCAAGTAAAAATCGATAAACATAAAATTCCAACTCAGTGGTCATCGTCGTCATAAGAATACATACGAGCCCCCAACTAAACATGATACGCGCCACCCAATGCATAGCATTACAACGAGCTGCAATTAAAGATGCAGGCACTTCAAACAAAACATAACCAATAAAGAAAATGCCTGCCCCCATACCAAATACTTCTGGCGTCAACCATGGTAAATTCTCCTTCATAGTCAAGCCTGCATAAGCAATGTTAACGCGATCCAGGAAGGCAATAATAGAAACAATAAACAATGGTAAGACTACGTGAAGCATACGACGTTTCGTAAAATCTCTGAAATTGATATCCCCACTTTGAGGCTCTAGTGTAGATGAGTTCATATAATTCCTTTCTACTTATTAAAATATTACATACTTTACCGTCTTAAAAGAACAAACGTCCTCTGTCAATGGAATTTTATAGAGTATAGAAATAACAAATAGGAATAGTAAAACCAAAATAATGACATATAAAATAGAAAAGGTATATTCGCTAGAAATGACTGTATAAAATAAAAAAGCACTTTATAGTATGAATATATCTCTATCACAAGAGAAGAAAATACTATAAAGTGCTTTCATATTAATTAGTCTTAACAGGATCATAATCAGCAGGCACTGGAGCAACGATACTCACAAAGACAATATCTTCCGTTCCAGTATTTTTTGCACCATGACATTCACCCTTTTTAGATACTATAACTTGCCCCTTTGTAAAAGGCACCTCTGTATTAGGCGTTGGATAAAATACACCCTTGCCTTGCAATATAACCCATATATCATCAGAGTGATGATGATAATGTTTTGGTAAGATTTGACCAGGTTTAATAACCCATACTGAACCACCTGTGGAATCAGTTTGATAAAATGGCGTCCTAACAGCGTTCTCCAAACTTTCAACTTTCACAAGTTCCATATCAAAAACACGTTGATCACTCATAATGCTCGCACCTTTCATTGATTAACAACTACCGAGTTCCAGATGCGTATTCACCCATATTAATATCTAGAACCTCTCGAACGGGCTGGATTAAAGAATCCTCGTATTGAACCTTCCACTGAATATCCTGATTCATCTCGCCATTTTGTAACCCCGCAATGGTTTCCCCATCACCTATTATATTACCATGTTCGAAAATATAATTCAACACATTATAAGCATGAAATACTACATGATTAGGATCTACACCGTGAAAGTGATACTGTAAATCAGGTAAAAATAATGTACTCATACCCACAGAATCTACCATCATATCATTGGTACCTTGAATACTAAAATAACGCACATTTACAGCATAATACATGAAACGAGTCACCTCTTTATCAGGATGATTTTCAATCGATTCTCGACTTAAGAACTTACGAGATGGTCCAAATACAACGGCTTTACAAGAGGGATATAATTCTAGTAATGCATCTACATACTTTACAAGCATATCTGCACGTTCTTTGGCCGCTAAACCAGAGGCTAACATATCCGTAGCAAACACCCTGTATTGGCACTCTGCTAATAACTCATCCACATTTGGACAATCCCACACCTGACTACGCTCAAAATCATCTAATACAGTTTTTTCGATTTTCTCACAATTTGTCACCATTAAGGTTAGTGGAATATCGGCATCTTTGTCCTCATAATGAACCTTATAATTCTGAGGTGCAAAACCAGCAGAATCAGCTCCATAACTAAAGCAATCAATAGGCCCCAAATGCTTTGTGAAAACCTCTACCATTGTATCGCGAGCAGGCATATCACACTGCTCGGGCATTAATAACTCAACAAAAAACAAACCGCCAGGACGAACCGAATTATCTGTTAGATCTTGTTTAAATACTTGGCTCATAGTCTCTCTCCTTAAAATTCCACATAATACACATCTTTTACCTTATAGTATATCGGATGTTTATAAGTACTACAATTACGTAACCACTGTTTTATAAATAATAAAAAATCTATATTTCTGCAGCAAGTTAGAGTTATTTCTATAAGCTGTGGATTCACCTTTACATAATCCAAGCATAAGGATTCATATTCAAGTTCAAATCGTTTCTTATTTTCCAATGTTTGTAAAAATTTCGCATATAAATAATCAATACTTTCGAAACGGTTGCCCCGTTTACAGCTTCCCATATCAAATAGATTTCGATAAGAAATGTCACCAGGCAACACAGCCATCCAGTCTAAAGCATGCTCTGATATACCGAACACAGTTTTTTCTGGATTAGGTCCATCTAAATCATCCTGTAACCACGCTAATATGATTTTGTACATATTTAATGTTTCATATTCGTCTATTTCACTATAAAACTCACCTACCCCCTCTAGGTCAATCTCTAAATTGGCAATACAACGATACATAAAAACTACCTCCTATAACCCCCAATCTTCTTATAGTAAAAGTATAACTATCTATATGTACTATTTTTGCCACATTATATTTTACTTCTATCTTTAAGATTAATATTAAAACAACGCATAAACACAAAAAGACCCTCTCCATGAGTCCGAGGACCATAGAGAGGGTCTTTATATTAACTAATCAGCAAGGAAGGTGAGACGACGGAACCGTTACAGATTCTACCGGACACCATATCTAACTTATAAAGGTTTACGAACCACGTCAAGGATGGAACCATCGCGGTATTCTACGATTGCCACGATGTCTTCGTCTTTGTCAGATACAGGAATGTCTTGTGGTTTACCAACTAAGTCAAATGCTAATTGTTGTAATTCTTCAATTGTGAAGATAGGCAAGTTGCTATCTTTGAAGCGTTCAATCAAATCAGTACGAGCTGGGTTGATTGCGATACCGTATTCAGTAACGAGTACGTCAACAGAGGATCCTGGTGTAATTACAGTTGCTACTTTGTCACGGATCATTGGCAAGCGGCCACGAATCAATGGGCAAGTAATAACTGTGCATTTAGCACCTGCTGCTGTATCAGAGTGACCGCCGGAAGCGCCCATCAATACGCCGTTGGAGTCAGTCATTACGTTTACGTTGAAATCAAGGTCGATTTCAGTAGCACCAAGGAATACTACATCTAAGTAGTTAGTAGTACAGTCTGTCCAAGGGTTAGCGTACATGGAAGCGGACATTTCGATATGTGCAGAGTTTTTATCCAAAGATGCTGCTGCCGTAGTATCGAATGTTTGAGTATCGTAAATAGCACGAATCAAACCTTCTTCAAGCATGCCAGTCAAGATACCAGTAGCACCACCGATAGCGAAGCCACCTACTTCACCGCGTTTGCGAAGTTTTTCAGCGATGAATTTTGCTACAGTCAATGGAGCACCACCAGCACCCAATTGGAATACGAAACCATCTTTAATGATGCCAGCTTGGTCAAGGAATTCACCAGCTAATTCAGCGATTTTGATTTGGATAGGGTTTTTAGTGAAACCTACCGCACCAGAAGCGATACCTTCTGGATCACCAATGCTTTCAACCTCAACAACATAATCGACGTCAGTTTGAGGAATTGCATAGTTGTGTACATAGTCAACTAAGTTATCAGTGATGATAACAGTTGTATCTGCATAGTGGGAGTCGACTTTAGCATAACCAAGTGCGCCACATGCGGATTTACCTGTACGACCAGTAGCATTACCACGTGGGTCAGCTGTAGGAGCACCCATGAAAGCTACGTCGATATGAACTTCGCCACATTCAATGGCACGAGCACGGCCACCGTGAGAGCGAATGATTACAGGGCGTTTCAATACGCCTGGGTTTTGAGTTAAGAATTTGCCAAGACGATCGCGCAAGCCAGATGTTTCGATAGCTGTTACAGTGCCGTCTTGAATCATTTCTACTAAGAACTCATGGCATGGGGACAAGGAAGAAGACGCAATTGTAATGTCTTTAATACCTTTCGCTTGTACGCGTTCCATAACCATTTTCATTACATAGTCGCCATTACGCAAGTGATGGTGGAAAGACAATGTCATACCATCTTTTACGCCAGCTTTTTCGATTGCTTCGTCGATGGAAGCAAGCACTTTATTAGTACCCACGCGACTCATGTGTACAGGTTTGCCTGCACGTTTCACTTTAGGTTCGATTGCGAATTCACCTTGGTATACTTCGCGACCTTCTAGTGCTGGGATATTTGTTGGGATATCGCGACCTACTTTATTTAACATCGTATTCTGCTCCTTCCTCTAATTCAACTTTAATGCCTGCTGCACGTGCTTTATCAACTACGCGTTGTGCACGAACTACGATAGGACCATCAATCATTTTGCCATCTACGGAGATTACGCCTTTGTTGTTGCGCAATGCATCTGCATAGCTGTTTAATACCTTAACGGAATGAGCGATTTCTTTTTCGTCAGGAGTGAATACTTCGTGAACGATTTTGATTTGGCTTGGGTGGATACAAGATTTACCATCGAAGCCCAATGCTTTAATGAATTCAACTTCTTCGCGGAAACCTTGAGGGTCTTTCACGTCGGAGAATACAGTATCAACTACGCGGATACCTGCTTCGCGTGCTGCATGAAGGATTGTTTGACGAGCGAACAACAATTCTACAGCTGGTTTATGTTTACCAGTGCGAAGGTCAGCGCGGTAGTCTTCAGCGCCAAGAGCGATAGCAACTACGCGAGGGCCGTGGCAGATTTCACGAACATTGTACAAGCCACGAACGGATTCGATAGCTACGATAATGTTGATTGTACCTTCTTCCCAACCATTAGCTTTTTCTACTTCTTCAATTTTCTTCGCTACGATTTCAACTTCAGATACATCTTCAGTCTTAGGTAAACGGATCAAATCAGGTTTAGCAGGAACGATTACATCAAGGTCATCATAGCCGTAAGGAGTTTGTGTTGGATGGTTGATACGAACAACTGTTTCACCACGGAACTTACGGGATTTCAAAGCTTCTGCAGTTAAAAGACGAGCTGTATCTTTCTCTGTTACAGCAACGGAATCTTCGATGTCGATCATGATGGAGTCAGCACCGTGAATATCAGCACTGTTAATCATTTTAGGTGTATTACCAGGCACGAACATCATGGAACGAGACAAGCGTTTTTTCGCAGCCTCTGTTAATGGATTTGTTTTAACTTCTGGGAATGTTTTATCGTTAGCCATTATGCTTTGCTCCCCCTTTCCAATGCGCCTAATACGCGAGCTTTAATTGTGTAATCCCAAGCGTTTTTATCTTGTACGATTACTTTCACGCCGTCAAAACCAGCTTCTTTTACTGTGTTCAAAACAACAGATTTAATTTGGTCGCCATATTGACGGATAACTTTGGATGTTAATTCGATTTCGATGCCGCTAGCAATCGGTTCAACCGTTACTAATGCATCATTTTTTTCGTCGAAGCCAGCTTGTGCAGCTTTTACTAATTGTGCCATGTTGCATCCTTTCGTTGTGAAACATTTATAAATTTCAAGTCTGTACAGGCTCGTCGCGAGAGCCCCGTACAGACGTTGAATACTAACAATTAAATTCTAACACTTCATAGTGAAAGTTTCATATTACATGAAACCAGTCATTTTCCACCAAGGAATACCAATTACGTAGTTCAATACTAAACATACTACTGCAGTTATTAAACCAACTGTCCACCAATCTTTTACGTTATTGTAACCAGCGGAGAAGATGATTGGACCAGGAGCAGCACCATAGTGAGTTACGGCACCACCATAGGAGTTTGTACCAATCATGATGAATGCAAGTAATGTAGGATCTACGCCTGCGTTGATACCTAAGATCAAGAATACTGGAAGCATCGCGGAGATGTAAGCAGTACCAGATGCGAAGAAGTAACGAACCGCAACGGAAACAACGGAAATAAGAATAAGCATCATGAATGGATCTAAACCGAAGTTCATATGAGTTTCTAAGAATTTAGCCAACCATTCGAAGAATTTACCTTTATTTAATGCAGAGGATAAGCCCAAGATACCGCCGAACCAAATCAATGTATTCCAATCAGCTTTAGTTTTGAGCAAGTCATCCCAAGTAATAATGCCACATACTAATGTAGCAATCATCGCTACGATAGCAACTGCTGTAGCGTCAATTTTGATACCAAATGTTGGAAGAATCCAGCCAGCGATTGCAAGAAGTGCGATAGCGATAAGGCCTTTTTCGGACGCTTTCATAGGTCCCAATTCGGCTAAACCGTCAGCAGCAATTTTCTTGTTGTCGATTTCTTTTACTGTAGGGCGTTCATACATGTAGCCAATAATTGGAACAAGCATTAACATGATGAAGCCAGGTACAAACATGGCTATCGCCCATTGGGCCCAGTTTAAGGTTACGCCTGTCAACTTAGTAATGAATTCAAGAGCCAATAAGTTTGGCGCCATCGCAGTAGCAAAGAAGAAGGATGTTACCTTTGTTGCAAAGTAACCATTCTGCAAGAGGTAAGCGCCTGCTTTTTTAGCAGTTTCACCAGGGTAAGAACCAACTGCTTCAGCAATGGATAAGTTGATTGGATATACAATACCTGCTGCACGAGCCGTGTTGGAAGGAGTCGCTGGAGATAAGATCATGTCAAGGAATGCCGTAACATAACCAAGACGAAGGGTTGTACTACCAAAAGCGCGAACCAAGTAGTACGCAATGCGGTGACCAAGGCCAGTTTTACTAAATGCAACGGATAAAGCAAAGGCTGCGAAGATCAACCATAGTGCTGTATTGCTGTAACCAGCCAATACGTCTTTTGTATTGTTCAACAAAATAGAAGATGTAGCAATGCCTAATAATACTGTAACAGGAACTGGGAATGGTTTTAATACCAAGCCCACGATAGTAGCTAAATAAATACCGAATAATTGCCATACTTGCGGTTTGAGGCCTTCAGGTGTGCCACCGAACCACATAAATGCGACGATGGCAGCCATAATGCCAATACGCCATAATTTGTCTTTCATGTGTGTCTTTCCCTTTCTTAACTAACTTAGGCATACATAAAATCATCTAGTCTTTAACAACGTAACAGCTCGCGACATTTGTTACATCGATTAAGTCTATACTCATTATAAATGTTTAAAGAAATTATGAAAAATAGATTACCTTTATAGGGGTTATAAAAACTTTTATATCTATCAATCATACTTTTTATGCATTTTGAGCATAGAATTACAGCCCCAAATGAAAAAAATGCATGTATACGTCCCTAAAAGGGGGGTATACATGCACTTACATGGTACTGCTTTGCTCTTTCGAGACACTTTTATTATGAGTTATTATATCGAAAAAGTCCAATGCTAAAATAGCATGGATAAACAGTTATAAAAGCTCATAGATATGCTCTATTACAAGGACTCTTGTGCTTTATATTCTCTAAAAATACTGTCATCCACAACAGTGTGTTCTTTGTAATAATTGCGGACATATTCGATAAAGGTTTTTACAACTACTATATTCTCTGCATCTTTAGTGTACACCATGTTCGTATCGCGAGTGATATACTCGCCATCTTTACTACGCAATGGACTCACATAGATATCTCTATCCTTACAAGATCCAAGGCCCATATAAGTCAAAATCGACCATCCAAGGCCAGCTCGAACAAAGTGACGACAGGTACTCATAGAGTTTACATCCATGGCAACACTCGGAGGCTCTTCAAAATGTTCAGCACACCAAGTTTCGATGATGTTAGCTACAGACGCATCTGTTTGGTATTTAATGAAGGGCACCTTCTCCAATGATTCCGGTGGCACCAATTCTTTATAGACCAAACAATACGGCTCAGCTAATAACAATTCAGACTTACCAGATACATCATAGCCGCCACGAGCAAAGGCAACCATACAGTCACCAGTATTGAACATCTTTACTACTTGATGGCTGAAAGCAGTCTTTACTTGAATATGAACATCTGGGTATTGTTCCCGGAATGATTTCAATAAAGCAGGTAGTTCATAGTCTGCAAAGTTAATGGAAGACGCAATTTTTAAGGTCCCTTGAATCTTACCAGATGCCAAGTTCATAGCATGCTCCAACGCCTCTTGTTCTTGCATCATTCTTTTACAGTAATCATAAAAAATTTCGCCTTGTGCCGTGAGGGCAATCCCTTCAGCAGTCCGCAACAACAGAGAATGGCCCAAAGCTTTTTCCATATGGCGCAACCGATAGCTCAACGCCGGTTGCGATAAAAATAATTTTTCTGCAGCCCTTGTAATATTGCCTTCATCAACAACGGTTACAAAGGTTTGCCATTCTCTATCGTCCATACGATCTCCTTGTTATCGCTTATTGCCAAAGATACGCAATAAGGATAAGAATAAGTTAATAAAATCTAAGTATAGATTTAGTGCACCTGTAATTTCGATGCGATCTAGGATGCTTTCATCCTCCATCAAAGCTACTTCAGTCACTTTATTTTTAATGCGGTTAACATCAATAGCTGTGAAAATGGAAAATACTACAACGCCTACATAGCCAAGCACGAGACTCACTGTATCACTGAAAGCACTGAGTACAGTCCAGTTAAAGTAACGAGCCCCTATCATCACAAGAGATACGATAATCATACCAAGTAAAGCAGCCATCACATATGGTGTTAAGGATGACAAGTTACGTTTTGTAGTGGCCCCTACAACGGCAAAGCCAATAAAGAATGCTAACGTCCCTACTAAGGCTGGAATGACGACACCAAACACATCGTATCGCAAGGATATCAAGGCCAATGTAAGACCATTCAAACCACTGTAGAAGAAGAACATACCACGCAAGGTCATTACGTTTGCCGTGTACGCACGAGCACTAAATAGTACTATAACGCCAAGCTGTACTAATAAGATAATATTGAAGTTTTGATACGCAAATTTCAACCAATTCGGATTTGCCAAAGTAGCGACTCCAATACCGATGGTAGTAAGTAAACCTACAACCATCCACAAGAAAGATCCCTTCAAACGTTGGGATACGATACTTTCAACCTGTGCAACCTCCGTTGCAGTAGGACCTGTTACATTATATGGGTTCATACTATCCCTCCTTATTTAATTATCACTCAATAAAGATTATCGAGCATTGGCAATGCCCGCAAACACCTTACCACGTTCACCGTCGATAGTTACCTCTTGACCTTCAAGGAGTACGTCATGAGCATTTTTTGCACCTAAAATTACAGGAATGCCATAGGTAATACCTGCAATAGCACTATCAGAGGTATAACCATCTTCAACAGCGATAATACCGCCTGCGCGTTTTGCAACAGCCATCAATTCAGGCTCCATTGTGCCCACAACGAGGATATCACCATCGTTGAAGCTTTTATAATTACCCTTATGATTAGCAGCAATGAACACAGTGCCTGTAACGGATTTACGTAAAATACCATTACCAGATAAGAGTACTTGGCCTGCAATATGAACGCGAATCATATTTGTAGTACCTGTGGCACCAGATGGTACACCAGCTGTTACGACTACAAGATCACCAGACTCAATCGCACCTGTGCTAAGAGCACATGTAATTGCTTGTTTTACCATTTCATCAGAGTTAACGATTTCATGGCCTTTAATAGCCTCTACGCCCCAGCATAATTGCATGCGGCGAATTGTTTCATCATGTGGTGTTACAGCAATAATTTTGCAAGCTGGACGATGTCGAGCAGTGCTAATCGCCGTATGACCAGATTCAGTACATGTCAAAATAGCAGCAGCCCCAAGGTTTTGAGCAATGTGTACGCTTGCTAAACATACAGCACTGGTAGTCGTCATATCCATATCTTGACGAGCACGGCTTGTGCTATCGTAAATAGCAGCTTGTTCCGTTACCTCTGCAATGCGAGTCATAGTCGTAACTGCCTCTACAGGATAAGCACCATTTGCAGTTTCACCAGACAACATAATCGCATCCGTACCATCTAAGATGGCATTAGCCACGTCACTTGCTTCCGCCCGTGTAGGACGAGGATTTTGAATCATGGACTCCAGCATTTGAGTGGCCGTAATAACTGGTTTACCTAAGTTATTACATTTTTCAATCATCATTTTTTGAAGAACTGGCACCTCTTCGGCAGGAATTTCTACACCGAGATCGCCACGAGCCACCATGAGGCCATCTGCTACTTCTAAGATTTCATCAATATTTTTAACGCCTTCTGCATTTTCAATTTTTGCAATAATCTTAATATCTTTTTGTTCAGATTCAAGAATACGACGAATGGCTACGATGTCCTTACCGCGTTGCATGAAGGAGGCCGCTACAAAATCTACCCTTTGTTGGCAACCAAAGCGCAAGTCCGATTCGTCCTGTTCAGATACTGGTGGCAAACTAAGTGCTACGCCTGGCACAGCCACCCGTTTACGGTTGCCGATTTCACCACTATTTTGAACTGTAGTAATGATATTGTTACCTTCAATAGCATCAATAGTCAGCGTTACAAGGCCGTCAGCCAAGAGAATCTTGTCGCCAACGGACACGTCGCCTACAAGACCTTTGTGATTAACAGAGCTAATTTCTTTTGTACCTTCTACTTCATCGGTAGTCAACGTAAACTTTTGACCTGCTTCGAGGAATACTTTGCCCTCTTTAAATAGGCCAAGACGAACCTCTGGGCCCTTTGTATCGAGCAATAAGGCGATTGGTTTATTAACGATCATCGCCGCATCACGCACCATTTGCATGCGCTCTGCTTGCTCTTCGTGAGATCCATGGGAGAAGTTGAAACGAGCCACGTTCATGCCAGCGCGCATCATATCTTCTAAGATACCAAATTTATCCGTTCCCGGACCTACAGTACATACGATTTTTGTACGTTTCATATTTCCTCCTATGAAAGTAGTCCCTAGATGGGATCTTTCATTTCTTATTATATAAATGTTCGTGAAAGCTATCTGTGGCACATATGTTATTGCACCTCTACGGAGCCCTCACCTAATATAGCTTCAATAGCCTTAATCGATTCATCACTAGGGTCAAAGCACATGTTCGGTGGCAAGTTAATGCGTTTCCGTTGACGGTGTAAGTATAGTGATGTTGGCACAGAGCCTGCAGTACTAGTTAACACCCGTTTTAAGGCTTCACTATTTTCTGGCGTGTCATATTGGCTATAAATGTGAATGGCCACATGTTTCGCCTGACTATAGTTTACCTTTAACGGCATAATGCGGTCTGCAATAATTTGCACACCCTTTTCATCCGCATCAACCCGGCCTTTCACCTTAACGATCATATCGACAGCCAAGAACTGTTGGCTTTGACTAAAGACCTTAGGGAACGCTACTACATTGGCCGCACCAGAGTAATCCTCGATGCGAAGAATGGACATAACCTCGTTCCGTCTCGTCATGCGGTCCGTCTTATTTTCAATCAAACCGCCAAAGGTTATAGTTTGACCATCATATTGCTCAGGATTTTCTACAAGGGCACCTAGTTCAAAGAGACCTTCTAATTCCTTTGCATAGCCTTGCAATGGATGTCCTGTAATGTAAAAGCCAGTATATTCCTTTTCATCCTTTAATTTATCGTCTTCCGATAAATCTTCCACATTCGGTACAGGGATAAAATCTACAGATTCTTCTATATCCCCAAAAAGGCTCATGGTGCCCATAGCAGCATCCTTTTGCTCTTTAGCACCAACGGCTTGGGCGCTTTCATACATATGCAATAATTGGTTACGGTTTTCCTTGAAGCCATCCATGGCACCGCATCGAATGAGACTTTCAAGAAGTCGTTTATTAACAACCTTGTTATCCACCCGTTTACAGAAATCTACGATATCCGTATAGAGGCCGTGCTCATTGCGCTCAGTAATCAAGCGATCAATAGCATTGTCACCAACGTTCTTGATGCCCCCAAGGCCGAAGCGAATGGCATCACCTTGTACGGCGAAGCTGCGCTCAGAATAGTTAATATCTGGGCCTAATACCTTAACATTGTGCTTCTTACAGGAGTTGATGTAGTACGTCAATTTTTGCATGTTCTGCATGAAGCTAGTCATAGTAGCAGCCATGAATTCAGGGAAATAGTGAGCCTTTAAGTACGCTGTTTGGTACGCAATATATGCATAGGCCGCACTATGTGATTTATTAAAGCCATAGCCTGCAAAGTATACGAGCAAGTCGAATACTTCATTTGCAATGGACTCTTCTATACCATTATTGATAGAACCTTGAATAAAGGACTCGCGCTGCGCCTTTAGAACAGATTCCTTTTTCTTACCCATCGCACGGCGCATCAAATCCGCTTGCCCAAGGGAGAACCCGCCCATGGCGGACGCAATCTGCATAACCTGCTCTTGGTACAAGATAACACCAAAGGTATCTTTTAAAATCGGTTCCAATATAGGATGTAAATAAGTAACCTCTTTTTTACCGTGACGGCGGTCGATAAAGTCCGCCACCATGCCAGAGCCTAGTGGACCTGGACGGTACAAGGCTACTAATGGAATTAAGTCTTCAAAATGCTCAGGCTTAAGGTCCATAACGAGCTTGGTAATACCTTCTGATTCGAGCTGGAATACGCCAGACGTATCGCCTTTTGTGAGGATATCACAAGCCGCCTTGTCATCGAGTGGAATGGCATCTAAATCGAGGTCAATACCGCGGTTAGCCTTGATGAGCTTTAAGGCATCCCCCATAACCGTTAAGGTACGGAGGCCCAAGAAGTCCATCTTTAAAAGGCCTAGTTCCTCGATATTATCCTTATCATACTGCGTTACAAAGCCTTCTTCGTTGGCATTTTGTACAGGTACGTGGTCATCTAGAGGGTCTGCAGAAATTACGACGCCCGCCGCATGAGTGGACGAATTTCGCGCTATACCTTCTAACTTCTTACCAAAATCAAATAACTCTTTAACGTTCGGATCAGCTTCATATAGAGCTTTTAACTCTTTACCTTGTAAAGCCTTTTCTAATGTAATCCCCAGTTCGTTGGGAATCATCTTCGCAATACGGTTCACTTCGGCTAGAGGTAAGTCGAGCACACGACCTACGTCACGAATTACGGCACGAGCCGCCTCAGTACCAAAGGTAATAATCTGAGATACACGAGCTTGCCCGTATTTTCGCGTTACATATTCAATGGCTTGACCACGCTTTTCATAGCAGAAGTCAATATCGATATCGGGCATGCTTACCCGTTCTGGATTTAGGAACCGTTCAAAGAGCAAATCGTATTTCAATGGATCAAGGCCTGTAATGCCAAGTAGATAGGCAACTACAGAACCGGCCGCTGAACCACGACCAGGACCTACTAAGATATCGTGCTCACGGGCATAGCGTACATAATCCCATACGATGAGGAAGTAATCTTCAAAACCCATGGTGCCAATAACATCCAACTCGTAGTCTAGACGTTTTTGTAACTCTTCAGACGTTTCACCGTAAAGGCGCGGAATTTCTCGTTCACAAACCTTACGTAAATACGTTTTAGACGTTTCCCCTTCAGGCACATCAAAGTGTGGCAAGTGATGTTCGTCGAAATTGAATTCTACGTTACAGCGGTCAGCAATTTTTAAGGTATTTTCAATGGCCCCAGGAATATGTGAGAATAACTGCGCCATCTCATCCCCTGATTTTAGATAGAACTCATCATTGGGGAATTTTAAGCGGTCTACCTCAGCACGACGACGGCCTGTAGAAATACATACCTTAATATCTTGCGCATCTGCATCCTCTTTTAAAACATAGTGGAAGTCATTAGATGCTACAATGCCAAGACCGTATTCCTTACTGAGCTTAATGAGCTCCTCTTGGGCCTTCGCCTCCTCTGGCAAGCCATGATTTTGGATTTCTAAAAAGAAATTATCCTTCCCGTACGTCTCGATATACCATTCGATGGAACGCTTGGCACCTTCCATATTATCTTGCAAGATATACTGAGGGATTTCCCCTTGAATACATGCACTGAGGGCAATTATGCCCTTGCTGTATTGACGCAATAAATCGCGGTCTGCACGAGGACGGTACAACATGCCTTCCGTCGATGCTTTCGACACGATTTTAACGAGATTACGATACCCCTTCATAGTCTCTGCCAACAAGATAAGATGTTTTAATCGTTCACGGCTACGACCTTCGGGACGATCGAATCGGCTGTTTTCCGTTACATATACTTCACAACCGATGATAGGCTTAACGCCTTGAGCTATACATTCTTTGTAGAAATAAATGGCTGCGTACATATTGCCATGATCTGTAATGGCAAGGGCCGGCTGATTTAACTCCTTCGCACGACGTACCATGTCAGGCAAACGACTGATGCCGTCTAGCAAACTAAATTCTGTATGACTATGTAAATGTACAAATGGCTGCATGGTACACCTCCTTTAAGGGCGATGAGCAAAATACACGTTCAATGACTTCTTACGAGCCTTCCAATCTGGCAAAAACTGTGCCACTAAATTGTGAAAGTTCTTGGAATGGTCTAAATATTTAAAATGAGCAAACTCATGAACCATGACGTACTCAATATACGCCTGTGGCCCCTCTAATAAGCGAGTATTCATCTTGATAAGCTGCTTTACTGGCGTACAAGAACCCCAACGGCTCTTCATACGCTGCTGTTTTATAGTTGGCATAGGGACATCAATACCTTGCTTATGAAAGCGTTGATACACGACCTTCGCCCAATGGACGAAGACCTTCTCCCCTAAATTACGCCAATAACTTTGCATTAATTTATGCTTCGCTTCAAAGGTCGTACCACGAGGTACAACCATGGTAAGGATTGCTTTTCCATCAAAGCCAATATGAGGCTTTCCATCCTGCTCAACTAAGCGCAACGTAACAGCAATACCTAGGATTGATAAGCTTTCACCATTCACATACTGTAACGCATCAACGCGCTTGGCATTCAATGCATCAATCTTGTAACGAGCCCGCTCAATAAAGGGCATATTCTCGATAACAAACTTGTCCACCCTATAATCCGGCACATACGCATTCGCCGACACATGGATCACACCATCCTTTGTAATGCGCATATTCATGTTCTTCACACGCTTGATGGTTAACTCATATTCAATTCTGTCGCCATTATAGGTAATAGACCTAGTTGTTGAAGTATTCATACCTTTTATTTTATCATAAAACACTCATAAAATCGTAAATTTCTGGTAATTTTAATAGGAATTATTCGATATAGATAAAATAATTAGAACCACCCGTAAAACGGGTGGTTTGCTCACGGGCTATAAGCCCATATTACTATGCCAGCGTCTAAAGGCGCTGGCTTTCACTACGTTCAAGCCGCATAGCCATTGACCCGTAACGCTCCCCTTAAAGGGGATATGTATTACTTGCTACCCTTAAAAGGGTCCTCATATTCTTTTACACTAAGTTTATCTTTCATTTGGTCATGTAACTCTTGCTCACGTATATATTTTTTTACGGTTGCTTCATTTAAACCCACCGTACTTACATAATATCCCTCAGACCAAAAGTGTCTATTTCCAAATTTATACTTTAAGTTTGCGTGTTTATCGAACATCATAAGTGCATTTTTACCTTTTAAATATCCCATAAAAGATGAAACTGCTATTTTAGGTGGGATTAATACTAACATATGCACATGATCTGCCATGAGCTCTCCCTCTATAAGCTTGACGCCCTTATATTCACATAAACATCTAAATTTTTTACGTAAACTATTTCTTATATAACTTTACGTCTATACTTAGGTGTAAATACTATGTGGTATTTTCATAATCATTTTGTATACGCAAGACTCTGTGTCTTTGTTGCCATATAAAATCACTTTTATTTTGTATATAATACGACTTGAACACCTACATTATACTTAAGCAAGGTGATTACTTTCGTTACCACACCCGCATAGTAGGTGGTTTTATAATTCGCGACTACGTCGCGAACCAGTCTAAAAACAATAAAAAATAATGTTGGAAGCGACACGGTTATAGTGCCACCCCAACATTTATTATGAAATCTTCTTTTAGTATAATTTATTGAGAAGTGTGTATATTATTAATCTAAATCAAAGAATTCAAATAGTTTATCACTCAAGTTGATAATAATATTTTTTCATTAGAGTATAGCATTCTAAAAGGACCTTATATGTTTAATATCCAGTACCAGATTATTTATGGCTATAAAATAATACACCTACTCAAAAAAATTATAAGTTAACCTACAAACATACTATTTTAATGATACGTACAACAGCGCATACAACGCATATAGAGCTATTAGATTTTACGTATAAGAACTACAATCAATGAAATCAAATTATTTAAAAATCAAAGAAATAGTTAATAGTAAGCTAGAAACGATATAAAAATACTCTAACTGAAATACATTACCTATTAAAAAGAACACTATAGCTATAACCAGTAATACATTACTAAATTTCATTTTCATACCTTTCTATTTATCTTCATCATGGAAAGCTAGCCATTCATCATAATCATTCAAAGCTTGTGGCCGACTGTTATATTTTATTTCTCCCACTACTACAACACCATCTACTATATTTACAACTACTATTGCACGACCTAAAAAGCGTACGCCTTTATATACATTGATACTCATCTTAACTACTTCTTTACTATCTCTTATTCCTTCTTTCGCGAGTTGTGATAGTCCTTCTTTTGTCAATTTCGCTGCAAGCTTAGTTTTTATAGCTTCTTCATTTTCGTTCCATAAATCAACTAAATTCATATCTATAACAATAGAATTCGTTGTATCTGGTCCATCTATATGTTGAGCTAATTGATTCCATTTTGTTGCATAAGATGCTACTGCTGCACCTGTATTTACTGAGCCACCAGTTACTTTATTAACCACACCACCTACTGCGGCACTCAACCATTGTGCTAATGCGGGATCATGTTTAGCAACTTTATTAATTTCGCTAATTAGCATCTCATTAGTCATAGTAGCTTTAAACCCGCTACCCGGTCCATTACCAGCCATACGAGCTGCCAACTCACCTACTACACCATGTGCAATAGATTTAGCTACTTTGCCATCCTTAGTTGTTGGTTGCCAATTATGTAGTTGTTCAAATACATTTTTAGCAAATAATCTAGCTAACTCTTGACGTTCTTCAATTTTCTTTTTATCAAAAATCTTATCTAATTGATGCAATGTATTTTCGGTATTCGTATTAATGGTCTTAGTATCAATTTCTTTACCATCTACAGTTAGTATACCATCAGAGATTGCAGATTGAGTAGTGGAGCTTGCTTTACCTTTAGAGCCTACACCTAAATTTGGAACTAGACCGATACTATTATAAATCTTATCATAGCCTTTTTTATCATTGGTCTTCATCTCTTCGAGTTTCTTTTTGCTACCATAGTAGTTATAGCCAATACCATTGTTGCTATATGTATACTCAGCTTCGTTTTGGATATCTTTCATCTCAAGAGATTTAGTAGTTAGTGTATTCTTAGCTTTCGGAGCTTCACTTTTAATAACAGCACCTTCCAATGTAGTACTATTTCCTACATTAATATTGTAGCCCTCTTCTCCAGCATAAATGCCGGCTTGTTCTGTTACGCTTTTCCATTTGCTATCAATTCGTCCAACGCTAGCATTTATGCTACCAGTTGGATCCTTGAAATTAGGCTTAGAGGATACTGAGAATCCAGCAGACTTACTATGTTCTTTAAAGTTATCTACATCTTGTAAGCTTTGAATATGTAAATCACGACCTGTATCTACTTCGACTTTTTTACCAGATACAGTAGAACCAATAATATTTGTGTCACGTTTTGCTTTAAGCTGTGCTAATTCGACTGCTTTAAGCTTAGTTGGTACATAAGTCTCTTGATGAGTATCTCCATTTTGGCGCGCCATATGACCGCTTGCATTAATGTCCAGGAGTCCACCACCAGTTAAACTAATCCCGGCACCAACACTCCATCCAGAGCTTTTATAGGTATTATTAACATCGACAGTATTTTTACCAGCTTCAAGATTAATAGCACTAGCACTATCTAAGACTAGCTTTTTAGCTTCTACCGTTTCACCTGTTAAACCAATACCACTTTGCTGAGCATCACGAGCTATAAGCTATAATATGTACATCATTTTCACTTACAAGAGTGCCACCTTGATATGTGTTTGTATCTACTACTTGACCTTGTTTTCTAGAAGTACTACCAATGCTTACAGATAAGTTAATAGCATCATCAATATTTTTAGCGCCTCGTTTAGCTTTACCGTCTACTTTATCAACTTTACCTGTTACGGCATCGCGTATTTTTTCACCATGTAAAGCTGCATCTACTGCTTCATATCCATCTTGTAATTGTTTACGTGCTTCGTTAAGTTCAAGAGCGGCTAATCGTTTATCATCGCGGCCACCAGCTTGTTTTATTGTACGTGTAGTATTTGTAAGTGTATTAGCGACTGCACCACCTAAGGATACAGTAAGCCCCGTCTTCTTATAGCGTTCATCGTGACTCATATGATTATGATCCACATTACCATCTAATGTCACAGCAGAGCCATCTAACACAGCACCTTCTTTAGCAACAATATCTGCGCTTGTAATGTGTACTGTATCATTTGCCTTAACAGTGACGCGTCCTTTTGTACTAGCAATTGTATTTCTTACAGTAGCTTCTTCATGGTTCGATTCATCAATATTATGTTTTTCTTTACCAATAGTGAAGCCTATACCTGCTCCACCTAGTAAGCCAGATTTTTTATGACGATACATACTAGCGCCATCTGTAGTCGATTTGTCAGCGCCCAATTCTACCTTACCACCAGCGGTAACAGATACGTCATTCTCACCTATAATTTGAGCAGATTGACCTGTTACATCTTGAGCACTTGTAATCTGTATATCTTTACCACTTACTGTAGATCCTGTTACAACTGTAGTAGTTGCATCATCCACCGCATTGGTACTTTCACGTTTTACTAAGCTTTTCTTTTTATCTAGATACACATGATTAACTGTACTATTAGCTTTCGCGGTATTTAATGCAACCGTATTACCAGATACTTTCACTGTATCTGCCGCTAATAGTTGACTACCTTCCAGTTGTACGGCATCAGAGGCTACAACGGAAACGTTCTTACCTTCAATGCTACTACCAACAGATGATTGTGCTTTAACAAGATCATGAGACTCAGTCGTTTGAGAATGTCCACCGCCAGATTTACCTTTATCAAAACGATGTTCTTCAAGCTCATGAGTAGCATTCATTGCCTTCATCGTTACATTGCGACCTGCCGTCACTTTTGCATTCGCATCTGAGGAGATGACACCTGCCTCCATAGATACATCTCGTCCTGCTACTACTGTTGTTTGACCAGCACCACCAATACGGCCTTGATCTACACCAGTCATCGTTTCACGGCGGTTGTTGCTACTATTCCACTCAACTTTGCTATTACCGGCCTCATACTGTACGCCTTTATTGATTACATCACGCCCAGCAACAACCTTTGTGGAGCCAGTTGCATTAGTTTGTGTAATAGTGCCACCTTCATTAACAATATCTTTCTTAGCATACACAGAGACTGTATCGTTGCCCATAATAGTGCCTTGTGTATTACGAACTTCGTCATTTGCTGTAACCGTAGCCGTGTTACCTTTAATAAGACCATTATCATTGTGAATGGAATTACCAGTAAGAGTCACATTGTTATCCGCTACAACACTACCGCTATTATGCATCGTATCAACAGAAAGGTTAATGGATTGGGCTTGCAAGTTAGCGCCACCCTCTACTCGTTTTGTGGTTGGTGCTAAATACAAAGTAGGGACTAATACAGTTTCAGTTTTACCATTTGGTAATACAACAGATTGACTCACTAGGAGTACTACATCCTCTTTAAGATTTTTTTGCTCAGCCTCTGTTAAACCTCGACCTAATACAATAGATTGAGATTTTGTTACACTAATCCCTGCATCCATCAACTGGCGGTATTGTTCTTCTGCGGAAAGACCAGATTGCAGTCTACTTTTACCAGTTTGACGCATAATCTCTTGCATAACGAGCTGTTGCTCATAATACCCATCACCCAATCGTTTTTGTATATTCATAGGGTCTAATTTGAGGCGAGATAATACGTAATCAGAAGATAAGAAGTTACGACGATTTGTAAAGTTTGGATCAGTTTCAATCACATAGGAAGTATTAGGATTCGTCGATAACTGACTCATACTATTTAACAGAGATGCATCTACAGTGGCATCACTTTTACTATTTTCTACATGCCCACCATAAATGGCAACCGGTACATCTTTAGGATTCACTTTAGTATTCTTATACTTAGCCTCACGAATATTGGTAGTATCCCATCCCTTTTTCTTATGACGACTATAACTTGTGGCAGTACCTTCTTCAGTAATATATTCATTACCTTTAGGATTACTTTGTTCATAATGACCTACAGTACCAGTGATATCACCAGCCGCACTAATTTGACTCGCTTCATTCACCATATGGTCTATATCCACATGTAAATTACCACCAGAAATGATTCGACCAGGATTAGATGTATCTACTGCATCTACTTCACGAGTACGATCATATTCATACTTAGTCCAACGATCATGATGTTCACCATACACTGAAAGTTGAAGGTTTTCAGAAGAGTGTACTACAACTTTATCTTTAGGAATTTTATCATCATGTCCATAAATCCGTTCCTCAGATAATTGATATCGCTTAATACTACCGGATGGAGCTACTTCATTTTTAACATGCTCTTTACCCTCTACAGCTACACGCTTAAGGGTAATACCGCCATTTTTATTGTCTACAGATTTCGCAAGTAAAGCTCCACCTTGACCAAACTCAATGGTAGATGCAGTATTTACAATACTATCTATCTTACCAGACACGGTCCCTTTGGAATCCATGGTTTTACCAAGCTGTAATTTACCTTCTGCTTTGATGACACTGCCCCCAGTATTGACAATAGACTTTGTCGCTATAGATAAATCTTTTTGGGCAATCATAACAGGTGCGTCTTTAGTTGTAGTATTGCCAGTTTGTATCACAGAATCAGTAGTAATCTTAGCCGTATCCACATAAAACTTACCTTTATTCATTTGCTCTAGACTTTTAGTGGTAACATTTGCATCTGTAGCAGCAATCGTGCCTGTATTTTGCAATTTGCCAGTACTATCTATGGTTAATGTATTTTGTGCAGATAATACGCCTTGGTTATTCACACCAAATCCGTCATTGGTACCAACTAAATACATACTATTTGCATACATGCCACCAATAGCCGCCACATCAAGGCCAACCTGACTAGATTCACCAGTTTTACTTGCATTCGAAACTTTACCAGAAGCATCAACGGAAATAGCATTCTTACCCGTTACAACTTGAGTATCTTGCGCCCAAACTTTACCATTAAGCTTTACCGCCTCAGCAAGCATATCTGTACGTGCTGTTTTAGAGGCATTAAGTCCTTTTTCACCTACGGTAATAACGCCTTGCTGAACGTTATAGCCTGTAACACTACCGTTATTGATAATCGGATTCCCTGTAGTTAAGGTAGCACTGTTAGCATTGATAAACGTTCCATTATTAACAGAAATACCATTAGGGTTTGCAATGATAACATGTGCCTTATCCCCAGCTACTTCAAGAGCACCATTCATAGAAGTAGAGCTTGTACCTGTTACTTCATTTAAAATCGTATTGGCCGTAGGACCTACTAAATTAGGGTTCCCCATAATATATCCTGCAAGCTCTGTATTTACAGGTCGATTCGCATTATTTAAAATAAGCCCCTTTTCGTCTACATTAAAAGCATTATATTGGTTATGTGATAACCCTTTATCATTAGGCGTATTAATATTAACGACAGTCATGCCATTTTGAGCTTCTTCTATTTTTGGCCCTAATTTACCTTGATCCGGTACAACAGAATTAGCAAGGGCCATAGGAATCCATGGTGCAGAGTTAGTTGCTAACAACGCAGCAAAGATAGCCATTGCCGTATGCTTTTTTATATTCATATTACTCTCCTCTTCTAGTACATACCATTCACTATTTAATGTATGGCTGTACTAGATTACAACACTTAAAACTGATAACTGCCTCTAAAGGCCCACACACGCGTATCTGTATCAAATCCTTCTGGTTTCTTAATAGGAGTTCCTAGTGATACATCGTAATTTACACCATCACCAACCATACCGCGCACACCAACTACACCACCAACTAAGGTATTACCTAATTGTGTTTCTGTGGATGGCCCCCATACATGTCCAATATCTACACCTACATATGGAGTGATTTGTTGTTTTCTAAATGGTAACGCCCACTCGTTTTGTACATAATAGCCAGAATCACCTCGTAAGGTTTCTTCTCCACTAAAACCTCGTACAGAATAACGACCACCAATACTAAATTGGTCAGTACCGAATAGTCTTTGATCTGTGAACTGACTTCTAAAACGCATCGTATACGTACCTTGCTTATCTCCCATACGAACACCGGTTTGAACTTGACCTTCTAAGCCTACCATTTTATAGAGTGTAGTAGGATTATCTGACAAGCCCTCCCAGCTCCGTACTTGAGCGCCTAGTCCATTAATACCTTGTCGATAGAATAGATATACATCAGATACAGTATTGCCACTATATTGACGATGAGATACACCAACTTCAACAGCTGTTGTATGTTGCTCTTGTACACCAAGCTCTACATCATCTAAATAATTGTGGCGTTCTTTATGAATAACTTTAGCCACAGCCGAAGTCTTAGAACGACTTGTTCTATTTAATACTTGCTCTACTGCAAATTCTGTACCTTGCGTAGTACCAGAAGAACGAAACGCATTTGGCATGAATACTAATTGATTATAGCTATATTTGTATGTTGAAAGACGATACGTACGGTTCCCGTCAGGAACTGAATAGCTAACCGCATATTGTTTTGATCCATGACCATCATCATGATGACTGATATCTTTTGTAAAGCTAGTGGTTAGTACATCATTTAATCCTGCCAATTGACTGAACGATAAGTATACAGCCCCTTGATACATCCCTGTTGATTTATTTCCAGAATTATCTAGCATCAAAGATCCGTGTACAAAGCCTTTTTGCTCAACGGTAAGCTTAACAATAGAATGTAATGGTTTTGTACCTGGCTCTATGGTCATTTTAATATCTTGACCAGGTACACTACGCATTTGATCAATCCCTTGCTCTAGTGCTTGACGTCGTAATACGTAACCCGGTCTCACAGGAAAAGCACTTCGCCAATTCGTACGTGCTTTAGGATTCGTAAGAACAATATCCTCTACATAACCAGGCATAATCTCAAACGTGAGTGTACCAGACTGTAAATCTTGATTTGGCACAACTACTTGACTCGTAATGTACCCATCAGATAACAGTTGCTCTTGTAATTCCTTTTGTAAAAACTGAATGCCTTCTGTCCCAATGCGATTATGGTTGTATACCTGTAATCGATTTTTATATTTTTCTAACACTGGTTCTGAGGAGGTCACCACAATATGCTCAATAGGAAACGATACACTTTCCTTAGGTAAAGCCTTCATAGGCGCCTTATCTAAACCTGTATAGGCAGATTCTGAACGCGGCAAAGCGGCCCCAGTCATTGGTGCTTCTGCACGTTGGCGTAATGAAGCATCGGCTCGGGCCGCTTCTTGTTGTATAAATGGGTTTGATACGTCTGCCGCAACACTAGGCATCGTACCGAATGTGGTCAGCAAGCCAACACAACCTGCTGCAATACATACAACTCTCATTAATTCCTCTCCTTTCTTTATAAAGTAAATTATATATTAAATCATCTTTTTTTTGCAACGAAATATTAAACATTTTAATCTTTTATTTATATTTAATGCAAAAAAATGATTCCTTAACTTAGCAGTCTGTCCATGACAATAGAAAAGCACCATCTACCTAAATCCGATTTATGTGTCGTTTCCTATTAAGATAGATGGTGCTTTTATAATTAATCTAATTAAGTTGTTCAAATAAACAGGTTCCACTCACATACAATGTAGTATATAACTACTTTATATTTCGTCGTGCCGCTAAGCTACCAGCGCTGCTAGCTAGTCCCGCTCGATTGATGTGTGGGTTTCCATGTTTGTACGTTTTTGGCTTGCTACTTTTATCCTCTACTTTTGATTTCTCAAATTTAGTAAATAGATTATCTAACTCACGCAAGAGCGCACGTTTTTGTGAGTCTTTCAACTCGAATACTTCACCTTTATAGGCGATGTATTTATTTTTTAGTACAGGACTGAGATCATAGATAGGCTCGTGTTGTTCTCCATTTACATCTAGCAGCTCATCCAAGGTCAATCCATAATAGCGAGACAGGGCACAGAGTGTATCTAAATCCGGTTCGCGATACCCTGTTTCGTAATTTGAAAGCGCCGCATTACTGATACCTACGGCCTTTGCTACTTCGATTTGGCTTTTGCCCATGCGCACGCGAGCACGCTTTAAGTTCTTGTAAAACTGCATGTTCATCACCTGCATCGATACATAAACAACTACAAACTATATACTTTTATAATAATGTATCACTGATTTTTTTGAAAGCTTCATCAGCTACGGCTAATGTGCCTTCAATCTCACTGCTCTTGTGGCAGATAGATACAAAGTTACTTTCATAAGGACTTGGCGCATAGTAGATACCATGGCTCAAGTTATGGTGGAAGAACATTTTGAATTGTTCATCGTTGCAAGCTGCTGCATCATCAAAGTTCTTAACTGGTTTATCAGTAAAGAAAATGGTAAACATAGAGCCTACCCGTTGTACTACAACAGGTACATTGTATTGAGCTGCCAAGCGTTCAAAGCCTTCACAAAGAGCAATCGTTGCATCTTCGACTTGTTTAAAAATAGTTGGATCCCGTTGCAAAATGGAAAGCGTTGCAAGACCAGAGGTAACTGCAATTGGGTTACCACTCAATGTACCAGCTTGGTAAATAGGACCAGCTGGTGCAATTTGGTTCATAATCTCACGAGCACCGCCAAATACAGCAAGTGGCATGCCACCGCCAACAATTTTACCAAGGCATGTAAGGTCCGGTTTGATATTGTAACGTTTTTGTGCACCGCCGCTGCTAGCACGGAAGCCACACATAACTTCGTCAAAAATCAACAATGCACCATGAGCCTTAGTCACTTCCCGCAAGGTTTCAAGGAAGCCTGGTTCTGGTGGCACGCAGCCCATGTTACCTGCTACAGGTTCTACGATGATAGCCGCAATAGTATCACCAATTTCGTCGAATAGTTTCCGAACCGCATCAGAGTCATTGTACGGCAAGGTAATCGTATTTTCTGCTACGCCTTGTGGGACGCCAGGGCTATCTGGCACGCCAAAGGTAGCAAGGCCAGAGCCGGCTTTTACCAAAAGGGCATCACTATGACCGTGATAACAGCCAACGAATTTCACGATACGATCTCGACCAGTATAGCCACGAGCTACGCGCAACGCACTCATAGTTGCCTCTGTACCAGAGTTAACGAGGCGAATAACCTCCATAGATGGCATGAAAGCTTGTACCTTTTTAGCCAATTCTGTTTCAAGTAGTGTAGGTGCACCGTAGCTAGTGCCGCGAGGAATCGCCTCTTGCAAGCTTGCGATAACCTCTGGGTTAGCATGGCCCAAAATCATAGGGCCCCAGCTCAACACATAGTCGATATATTCGTTGTTATCGATATCATAAATACGGCTGCCACTAGCGCTGCTGATAAAGGGAGGGTTGGAACCTACACTGCGGTAGGACCGAACAGGACTGTTTACGCCGCCTGGCATATAACGTTTAGCCTCTTCAAAGGCTTTTTCAGATTTACCGAGTTGGAACATGGTTTCTCCTTACTTTTGTAACCATTTAGCAATATCTATAGCATGGTACGTAATAATAATTTTAGCACCAGCGCGCTTCATAGAAAGCATTGTTTCCATAACGAGGCGTTCTTCGTCGATAAGACCAGCTGCTGCAGCGGATTTAACCATTGCATATTCACCAGATACATTGTATACCGCTACAGGCAATTCATAGCGGTCACGTGTTTCACGAACGATGTCCAAATAGGACAAGGCTGGTTTAATCATGATAATATCTGCACCTTCAGCGATGTCGAGTTCGATTTCTCTGAAAGCTTCCAAGCGATTAGCTGGATCCATTTGATAGGATTTACGATCTCCAAATTTAGGTGCAGAGTTAACAGCACCACGGAATGGACCATAGTAAGCAGATGCGTATTTTGCAGCATAGCTCATGATAGATACATTGGTATAACCTGCCGCATCAAGGGCTTCACGAATAGCACCTACACGGCCGTCCATCATATCGGATGGAGCCACCATATGGGCACCCGCTTCTGCTTGGCTTACCGCTACCTTACAAAGTAATGGCAATGTTTCATCGTTCAAGATTTCATGGTCATCAATCATACCACAGTGACCGGTAGAGGTATATTGGCACAAGCATACATCAGCTACAACCAATAGGTTTGGCACAGCTGCGCGAATAGCTTTGATCGCTTGTTGTACAGGTTGGGACATATCCCATGCCGAGGAACCTTGTTCATCCTTATATGTAGGAATACCAAAGATTTCTACCCCAAGGATACCAAGATCATATACCTCTTTAGCCATTTTTACAGCTTCATCAACAGATAAGTGGTATTGGCCTGGTAACGTATCGATTTCTTTTTTGATACTTTCACCAGGAACAATAAACAATGGATAAATTAAGTCAGTTACGTCGAGTGTCGTTTCCCGTACCAAATCACGCATTTCTGGATTGATACGCAAGCGGCGAGGACGGTATGTTAAATCGTACATGTGATCCTCCTAAATGTCCTTTATAATAGCGTTGACTAAGCCATCAGTTGTATATACATCGCTGATGACAGCTGGTTTAAGACCTGCACTCATAGCAGTAGCAGCCGTAATTGGACCAATACAAGCCACTTTAGTTTTTCCTAATAGCTCTAATGCATCATCGCCCAATAATTGGATTGTATTTGTTACCGTAGAGGAACTTGTAAACGTAATGTAGTCTACAGTACCTGCTGTTAAGGCATTTACTAATGCTTCTTGTTGAGATGTATCTTGTGTTGTTTCATATAAACGCAAGATATCTACATCTATATCGTGATGACGCAAAGAGCGTGGAATTACATCGCGAGCCACTTTTGGTTGAATAAGCAATACGGAATCGCCTGCTTTGAGTTCTTCTTCAAGAGCCTCTACAGCAGATTCAGCTTTGTAGTCTACAGGAATAATATCTGGAACGATACCATATTTTTGAAGTTCACGAGCTGTAGCACAGCCGATAGCTGCTACTTTAGAATTACCTAAAGCACGTGTATCCTTGCCTTCCTTATACAAAGCATCGAAGAAGTAACGAACCCCTTCACCAGATGTGAATACAATGCATTGGTATTGTTTTGTGTTATTAATGATGCGTCGATCTTCATCAAATAACTCCAACGGAGATGTTTTAATAGCTGCCGCTTCTACTACATTAGCACCTTGAGCTGCTAATTTTTCACGGAATGCACTAGCTTGAGAACGAGCTCGTGTAACTACAACGGTTTTGCCGAATAAAGGTTTATTATCGAACCATTGTAATTTTTCACGAAGATTAACTACATCGCCTACTACGATAATAGCTGGCGCTTTTAATTGTGCCTTTTCTACATCCTCTACTACATGTTCAAGCGTAGATACAAGAACCTCTTGTACTGGTTTTGTGCCCCACCGAACAAGCGCTACTGGTGTAGAAGCTGGACGACCATGAGCCATCAACTTTTCTGCAATGGTAGGCAAGTTACCAACGCCCATTACAAAGCAAAGCGTATCTACTGCCGTTGCAAGACCTTCCCAGTGAATGCCAGAGACGGCTTTTGTTGGATCTTCATGACCGGTTACAACTGCAAAGGATGTGGCCATAGCGCGTTGCGTTACAGGAATACCTGCATAAGCAGGTGCTGCAATTGGGGATGTTACACCAGGTACAAATTCAAATGGTACACCAGCTTCACCAAGGGCCATAGCCTCTTCACCACCGCGACCAAATACGAGTGGATCTCCGCCTTTTAAGCGTGCTACAACTTTACCTTCTTTACCTTTTTGTACTAAAAGCTCGTTGATTTCCCATTGGTGCATTGTATGATCTTTACATTGTTTACCAGCGTAGATCAATTCTGCATCTGGGCGCGCCCATTCTAACAAATGAGCATCTGCTAAATAGTCATATACAATTACATCTGCTTTTTCAATGCATTCGCGACCTTTTACAGTGATGAGTTTAACATCGCCAGGGCCTGCACCGATTAGATATACCATACCTGTCATTTTATGATTCCTTCCTCTATGAGAGCATCCACAATATGTTTACCCCCTTCTTCATATAAGGCTTTTGCAAGGTTTTTACCAAGAATTTCAGCTTTTTTAGCAGGGCCAGAAATTTCTCCTTCGTATACAGTTTTACCGTCTAAGGAGGCAATCATGGCCTTCAAAGTCAATTGACCTTTATTGATAGTACCATGTACGCCCATTGGCACTTGGCAACCACCGTTTAGCTGACGCAAGAAGCTGCGCTCCCCTTCAACGGCATAGCGTGTCGCTTCATCGTTGATAGGCGCTAGCATCTCAAGCATTTCCGTATCGTCAGCGCGGCACTCGATGGCAAGTGCCCCTTGCCCAACGGCAGGAATCATTTCATCAGCCTTGAAGACTTGTGTAATTTGGTCATCTAAGCCAAGTCGTTTAAGGCCAGCTTGCGCCAAGATAACGCCATCTAGTTTTTCTGTTTCAATCTTGCTTAAACGGGTTTGTACATTGCCGCGAATCACCTCGACCTTAAGGTCTGGTCTCACATGCAATAATTGCGCTTGACGTCGCAAGCTGCTTGTACCAACGCGCGCCCCTTGAGGCAATTTATTTAGTGTTTTATACACAGGGCTCACGAGCGCATCGTAAGGAACTTCACGAGCTGAAATAGCGCCTAGAGTAAGACCTTCTGGCAACTCTGTAGGCATATCTTTCAAGCTATGTACGGCGATATCAATATCGCCTTTGTGCATAGCGTCTTCTAATTCAGCTGTAAACAAACCTTTACCGCCCACTTGAGCCAGTGGTTTTTCTAAGATACGGTCACCCTTTGTATTGAAGTGAACTAACTCGACCGTAATATTTGGGTACAGACGTTGTAACTCTGCACTAATATGTTCAGCCTGCCACAGGGCAAGGGCACTTTTTCGCGTGCCGATTCTAATATGATCTCTCATGGCCTTAGCCTTCTTTCTCAAGATTAAACATATCTTTGAATAAATCCCAGTACAAACCTTCTTCCTCTGTACCAGCGATTTCGTTGAAGTGAATCATCGGTTCACGCAACATTTTGCGAATGATCATGCGACTCATAGAGTCCATAATGCGGCGCTCCTTATCGGAGATGTCTGGCAATTTAGCCAAAGCGCGATGTAACTCACGACGGCGAATGCGTTCCGCTTTTTCTGTGAGTAGCGCCATCATTGGACGCACCGTTAAATAGCTCAATTTGTCTAATAACTCTTCAATGGCGTCGTGAATGATAGGTTCTGCACGATGAGCCTCCTCTTCGCGCTGCGCCTTATTTTCTTCTACTACACTTTCAAGAGAGTCAATATTAAAGAGGTAAATACCATCCATATCTGCTACTGCAGGATCGATGTCGCGCGGTACCGCAATATCAATCATAACGATTGGTTCACCTTTGCGAAGAGAGGCGATTTTCTTTGCTTCTCGCTCCGTAATAATATAATGTGGCGCCCCTGTAGATGTGATGAGGATATCCGCATCTTTAGCGTAGTCCACAAAGTTATCCAGCTTAACGGCCTTACCGTTAAAGCGTTCAGCCAATACTTCTGCTTTTGCAAAGGTTCTATTGGATACGAAAATCGTTTTTACGCCCTTGGCTTGTAAGTGTGTTGCAGTCAACTCACTCATAGTGCCGGCCCCTAAGATGAGTACAGTGGCTTCAGATAATGGCTTATCTAAGCTGTCCTCAGCTAGGTTAACAGCAGTGTAACTAACAGATACAGGCGTATTAGCAATGCCCGTATTCGTACGTACCTTTTTACCAACGCCAATAGCACGTTGGAATAAAATATTAAAAATTGTGCCCGTACAGCCTGCGCTATAAGCCTGAATATAAGCCCCTTTTAATTGGCTCAAGATTTGACCTTCCCCCAACACAAGGGAATCAAGGCTCGCAGACACGCGGAATAGATGTTCAATGCAATCCCGTTCTTCGTAGAAGAAGAATGCATCTTCATCAATGTGGTCAGCACCTTTTAAATCCTTTAACACTGCCAACATATATTCTTTAGGGAACTCTACACCTTCTAAGGCCGCGTAAATTTCGGTTCTATTACATGTAGACAAAATAACGCATTCAGCTACACAGTCGAATTCATAGAGGCGGTTCAGTGCTGAAGCTACCTCGTCCTTATCAAACGAGAAACGTTCACGCACCTCTACAGCGGCACTTCTATGATTTAGGCCTAATACCACTAATTTCATGGTCAAGTTTCTCCTCTATAGTCATCCACTCTCCCTTGAGAATGGCCTCAAAAGTTTCTACGGTCAGATGATCTCGCCAGAATTTCTGTCGAGCCTCTGGAGTAGGAAGTAGTAACTTTACTTCTTCTCTAAATATTTTAAGTCTAGGCATAGCCTTTTGCAACTGACCATAACGATTCATCATATCTTGCCTTACGAGGCGATTGATACGGGGCCCTACGTTATTAGCGCTAATAGCAATATGAAGATCGCCTAGTTCAAGAGACGAAGGTACAGTAAATCTGCACGACCTAGGGTTATCACTGCGATTACTCCAGACGCGATGTTTTTTCCCCATCTCATATAACGTATCGTTTAATGCACCATTATCTGTGCAAATAAAGAACAAACTGCTCGTTATAATATGGTGTTCATCGTCCTTTGTGAAAGTACGATTATACCAAGTGATACGATTGTCCTTTGCCCATTGGCAAATCCTATCTGTTACAGTTGGAGCGATGACGACAATGTTGCATGGCTCATCTATAAAAAGCTGCATTCGTCGCTCTGCGACCTCCCCGCCGCCTACGAATAGGATTGTATCTTCAGTTGTAGGTTGAAATGTTATGGATACCATGGCTGTCCTACTATATATAAAAAAATCGGCTTGATGGTCAAGCCGATTTTCAATTGCCTACATGAATCGTTTCAGATATACGCCGATACGCCCCTTACGAGATGTACCTGTAATGGCTTCTACCTTCATTCGGCCACGACCACGCATAGAGATAACATCCCCTTCTTTAACTTCTTGAGATGCACCTTTAGCGGGTTGCCAGTTTACTTGCAATAATCCGGCATTAATAGCGCTTACCAATTTAGTACGAGACACGCTAAAACCAGAACTTGCCACCGCATCTAAGCGCAAAGAAGCAACTGTAGTGCGGACTTCTTTAATTTTTTCTTCTTTTGGTGCAATATCTGATAGCTCAATAGCCTCAACAGATATCGAAACCATAGCGATTTTTGTAAAGTTTTGAATCACAAAGTCTGCTACGCTTTCATCCACCAAAATTTGAGCGCCCCCTTGTTGAACGATAACGTCCCCAAATTTGGAGCGATCAATGCCAAGGCCCATCAAGGAGCCAAGCACATCGCGATGGGTAAGCAATCGGAACCGAGGGTCCCAATTTACCTTAAGGGCGCGAATGCCCATGTCCACAGTACCGTTAAAGTCGCTGTCTACAAAGGCGATGCGGATGCGTTCCGCCCCTTCATAGCCACCGTCTGTCTTAACCATAAGCTGTGGGTAGTTAGCCTTGATTGCGTCCGCAATGACAAGACCTGCAGGGCTCGTAAAGTCCGCCACGCGATAAGGGCGACCTTTTACAACCTGCTCAGCCAAGTCAAGCATGCGACGAGCTTCCTCACCGCTACCACTGGCTTCAAAATATCGAATTAATTTACTAGTATCTGCCAAAATTATTTCCCCAATTCATTCGACCGAGCAAGACATGTTACTACGCCGTCTTGGAGAGCACTGCGAAGTCCACCTTTTTCCATGGCACCAATACCGGCAATGGTCGTGCCACCTGGACTTGTTACTTGATCACGTAGAACTGCTGGATGATTGCCACTTTCAAGAGCCATCTTACCCGCACCGTACATCGTTTGAGCCGCTGCCTTGATCGCCAAGTGACGAGGCAATCCAATGCGAACGCCTGCATCAGCTAAGGCATCGAGGATGACGAACATATAGCCAGGGCCCGCACCAGATAGAGCGCCTAAGCGGTCTAAATCGGCTTCACTCACTACGGCTACCTCACCGACAGCCTCAAACAAGGCTTGTACAGCGCGGCCTAAGTCAGTATTTACATCATCCCCAGCAAGAGCTGTCATGCCTGCACCAATAGAAGCCGGTGTATTTGGCATAGCTCTAAACCAGTTAGCTTGCGGAATCATTGCATCAAGAGTATCTAAGGTGATACCTGCTGCAACGGAAATCATAACAGTCCCATAAGGTACTTCTTTTAACGTCTCTAATACAGATGGTAACACTTGTGGCTTTACGGCCAACAAAATGGTATTGTACTCGTTTACATTAGGCATGGTAGTAAAACCTACTACACCGAGCTCCTCAGTAAGAGCTTTACATTGTTCTTTGCGACGCACTAGAATGTGTGTATCACTTGCCTTCAACACGCCATGCTGTAATGCACCGCGCAATAGAGCGCCACCCATTGAGCCAACGCCAATACATAAGGTTTTACCTAACATCGTTGTCACCACCATTTATAGAGAGATTATTTATTGTCCCAAGCGTATTCGTTTTGCTCAGTTTTGTTGCTGTCATTATCAGAATAATCAATGGAAATGTTTACAGGTACGCACATGAAAATGTCTTTACCTACTTTTTCCAATTTGCCATCCAATGCAAAAGTCGCACCAGATACGAAGTCCACAATACGAGCTGCTTCATGAGGATCTGTATTTTCAAAGTTAATCAATACAGGACGCATGTCGCGCAATTGATGTGTAATATTTTCAGAATCTTCAAATACTTTTGGTTCAATTACAACTACTTTCATAGCTGTTGGACGTTGTGTCATCGTAGATTGGCCTCCTACCTTGCGTGGATGAAATTCAGATGCGCCGGATACTGGAGCGGCTGGAGCTACTGGTGTAGGTTCCGCTTCATATTCCTCTTCATCTTCATAGTCATAATCATCATATTCATAGTCATCATTATTTTTGCCTAAGAATAAGTTTTTTGCTTTTTCTAAATAATCTCCCAATGCCATTTGGATTTCCTCCTAATACTTAACGCTATCGATTATCAGGCAACCCGGGCCTTAATCATACACACGTTCCCCAAAAATTGCTGTGCCTACACGAACGATGTTAGCCCCTTCTTCTAAAGCGACTTCAAAGTCGTGAGTCATCCCCATAGATAAATATTGAATCTGCCCCTCTTCAAAGTAGCCTTTCATATCCTCATACAAGGCGTTTGCTACCCGGAAGATTGGACGTGCTTCCTCTGGATCGTCGAAAAATGGCGCCATGCACATCAAGCCCCGTACACGTACATGAGGCAATGTCTTTGCATAGTCTCGAATCTCTGGAAATTCCTCTACGGACATGCCCGTTTTGGAGGCTTCGCGAGCTACATTGACTTGCAATAATACATCTTGCACCTTGTCATGCTTTGTAGCGACCTTTTCGATTTCATCTAATAATTTACGGCTGTCTACAGAATGAATTAAATCAAACATAGGCACCGCTTGACGCACCTTGTTGACCTGTAAATGACCAATCAAGTGCCATGTTAACTGTGGCCCCTTATAGGTGAGCTGTTTTTCCTTGGCCTCTTGTACTCGATTTTCCCCTACATGAGTCACACCGAGACTAGCCGCCTCCTCTACAGCTGACACAGGGTGGTTCTTTGTAACCGCCACTAACAATGCTGTATCTACGCGACCAACGCGCGCCATAGCATCTGCCATGCGCTGCTGTATTGCGTGTAGGGATTCTTCAATCACGTGAATGCCCCCTTCAATCTATATATAGTAATCATTAAATATATTTGTATAGACTATTCTATTATATAGTATTTAGCCTTGAATGTACATGATTTAGAGCTTATAAACACCATAATTCCTTGCATGGATATGCTAAAAATCATGTGATTTATTCTAATTATTGTAAAAGCTAATGATTAGCGCTCTTGTAACATCCCAAAGAGCGCCATACGGCCTGTTGTTCCTGCTTCGCGGCGATAGGAATAGCAGTCGCTTTCAGTTACACTATCGGTACCACCAATAGCAATGTTTCCTTTAGGTACACCATTAACTATAAGTCCTTCGGTGATAAAGTTCCATAAGTTAATATATGCCTTATCTAATTTATCACTAGGATAGTTAACCACATCGGCCACGTTTCTCTCTGTCATATCTCGCCAAGCTAATTCAAAGCGTTTTCCTAGCTCTACATCGACTTCGAAGGAATCTGGCCCAATACTAGGCCCAAGATATACATAACAATCTTTGAACTCTGTGCCGTAAGTTTCTTGCATAGCCTCAATAGTAAGCACTGGCAAATGCCCAATAGCTCCGCGCCATCCTGCATGCACTGTAGCGATTGCATGATGTTTAGCATCGTAAATACCAACGCCTACGCAATCAGCAGTGAATAAGAATAATGGCACACTGGGCAATCTTGTGAATACCGCATCACAGTCCGCAATAGCAGTATCCTCCCCTAGGGCACCAGCACCAACGAGATTCTCCGTAATTTCTACAGCCTTAAGACCATGTACTTGATTGCCACAGGAAATACGCTTCGGATCAACGCCTAAATGTTCAGCCACGATAGCACGGTTCTCCCGAACATGCTCCGGTTCATCACCTACGTGAAAGGCTAAGTTTAACGATTCATAAGGTGTCTTCGATACGCCGCCATGACGATAGGTATCACCCATGACGATAGGAAATTGATCCGCCCAGTTTGGCGCTTCATAGGACCAAGTACCATGAGGTCCTTGTACATCTATACGTTTTACAGATTCGTTCATGAGTACCTCCTATTTACAAACACCACAACGTTTACAACCTTGTACACAGGGCGGTGTATACGCTTCATCGACGGAGCGCTTCCATTCCATTTCAAGATATCCTTCGTCCATGCCCATATCTAAGTGGCTCCACGGCAAGAATTCATCAAAGCTTCGTTCCCGATAGTTCATTTCATCCATATCTAGGCCTGCCACCTTCATTTCAGCCTTGAAAGACTTACTACCACGATTGGCTGCGCATGCTGCAATAACAGTGCCTAAACGGCGGTCACCACGAGCGAGAACGCCTTGAATATACGCCTCTTTAGGTGACTCTACGAGAACTTCTATACGACGGTTCTTTTGCAATGCTTTTTTAATATATTTTAACTTTTTCTCTACTGTCTTTTGATTATCCATAGCCATCCATTGGAATGGTGTAAAAGGCTTCGGAATAAATGGATTAATGCTAAGGGTTAAACGACCTTTACATCCCACCTCTGCCATATGGGCCTGCGTACGTTCTGCAAGACCTACGATAGCTTCGATATCCTCATCAGTTTCCGTAGGTAACCCAATCATAATATAGAGGCGCATGTGTTGGATTCCAGACTTTGCAGATAAGGTAGCAGCATTTTGTAAGTGTTCTTCACTAATACCCTTATTGATGACGCGGCGTAACCGTTCACTACCTGTTTCGGGAGCAATGGTAATCGTCTTTTGACCACTATCCGCCAAGCCATCTACTACGGCTTGCGTTAAGGAGTCAGCCCGTAAAGATGCACAGGAATAACGCATATCTTTAGAGCGAATATAGTTAACCAGTTCGTCTACCTCTGGATAATCAGAAATAGCAGCCCCCATAAGACCTACCTTTTTCCCTAATTTCTCTGCTCGATCTACGCCTTCTTTTAATAGTTCCAACGGTCGTACGCGAGGTACACGGAAGCAATAGCCAGCCATACAGAATCGACAATGACGTCCACAACCACGAGCCACCTCGATGATGTACATGGCGCCAAACTCGGTATAGTTTGTAGCCACTACGGTTTCACCGCCACTAGTGAGCATTTCAAAATGACGTTTAATCGTTTTTGGTACACCTTCTGCAATATGGTAGCCTTTAAATTCACCATCTTCACTGTAAATCGGCACGTACAAGGACGGTACGTATACGCCCGATACATCTGCTAATTGGCGCAAAATAGCGTGCCGCTCTAAGCCTTCCATTTTGCCATCTCGAATGATATCGAGCACTCGACTGATGATACCTTCCCCTTCACCGATGATGAAAGCATCGATAAACTCTGCAAAGGGCTCTGGATTAAAGGTAGCACAAGGCCCACCAGCAATGACGATAGGATCAAACTCTGTGCGGTCTTTTCCCATAATAGGTACCCGTCCATGGCGCAACATAAGAGGAATATGGAAGTAATCCATTTCAAAGGTTACGTCAAAGGCCACCACATCAAACTGATGCATAGGCCGCTGTGTTTCCACACTCATCAACGGTGTCTTAGTCTTATCGTACGCCTCCAATTCTTTTTTTTCAGGCAAGAAAATCCGTTCACATACACTATCATTACGTAAATTAATTTCCTCATAAATAATATGTAAGCCTAAATTACTCATGCCTACAAAATATGTATTAGGATAGACGATAGCTACCTTTTGCCCTGCATGAGGGTTGACCGTTACCCGGCTATCTTCGTCTTTATATAATGCTTGTAATCGATCAATTAAATCTTTACGATTCACTAGTTTCCTTTCTCTATCTACTATTTAGAACGTTTTTTACGTTCATATGGATAAATAACAACTTTGCCCCCATTATATTCCGCAATATATACATCATTAATAGAATATCCTTGAGCTTGTACCTCTTGTTCAAGCCACTCTCTATCTTTTTCAATTACATCAAGAGTAAATTGATTAATTTGACCATCATCAATGAGATCAAACCGAATATTATCTTCCCCAAATTGAACTATACTGAGTTGACCATTTTGTTCTAGTACAGCACGTTTAACATCGGTTACATATTGAACACCTGCTGTACGAAGCTTTAACTTAAGCTCCGCTGCTTGGATGCCATAACGCATACATTCATCAGTTAGAATATGACCCTTTTCAATTACAATGACTGGATGTCCATCCAGAATTGTTTTAAAGAAACGAAGATTTCCTTTTAAGAATTTAAGAGTCATTACGAGTATAGTCCACAAAATAAGGACTAACATAAACTGTAAAATACCAATTTGGTCATTATAAATGATGGCACCGATAATACCACCAAGTACATAGTTTTGTAATTGGTCTAAAGCGGAGGTTGGCGCTAAATTGCCCTTCCCCATTAAGTTGATTTGTAAGATAATCGCCAAGAGACCGATGGCGAGTTTGGCAAAGACCATCCCATAGACGGCCATAGATTCTGTCATATATGGTCCTCCTTATGGTAATACGTCCGCTTTATCATAGATTCGATCTGTAGGGCTCACCTTGTATACACGGGTAATCGTATAGGTTGAAAACTCTGGGTTAAATTGAACTTCATAATACGCATCATTTACTTTCAAAATCATACCATTGCGAATTTTTAAGGAGTTAACCGCTAATTGCTCACTTGGTACAGAACGATCAGCACTAAAAGAATGTAAAAATTGAGCCATACGAGAAGAGTCTTCAGAATATGTTTTCATTCGATTATACTCTTGGTACTCAAGTCCTAGGAAAAATACCACTATTAAAGACAAGATAATCATTAAATCACGATAACGACTCGTAAAGCCATTTCGCAGAACTTGTACGCCCAAAACGAGCAGTGCTAACAGAATAGCTACAAAAACGATAAAGCTCCATGTTTGGCTCCCTACAGCCTGACTTTCAACATAGGCCAATGTGTAAAAATCCATATCGTTCTCCCTTCATAGATTACTTTTTATTATACCATACCTTATGCCAATATTTTCGATATAGCAATGTATAATACCAAGAAATATCTTATAAAAAGAAAAAAGCGACCCCCTAGGGGATCGCTTTTTAATTGATATGTGTCTTTATAAGAGATTACCTAGATAAAGCTCTTATTTCAACCAGCTCATCAAGTTACGAAGTTCTGCACCAACTGGTTCGATTGGATGAACAGCTGCTGCTTCACGATGTTCTTTAAGGAATTTTTGACCATTTTTGGAATCAGCCAAGAATTCATCAGCGAATTTACCAGATTGAATATCAGCCAAGATTTGTTTCATAGCTTCTTTAGTTTCTGGAGTAATTACGCGAGGGCCTGCATAGTAGTCACCATATTCTGCTGTGTTAGAAATGGAGTTACGCATTTTTTGGAAACCGCCTTCGTAGATAAGGTCTACGATCAATTTCATTTCATGCAAGCATTCGAAATAAGCGTTTACAGGTTCATAACCAGCTTCTGTTAATACTTCGAAACCAGTTTGAATCAATGCAGTCAAACCACCGCACAATACAGCTTGTTCACCGAACAAGTCAGTTTCAGTTTCGGATTTGAAGTTAGTTTCCAAGATACCTGCACGGCCACCACCGATACCAGAAGTCCAAGCCAATGCTACTTCTTCAGTGTCACCAGATGGGTCTTTTTCTACAGCGTACAAGCAAGGAACACCAGAACCTTCTTGGTATGTACGACGTACTAAATGACCAGGGCCTTTAGGAGCTACCATGAATACATTGATATCTTCACGAGGAACGATTTTACCGAAGTGAATGTTGAAGCCGTGAGCGAATGCTAAGTATGCACCTTGTTTCAAGTTAGGAGCGATATCTTGTGCATATACGTCTGCTTGTAATTCGTCTGGAATCAATACCATAACGATATCAGCGCCTTTAACTGCTTCTGCAGTTTCTTTTACAGGAAGACCTGCTTCTTCTGCTACTGCCCAGCTTTTGGAACCAGCACGAAGACCGATAGTTACGTCAAAGCCGTTTTCTTTCAAGTTCAATGCATGAGCATGACCTTGGGAACCGTAACCTAAAACTGTAATTTTTTTGCCTTCCAATTTGCTTAAATTACAATCTTCATCATAATAAACTGTAGTACCTAAAATTTTACCTGCCATACTAGACAACCTCCAAAATATATTCAATAGAATATTGACTACTATATACTGTACACAATCTAACAAATTTTTGCAAGATGTGGCGTACATTAATTTAGTATCAGTAAGCTAAGTTTTAAGCCTCTGATAAAGAAATTTGATAACTACCGAACAATCACCCACGGGCGATCATCTTTCCATACAACTTGTACGGGAATACCAAACACATCAGACAGATTTTCATCTGTTAATACAGAGTGTTTAGGCCCCGCATGTATCATCTTTCCCTCTCGCAAGATGGCTACATGTGTAATCGCTGGTAGTATCTCTTCAATTTGATGTGACACATAGATAATCGGTGTCTGTTGCTCCTCAACCAAGTTAGCTACTGTACGCAAGAATTGTTCTCGCGCCGGCAAGTCTAATCCAGAGCAAGGTTCATCCAAAATCAGTAAATCTGGATTTGCCATGATGGAACGTGCCAATAATACACGTCGCTGTTCCCCAGCAGACAAAGTATGGAAACGATGGCCTTCTAAGTGGCTTAACCCAAACTCAGCTAATAATTGCATACCTCGCTCACGCACCTCTGATGCCACCTCTTGGTATATACCGATACTACTGAAAGCACCAGAAATGATGACATCCTCTACCACTTGCTTATCCAAGGTAGACTGAAACTGTGCCAGAGTAGAGCTGACAAAGCCTAATCTCGATTTGATTTTAGGCCATGCGTATTTCCCAAATTCATGACCAAAGACACGCAAGGTGCCCGTTGTTGGAATTTGGTAGGCTGGTATCATGCTGAGAAGCGTCGATTTACCAGCTCCATTGAGACCTAAAAGGGCCCAATGTTCACCTTCCTCTATATGCCAATTTACATTGTCTAGGATATGTCTGCCATCGCGACGAAAGCAGACATTTTCATAATGGAGCAATTCATTCCCCACTCTATCATCTCCTACATTTTTTCTCCACGACTCATCGCTGTAATACCAGTTTTTGCGATTTCAAGGATACCATAGGTTTCCATAATTTGGATGAAGCCGCGCAACTTTTCAACGCTACCGATGACTTCAATAATCATGGACGTTGGAGAAATATCAAGTACATTGCCGCGATATACATCGGCAATTTGTACTATTTGAGAGCGTGTTGTAGCAGACGCTTTTACCTTGATAAGCATCAATTCACGACATACTACATCATGATCTTCAAAAACTTTAACTTTTACAACATCGATGAGCTTATAAATTTGTTTTTGAATTTGATCCAAGATACGATCATCGGCCTCAACGGTGAGGGTAATACGCGCATAACCTGGCTTATTAGTAATGCCAGATGTCATTTTTGTAACATTAAAACCACGACGGTTAAAGAGTGCCAAAATACGTGCACCAATGCCTGCTGTATTTTTTGCAATTACTAAGACTTGATGTTCTTTAGCCATTATAGCACCCCTTTCTTACCCATCATGCCGCTTACAGTGCCGCCTGCTGGAATCATTGGCAATACATTGTCTTCACGCTCAACGCGACAATCCAAGACGATGCTTTCATCAGATGTAATGTAAGATTTGAAATCTTTATTGAAAGTTTCTACATTATCTAGACGAGCCGCTTTCAAATCAAAGGCATCAGCCAATTTCAAGAAATCTGGACTCACTTCCAAATCTACATAGGAGTAGCGGCGATTATTAAAGATTTGTTGCCATTGACGAACCATGCCAAGGTAACCATTGTTGATGATTACAATTTTAATTGGCAAATTGTATTGGCGAACCATCATCAACTCTTCGAAGGTCATTTGGAAACCACCATCACCTACGACAAGAATAACTTGTTTATTAGGGGCACCTACTTGAGCACCAATAGCTGCCGGTAAACCATACCCCATTGTACCAGCACCACCGGATGTAACAATGGTATGAGGTTTTTTGTGTGTTAAGAATTGAGCTGCCCACATTTGGTGTTGACCTACGTCAGTTACGATAACCGCATCCTCTTTAGCAATCTTGTTAAGCTCAGATAATACATATTGCGGATGTAATACACCATCTTGGGATTCAGGAATTACCATAGGATATTCTGCTTGCCATTCACGAATTTGTGCAATCCACGCTTCATGAGTTGTAGGCTCCACAAGTGCATTGAGTTCGGTTAAAACTCTCTTTAAATCACCTACGATTGGTACGTTAATAGTGACATTCTTATCAATTTCTGCGGGATCAATATCAATATGAATAATTTTAGCTTTTTTACAGAAGAAATCTGGATGACCTGTAATACGGTCGTGGAAACGAATACCTGCAGCAATAACTAAATCTGCTTCTTCTGTGCAGTTATTAGCCGCTACAGATCCATGCATACCTACCAAACCAAGAGCTAACTCATGGTTACCTGGGAAGCCACCTAAACCTACCAATGTATTAGTTACTGGAATTTGAGCCTTTTCTGCTAATTCCTTTAACTCATCCATAGCACCAGATTTCAATACACCAGCACCGGCAATAATAAGTGGACGTTTCGCATTTTTAATAAGCGTAGCCGCTTTCTTAATTTGACCTTGATGGCCTTTATATGTTGGATCATACCCTTCAAGGTGAATAGGTGTATCGTACAATTTATTGTATTCTGCGAAGGATATTTTTTCTGTTTGAATATCCTTTGGAATATCGATAAGTACTGGACCTGGACGGCCTGTACCTGCAATGAAGTACGCTTCTTTAATGATGCGAGGCAAATCATGAATATCTTGTACAAGATAGTTATGCTTTGTTATGGGCATTGTAATACCTTGAATATCCGCCTCTTGGAAGGAATCCTTACCAATGAAAGGACGACCTACCTGACCAGTAATGGCTATCATTGGTACAGAATCCATGTACGCAGTCATAATACCTGTTACAAGATTTGTCGCGCCAGGGCCAGACGTAGCAAGACATACACCTACTTTACCAGATACGCGTGCATAACCATCCGCTGCATGTGCCGCACCTTGTTCATGACGAACAAAATAATGTTTAATTTCAGGGAAGCTATAAATTTCATCATAAATTGGAATTACCGCGCCACCTGGATAACCAAACATGTCAGTTACACCTAGGCGATGTAATGTTTCAAGGACAATGCGTGCCCCATTGATTGTTTCTGCGCTCATAGGAACCCTTTCAACCAGCTATTCAGACAAGATTTCGCTGGAATTTAAACGTTTAATAATGTAACCATTATTTTTGAAAGTATCAATAATGTGTTGAATGTGTTCTTCACCGTTTGTTTCTACAGTAACTTGTAATTCTACTTCGTGGAAGCGGTCAAGATTTTTAAACTGATTGTGATCGAGTTTAATTACGTTTGCATCGGCATCTGCAAGCATTTGAGATACAGCCACTAACTGGCCTGGTTTATCAGGAAGGTTAACAGAGAAAGTAAAGATACGCCCACGCAAAACGAGACCTTTATTAATCATAGAGGAAATAGTAAGTACGTCGATATTACCACCACTAACAATTGCCACTACCTTTTTGCCTTGGCAGTCTAATTTTTTTAGACCCGCCAATGGTAAAATACCAGAGTTTTCTGCTACTAACTTATGTTTTTCTACGAGTAACAAGAACGCTTCCATCAATTCATAGTCAGAAACAGTAATAATTTCATCTACATATTTCTTAATATACTCTAATGTAGTTTCCCCAATTTGACGGACTGCCGTACCATCCGCAATCGTTGCCACTTCACCAAGTGGTACTGGATGGTCAGCCTTTAATGCTGCGAGAGCACTAGCTGCGCCTTCTGGTTCTACACCGATAATCTTGATACTAGGATTTTTTAATTTAGCTGCTGCTGCAATACCAGACACGATACCGCCGCCCCCAACAGGAACGAGCAAGATATCCGCATCAGGCAATTCATCAAGAACTTCAAGAGCAATTGTACCTTGCCCTTCGATAACATCTTCGTCATCAAAAGGATGAACAAAGACATAGCCGTGTTCTTGTTGGAGCTCCATCGCCTTTTGGCAAGCCTCATCATAAATCTCACCATGTAGTACGACCTCTGCTCCATATTGTTTCGTTGCATTCACCTTGATGAGAGGTGTATGTTTTGGCATGACGATTGTAGCTTTGATGCCGAGGCGTTTTGCGGCAAGGGCCACACCTTGTGCGTGGTTGCCAGCAGATGCGGCGATAACACCGCGCGCCTTTTCCTCTTCCGTCAATTTTGCAATCTTATTATAAGCTCCGCGGACCTTGAAGGAGCCTGTTATTTGTAAGTTTTCTGGCTTGATATATACATCATTACCACACTCGTCAGAGAACACATCACTATGAAGTAATTTTGTTTTCACCGTGATTGTGTTGAGTCGCTCACGAGCCTCCATAAAATCATATAACTTATGCATCTGCACCATCTCCTCTAGTCAGTATTAATGAAAGTCTATTATTAGTCTTCAAATACTTCGATAGCACCTTGTGCTGCAGAGGATACGTGAAGAGCGTATTTTTTAAGGTAACCAGTTACATTGGATTTGAATGGTTTCAATGCGGCTTTACGACGAGCGATTTCCTCATCGGATACAGCCAATTCCAATTTGCCGTTAGGAATGTCGATGTTGATGATATCACCATCTTCTACAACGGCGATTGTGCCACCTGCAGCCGCTTCTGGAGATACGTGACCAATGGATGCACCACGAGTAGCACCAGAGAAACGACCGTCAGTCAACAAGGCTACGTCTTTATCTAGGCCCATACCTGCGATCATGGATGTTGGTGTTAACATTTCACGCATGCCAGGACCACCTTTAGGACCTTCGTAGCGAATAACTACAACGTCACCTTTTACAATTTTACCGCCTGTAATAGCTTCTACTGCTTCTTCTTCGCTGTTGAATACTTTAGCGGGACCAGAGTGAACGAGCATATCGGCATCTACAGCACCAGCTTTTACAACGGAACCATCTTCAGCAAGGTTCCCTTTAAGTACGGCAATACCACCAGTTTCGTGAACTGGATTATCCCAAGGATGAATTACGTCTTCATCAGCTACATAAGCAGCCTCAGCAATTTCACCTTGTGTTTTAAGGGCTACTGTTTGGCAGTCTGTATGGAGACGACCATTTTCTGCTAACCGTTTTAATACTGCAGATACGCCACCTGCTGCATACAAGTCTTCGATGAAGTATTTACCAGATGGTGACAATTTAGATAATTGTGGTGTTGTTTGAGCAATGCGATCGAAATCGTCTAAGGACAAAGGCACACCTGCTTCATGAGCAATAGCTGGCAAGTGAAGTGCTGTATTAGAAGAACCACCCAAAGCCATATCGAGTGCTACTGCATTTTCAAAAGCTTCGCGAGTCATAATATCTTTTGGACGAAGGTTTGCTTTTAATACCTCTACTGCTTGCATACCTGCTAATTTAGCAAGACGTAAACGTTCAGAGTATACAGCAGGGATAGTACCGTTACCAGGAAGGCCCATACCAAGAGCCTCTGTTAAGCAGTTCATTGTATTAGCTGTGTACATACCAGAGCAAGAGCCACATGTAGGACATGCATTATTTTCAATGCTTGCCAATTCTTCGTCGCCCATTTCGCCGGTTTGGTGTTTACCTACTGCTTCGAACACGTCGGACAAACCAATTTTTTTGCCTTTATGTACACCAGCGAGCATGGCACCGCCAGATACAAATACAGACGGAATATTAAGGCGAGCCGCCGCAATCAACATACCTGGTACTACTTTGTCGCAGTTTGGAATGAATACCATCGCATCAAATGGTGTTGCCATAGCCGTTGCCTCAATGGAGTCAGCAATGATATTGCGTGTAACCAAGGAGTATTTCATGCCGATATGGTTCATTGCAAGGCCATCGCAAATACCGATTGTATTGAACTCAATTGGCACACCACCTGCGTTGCGGATACCGTCTTTTACGGCTTGTACAATATTTTTCAAGCCCACATGACCAGGAATGATTTCATTGAAGGAATTGGCAATACCAATGACCGGTCTACCTAATTCTTCGTCTACGAAACCGAGTGCTTTTAATAAAGATCTGTGTGGTGCACGTGCTACGCCTGTTTTTAAATTGTCACTTCTACAACTCATGTTAATCTCCTCACTTTTGAAAGCATCCACTTGGACGGCTTTCATAACGCATAAAAAAAGACGATTCCTATGAATCGTCTTAAAAGTTTACAAATGATATTCCTTTTGTTTACAGAATCCCTATATACATAAATAGACCTATGTACCCCTTGGAAAATATACACATAAGAAACAAACCATATAGCCAAAATCTTATTGATTGTATATTAACCCATTCGCGGAACTTCTAAGACAAAAACGTGTTAAGTTGTTGTTCATAATTCGAATGTCATTAATAATCACGACTAGCGCAATAATCAATAAGCTAATGACTAAACCTAACATGTTTCCTCCTAAAATAATCTGTAATATTAATCACGGAATAATAATAACACGTTATAATATGACGCGCAAGATAATTCGCTATAAATTCTATAGATTTACTATAGTTTTTTTATGAAGTTCACCATATAAAAAAACTATAGCAAACCTAGTTAGGTATAAAAATGTACATATATCACTAAAAAATCCCCACCATTGTGATATGCCCCCTCTTAACTGGACAACCAGTAAAAAGGGTACATATCATAGTGAGGGATTTCTCATATTATAAGATACCAAATAGCCACATACCAAATGTGCCGCCCCAGAAGTGAATGAGGAAGCTCACCACAGAAATGGCAAGGCCTACGCGCCACCATGTACCTTGAGGCACATAACCAGCACCAAAGAAGATTGGCGTTACACCAGAGCTATAGTGAGTTAATGTACAACCAGGGCTGTTCATCAAGCCAAAGAGCAAGATAGTAAACGGAACTGGTGCTCCCATGGCAACGAGAATCGCTGCAAAAGCGGAGAACAATGCTGTAATACGCGCCGTACCACTAGCGAAGAAGTATTGCGAGTATACAAAGATTGCTGAGATAATAAAGGATGCCCAGAACCAGTCGATACCAACAAGATGCTGGCTAACATAGTTTGCAAAGACAGCTACTACACCGAGTTTACCTAGTAAGCCTGCCATGCCAACTAGAGTGCCCATCCAAATGAGGATATCCCAACCAGTGCGTTCACCTAAGATATCATCCCACGTAAGAGAGCCCGTTACTACACACGCAAGAACACCCATCAAGGCAACTACCGTTGGATGAAGCTTAGTCCAAATCGCAGTTGCCCAAAGTAAAATACAAAGGACAAAGATAATAGCTACAGAAATTTCTACTTTTGTAATAGGCCCAAGGGCATCTAACTCTTTTTGAGCCATCGCCGCAGCTTGTGGGGTTTCTTTAATTTCTGGTGGATAGATTTTATAGATGAACCAAGGCATCAAAATCATACAAATCACACCAGGAATCACGCCCGCTTGGAACCATTCCCACCAAGAAATATCATAACCAAATAATTTTGCCCCTAAAGATGTAATGAGCAAGTTACCACTACATGCAGTCAAGAAGATTGTTACAGTAATGGTATTAATAGTGTGAGCCGTCGTCATCAAGTACGCCCCAATGCGACGAGCGGTCTTACCATATGGTTCAGAGTCAAAAGCTAAAGAAATATTTTGCACGATGGGGAATACGATACCGCCCCCACGCGCCGTATTAGATGGTGTCGCAGGAGAGATAATCAAATCCGTACAAGCTAATGCATAGGCTAGTTTTAAAGAGCTTGTGCCGAAAGAACGAATCAAAGTATAGGCAATGCGCTTACCAAGACCAGAATTAATAATACCTCTAGAAAAGAATACAGCCGCTACAATAAGCCACACATTCGCCTCTGCATAACCACCTAATGCTTGCACCATAGTAATAGAATTTGTCGCTACTGCTGCAACAATACCAAAGAGTGCCATAATGCCCGTTGGCCAAGGGCGCAAAATAAAGCCTACAATTGTAGCCGTAAAGATAGCTAATAACTGCCACCCTTCAGGCTTGATTGCCTCCGTATGAGGCAAGAACCATATTACTAAGCCCACCAAAACGGTAAGGGCCGCACGTGTAAAGGTATTCATAGAACCTCCTAACAAACTACACACCTCAACTATTACTATTACTATTACAGTTACAGTTACAGTTACAGTTAATTATAAAACGATATGGCGGTCATCACACATAACCGCCATATATATTAGCAACTTTCTAAGAATTCTTTGATCTTAGGGTTTGCCTGTAATGTTTCCATTTCTTCTGGAGATAATAATTTAACCTTATCCCGCTCTTGATTTACCAAGCATAAGAAACCAATATAGTCCCCTTTATTAGCACGAAACTGATGAATTGTCTTGCCTGGAATCTCAATAAAATCACCAGACTCTACATCATGAATTTCGTCGCCTAATAAAACTTGACCTTTACCGCGAAATATCATAACCATATGCGTATGTTCATGATATTCTAATGTGGAATAGCCACCTGGCAAACATTCAAAATAACGGAATTGGCATGGAATATCATAAGCACCATCGTATAGCACTTGACGTGTTACATCTTTAAAAGGACTACCATCTTGTTTATATACCAAGGTGTCGACGCCATCCCACTTGAAATTTTTAGCATCAAACTTGCGTATCATATATTACCTCTTCATACAAAAAAGTGCTGCATCGAAACTATGTTTCAATACAGCACCAAAGGTTCGATTATTTGAAGAAACGTTTCAATGTTCCTAGTAAACCATGACTATGTTTTTGAACACCATCTGCAACGCCAGTTACTTCAAAACCAGTCTTTTCGATAGCTGTTGTAATAACTTCTACAGCAGATTTAGTAGGATCAAAAGAAATTGTTACTGTTTTATCGTCTAAATTTACTTCTGAGCTCAATACGCCTGGTAGCGCAAGAGATGCCCCTTCTACAGTTTCCTTACAGTTGTTGCACATCATACCAGGTACAGTAAATACCTTTGTTACAACGCCATTATCTTCACCGCAACCACAATCTTTGCACATAGTGATACCTCCTATTAATCGTTAGCTTTTTTATGTTTGTCGTCGTTTTTAGCCCCTGCAGTGACATCAATCGTAGTTGCCTTTTTAACGGCTTCTTTCGTTTCATCAACAGCTTTCTTAGGGCCGGAAATAGCATCTTTGAATTCATTGATGCCCTTGCCAATAGCTTTGCCGACTTCAGGCAATTTACCAGGACCGAAGATAACTAAAGCGATCACTAATATAACTATTAATTCAGGTGTTCCTATAGATCCCATATGTATCTCCTTTATATTTACTAAAACTTACATCTTCTAGTGTACATCATTATAGGCCGACTTGTCCACATACCAGGTTATGGCTTCTTGTGAAAGTACAGCACCAGGCAATGTACGACCAATGCGTTTTTCCCAAGTTAAATCCTCGTAGTCCTCACGTTGGTACAAAACCTTTGTCAATGCAGTACGCTTACTTTCACCAGTTACAGTGAACCAAATAGCATCGGATTTAGCTAGGAACGAGAATGTCATAGAAATGCGTTCCCATACCTTGCCATCCTCTACGGCCACTACATCTTGATCAGCCACACGAAGCGCGTGAGATCCAGCAAATAATCCGGCTGTATGGCCATCCTCGCCTAGATCAAGCAATGCTAAATCTAAACCAGATTTCTTACACGCCTTGAGAACATTGTGAACCTCTTTCTCATATTCTTCAGCCGCTTCCACAACGGTTTTAGAATCCGTATTGATAGGTAAGAAATGGGCAGCCCCCTTTGCCTTGCATAGCAAATGAGGTTTTACGCGATTAAAGTAATTATCCTCATGTGCTTGTGGTAGAAAACGTTCATCAGTCCACAAGAAGAATATGCGTTCCCAATTGAGACGCTCAATATATTCAGGAGAGTTAAGTAATTCTAACAAACCATTTACAACAGTACCACCTGTAATCCCCACAATGCAGTTTTCCGTACGGCTGATTTCTTCATTGGTGAAAGCAATGAAATCCTCGGCTAATGCTTGGACTACCTCACTAGAGCTGTCATAACATTTAATTGTATCTTGAGCCATGTAATAATGACCTCCTAAAACTATTATAATAGTACTATTATATACACTTTTGCATCGTAATGAAAGCAAAAACCGATGTAACTCAATATAGGGAGCCACATCGGTTCGAATTATATTAGTACCTGCTTATAAATTACATGATATTTCATAGAATTACAAGAGAATAATTATTATTTTTGACCAAATTTAGGACGACGACGTTCTGTGAAAGCTCTTACGCCTTCTTTAAAGTCTTCGGAAAGTCCTAAAGAACATTGATTTTCTACTTCAAACTTCTTGTACTCTTCCCAGCCAGAGAGGAAACTGTTCCACATCATTTCTTTCATAACGCGGTAAGATTGTGCCGGACCTTTAGCTAATTTTTCAACAAGACGTCTTGTAGCAGTTTCTAAATCCTCTGGTTCGCACACCTTATACACGAAGCCCCAGTCCTTACCTTTTTCAGCAGAAACAGCTTCGCCAGTCATAACAATATGCATAGCACGGTTCATGCCAATGGATCGAGTCAACAAGAATAAACCGCCTGCATCAGGAGCAAGACCTACGTTTACGAAAGCTTGAATAAAGCGTACGTTATTAGCAGCTACAACAAAATCGGCAGCCAATGCCATATTAAAAGCCGCACCAGCCGCAGCACCTTGAAGGCTCATGATAACAGGCTTAGGCAAACGTTTCATAGCCATAGAAATCTGAGCTACTAACTCAACGATTTCAAATAAAGACTCTGTATCGCCTTCGTTTACAGCGCGTTCCATTTCTGTTAAATCGCCACCAGCAGAGAATACCTTACCTTCTGCATTGATAAGCAATGCACGGACACTTTCATCGTTGTGTGCTTTATCTAAAACCTCAAGGATCTCCTTGCACATCTCGATGTTAAAACCATTCGCCACAGTAGGACGATTAAATGTCAACGTACCAATACCGTTGTCCACTACGTATTGAATTGTATTATAAATCATATGATTTCTCCTATATAAAAATCTATTTTCGAAAAAATTCGATTATTATACCTCTATTATAGGAGAATTAAATGTCCCTGTAAATGACAGAATTACATAACCTTATAAATTCAAAACAATACTGTTATCCTATAAGCCCAAAACTAAAAATAAGACTAAGCTATAAGCAGTCTATAATGCAAAAACACCTGCAGACATTGTCTGCAGATGTAATACCCTGTTTTCCAAATATTAACGTTTGGAGAATTGGCTTGCTTTGCGGGCTTTTTTAAGACCGTATTTTTTACGTTCTTTCATACGTGGGTCACGAGTCAAGAAGCCTGCTTTTTTCAAAGATTGACGAAGTTCGCCATCTACGTCCAATAACGCACGGGAGATACCGTGACGAATTGCACCAGCTTGACCGGAAGGACCGCCACCAGCTACAGTTGCGATAACATCATATTGTTCAACTGTGTTAGTCAAATTCAAAGGTTGTTTTACGATCAATTCCAAAGTTTGGCGACCGAAATAATCATTAAGTTCACGTTTGTTAACAGTGATTTTACCTGTGCCCGGTACCAGACGAACTCTAGCAACGGAAGATTTTCTACGACCAGTGCCGTAATATTGTGCTACTGCCATTATATGTTCCTCCCTCTAGATTATCGTACGGAAATTTCTAAAACTTCTGGTTTTTGAGCTGCATGTGGATGCTCAGGACCAGCGTATACGTTTAATTTACGGTATTGTTGTGCACCCAATTTGTTTTTTGGAAGCATACCACGAACTGCCATTTCAACAACACGTTCAGGTTGTTTTTCAAGCATCATGGACAATTTAGTGAAACGAGCACCACCTGGATAACCAGAATGACGGAAGTATTCCTTTTGCTCTAATTTTTTACCAGTTACGCGAATTTTTTCTGCGTTTACAACGATCACATGGTCACCAGTGTCTACGTGTGGTGTGAAAGTTGGTTTATTTTTGCCCCGAAGAACTTTTGCAACTTCGGCAGCAAGGCGTCCTAAAGTTTTACCTTCAGCGTCAACAACATACCATTTCCGTTCGATTGTGTTCGGATTGGCCATAAATGTAGTTTTCATGCTGCATATCCTCCTAATAACGTCATAATTCTACCAAAATCAGCTTGTCCTTTGCTTCCGGGGCTAATGGAAACACGACTAAAGCTTACTCAAAATAGTATACAGATTTTATGGGTTTGTGTCAATTAAAATTTAGTAGTAATATGCTGTCATCAAATTATTTTTTTAGTATAGAATTACACTGCTGTATTACGTCATTCAATACGGTCTGATCAGTATTAAGAAGAAGTTTAACCCAATTATCACGCCAACTGCCGCCTAATTGAGCTTCTACCTTTATATGTCCGTATGATTTACATATAATATGGACATAATCATCCGAATCATCATAAGCAATACGAACATCTCCATCTAATGTAATATATATTAATTTGAGTTGACTGATTAACTCTCTAAATTCATTTACAGTATAAACAAATGTGCCTCGACCGGAAAAGTCGCCACTTTTAATATATACACTAAAAGCTATACACTCTTCCCGAGGCTCAACATCTGCAATGTATTTTTCTTCTAACTCAACACGTATATAATCCATTAATCTCCTCTAAATAATAAAAATGAATAGTCCCCTTTATTATCTTTCATTAGCAGAAACCTACTTATATTACATATTACTTTATATTGTGCAGGAAATTTATATATTTATATAGAATTATGAATATATAATATCAAAAATTGATAAAAACTTAACTTAGATTCTGTAAAACAATACATATTATATCTATACTTCTATAACCTAGGAGATGATAGTATGAATCTAGAAAACAAAAACTCATTTCTCTTAAATAGTGCCCTATTCTTTTCAACAATGGGAAGCACAGCAACAACATTAGGCTTTATAACATATATATTCAATACCACCCACAGTCCCTTTAATACAGGGGCAGTTACAATAGCGACATTATTAGTTGGAATGTTATTAGGCCCATTTTTAGGGATACTAGTAAAAGAAAAAGGCTTAATGTGGTCTATGGTAGTTCCTGAAATAGTTTCAAGTTTAATATTATTAATTTTTGTTTTCATAGATAACCTATATCTAGTATATATCATAGCTTTTCTTATAGGTTTTAATAATAAAATTTTAGGAATCGCTAGACTTTCTTTTGTACCTAATATTACAAATGATTTAGTCAAATTCAATGCACTGCTTCGGTCTATTAATCGTTTGGCTTTGATAAGTGGTTCCTTATTATTTAGCGTTATAATTAATTACTCTTTAACGCTAGTATTCGTTATTGATGCAATTACTTATATTATTTCAGCCTACCTACTTTATCGTTTAAATAAAAATGTAAGAATACAGTCACACTCAACTATCTCCAAAAAAACCATTAGAGAAAGCATATATGATCGCATTCAACTTTTATTAAAAGGATATAAGTTATTGTTTCTAAATAAAAAAATTAATTTTATAGTTTATTTGGGTATATTAGCCAGAATATTTTATATGTGTATACCGATTCTACTATTAATATTTATTAAAGACATCTTACATTTAACTGATAGTCAGTATGGATATACGCAAACAATCTCTAGATTGGCATCATTCATTATTTTTGGAATTCTTGCTAAATATTTTACCATTAATTTAGCAACGAGTTTTAAAAAGATTTTGTTCCCTCTTTTTATACTATACGGAGGAAGTATTTTTTTTATAGGCTATATAAAAACAATAGAACAACTATATATTCTATATAGTATATCTGAAATATTATTATTTACAGCCGTTGTTTTAGTTCATGCATATATACAATCTATTTTTTCACAGGAAGAATTAACATTAGCTAGCGGTTCTGTAAGTACAGGCTTCTCAATTGGATCAATATTATCAATAACTATATTTACAAACTTAGCAAATGTATTACCACTACATTATATATTTTTTATATGTGGACTGGGAATAATTATAAGTACAGTAATTATAATAGGCTATACTCGATTAAACCAAGAAAGATAGATTTTATGATAATTATTTGACTTACCCTTTTATAAATAATACACACATAATATATAAAAAATCCGCAGTGCGTTGCACTGCGGATTTTTGCGCCAAATTATTTGTTGTACAATTCGACGATAAGTGTTTCGTTAACTTCGATAGGAAGTTCTTCACGTTGAGGAAGACGAGTTAAAGTGCCTTTGAAGCCTTCCAAGTCTTTTTCAATGTAAGGAAGTTCGAAAGAACGAAGTTCTTGGAAGTTAGTTTTAAACATTTCGTTGTCACGAGATGCTTCGCGCAATTCGATTACATCGCCTGGTTTGCAGGAGTAGGATGGAATGTCTACGCGACGACCGTTTACCAAGATGTGGCCATGGTTTACCATTTGACGAGCTTGACGAATGGAGTTACCGAAACCGATGCGATATACAAGGTTATCAAGACGTTGTTCCAAAAGGATTAACATGTTTTCACCTGTAATACCTTGCATTTTTTTCGCTTTATCATAATAGCGTACGAACTGGCGTTCTAGCAAGTTGTAGTAAGCTTTAACTTTTTGTTTTTCTAATAATTGTGTGCCATACTCAGACATTTTCTTCTGACGTTGGTCTTTTTTGACGCGATTCAAGGCTTTTGCGTGACCGAATACGTTCACACCAAAGCGACGACAAAGTTTGAATCGAGCCTCTCTTCTCGTTGCCATGTGATTATCACCTCATAAGATTAATATAAACTTGTACCGACACATAATGGTACCCATGTATAATATCATTTTCATTTACTTATGTCAATTAATGATAATTGTGAAAGTTATTGAAATAAGTGCATAATCACAATTTTTAATTACACTTTTTTATGATAATACCGCTCGCTATATCGATTGTGCATGCTTCATCATATTTTATAGATTTAGATGAAAAAACAATTATAGTATGCTACAATATTAATAAGTAAGGTAATAGTTATCATTGGATTCTTATAACAAAATTGGGGGAATAACATGAAAGAGTTACCTACAATGCAAGAGCTACAAAGTTTTATCACTTATAATAAAACAGGAAGCTTTACATTAGCAGCACAATCTATGAATATCACACAATCAGCTTTTAGCGCTCAAATGAAAAAATTAGAGCGTTTAGTTGGCGTGAAATTAATATCCCGTTCTACAAGAGGTAGCCGTTTAACGCCAGAAGGCGAATTATTCTTACCAGAAGCAGAACAAGTTCTTGATACATTAGAACGTGCCATTCAATCTATCCGCTTAGCCAGCAAGGTAGAACGTCCGATTTTGAATATCGGTGTACTCCGTAGTTTAGGCGATATTCGTCTAAACGGTTACGTATCCCACTTCTTCCAAAACCATCCTGAGTTCTCTGTTAGCATCTATGACATGGAAGAAGAAGAGTTAATGCTCGACTTGCGCGAAAATCGTATCGACATCGCTCTACTCTATTTACCAAACAACAAAGATATGTCCGCATACGAATCTACCGCTCTTAGAGAGGACGAATTCGTATATTATGCTCCAAATTTAGTAGAAGGCATGGAAACCGCTAGTTTGAAAGCGATTCAGCAACAACCTTTGCTCATGTATCCGCCTAAATACTTCATGTATCGCACATTGAAAAACTACGTGGGCAACGGCCAACAAAACCTACACATCCGTGGTAGCCGTCTATCCAACCCTTACACAATGATCGACTATTGCCAAAAGAATAAATCCGGTTGCATCGTAGCACGGCAAATTTTAAATTCCTTAAACATTACTGATGGTTTTGTACCTTTAGAAAAACCATTCAAACTACAAGTGTGCTTCGCATTCAAGAAAAATAACTCCAAAACAGAAACTATGCATACCTTTATGGACTATGTACATAGCGAATCACCACCACGATTGTAACAATCAATATACCCCTGTATATCTTTTGATATGCAGGGTTTTTCTATAACCAACAAAGATCCTATCTATAAGAAATATCCTATCTATACAAAACAATTGCCCCCTTACATTTTAAGTTGTAAAATAGAGAATAGATTTCAATTAATGCAGTAAGATACAGTGAGGTTATTATGCTCTTATCTATTCTCTTCTTTATACTAGCAGGACTTGCTGAGATTGGTGGCGGTTATCTTGTATGGCTTTACATGCGCGATGATAAAGGCCCTCTCTATTTAATCGCAGGCGCCATCATTCTATTTTTATATGGTATCATTCCTACCTTCCAACCAGAAGCAAGCTTTGGCAAAGTATACGCAGCATACGGCGGCGTATTCATCGCCCTCTCTATTCTATGGGGCTGGCTGATAGACGGCTTGCGACCAGACACCTATGATATCATCGGTGGACTCGTTTGCCTCGTAGGTGTATATATCATCATGTACGCACCACGATAAACAGAAATACAGAGTCTCTCTATAAGCATTACAACAAAAACATGATAGTAAAAGGAGTACAACTATAACAGTTGTACTCCTTTATTTACATGACCATTTCTATTTTCTTATAATTGTACGTATTTTCTTATGATTGTATTTATTTATGACTATATATATTTAATTATGACCATATGTATTTTTTAACCATATGTACTTGTTAGATACTAAAAAACGGTCATCCGAAGATAACCGTTTACGTTGGTGGACGATGACAGGATCGAACTGCCGACATCCTGCTTGTAAGGCAGGCGCTC
>NZ_CAUTZP010000007.1:0-102668 GCF_963543145.1 uncultured Veillonella sp. | reverse complement strand
TACTATGAGGCCAAACTTTTCGTAATGCTTTAGGTAAACCATTAGCACCATCAGACACAACGACTTTAGGTTCAACAATCCGTTCCATTAAGCACTGCCAAGCTCTAGCATGCTCATAACGGTAGATATACCACATCATGTACTTCTTCCACTATTGGTGGCAATGGCCATATGGACAAAAATTTAGCGGTTTTACGCCTAAATATACGACCTTTACCAGGCATATCAGCTTGAATATCGGTACTGAATAACCAATTCAAGAATAGGTTTAACTCTTTACTTAAATTATTAATTTTAACGGTAAATGCCACCTTACAATGTTTGCAAAACCAACGCTGAGAACCAGATTTTAAAACACCATGTTTAATACATTTTTCATTACAATCAGGACATTTTATTTGTCGCATAAACTCTTCCTCCATATTTGTTTATATATAGGAAGATATAACCTCATTTTAGTCAGTAATTACAAGGGTTAATTGATGTTTTCACCCACACTTTTTGTCCACCCTCAAACTTCTCCAGAAAAAGATTAAACCCTTATAACACTAGTAAATATCTAGTGTTATAAGGGTTTTTACACACACTTTTTGTCCTATAAGCCTATCATTGCCTTTGGAACACTTGTGGCGCTTATTTGTCTTGGAAAAGACAAATAGCCCTTCGTTACCAGTAACTGGATAACTGAAAGGCCATTTCATCACGTATTTATTTCTTGAGATGAGCCCGACGGTTCTACTCGCTTGGCTATCTTCTTATATTATAGGATTTATGTTATATATCGTCAAATACAGATAAACAATACTGATATGTTGTATTATAAATCAGGACCACCCGTAAAACGGGTGGTTTGCTCACGGGCTATAAGCCCGTAGTACTAGGCCAGCGTCTAAAGGCGCTGGCTTTCACTACGTTCAAGCCGCATAGCCATTGACTCGTAACGCTCCCCTTAAAGGGGATATGTATTACTTGCTACCCTTAAAAGGGTCCTCATATTCTTTTACACTAAGTTTATCTTTCATTTGGTCATGTAACTCTTGCTCACGTATATATTTTTTTACGGTTGCTTCATTTAAACCCACCGTACTTACATAATATCCCTCAGACCAAAAGTGTCTATTTCCAAATTTATACTTTAAGTTTGCGTGTTTATCGAACATCATTAGCGCACTTTTACCCTTTAGATATCCCATAAAAGATGAAACTGATATTTTAGGTGGGATTAATACTAGCATATGTACATGATCTGCCATAAGCTCCCCCTCTATAATCTTGACGCCCTTATATTCACATAAACGTCTCAGTATTTCACGCAAACTATTTCTGTATTGATTATATATAACTTTACGTCTATACTTAGGTGTAAATACTATGTGGTATTTGCATAACCATTTTGTGTGCGCAAGGCTCTGTGTCTTTGTTGCCATATAAAATCACCTTTCTTTTGCATATAATGCGGCTTGAACACCTACATTATACTTAAGCAAGGTGATTTTTTTGTATAACTTTCGTTGCCGCACCCGCATAGCGGGTGGTTTTATGATTCGCGACTACATCGCGAACCAGTCTAAAGACAACAACCAAAAGGCAGCGATTATCTCGCTGCCTTTATTTCTATTATTTACGTACTAAACGTACTAAACCTATTATCTTTTTTATTTACGCGCCACGCGCATGGCCGCCATCATACCTGGGGATTTCCAGACGGATTGACCATTGTCTGAAACGAGTTTGTTGTTATAGTAGAATACATCTGCATTGTAATAATTATTATCGCTAGATGTGACCTTATAGCTAAGACCAGATGTCGTATATACTGTGAAATTAAGTACATCCCCTACTCTCTTTACAGAGTCTTGGTCTACATACCAGCTATTGCCGTTATAGGTTGTGGCATATACATCCGTACGAGCTTCTACATCATGTGTATTAATGCCGATTAACACGAGAAGAGCCGCTAACATATATAAGAATTTACGCATTAGAATTACCTCCGTTTTATCGTTGGAATACTTGCTTATTATACCAAAAAACGGTGAAAATCGCATTAAAATGGCACCTTCTTCTCCATCCACGATTGACAGCTGTCAATGTACAACGTAATGCGTTTCATAATAGGTTTTTCTATGAAAGCTAACCGCATATAGTCTACCACCATACCAACTATGAAAATGAGTGCTACAATGAAGAACCGCACAGTTTAATAGAGGTCCCATATAGTTTGATGTACGCCCCCATCGAATAAAATACGATAAAGGAAAAGATATGCTTAAAGTCAAATGTAGTATGCGGCAAATTAAGCCACTACACCAGCCTTACCACCAAGGCCAAAGACTTGAAGGAATACTTTGTTAAATGTTAACTCTGGCGTAAAGGGAAATGTTCCGTGCACACTGAAATGATGCATAATAATCAGCACCATCGAAACAATGCGCAGCAATTCAATATTGCTTTCTCTCATACGCACGACCTCTCATTCTATAAACATCAAACATCTCTCCAAACTCTATGATAAACATCTAGCAACTTTAATGACTATATGATAAGGCACTTCACCTATTTATCAGCATATACACCATAAAATATAAAATATATATGAGAATATAACGCATATAAAATAAAACTCACCATATAGAACAAAATTCATAGATCTATATGATGAGTAAAATAATATAAATATTAAATTTTAATGTTCCAACCAACCATGAAATTTATGTATAGTTCCATCATTAGAACTCAAGTCTTCAAGATATACATAAGAGTTTTCCATATCCACCTTAATGGCTAATGATTTCTTTTTAGACTTAGCCATATTAATCGTAAGGCCTAATATATTTACAACTTGGAAAAAGTGCTCTGTAGAAGTAAGTTCTTCTAAATTCTTTCTAGCATCTGCAACAATCCGTAGTTTATAGAACCTAGAACCGCCATACATTCTAAAAGTAAAAATAGCTTGTTTAGATACTGCGTCAAAATCAACTTTATACTTTTCAATAGCACCTTCTAATACCATTTGATCTGTATCAACTGTAGTATCTACCACTAGATTCATAATTAAATCCATTGGATTATTCATCAACATAAATGTAGTACTCATATTCTCTCCCTCAATATTTATCAAATCTGAATTAAACTAACCCCAAACATTAATATTTGATATTCAATAAATTCAATATAGATAGTATAGCTTATAATATTAAAATATCTATAGTTTATTTTTAAAATTTTCACCAATTCCCTCATTTTAATTAAATGTAATTATTTTATAGTGCTTACCTATTTCTTATAATAATCAATAAACAATTTCTGTATATCCTCTACACCTCATCTATATGTGTACCCCCTATAGATATTCTTCTGTATATCCTCCGTATATCGTATCCCATACCGATATCTTGCTTTATAAGGTCTGCTACATTATGGACATGAAAAAAGACTAATGCTCAAATCCACTGATTTGAAACATTAGTCTTTTATTATTCCCCAATTAAGTTTTGAATTTGTAGAGCACTTTAATCAAAATAAACTGCAATACTAGGACATAAATGATTTGTGTCCCAAAGAAGTCTATAAAGATTCGATCATCTACGTAGAACAAGTATAGAGGATACACAAATGTGGCATATGCCAATATCATAGGAATGCTATTGCGCTGTCTGCACAGATAATACAAAATCGTATAGATTAAAATGATGAGTAACGCAAATAGATACATACCTAAGAGAGAGAAATCGTGATAATACCGCATCAACGACGTATATACATTAGTATCAATATTGTAGAAATAGGTAAAGAATAAGAAAATACTTGGCTTAGGAAGATTAAAACCAAGAGTATTCAAATTACCATAGGGACCAACGAAGATGGTTTGACCAATCAAGGTAGAGTCCGCCAATTGATACTGTAAAATTACGTCGAACGCCGATAAGGATATACCTGCATAGTGTGCCAAAATCTCAAAAGCCGATTTATTAGCACTAATACCCTTCCCAAATAAAGCGCCTAGTACGACGAATAATAGGAAGAAGGAAACAAAGGATACTCCTGCCGTTGTGAGCAATTTCTTCGCATACGCCAAACCTTCATACTTGCGATACATAGCATGTCCAACAACGGTAAAAATGAATATAACAAGAGTAATAACCAAGATGCGCCCTGTTGTTAAATACACAAAGGGGAAGAAAAATAGTAAAGGTATTAAATAACATAGGTTAGTCCAGCACCACGCTTTAAAGACGGTGCGCTGAATAAAGACGAATATTGATAAATATGTTATTTGTTGCACTAAGATTTGATAATACGCCATCCACCGCGATGGCTTTATGGTAGAACTTTCAGCCATAATATAAGGTCGAATAGAACTAGCTATACCAAGTATGCCGTTCTTATTACCCGCCTTCTCAGCCAAGGTGTACATCTCATGACCTGCTAACCCTAAAATGATGCCTAGTAAAACCCACAGGATACACTGACGATATATAGGAATATATACGTCACTCATAGACTGTGAAGATATAGTGGCTTTCACCAAAGACCTATCGTTCAAACAATGGGCCACATAGAGAGAGCCTAAGGTCATCACTATTTGGGCGGTAATCAAGAGTATTACGGTGCTGCCGTGCATGGGTAGTTGCCACTGTTTCACCATGATGGTACACAGAATACTGGCAATCGTTAAAGACGATTGGGTGGCAATCACAGGCGACAATAAATCGAAATCTAGTGCATATAGTGTCACTAGCAAGAGCAAAACTGATGATAGAGACAGCGATATAAACCAAAATTGGCTATCTACCATGACGATACTTCCTTACAGCTGTTACAGAAATCAATAAAGTCATAACCATACCACCTAATACAAAGCCTACAATGCCGTACTTCACAGGAAGGAAGCCTTCGTTTTGGAATTGCGCATTCCCTCCTATGATTTGTTTATCTACAAGGCGTACGGAATAGTTTGGATTGATAGCTTGTACCTTGCTATTGGCATAGCTAATGTACTGATTAATTAAAATATCCAAATGAGCCTTCGTATAATCCGGATCTTGTACATCGTTTGGATTAAACATGATATACAGCTCATAAATTTTAGGATCTTCTGTATTTACAAAGATATGTTGTTGATACCATTTAAACTGATTGACCGCATCCATAGTACCCCAATTGGAGTTGAGTTTAGACCAATCAAGATCATTAGAGCTTTGCTTCATAAAGCCCATGATAAAACCTTGGGATTGAAGCATTCCTTTTAAATGAAGATCATCCTTCACAATAGCATCTGGGGTTTTATTATCTACTGTAAAAATAACAGATGCATTAATAGGTCCATGAACCATAGTCGGTTTTATCAAAATGGTGCGGGACACAATGATGATGAGGGCACATATAATGCCGACGAGGGCAATTTGCCACCATTTTTGTTTAAGGTCCTTTAAAATATATGTATTCATATGCTTTCACTTCTTTATTTACTTATAAAAATCTAAAATCGCTAGCATTTACGAACTCGATACATCTATATAGTACATAGATTTCTGTTAAAAGCATGGTCAATGCTGCGCCATCGGCCCCCATGTAATAGAGTAAAGGGAAGACGATACATAAATCTAAAATAGCAGAGTGAACTAAAATCGTAACAAATTCCTTTTGATGACCAAAGGATATCATGCCGAATAGGCCATAAATATTGCTAGTAATAACCACTAACGGCAAGAATGCTAATATTTGTAGCACCGATACAGACTCCTCGTAGCTTGGTCCAAGAATGTAGTACACCAACCATTTAGCAGTTACAAAGATACCAATACAGAGCAAGGATGTACCCGAACAAAGAATGATGGTCGCTTTACGCAACACTGATTGAGCACGTTCCTTGGATTCCTTGGCGATTTTATTAACAAATGGATATAAGGCGTCTACTACAGGACTTAGGCCGCCTCTGAAAGCATCGATAATGCGGTTTGCCGCCGTATAGATGCCCACCACGTAGTCGGACGTTACTAAACCGAGGAATACGATGGTAGAGCTAGTATAGAGATTAATAGCCACCATAGAGCCAAAGTAAGGAACGCTATCCTTGATAGCCCATTTAATATGGCACCATTTAATCCTCATTAGAATATCTGGATATTCCTTGTAAATGATGATCCACGAGAATACCGCTGCAATTACATTTGTAATAGACTGAAAGAATGCAGCCCACACGATATCATCTAAGGTATTTACAAAAATAAAAATCCCCGCTACCGATACGATACGACCTAAGATACTAACAAAGGTGATGTAACGCATCTTCTGTATCCCTTGGAAGAACCATATGGGAAACAGAGCCGTACCAATAACATTTAAATACACTGCCCCATAGAGGAGTGCATTATAGTTGAACCAGTTAGATAGGATGAACATCAATATCCCAAATACAGCAGTTATAACGGCGAGGATAAAGAGCTTAGCCCCCATGATAGAGCTAAAATAAAAGCCCCTCTTTGGCCCACGATCATGGCGCGCGATACTTTTAGGTCCACTGAGGTCAAAGCCAAAGTTAGAAAACAGTAATAAATACTGCACCACGCCTGTAGCAAATGCGAGCTGACCAAAGCCATCAACATGTAGTACCCGCACCAAGTACGGGAAGGTAATAAAGCTCAGAATATATTGGAGCCCTTTTACAGTAAGTAAAGATGCAATATTTTCCATTAGTTTAAATTTTATTTTCATTGAATATACCTATTGCATATACTTAGCTTTAAGTAGATAAAATTTTGATATAATCTCAATTCCTAAATTATTTCCTATTAATTTTCTTAGAAAACCTGATAGCCATAAACTACTCCGCATATCAGATACTAATAATTTGGGATGTTTTATATATTCTACTATATTTCTACTTTTAATCATTGAATTATAAATATAATAGTTTTCAAAAAATGGAAATTCTCCCCAGTATTCTATATCCAAATTACTCGGATGTAGTAAAAAGGTCTCTATATTAGAAAAAATAACTGAACTAGACGTCTCATCTACTAGTTGATGAGGAAATACATTGTAAAAATCCTTTGCCCCACTATGTAAATCTGACAATCTACTTTTATATTTATCAGAACAAGTATCATACTCATATTTTGATAATACTGGCTGTACCTTATTTAAATTATTAATATAACCCAAAGTTGTTCCATGCGGAGCCGTAAAGAAAATTTCTAAAAATAGATATCCAAAACGTAATGCACTCTTTAAATTAAGATTATTATCAATATCCATATAAGAATAATTAGGACATTGTGTATTTTGAAAGTATAATGGAATCCATTCAATATCTATATTATGAAATTTAGTAAATTCTACAAGACCATTATAAATAGTCCCAGAGCCTAAATCGACAACACCAATACGAATATTAGATCCTAAAGACTCTATATATTGTTTTAGCAAATTAGATTCATTAATAGAGTTTTCATATACAGTAGATTTTACAGATTCAAATAAGTTTACTATTCGACTATCTTGAATTAAATCCTGCTTTGTAAATTCTTCTGACTCATTAATGCCAAATTGATGCAATAAATTAAGGTCATTATCCAAACCTAATTTATCAAATACTATAGTAGCAGAACTTTTTGTTGGCCAAGATTTATACAAATTTAAGATATCTTCCAAAGTCTCCTGATATTGAATCATAGGAACAATCATAGATCGTCTAGATAAATAAAAATATTCTGTATCACCTAGTATATGATTTTCTTTACAAATATTCTCTAATATATAGCCATCTCGGGCCAAAAAAATAACTTTATCTAGTTTTTCTTTTATTTTATATTGTCCTATCCAAGACAAAAAACCACTAACAATAGGACCAAAAACTTCAAAACCCAATTTATAAGCAAGATTATCCTCTTCTTTACTGTATTTACTAATAAACCCATTTAATATAGAGAAGTCTAAAGATATACCTGATTTTTTTTCATCTATATAATGAGTATTTAATTGCTCTCTGACCCAATACGTGTCTGCCCCAATAGCTCTTGCTTTGTTAATATCCGCGTTCTTATCATTACCAACATGTAAGATATTGGTAACATCTACATTAATATCTTTAGAAACAATTTTATAAAGTTCTCCAGATTCATGTTTAGTAGCTCGATATTCACAAGAAACAAATAATTTCTTATAACCATTAACACCTATATGATGTAATGCAGATTCAATATCGCTGTATCGCAAATACATATCTGAAATTATATAAACATCTTTACCTCTGCTAAGTGCATAATAAAATGCATCAACAACTGGTTTATTCGGTATAACCAAAGTATGTTCAAACTCTAATTCTAAAATTTTACAACGCTTTGCATTATCTTCACCTATAAGTTTAGATAAATGTTCATAAATTTCATCAATATTAACTTCAGAATAATCATATGCCTTTCGTGCAATCTTATCTGCTTTGCTACGTTCTGCATAAAAGTTAAAAGATTTGATTCCAAATCTTTTTTCCCACTCTTGATCTACTAATTTCCATAAATCTCTATCTTTAGAAATAATTCGATGCAATAACGTATCATATACATCAAATGTAATGACCGGATGTGCATCAATGGCTTGTTGTAATGCTAAATCCATTCCTTCTCCCCCAACTATTATGCTAGGTCATGATAGGCGTCTATCAATAACTTCTCTACACGTTCTGTTTCAAACACAATATCATAGCCTGCTGCTTTTAATTCTTCATAACGACTGCGTCTATTATGTTGTTTACTATTCACAATCACCACTGCCCACGCCTTAGCACCGGCGTCTAAGGAAATAAATCGGGTAGATGGTAACAATCCTAATTCCTTAGTTACTGTATCGGATAAAAGCAGTGGCAAATCACAGGCTTGTGCTTCGATGCCTACCACGGTAAGTCCTTCAAAAAAGGAAGGCATCACCAATACATCGGCGGCCTGCATGATGCGGTTTACATCATCTCGTCTACCCAAGAGGCGTACGGAATTTTCTAAACCATAAGCCTTGATTTTCCTTTTTACATCCCTTAAAAATTCACTCTCTTCACTCGTATCCCCTACGAGTAATAGCACAGAATCAGGCTGAATACTGTGTACTTCTTTGAAAATATCCAACAAGAAGGAGTGATTTTTTTGGTACGAAAAACGCCCTACATGTAGCAATGTTAGCGCTGTATCTAAGTTTAAAGCTTGGCGCATTTCATTGCGAACGGCTAAGTCCGCATCATATTTGTGAATATCAATGGCGTTGTAAATAACATGGTATGGATAATCTTTAAACATCCATTGCCCAGCAAACTGACTACATGCAAAGCGCAAATTAGCACTCCAGGCTAGTAATTTCTTGTTCATCCCTACAAGGAGGCGACGAGCCAAGCCTTGCTTGTTTTCAAAGCCTGAATTATGACTATGAATAACTCGAACCGGTATACCAAATACCTTGCCTAAAACGATAGGAAATACGTATTCTAAGCTATTTGTATTCAATACGATTACATCATAGACACCTTTATGTTGTAACAATATATTGAACCACTGCCAATAATGGAGAAGTGGGTTTTTGTGCCTAGACACAACCTTAAAAATCTTGCTACCAGAGGCTAAGATTTCATCTTCATAACAAATAGAATATTCCCCTGTGATGTTCACAAAATCATAATCGATTTTAGTCTTATCAAGATGTCTAAATTGTTCTATCAAATATGTTTCTATGCCACCTAAATTACGTGTCATTCCCACTTGTAATACACGTAATACACGAGGTTCTCGGTTTGTCATAATTGTGCTTCTTTCTAATTAGATTTGATCTTCGCAAATAAACCTTTAAGACGATGGCGTACAAAGGAAATGCACTCCGTACAAGCTATAATGCCTAGGTTGCATTTATACTTTAAGAGGCCCGATAATATGCCAATCAGAGAGGCGCCCCCCTTCATGTGAGGCTCCATGGCTTGATAGACACTATCGGTCCACAATGCTTGTAGCCATTTGTATTTGCCATATAGGGATGAAACAGCCCCCATCCGCTCCAAGGCGGAATACATATATTTAACGTATAATACGCTCAATAACTGGTAGCAATGCGTATCATCAATACCTGCCTTAACCATGTACTGATGGATAGTTTCTACCTTCAAGCGGTACATTTCGTAGTACTTAGGCTCCCATTTCTTAGATAGACTCGTCTTGTCTAGGTCGAGCATATAGTGATAGTACACATGAGGAATCGTCCCCATGGACTGTGCGTGAGTTAAGTATTCGAAGGAGAACATAAAGTCCTCCATAATGTATTGTGATGAAAATTGAATATGATGGTCTTCGATAATGGACCGTTTATAGAACCCGTTCCACACATAGCCAAAGAGTGGAATATATTCCATCTCAAGGGCCATCCGCAAAATAGCGGTAGCATCACTAGACATAAAGTCTGATACATCATTTACCTTGTCTCTAAGACTTTCACCATGCTCAATATAATGCTCAACGGCACCATATTTCCAAAAATCTATATGTGGATGCTGGTTATATTTCTCGAAAAAGGCTGAAAGGATGCTTTCACCATAATAATCATCGGAGTCCATAAAGGTTACGTATGCACCGCGCGCAATAGATAGGCCATAATTGCGGGCATTACATACGCCACCATTCGGAATATGGTGAATCACAAGACACATATCAGGATAGGCACTAGTCATTGTATCAAGCAGTTCCCCCGTTTTGTCCTGAGAGCCGTCGTTGACAATGATCAACTCATATAGGGATGGGTCCACATTTTGTGAATAAACACTGTCTATAACTTGTTTAATTGTAGTTTCAGCATTATACGCAGCAACGATAATCGATAAGACGGGATTCACAATGGTACCTAGCCTTTACTTTGTAAACCAAATTTACGCAACACAAAAGAACTGCCCTTTTTCAACCAATTTTGAGGCTCCATAAAGGACACATTTTGCTCCTTATAGTTAATCTGATTTGTTTCGAGCCATACATCGAGCAAGATTTCGCTTACAAAGCCATAAATACGCGCTTCGTATGTATCGTAATCAGAGATATCGACGCGATGTTCAATTTCTTCCAAGATAGAGAACATCCACTCGCAGTATTGATCAAATAGGTCGCGACGCATGACAAACATGTTGAACATATGCGCCCATGTGCGATTGCAAACCTTTGTGAAAGCAGCGCTATATTCTGGATATTTTTCAGCGATGATTTGCTCTGCCGCATCAAGGCCGTCGCTATGATGAGCATTATTATAATGAGAACGATTAGATTCAATATAATATTTACGCTTATCTGCTACCACAACAGGATATTTTGAAAGTATTGTTTCCCATTCTTGACCTGTAAGAATTTGATTCTTTTTGTCCTCTATGGAACGCACCTCTTTGCGCGTAAAGTAGCGTCTGTAATGAACGAGACCGATATAGTCTGCATCAAGATTTTTCCAAGCCCAATACAGGCCTGTCAATTCACAGTAATTTGCATTTTTTGAAGAAATATTATCTCCCGTATGATCCCCTGTATAACCAATATCTTCCTTGCCTTCTCGACCTACATGGATTGGCATGTACACGGAGTCCTCTGGCATCCAATATTTCTTATGGGTGGCTACTAAAATCTTAATATTCACTAGTACTCTCCTACATGAGTGATGATTGTTAAACTTATACCTACCACAGAATCAGAGCTTATGCTAATTCCTTTTCTACTAATGATAAGGCGCTAGCAATAACCTTATCCATATCGTAATATTTATATTCCCCTAAACGACCACCAAAGATAACATTGGAAATCGTTTCTGCTTTTTTAACATATTTTGCGTAAAGATCTAAATTCTTTATATCATTCACTGGATAATAGGCCTCTTCGCCAATTTTCCAGTCCTTTGGATATTCCTTAGTTACATAGGTAACAGGTTGTGTACCAAATTCAAAGTGTTTATGCTCAATGATGCGAGTATACGGAATGTCGTCTTCCGTATAGTTCACAACGGCAACACCTTGATGGTTTTCCTCTTCAAGACGTTCTGTTTCAAAGTGAAGACCTCGATATTCCAGTACACCTTCAGAGTAATCAAAATACTCATCAATAGGACCTGTATAGATGATTTTATCTGCCAAGGCTTCATATTCGTTGCGATGTTTAAGGAAATCAACACCTAAACGGACTTCAATGCCCTCTAACATGCGTTCAATCATCTTCGTATAACCGCCCATAGGAATGCCTTGGAAACGGTCATTAAAGTAATTGTTATCGTATGTATAACGCACAGGTAAACGTTTAATAATGAAAGCTGGCAATTCTGTACATTTACGGCCCCATTGTTTTTCCGTATAGCCTTTGATGAGCTTTTCGTAAATGTCTGTACCTACCAGGCTAATAGCTTGTTCTTCTAGGTTCTTAGGTTCACTTGTAATAGCAGATCGTTGCTTTGTAATAATATCCTGTGCCTCTTTAGGAGTTCGAATATTCCACATTTTGGAGAAGGTATTCATATTGAAAGGTAAATTATACATTTCACCTTTATAGTTCGCTACAGGGCTATTTACATAGTGATTGAACTCAGCAAATTGATTCACATACTCCCACACATGCTTTAAGGATGTATGGAAAATATGCGCACCATAGACATGAATATTGATGTCGTCTTTGCTTTCACAGTACAGATTACCTGCTATATGATTACGGCGATCGATAACAAGTACAGATTTACCACGCTTGTGCGCTTCATGAGCAAATACAGCACCAAATGGGCCTGCCCCAACTACTAAATAATCGTATTTCATTAATAGGCCCCTTTCGATTTAACGACAGCCAACACAGTTTTCAATAGATATACAATATCAATCCACACGGACCAGTTATGAACATACCAAGAGTCCATCAAAACGCGTTCTTCATAGGTAGTATCGCTACGGCCACTTACTTGCCATACACCGGTAATTCCTGGTGGTACAAGGTAAAAGTCGTTGATGTAGTCACCATATTTGACGATTTCATCACGCACGATAGGACGTGGACCTACAAGGCTCATATCCCCAACGAGAACATTCCACAATTGTGGTAATTCATCGAGACTCGTTTTACGAAGGAATTTACCAATACGAGTAACACGAGGATCATCTTTTAATTTGAAATCTCGTTCCCATTCCTCACGAGCTGCAGGGTTTTCTTTTAAATATACCTCCAATGCCTCTTGTGCATTCGGCACCATGGAACGGAATTTGTAGCATGGGAACTCTTTCCCACCTTGGCCAACGCGCTTATGACCAAATACAATTGGCCCTGGAGAATCTAGATAAATCAATAGAGCTACAATGGCTAGAATAGGCAAAATCAAGATGCCCCCACATACGGTAGCTACAATATCAAAAATGCGCTTCATAATGCGGTTAGACTTGCGAGCCAAGTTATTTTGTACATGCAATACAACAGCTTGCTCCTCCATCATGCCACGAGCCGTAATATTACTTGTAGGCAAACCAAATAATTCAGGTACAAAGGCTACTCGTTTTACTAGTAATTGCAATTGATTGATTAAAGAAACTAGCTTTTTAGGTTCTAATCCTGGTGCACAAATAAGCACTGTTTGTACACCTGTATCCTTGATAACATCTTCAACATCGGAAAAAGTACCAAGACATGGATACTCTTTAGCAATGGAAGAGGATTTAGGATTATCATCTACATAACCAATAATCTTATAGGTAGCAACTGGCATACGATCTAACGATTTCTTTACAAGCTCTGCTGTTTTACCGGCACCAACTAAGAGGACTGGTATAGTTAAGTATCCTGCCTGAGAAAGAATCTTGCCTACAATAAAACGACCACTAAAGATAAAGAGCAGTATAAATATATAAGCAAAGACTACAAATAGACGGGATACATCATTAATGACATGTCCTGTGTACATGAGCACAATAGATACAACTACGCCAATAGTAATACTACGGAAAAGATTTTTCATTGTATCCCAATAAGGAGATACTACAGAATATGTATTATTAAGAAGTAATATAGACAAAAATACAAAAGGTATAATGCCATATACATAAATTTCATCAACTTTGAAGTGGGAGCTGACCGGTAAAATTGATAAATTTACTCGCAGATAATAGGCCGCTAATGTCCCCAAAACAATAGCAACATAATCTGTTATGAGCACTATAATCTTGCTAAAAAGCAACTTGTTGTGATTATTATATCCAGAACTATTCATACTAATACCCCAATTTTTAAAAAAGAGGTTGTTTTCTCAATTAACTTTAAAGAAAACAACCTCTCTTGCATACGAATACAATGTACCAATAATTACTTATATTGTATCATATTCAAATGTTTAAAACTATGAAAAACATAGATTTTAACTATCTTTATATATTTTTTCGATTTTTGAGTCTATTTAAACTAGATATAAAAACCAATTAAATAGTACGTAAACACTTCCTAAACGACTTTGTCATTCTCATTTATTTTCAATTGAATCATAATACCCATAATAATCCAAAATATGCGAATTCCAGATGAATTTCCCCACGTATAGTCAATAGATCCAAATAAGAATAAGTAACTAATAAAACCTACAAGTATTGATAAGTCATAAGGGTTTCTTGTTTTAATATAATTTTTCAGAGATTTACAGATTACAAAAATTGAGAATCCTAAGAAACCAATGAGCCCTAATAAGCCAGATTCAGAAGTTATTTGTAATAGATTATTATGGGAATGCCCTAAATCTTGAGTTTCTTCTTTTAATTTATAGTGTTCTCGATATGTTTTTTGCCATAAACCAGGACCAACTCCTGTTACAGGATGGTCCATAATCATCTGTTTATCTGCTTCCCATACATAGATACGGCCCAGATTTGAACCATCTGTGCTTATATTAAAAGTGCTTTCAAAACGAGCTATATAGGCTTGATTACTGGTAAATGCATATCCTATACCTACAATGGCTACAAGGAGTACCAATAAATAGCGAATATTATCAAAGCAATAGCGCAATGTTATAAGTACACCGTTAATACCATTAAATAACCAAGAACCTCGACTTTGGTTTCCCCACATTCCCAATAACATACCAAATAAAGAAAATACAGCTGATTTTCTTACATACGAAGGAAATCTTGTATCATAGGTGGCAATTAAAGCTAATGGAAAAGCTAATGTCAACAACATAGCCAATCCCATCATAGAGCCGTTGATAACACCACCTGCACGACCTCCTGGGCCTAAATTATATCCCCATAGATATTGTGCAAAGGCAGATAAAGCATCAATACCCATATATACGAAGAATACCGTTAATAAGGCATATAACTTACGAGAACTTTTAATACATAACAGGATTGGTACGATGACTAATACCTTCCAAACCCAAATATTAAAAAAATATTTGGTAGTTATCTCTATATCAGTACTGATTAATGCAGACGGCAATACGCATAGTAGCATGCCTAAATAGGCCCATCCATATTGACGTATCAATTTTGGCACGGAGATTTCATGCCGTCTATACCAACAAGTTAAAATGGTCATCAATATAATGATGCCATATAGTAAATTCCCCAATGCCATGGATGACCTTGTTGTACATATCATGATTGAAATGAGTACTGTCAGTACCATTTCTGAATTCTTAAGTATCCACGATTGCATACTAACCCCTTTATCCCTAAATAGTTACAATCTAATTTTCATTATATTAACAACTCTTTTACTTTATAGATATCTATTTTACTCGTAATAATGGTTTTACATGGTCTTGAATTTCTTGTTCATATTGATCGAGTAAATCGTAGCGTTTACGATATTGACTACGTTTTTGTGACTTAATTTCCTCGATTGGTTTACGGTATTCCTCCAATGGAATTTTGAAGAACCGTTCATCGCTACAAACTACACCACCAGATTCCTCCCATAATGGATCTAGCTCTGCAACTTTAGCACGATGACCGCGAACTAAGTGTGTATTAGCATAAAAACCTTCATCGGATACAGCATAGATAGATTCTACCTTACAAATGGCTGCTATATGACGCAAAAGGAACATAATAAAGTTTTTTGGTCGATAACCAAACATTTTCTTAGTAACTGTTTTAGCATTATCAAGGCCATCTTTATAACCTTGAACAGTTCCTATCCACATGGCAGGCTCCCCATTAAAACCTTTACCAAAGCGGAAGTTAGCATGATATACACCTTGTTTTCCCAATGTTAGTAACAAGGTCAAAAAACCTTCTTTTCGTTGACCTGGTCCGTAGTATAAGCGAGCTACCATGTCAAGGTCTTCTGACTCCCATACTATATAGCCACGATTCATACGGCTTACGTCATCATAAAAATTATCTGGATCTACAGAGTACATTTCACGAATAGCATCATCGGTAAATACAGTTTTTAAATAATCAAAATGATTAATAATAGCCTCTAATCGTTCCTGTGGAGTTGAGCTTTTAAACAAAAAATATCTTGTCATCAACTCAAATAAACCTACTTGACGGTCTAATAAGGTTGGGTCAGACGTGTAGTTTGCAAAATAGTTCTCCAGTGCCTCTATTTCTCGTTTATTTCGTATGGAGCGCATTGTATGAAGAAAAGTACGACGTGTCTCCCTCCAACTATGTTTGCCATATATCTTTCGGCCTTTCTCCCATTGATTTTGTATATACTGTAACACCTTATCACCTCAAATTACGAACTATCTTATCTATAGAATCAACCATCTTAGCAATAGTGAAAGTAGACTCCACACGTGTATACCCCTGTTCAATTATTGATGTTCGAAGCGCATCATTATTCATAAGGCCTTGAATAGCCTCAGAAATAGATTCACTATTAATCGTATCTATAAGAATACCAGATACACCATTTTCAATAATTTCTGCTTGTGCCCCAGATATGCTTGTTATAACTGGAACTTTACAATACATAGCCTCACATAATACGAGACCAAAGGCCTCCTGCACCTTAGAAGGTGCTACTAAACAATGGATAGAACGATACCATTGATTCATATCCTTTTGAAAGCCCACATACTGCACATATTCTGCCATCTGATGTTGATTGATATACCAATTCATTCGTTCAATATCATTAGGCTTACCATCACCACATATAACTAAACGAATATCTTTCGTGTTAGTATGAATCAATCTAATGGCATCTAACAACTCAAAGATTCCTTTATTCTCAATAATGCGTCCTGCATAACCAACGATAAATGGTTTATTGGAAATACTGCTATTACTGTCAGAAAGCACCGGAAAACGATGTGTATTAATGCCATTATAAACAAGATAATACTTACTAGCTATGCTTGGAATAATTTGAGCATCATACACCTTTTTGGAAACGCATATAAAAGCATCTACTTCGGACTGTATCCAACGATGATACATATCGGTTTTCGCTTTTACCACATTGTGTTTATAAAATACAAGTTTAGCCCCTGTTAAACGCTTTAAAGCTATACATAATAAAATATATTTACCAGAGTGACATTGAATAACGGTGATATTCTGTTCTTTTATTTGACTAGCAATAGATAAAATCGATGTAAATCCTTTACAGGAATAAAGATTCCCTGTTAAAACCTCTGCTACTTGCTCAAATCGTTCTTGCAATTCATGATTAGAAGCATCAACTAAAACAAAAGAGGGTATATGTCGTCTATGTAGTTCGTCGCACATATCATATACATATTGCTCTCCGCCGCCCCAAACTTTGGCGCCTACTACGTTCAGTATCGACATAGATACCCTCCTTTAAATATTTACTATAGTTAACTATATATAGTTAATCATATATAAAATTATTTTTCATCTATTTTTTAGAAAACAATGTCTTTTCATGATTTATGAACCACATGGTCAACAATGTCCAATCCCGTGCATCACTTGCATGATTATCTATAGGTCGTATTGGTTCTACCGGTTTATACGTTGGTGTATTACTTTCACCATAATCCATACGAACATCGCCCATCATATGAGGCGTAATCCACTGATATGGTGTAACTAATGTATCTGGCTGTTCATCAAACAAAGACGGTACGATGGAATAATATTCGAAACCCTTTGGTGCAATAGCTTCAATAATGGTAGGCATGAGGCTCATATGCGTGCCAATTGGCGCCGTAATCGTATCTTTAGTGAAAGTAGGATGCTGCAACAATCCTACGGTACAGAATGTGTCGCGCAAGGTATAGTCTCGTTGAATTAATGATGTATTATTCAAAGAGCCAAATAGATTAGAATGGTCACCGGTGACAACAAATAAACTATCGGGAAAAGCCTCTTTCATCGCATTGACAAAGTTAAAAATCGCCTTATCACTATAGCGATAGGTAGCCAATTCTTTATTTCGTCTCTTATTGGATTTTAAATCATCCCCAAGATGTGGCATAACCTTCTCAGGATCATAATCTAGTAAAGAGTCCTCCATTTTATAAGGACCATGATTAGATGTGGTGTAAATAAAGTGGAATGTAGGATGTTCTAATAATTTAATTTTCTCTTCGATGTGTTCTAAAAATACATGGTCATAAACGCCTACCCAAGTCTTAGGTGCATCGGGGCCACAAAAAATAGAAGCGCTTTCTACGCGGTCAAATCCTTGAGCCTTACCAAAGTGATTAAAGTTACCATACGATGCATTGCCGCCATACCAGTAAATCGTATCATAACCTAAACGCTTCATTTGAGATGCCAAAGAAGTCGGCAATGGCTCATGCCAGAAGGCTTCCCGTTCATTGATTTCCATACCCGCATCATAAACGCCAGATAACAGACTCACAATAGATGGGCGAGATACATTACCGGCAGGCAAAAAATTAGGTACTTGCACCGTGTGAGGATTATCTTTAAAATCCCATAAACCAGGGCATATATTGAGATTTTTATAAGGTTCATCAAGAGACCACTGAGGGATACTTTCACCAACAATAAAGAAAATATGCTGTGGTTTATCAATACGAGGACCTGATGCAACGCGCTTGAATGAATGAAGCGGTGTACTCAAATCCTGCCAAGTATCTTTATATTCCTTAGGAACAATACGGTGAATTGCATCATCAATGTCCTCAGCAGATGCCGTATATTCATCACGAAGTGGATTTTTTAACACCGTTTCTAAGGCACATAAATCTGGCACCGTTGCACGAGCAAAGAATATATCCTCTTTTACTACTGTAGGAATCGTATCCCACTCAGGTTTATCATCATGAGATAATGTTCCACCATAGCGGAACCAATAAAACCCCAAAACAGAGGCTACTATAAGCCCTATATTCCAAGCCACAGTAGGCCAAGTTCCTTCAATAGTTGGATATGGTATAGATGGCAATGATAAAAAGAAATTTCCCATGTACCAGGATATAAATGCAATAGGAATCAATCCTAGGATGACAAGCATTCCTCGATCTTGATTAAAGAATACATCAATTAAATTATGTTTTTCCGCATGATTTCCATAATGAATCATATAGTTATACGTATCATGGAAATGCTTGTAGAAAATCATTTTGCCTGCAAAGGCTACATATAATACGCAGGAATAAATGGTTAATCCTACCAATCGTACCGTATCTTCTATTTGATGATACCCATCAAATAATAATGCAGGGAGCGTCACAAATACTAAGGGTATTAAAAAGACATAAGCATCAAAATCCATGCCCCACCAGAAGCCGTAACGCAATGAACCCAGTACAGATTTCCAGCGACCCTTCCATGTAGGGTAAGGATTATACACAATCATGAATATGATTCGAAAGATAGTGCTCAATATAGGAGCCCAAAGCATTAGTTTTATATTTTGTTGTAAGGATAGAAAAAATTGTTCACTCATTATGCTTCCATATCTACTTCAAGAACAATAATTCCCCATAGTAATTTACAATACTAAATTACTAATTATAATTGCCCATTAGATTTGTTTAAATAATATAATTTTACGTATTTTGTCATGGTGTACATCATATGATAGATAGACAATAGAAAACCTATTTTCCCATCTAATATGCCACCTTGCAAAATATATATCTTAAAAAATGCCCATGTTGGACGCAATATAATATCCCCAAAAAAGCTACAAGACTTCCCTTGTTCCTTGTATTTGTTAGCTGCTGCCGTCGTATACTTATTAAACTTCTCAAAGAATTGATGCCAGTTATCATACGTATAGTGATACAATTTTCCCTCTAATGTATCTTGTGGATAGGGACTGATAAAAGTTTCATGAACAGCACCTTCTACAGTTGCTCCCTCTCGAGGCATCAATCGTAACACCTTATCAGGTCTTACCACACCATGGGTTGCCTGATTGTGATGAAATAGATTATATCTATGTAACCAATAAGCTTTCGGTTCACCTTGGATAGCTCGTTGAATAGACTTTGCTAATTCTGGTGATACACGCTCATCAGAATCGACAAATAGAATCCATTCACTCTGGGCTTGTGAAATACCAAAACATCGTTGTTGTGACCAGTCTCCATTTAAAGGATGCGGTATAACCTTTGCACCCAGTCCAGTAGCAAGTGATACTGTTTGATCTGTACTACCATCATCGATGACTAAAATTTCATCAGCAAATTGAATACTATTAATACAATCTACAATATGTTGTTCTTCATTGCGCGCTAAGATAATAGCCGTAATTGATGACATAAGTTTCCTCGGTATTCATATAATTTCAATCCAGATATAAAATTAATTACTTATTCAATCATAAAGATCTCTTGATTCGTTCTAATCCAAACATCATATGTCCATACAGTTTTGATATAAATGGAGCATGGAGTGCACCGTATAATAACACTTGATATTTGGCACCAATGGAAGGCATATCAGAAGACTGTTCCTCTTGTTTCAAGTATTCTAGCATATGTTTTACCTGTTTTTCTTGTAGTTCTGGTTTTGCTAGGTTAAAACCAATTCCCCCAACGGCACTGCGAATAGCTCTATGACGACAGTATCGGACAAAGTCTGTCATGCCTAATTCTTCAGCCAATGGTTGACGATATAAATAGGAACAAAATAATCCATATTTACTCTTTGCACTCCAATTACTTGTAATTGAATTTTCATTATCACAATTATAAAAGTAAAGGGGTTTTTGTAAATAGTATACAGACGAAAGATTTTTAAATACTAACGGCATAATCATAAGATCCTCAAAATCTGTATTTTCTTTTAATCGAATTTCTTTCCACGCATTCGCTTTAAAAAATTTATTGCATAAATAATTTGGAATTTTATCCTCAATCAATGCGGTATATACACTTTTTATATCTATAAAATACCGTTCATCCATATGTCGTGGAGTTATCTTACCATTTTCTACAACAGCGATATCAAAAACAACTACATCTACTTGTTTATCATTAATTATTGATAAGCAATCTTCTATCATAGATGGTGCTACATAATCATCACCATCTACAAAGGCGATATAATCTCCTTTTACAATAGCCAATCCATCATTACGAGTTTTACTGACCCCCATATTATATTCATGGTGTATAACAATAATTCTATGATCCTTTGCAGCATAGTCATCACAAATACGCCCACTTGCATCAGGTGATCCATCTTCAATTAAGATAATTTGTAAATTGCTATACGTTTGATTCTGTAAACTCTCAATACATTTACCAATATAATCTTCTACTTTATACACAGGAATAACAATTGATACTAATGGTCTATTCTGATTCTCCATAATTATATACCTCCTTGTTTATATACCTGTGCCGCTTTATATCCCTGTTTATATTTCGATTTAACCCTTATATAAGCCAATTTATCTTGTAATTGATTCCATTTTAAAGAACACCAATCCTTAATGCTGCCCTTACGAATCGTAGCCTCACAAAAGACTAATCTATCACTAGACTCTAATCGTATTTGTAATGGACTAGTACTTAACTCTCGCTCAATCGTACTCTGTAATGCAAGAACATCTACATATTTACCATTAATTAGCCACCTATAAGAATCTTCTCGTATTGTTTTACCATATGTAGTCATATCTTTTCTGAGACTTTCAATATAAGGTGTAATCATTGGAATTTTTTCACCAGGATATACAATCCAATCATACATAAAGTGATTATCTGATAATATATGACAATAATCATACACATCATTGACAGTACTATACAATTCTATTTCAGATAACCCTAAACATTGTTTATCAATATATATATCAATCCACTCTAATAATAATGGTTCATCGAAAACATAAGATATACCTTTTCCCATGTGAGCAATCTCATCTAATATAATTTGTTTACCATTACTCATTTCAATACGAATTGAACAATAGCTATTTGTATTTTGCACATTTCCAAATAATTGAATTACCTGTATAACTGTATTCTTCTTAAATGCAATATGAGCTTTACGTTCTATATCATCTATTGTTGGTATCCACATATAATCCTTAGTATTATATGTATTTGATTTCACATTTTCTGTATTAAAACGCATGAAATCATTTAGATGTGTAGCCTCGCCAGAAGATACAGTTATTACTGCATTTAATGATAAATTATCTGTTCTTCGTCTCCAAAATACTTGATCCCCATTTATAAGGCGTGAACCCCTTTTATATCCTTCTTGACTCATATGAGCTGCCATTGCCTTAAATATAGGATTAGTAACTAATGCACCTGCCCGACAATCATAAGAAACAGGAATTCGGAGTCGATGTATCCAAGATAATGTAGGATTTCCCGTACTAAAGTCATTAGATGGCACTGCTTTTTTATTAATTACAGTAGATAATAAATGATTACTATAATAATCATCTATTGTTTCATAACCCGTTGCATAAGCAAAACCTTTTAAAAGTTGAGGTCTAAACTGAGTATGTTTTATAATCCACTCTATCGCACTTGCGACTGTAAATGTACATAATCTATGATCTACATGGGTATCGTAATCGGTGGCAATAATTGTATCTGGTTTAAAGTGCAGTATAACATCAATTAAAGATTGGATAATACCAGACCAAGAATAAGGTTGAACCTCATTCATAACAAGGCTAGCAAAATCAAAACCATAGGTTTTATCATGATTAGCATGGCTAGTGATAATTGCCAATTTATTCTGTATAACTTCATGACCTATAAAATCGCCAAATCCTAAGAAAATAATATTCTCTTTAGGTAATCCAATTTCTTTAGCCATTTGATATGTCTCATTACATCGCACATCAAAAGTATATTCATAATCACCATTTGTAAGAAAAACTACATATACCTCTAACCCTTCTTGTATCGCCCCATATATAGTGGCACCAGCCATATTAATCTCGTCATCTTCGTGAGGAACAATAAACATAACTGAATTACCATGAAAGAATTGTTCATAAGAAAAACTAGATATATTCATAAATAGAAAAGCTCCCGATTACTAATTCTATATATTATTTACAATTACTGTATAACATCCCCGTGCTTGATCCGCCATGCCGCAAGTTCCCGCATATTTTTAATCATATCCCCATAGGATTGAGGCATGCTCGCACTTTGTTCTAAAACTTTTCCGTTTTTATCTAGATATAGTCTATGGTTAAAAACAAATTCCTCTTGTGTAAATAGGCTTGGCACCATAGCTTCATAGGTTTGACCAGGTCGTCCCACAAGTTCTGCTAAGGTAGGAATGATTTGAATGCTCATACCAAAGGCGTTTGGAGCGAGCCAGTCTTTATGGATGCCGCGACCGTAGAAGATAATGGGAATCGTAGACGCCACATTAGGTCCTACTTCACGAGCAAAGTTAAATCGTTCGCTATGGTCACCAGTGATGACAAAGAGCGCAGAAGGATCTGCTTTTTCTTCTCTAGCAATATATTCACCCATCACATGGTCTGCATACCAAATATGTCCCATTTCGTTCAATTGCTTTTCATCATCGGAAATGGAATCAGGTACATGACCTTTTACCTTACTCGCATCAAAGCCTTCCTTCGCTACATTGATGCTATACGGCGGATGATTAGAGGTGGTCATGATGACATTGAGGATTTTTTCCCCTCTATGTTGATCCATGTACGCAGAAATCGCTTTAAACATATCCTTATCAGCTACGCCCCACGCATTACTTTCATCACTTGGCATTTCAGATGCATCGTGGAATTCATCGAATCCTTGAGATAGAGCAAAGTTCTTAACATTTTGCCATGTACTAAAGCCACCGTACCAGAATACAGTTTTGTAGCCTAGCTTTTTCATAACAGGACCAATGCCCAAACCGTACGGTTGTTTGAAGCTTTCACCTTCGTAGTTAGGATATAGCCCTGTATCAGGCATACCAGTGAGTAAACCGTTGATAGCCGGCATCGTCCCCGTACCTTGAGCGAGGGCTAGCTGAGTGCTCATCGCTTGAGGACTAGCGGCGTATTTACGACCTTGCTCAACGAGGTACGCGCCAGGTTCGTTATATTCAGCGAGGAATGGCCATAAACCATACGATTCACCGAGTACGATATTGATGGATTGTGGTTGCTCTGCTAGTCGTTCTGTTGTAATGGTTCTCGTGAAAGAACCATCGAAATTAGTGCCATTAAACTTACCGCCAACAGCAGTGATTTTTTCGTTTAACTCTTGAGGCGTTAAGTTAATAACCTCTAGCTCAGCCGTCCGTTTCGCAATGCTTTTAACACGATAAAGTGCTTGCACATCATCAAGAATGGTTTCGTTTAATAGATTAGAACTAAGGCGTGCCGCACTTTCCCAGTTAATGGAGTTCGTATAGCTAAAAGCGCCGCCAAATCTAAAGAATATACCTAATACGGCGATAACCACAGTCAATCCAATGCCTGTGATCCATTGCGTTTTCTTCGTCTTAGGATACCAAGTAGGACAGCTAACTTGTTCACTACCATTCAGTTGATCACTTGCACTTAGTTGATTATTGCCACTCAGTTCATTACCAATATAGTCGCTATATTTCTTTGTCCCCCACGCCAAAAATTTAACAAGGAAATAGCATAGAGCAGCGCTCAATACTATAGCCCCAACGATGTACAGCAATGCGTTATATTCGTTAATCGCCGTATTTACAATGGCGCCGATATCATCGTTTTTACCGTTGATGAGCATCGCATTATAGGAGGAATTGAATATTTTATAGAACGGAATGCGGCCTAAGAATAGGAAGGTCAACAGTATAGTCACTATGGAATAGAAGACTTGTTTAATGCGCAAGGACGGCCATTTTGGTACAAAGGTATGCACCAGCGTCCCCCCTAAAAAGCCTAGTAAACACAAAAAACCGACGGTCTTGAGACTCAATCTAAAGCCTAGCCATAAAGACGTAAGGATATTCTCCATCGTCACAGAAGCCAGTTGTGATTGAAATACTGCAAGAAACACGATTCTAAATGCAGTTAACAAAGCAGAGAAAAAGATAAATACCTTAATCTCTGTCTTTATGCCTTCAAATAATCGTTGCCATCGGTTCATTATTAACCCCTAACTGTTAAATCTTATAACCTAATTGTTACATCACATGATTCAACTATACTGTCACAAATGTAACAAAACTACATATCTATACATCCTAAATAATTATAAAAACATCGTAAATCAAGTATATAAATTACGTAATATTCTAGTAATTACATAACTATCAACTATTTTGGATATTTCTTACATTTAGGTCCCTTACATCGTTTGCATTTACCGCATCCACGGTCGATAGTCCCAGCACCTGCTGATTTCTTAAAACTAACACTCTCCATAGCCCATATATCGGCCTTGCTATCCCATACGGAAACTATCGTTTCTGCTTTTTTTCGGATCTATCCTTTTCAGACTTTTTATCCTTTTTCTTGTCTTTTTTATTATCTTTCTTTTTCTTTTCTTCTTCCTTATCCTGTTTTTCTTCCTTGCACTTCTTGTGTTTTTTCTCTTTTTTATCTTCTTTGGACTTTTTATCCTCTTTAGATTTCTTATCTTCTTTAGATTCTTTTTCGTCCTTAGATGTCTTTACGTCAAATTCATTGATCCGCGCCCATTCATCATCAACGCGTTTCAATTGCTTTTTAAGAATCTTTTCTAACTTCTTATTTGCTTTATTAGACTCTAAACCAGCTCTACCAAATAACAAAGCATTTACCGCTGTATATGGATCGATAGAAGGCATATCCTTATCATCCAATACCTTTTCTTCCTCTAATTTCTTATCTTTTTTAGAACCTTTATCTTTGTTCTTAGATGCTAAAGTTTCTTCTAAAGCATCATTATCAAAGGGATTTTCCTCGTCTAAATGATGCACTTCTAAACTTTCACCAGAACCTGTAAAAAGGCCACCCATAGAGTTCAATTCATTCAATTTAATGTGGTTCATGCCCACCGTAGAATCATGGTGCACCGGCACTTCGGACAATTGCACTTGTTCCATGGCGTACATATCGTCATTATGGCTAGCACCCTTGCCAAGATACGACGTATCGGAGATAATAATGTCCTCCTTGTCATCGCCTAGCAAATCACCAAATAAATCTTGCTCAAGAGATTCGTAGGTATGCAATAAGGACATCCGTTTTTGAACCTCTTCAATTTGGTTCCATAAATCAACAAGAGTAGATGTATAGTATAAGCGTTCCTTCACCTCTAAATAAGCTTGGTAAACGATAGCCAATTCGGACTCATTAAGGCCCTCTTCTGCGCCGATTTCTTCAATCATTTGTTGAATTTGTTGATCTCGGTCATATCGTTTAATTAAGGTTTTGCGAATGCGTTCAATCAAAACTGTATCGATGACTTCCATGCGTACCTCCTATATTCAATAGATTCATCCCTACCCGCTACTATAGCGCATACAAATCAATGTATAGAATGATAAAAAAGAATTGATTTTATAATATCTAATATATTATTATAGCAGAATTTATAGGCTTTTTCCTTAATAATATAGGTGAAAGTGCCAGAAAATTAGAATAAAAAATCTTATTCCTTAATTCCAAATTAATCCGAAGTCATATTATAAAATTGTAGGCAAATTATATGACTGTAATATCTAAAATCTGTTATATTCACAAACATAAAACCTCGATTCAAACAAATCCTTGTACTGTAAATTAGTACTATTAAAGATCATTCAAATCGAGGTTTACTATCATTCAAATCGATGTTTACTAAAGATTAATTAGATCAAGGTGTAGTTATTTAAAATAGATTTACGGAATACACGAGAATTCGCTCCTTTGCATCCTTTTCTTCAAAGAGATCGCTGCAATCGATAGATTCTTCCCGGTCGAGTCGCACATGGTTATTTAAGAAGTTTTCCACCTCTTCATTTACGTAGTAGAAAAAGAGCTTAATCTCCCGAGGATGATGGTATAAGGAATCAAAAATATTCCCTAAGACGCGCTTAATCGTATGAAGCGCAAAAGGATTAAAGAAAAAGCATCGATCTGCTTGAACTGGCAATTCATAGAGCGCCGCATCACCGTGCACAAAACTCACCCGATTGCGCGCTGCTTGGCTTTCACCATTGACTAAAGACTTTTCATATAAACGTTCATCGTATTCGATACCGATGGAATGACATCCCGTTTGGTACGCCATAAAAATGCCAACACGGCCCTTGCCACTGCCATAGTCGATAAGGGTATGTTTCTTGCGAATATGACCGCTGTTCGCTAACCGCTCTAGGACGCAGTAATCGGTGGGCTCGTACGGATGATGCTCCGTATCAGACCGACTATCGTCGCGGCCTGCTGTCTTTATTTGTAAAACCTGTTCCCATTCCTGTTCATTTATCATATGTAATTCCTATTAATATAATTATCTATCTTATATAAGCCATACTATTGGTAATGACTAGTCATATCCAATATTTTATATGTATTTACTGTTATTTACAAATAATAGTAAATTGTGTAATATAATAATAGATAAAGGAAATAAATATTTTGTAAGCATTTTAATGCATGCAAAACAAAAGAGGAGGGTGGCAGCCCTCCTCTTTTTGTGCTAGTTACCGGCCTAATATCTATCTAGCCACTTGCAAATATAATAACTTATTATACTTGCTATGATAGATACTGTGAAGGAAATAAATATTTCTAGCATTTTAATACACCCCCTTCCTGTTACCAGTCTGGGGCGGTAACACCTATAGTATATACCTAAAGTACCCTTATATATAGGGTGCTTTTATTGTATGCAAACATTTTTTGCTGCTAATATGGTATACTAAAAAATAATATTTCAATATTCTCATGTGCAGAATGATATATCATTAAAAGGAGTATTTACTTACATGGACAGTGATCTGACCTTAGATTTTATAATTATCATCGTATTAATCATCGCCAACGGCTTGTTCTCTATGACAGAGTTAGCCATCGTCAATGCGAAAAAACGCAAACTCGAAGAAATGGCAGAAGCAGGCAATGATCGTGCTAAAAAGGCCTTTGAATTGTCTGAGAACCCTAATGAAATGTTCTCTACTATTCAAATTGGTATTACCCTCGTCGGCGTTTTAACTGGTTTGTACTCTGGTGCGACCTTCTCTGGTCCTCTAGAGGACATATTGGTAGCTAATATTCCTAGCATCGAACCATACGCAGCCTCTGTGAGTTCTTTCCTCATCGTTGCAGTTATCACCTATTTATCCCTCGTTATTGGCGAGCTCGTGCCGAAACGTTTGGCCTTAAATAATCCTGAAAGCATCGCCGTAGTAGTAGCAAAGCCAATTTATTGGTTGTCTGTAGCCTTAAAGCCAATCGTTAGCTTCCTCGGCGTTTCCACAGAATTCCTTTTAAAATTACTAGGTGTTACTGTGAAAGAAGAGGCTCCTGTTACAGAGTCTGAAATCAACAAGATGCTTACCGAAGGCGTTGCCATGGGTGCTTACGAAGAAGAGGAACCAATTCTCGTAGAAAATATCTTCCACCTTGCAGATATGAACGCTGGCGACGTAATGACGCCCCGTACGCAACTCAAATGGATTGATCTTAACAGCACTGAAGACGAAATCATGGATGTCCTCAAAAATTCCAACCATTATCGCATTCCTGTCGGTACCGATTCCTTGGACGAACTCAATGGTCTCGTTACCGTATCTGATGTATTAGTTCAAATTATGTCTCGTCCTAGTGAAAGTTCCATTCAAGATATTATCAAGTCTTGTCTCAAGGAACCTGTCCTAGTGCCAGAATCCATTCCACTCATGAAGTTATTGAACGTACTTCGTACCGAAGGTGTTCACGAGTCCATTATCCTCGATGAGTATGGCGGTTTCACAGGTCTCGTAACCTTGCATGACATCATGGAAGAAATCGTAGGTCTTATGCCTTCTGGTGAAGAAGAAATCAAAGAAGAAGAAGATAAAATCATCGAACGCGATGGTGCATGGCTCGTAGACGGCCTCCTCGACATAGATGAATTTAAAGAATTCTTCCACATCGATGAAGAATTGCCAGGTGAAGAAGATGACTTGTATAAAACAATGGGTGGCCTTTTGAATCTCCTCTTTGGTCGTATTCCAAAAGAACTAGACAAGGCAAAATGGAATGGCTATACCTTTGAAGTCATCGACATGGATAATACCCGTATCGATAAAATCCTTGTTACCTATGAAAAACCTATAGTAGAACAAGAAGAAGAAAAAAATTAAGATACACATGTATAACAAGAGTGAGTTCTCTAAGGAGGACTCACTTTTTATATGAACATTTAAGTTCATAACCTAGTTCATATATAGACTTTTAACTAAATACCATCAATTATGTAAATAAAGTATATAATTCTTTTATTTCGGACATAAATGCTAGCTCTTTCTATTTAAATATAGTATTATTAAATTGTATAAAATATATAATCAGAATATTTTTTATTTCCTTATCGTGTGTACGTATATAAAAATATGCTAATAATACAAGTCCTATGATGTTTACTTGTAACGAATATGTTGCAGCTTTCATAGGGCTTATGTGTGGTATTAAAAGGAGAGATTCTATGAATCAACGAGTCATAGCAACCATAGGAGCCCTATTAATAGGGACTGCCGTTATAAGTGGTTGTGGATCAGAAAAGCCACCTGAGGATACAAGCCTCAAGGTACGAACCATCACCATCGGTGAAGAGTCTGGCACTACCGGCGCTGGCTATGCAGGCACCATCCATAATAAAACAGAAACAAACTTAGCCTTTCAAATTGGAGGGCGCGTGCTCAACAAATTTGTTAATGTAGGAGATTCCGTTCAAGCAGGACAAGTGATTGCTCAAATCAATAGTTCTGATACAGCGGCACAAGTGCAAAAGTCTGAAGGGGACGTAAAAGCGGCTCAATCAGCTTTCGAATTAGCAGAAACGAATGCCAAACGATACCGCGAACTCTATGCGCAACAAGCGATCAGCAGATTGCAGCTAGACCAAGCGGAAAACCAATTGAATGTGGCCTCTGCACAACTACAACAGGCACAGGCAGGCCTCAATTTGAGTAGCAATCAAAGTAGTTATACCACTTTAACAGCCCCAGATACGGGTATTATTACGGCTCTCAATCTTGAATCAGGCCAAGTGGTAGCAGCAGGTCAAAACGTCGGCACCTTAGCGGCTGGTCATGATCCGGAAGCAGTTATCGCTTTACCAGAACAAGAATTGAGTAAAATTCACGTAGGAAGCCCTGCTAACGTTACTTTCTGGGCCTTGCCAAATGTGACGGTCCAAGGTGTGGTTCGTGAAATTTCACCAGTTCCAGATCCTGTGGCGAGAACGTATACCGTAAAAATTGCCTTACAAAATCCACCTCGCGAAGTACAACTGGGCATGACCGTAAATGTTAACCTAGCCACAACGGATACTAGCAATATTACGATTCCTTTGACGGCTCTTGTGAAAGACTCGAGCGGCAACAATGCAGTCTATATCATCCGCGATAAGAAGGCTCATCTCGTGCCTATCAAAACAGGCGATTTTGGTCAAAACTCAGTGATCGTCACATCTGGTTTGACTAAAGGCGACATTGTCATCACCGCAGGTACCCAACAGTTACAAGAAGGGACGGCAGTTAGTCAATGAAACAATTTAACTTAGCCGAATGGGCCCTTAAACATAAGTCCATTATCTACTACTTCATGGCTGTGCTGCTCACCTTTGGTATCTTCTCATACAACCAAATGGGACGTATGGAGGACCCAGACTTTACGATGCGCACCATGGTGGTCGGCGTTGCTTGGCCAGGGGCTTCCCCTCAAGAAATGTCGGATCAGGTAACGGACAAACTAGAAGAAAAACTGCGCGACCTTCCAGGTGTAGATTATACGAAATCTTTTACAGATGGCAGCAAATCAGTCATTTATATTAATCTGAAAGAAAATCTACCAGCTGACAAAATCCGTCCCGCTTGGGAAGAAGCGCGGAACATGATCAACGATGAATGGAAATCACTGCCGCAAGGTGTTCAAGGCCCTACCATCAACGACAGATTTGACGATGTATACGGCATTATCTACGCCATTAGTGGCGATGAATTCTCGTACGAAGAAAAGAGACAACAAGCAGAAGACATAAAACGTCAGCTTTTATCTGTTCCAAATGTAAAAAAAATCAGCCTCATTGGGGTTCAGCAACAAACTCTTAATATAACGATTAATAAGGATAAACTATCATCCTATAAAATTAGTACACAAGAGCTATTAACGGCTATTAAACAGCAAAGTATGATGGTTCCAGCTGGTATGATTACGACGGATACAAATAATGTATATCTCCGCGTCAACGGTCTATTCGATAGTCCGCAAGCTGTACAAGATATGCCAATTCGCATCAACAATCAAACATTGCGCCTCGGCGACATGGCTGATGTAACTATGACCTACCAGGACCCTAAGGATCCTCAGTTCTACTTTGAAGGCAAGCCAGCTATAGGCATTGCCATCTCTATGGATGCAGGGGGCAATAATATTGAATTCGGTGAAGCTATCGATAAAAAACTGGCAGAATTAAAGAAAACCATTCCTGCCGGCCTCGAACTTAGTCAAGTATCGAACCAGCCTCATATTGTTAAAGAATCCATTGGCGATTTCTCTCAATCCTTATTTGAAGCCATCGCCATCGTATTGCTCGTAAGCTTTGCATCCCTTGGCTTGCGAACAGGTGTGGTCGTAGCCCTTACCATTCCAGTCGTTGTGTCTACAACGTTCATTTTGATGTATGAAAGCGGCATTTATTTACACAAGGTTAGCCTAGGTGCCCTCATCTTGGCACTGGGACTTCTTGTAGACGACGCCATCATCGTTGTAGAAATGATGAGCGTTAAGCTCGAAGAAGGTTGGGGACACTTTAAAGCAGCTACCTATGCTTACCAATCGACAGCGTTTCCTATGCTATCTGGTACGCTCATTACCTGTGCAGGCTTCTTGCCATTGGCACTAGCAGAAGGGATGGTAGCAGAATTTACAAAATCTCTATCCATCGTTGTATTTATGGCTCTCATCCTATCATGGTTTGCTTCTGTTCTTGTCAGCCCTGTGCTGGGTTATAAAATCATCGAAAACAAGGCGCCAAAACCTGAATCAGAATGGACTAAACGAGACCATATTATGCACAAGCTAAACGTGACCTTCTATGAAAAGTTTGAAAAGCTGTTACATTGGGCACTAGGTCACCATAAAGCAGTATTACTAACCACTTTAGTTATATTCGTATTATCTATACTTTCACTACCATTGATCAAACAGGAGTTTTTCCCGTCATCAACGCGTAATGAAATCATCGTGTCCATGCAGTTCCCTCAAAGCTCATCCATTGAGTACACTGCTAACCAAGCAAAGCTCATCGATGAACATTTACAAGGGGACGAACGCATCGCAACGTTCTCATCCTATATTGGACAAGGTTCACCTCGTTTCGTACTCACCTTGGAGCCTGAATTGCAACGAAACAATTTCTTACAATATGTAATCGTTACAAAATCCTTAGAGGATCGAGATGAACTCTATAATGAATTAACATCTTATTTAAACAAAGAATTCCCATCAGCTCTTGTAAATACTCAGTTTGTACAAATTGGACCTCCATCTAAGTATCCAGTGATGCTCCGCGTATCAGGTCCTGATCAAAAGGTGGTAAAAGAAATTGCAAACCAAGTAAAAGACAAAATGCAAGGCGACAAGGATTTACAGAATATAGCCTTTGACTGGCCAGATACGGAACCAGTCGCCAATATTCACATCGACCCGAACAAGGCGCGCCTACTAGGAATCGATAGCTACGCTGTATCCTTGCACTTACAAAGTCTATTATCTGGTACAAAAGCTGGTGAATATTACGAAGGGAACCAAACTATTCCTGTTACCTTCCGGTTAGGTGGCAACGAACAGCACAATTTAAGTGCCCTTTCGTCCTTACCGATTCAAACAGGCAACGGTTCCTACGTACCACTTAGCCAAATTGCGACCATTACCATGACCCAAGAAGATGGCATTATTTGGCACCGTAACATGATGCCTACCATCAGTGTTCATGCTAATGTAAAAGCTGGCGTCTTAGGCAATGCGAAAACGAAAGAGATTTATAAATCCTTACAAGATATTCGCGACTCCTTGCCTACAGGCTATACGATTGAGCTAGACGGTTCTGCTGAAAAGAGCGTCACAGCGGTTCAAAAATTAGTAAAACCAATGCCGATTATGATCTTTGTGATCATGACAATCCTCATGTTCCAATTGAAGCGTATCCCTCTCATGATAATGGCTTTACTTACTGCCCCACTAGGCCTCATCGGTGTCGTATTAGCACTCAACATTACGAGAACACCGTTAGGCTTTATGGCAATTCTAGGTATCATCGCCCTATCGGGTATGATCATTCGTAACTCCATTATCTTGTTAGACCAAATCGAAATCCACAAGGCAGAAGGCCAAGAACCTCGTGAAGCGATTATCAACTCCGCTACACTTCGTTTCCGCCCTATCATGCTCACCGCTCTCGCAGCGATTTTAGGCATGATTCCTCTTATGGGATCTGTATTCTGGAGCCCACTTGCCATCGCCTTCAGCGGCGGCTTACTAGTGGCAACGGTACTCACACTCATCGTATTGCCAGTCATGTATGCAAGCTGGTATAAGATTAAATAAGATACTATAAGGCAAAATGTAATAGAAAATCCCCCTATAAAAGTTTCTAATACTTTTATAGGGGGATTTTTCATAACTATCATATAAAAAAACAGCAGGGCTGGCACCCTGCTATTTTTCTTAGTCCCATGAATACATTGCAACTTACTTATTTTCCTTAGGATTATAGTAACAGTTATATCTAATGTAGTCTACAATCTATTAAACTACTACAGCTGTACCATTGCATGTAACCATAAGCATACCATTTTCTGCACCTACTGTGCTGTATTGGAAGGATACGCCAATAATAGCATTAGCACCCAATTTAGAAGCTCGTTTAGACATTTCATCAAGAGCTGCTTGGCGCGCATTCATCAAAGAATCTTCATAGCTGCCACTACGGCCACCAACGATGTCTCGAATACCAGACATGAAGTCTTTAACGAAGTTACGACCTTCTACTACTTCACCAAACACAATACCTTTGTACTCTTGTACAGGCTTGTTTTCTACATGCATAGTTGTTGTAATAATCATAATTCTCTCCTCATTATCTATCGAAGTCGCGGTCTAGGTTTACTTCTTTCAACGGCACAACTTTAGTTTTGTTGATGTATTTGTAACCTAAGTATAATGCGAAGAAGATTGGCAAGCCAATGTACGCAACGGATACGCCGTACCAGTCGATTGTATCGCCTGTGAAAGCAGAGTAGTTTTGACCAGCGATGATGATGACACAAAGAATGAACGCCAAGATTGGACCCACTGGGAACAACCACGCTTTATAAGGCAATTCACTAAGATCTCTACCTTGTGCAATGAAGGCACGACGGAAGCGATAGTGAGATACTGCGATACCAACCCATGCGATAAAGCCACATAGACCAGAGATATTAACAATCCATGTATAGGCTGTACCTTCGCCGATAAAGCTTGTAAGGAACGCAAATAAACCGATTGCAGTTGTTAAGATTAACGCTGGCACTGGAACGCCACGTTTATTAAGCTTAGCAAAAATTTGAGGTGCTTGACCTTCTTTAGCGAGTGCGTACAGCATGCGCGTAGAAGAATATAGACCAGAGTTACCAGCACTGAGTACGGCCGTTAAGATGACAGCATTGATAAAACTAGCAGCAAAGGCAAAACCAAAGCGGTCGAACACGAGTGTAAATGGAGAAATTGATACATTTTCTACACTAGAATTCAATAAATTTGGATCAGTGTACGGAATCAAGAAACCGATAACTATGAAAGCACCAATATAGAATAACAAGATACGCCAGAAAATAGAATTAATCGCCTTTGGCACATTCTTTTCTGGATTTTCTGCTTCACCAGCTGCTACACCGATAAGCTCAGTACCTTGAAAGGAGAAACCAGCCACCATGAAGATAGCGAGGATGGACTCCCAACCACCTACAAATGGCGCTTCCCCTATTGTCCAGTTCGTAAATCCTGGAGATGTGCCACCAATGCCAAAGATGAGCATGAAGCCACAGAAGAGGAATACGAATACGGTAATAACCTTGATGCTAGAGAACACATATTCACTTTCACCAAAGGAACGAGTCGATAAATAGTTCAAACCGAATAAAATAAGCAAGAATAAAGCAGACCATACGATGGCAGGCACATCAGGGAACCAGTATTTCATGATGAGCGCCCCTGCTAATACTTCAGCAGCCAATGTAATAGCCCAGTTAAACCAGTAGTTCCAACCTAAAGCAAAACCAAAGGCAGGGTCTACATAGCGTTTTGCATAAGTCCCGAAAGAACCAGGAATCGGCAAGTACGTAGCCATTTCCCCAAGAGAAGTCATGAGGAAGTAAACCATAATGCCAATGAGGCCATAAGCTACAAGAGCACCACCAGGGCCTGCCGTACTTACTACTTCACCACCAGCAACGAATAAGCCAGTACCGATAGCACCGCCAAGAGCGATCATATTCATATGACGCGCTTTCAGGGAACGTTTTAGATGTTGATCTTTATTAGATGTAAACTCTACGTTATTATTTTGATTATCAGCCATGGGTCACCTCTTACAAATCTAGATTACGCACGTATTTTGCGTTATCTTCGATAAATTTACGACGAGGCTCTACCTTATCACCCATGAGAACTGTAAAGATTTTATCAGCTTCGATGGAATCCTCCAAGCTAACTTGTAAAATCGTACGATTTTCAGGGTTCATTGTAGTTTCCCATAATTGTTCAGGGTTCATTTCACCTAAACCTTTGTAACGTTGAATAGTAATACCATCACGGCCTACTTCATCAAGTTTAGCAGTTAATTCCGCATCAGAGTATACATACCAGTGGGACTTACCCTTCTTAATTTGGTACAAAGGTGGTTGAGCAATGTAAATATGGCCTTGTTCTACCAATGGTTTCATATAACGGTAGAAGAATGTTAATAACAAGGTACGGATATGAGCACCGTCAACATCCGCATCGGTCATGATGATGATCTTATTATAACGGGATTTAGTAATATCGAATTCTTCCCCAATACCAGTACCGAAAGCGGTAATCATGGAGCGAATTTCGTTATTCGCCAAAATTTTATCAAGGCGTGCTTTTTCTACGTTAAGGATCTTACCACGCAATGGCAAAATCGCTTGGTAACGACGGTCACGACCTTGTTTTGCAGAACCGCCCGCAGAGTCACCTTCGACTAGATAAATTTCAGTCATAGATGTATCTTTTTCAGAGCAGTCAGCCAATTTACCAGGAAGGCTAGATACTTCTAGCGCATTTTTACGGCGAGTTAAGTCGCGGGCTTTACGAGCTGCCTCACGAGCACGGCTTGCCATCATTGCTTTTTCGATGATTTTCTTCGCATCTTGTGGATGTTCTTCAAAGAATGTTCTTAGACCATCAGATACGATAACGTCTGTAATACCTTTAACTTCACTATTGCCAAGTTTAGTTTTTGTTTGGCCTTCAAATTGAGGTTCCAAAACCTTTACAGATACAACTGCTGTTAAACCTTCACGTACGTCTTCACCAGAAAGGTTGGACTCATTTTCCTTGATAAGGCCAGATTTACGGCCATAATCATTGAGGGTACGAGTTAAGGCAGCACGGAAGCCAGAAAGATGTGTACCACCGTCAACAGTGTTGATGTTATTTACAAAGGACAACAAGTTTTCGCTGTAGCTATCGTTATATTGCAATGCTACGTCTACTACAACGTCATCTTTCGTATTTTCAATATTGATAACAGTTGGATTAACAACTTCTTTATTTTCGTTCAAGAAGGAAATGAAAGAACTCAAACCACCTTCATAGTGGAAGCTTTCAACACGAGGTTCCTCTTGGCGCAAATCGCTCAATGTAATGCGAAGGCCTTTATTAAGGAATGCCAATTCTTGTAAACGAATTTTTAATGTATCAAAGTTGAATACAGTAGTTTCAAATATTTCAGCATCTGGCTTGAAGATAACAGTAGTACCAGTACCTTCAGCTTTACCGATTTCATGTAACTCAGACGTTTTATGACCGCGAGCAAAGGAAATCTCTTGAATAATACCATTTTGAGCTACTTGAACCTTAGTCCATTCACTCAATGCATTTACCACGGAAATACCTACGCCGTGAAGACCACCAGAAACCTTATAGCCGCCACCGCCGAATTTACCACCAGCATGCAATTTTGTTAATACTAACTCTACCGCAGACATACCAGATTCATGCATCCCTGTTGGGATACCACGGCCATCATCGACAACAGTAATGCTGTTATCTGGATTGATGGACACTTCGATATGTGTAGCATAACCTGCAAGCGCTTCGTCTACAGAGTTATCTACAACTTCGTATACGAGGTGATGCAAACCGCGGACAGACGTACTACCAATGTACATCCCCGGGCGTTTACGCACCGCGTCGAGACCCTCAAGAACCTGAATATTCTGAGCGCCATAATTTTGTTCAGGCATGAAACAAACTCCTCCTAACAATCTATCACACTGTACTCGATTGAAATGTAACAACACATGTACAGAATAAATCTTATCTCTTTATTATACTATAAAACTCATCAATTCGTCTCATTAAAGTCTTAATGCTAATACCAGATCCATATACGCAATCATCAGTGACCACATAGGTCTTGATTTGCTCCTCTGGTACCATGGCGATATACTCTAAGCTTTCATAGTGATGAATAGGACTTTTATGGGATTTTCCGCCCTTGGCATGCACCATAGTAATAATAGATTCGATAGGCACGGAAACAGTATCCCCAATATGAACGTACATAGGAATGCCTCCTCTACTTTTCTAATGTCCCATTTAATGAATCGATTTTGCGCTGTTCTTCTTCAGCAAGGAATTTTGATCGATATTTGTTACACAAATTAATAACGTGCTGATCCGTCAGCTCATCAGGCTTCTTGTGAGTGATGAGCATAGCCACCATATACATATGACGGCGATTGATAGATCCTTTATAAATTTTATCTAAGTAAAAGTATATAGATTCCCGCATGGCTTCTGCAAAGTCTGGGAAGGTACACTGTATAAACTGCTGACAGTCGCTATATTTAAAGTACGGATACTTTCTAATGACCGCCTTAATGTCCTTAATATGAGCGCGATGCAATTCATATTCGCAAGTGGGACAGATTTCTTTTTTAGATTCCATGTGCATGCCACATCGACCGCAACGATGATAGCCATGCTGCTCTAAATAGATTTCACGCTTTCGTGCCGTAATTTGTACCTTTCTGAAAGCAGCCTTTAATTCTTCATTGTCCGTTTGCTCCAATGATTTATCGATGGCGTCTACGTCTTCTTTTGAAAGCACGATATCTGCGAAATTAATACGTTTCGTAATCATCGGTTCATCAGGTAATGAAATCGATGTATCAGTATTTGCTTTCACATAGCTCTGACGTTTCATGATAAAGCGAATATCGGTGATGACCTCTTGGTGGTAATACTTGTTAATGGCCTCAATGATGCGCCGTTTTTGCATCTGTAGTTCCTGCATCCACATGGAATTATCTGCACTGATAACCATGTCTGGAGGCTTGATAGACACAATTTTCGTATGGTCCGCAATAACATCGCCCACTACATGACGCCACTTGTGAACAAGGGTATTTAATTTATATTGTTCTAGTAAATTCAGTTCTGCTAAGGCCTTTGGTAAACAAAGATCAAGGCTGTCCATACTGAACCTTTCCCCCTTCACAAGAAATAAATTGAACCGATTTCAAATCTTTAAAATCGTGAATATCTGTAGTCGTAATAAATGTTTGAATACGTTTATGAATAAACTGCAATAAATTCGCTCGTCTCGATTCATCAAGTTCGCTCAATACATCATCTAGTAGTAGAACTGGATATTCCCCAACCTCGGACTTGATAAACTCAAGCTCACTTAATTTTAAGGACAATACAGCAGTTCGTTGCTGCCCTTGGGATCCAAATTTCTTTAAATCCATCGCATCGGAAAAGAATCGTAAATCATCGCGGTGAGGACCTACGCTAGTAGTCATCCGATGACGATCCTGCGGCAACGCTGCTTTAATGCGCTCGTAAAAGCCTTCTTTGGTGTATTCTAAAGAACCATTGTCCATATAAGGCTGTTCATAACCAATGGTTAAATTCTCGAGGCCACCTGTTAGTTTACGATTCATTAAATCGATAAGAAGGTTGATTTTCTTCAAGCTCTCTAACCGCTTCTTTACGATAAAGCTCGCTATATCTGCTAGCTGCAAATCCCATTCTTCAAGAGGAATATTTTGTTTACCTCTATATTCCTTAAGAACTGCATTTCGTTGCTGCAACAACCGATTATACTGCATCAACTGATGATAGTATGTAGCACTAGTCTGAGATATTTCCATATCTAGAAACCGTCTACGTCCCGATGGAGCTCCCTTGATGAGCTGTAAATCTTCTGGACAGAAGATAACTGTATTTAAGGTACCAATCAGTTCCTTTTGGGATATTTTTGTATCGTTTAACCGAATATCCTTGGCCCCTTGGCGGAATAACTTAATATTTACCTTTTGAGGGGTATCCTTTTTCTCGAACTTAACCACAATGCCTGCTTCCTCAGCATTGAACATGAGCATGTCCGATGTATCGTTTGTACGATGGCTTTTACCAATAGTACCTACATAGATGGATTCTAGGATATTCGTCTTCCCAGCCCCATTGGTGCCATGAAGAACGATAATCTCCGGATTGAACTGAATCTGTACATCCTTGTAATTACGAAACTGGAATAATTGCAGTGAGTCAATTCTCACCGATTATGCCTCCTCTTGAGTAATCACCAGATCTACATCGAGACCTTCGCAAGAAATCACGTCCCCAACGCGGCACTTCTTGCGTTTTTCTGTCACAACTTGACCATTCAACGTAAGGATGCCTTCATCGATAAAGGATTTAATTTGACCACCTGTTTCGATAATGCCTTCTAACTTCAACAACTGATCAATTTGGATGTACTCTGTATGAATGGGTACCTGCTGCTTATCTTTCATAACGTCCTCCTATAGTGGACAAATTATAACTATATGGTAATTAGGTAACGATGACTTTTAATCATCATTATCTAATAAAAATATGTATATTAATTCATAAAATATACATAATATTAATATTATTTATTAATTAGTACCAGAGTCCAGGTCGCTCGCTGAGCATTTTCCTTCGGAAAATTGCACGCTCCGACCAAAGTGATGTGTGGATATCTCTGAGTCCAGTTCCTCACTGTGAATTTTCTTTAGGCTACGTTGTAGCCTAGAAAATTTTACGTTCGGAACAAAGCGATGCAGTGTCCCTGTCGTCGCAAGCTCCTCCATTGACTACTGCCCTGCTTTTACTTTTTACTTTTAAGAATTTGTACGGACTGGTGTTACTACGTATGTATAGTTCGGATTATTGTCTTGGCGAATGACAACTGGACCATTTTGTTTTAAGAACAAGTGAATGTTATCGCCTGTACTGTGGCGCAAGATGTCGGAGATGTAGCGACCGTTGAAGGAGATTGTGAATGGTGTACCTTTAAATTCAACAGCTACTTCTTCTTTAGCCATACCGATTTCAGTATTTTGAGTAGACAATGTTACATTGCTTTCAGCCCAATCATAACGAATTACGTTATAGCTGATGTCTTTAGCCAATAAGGATACGCGGTCAACGGCACCAGCGAATTCGCGACGGTCGATAACTGCACTAGAGTCGAATTGGGAAGGAATTACCTTTTCATATTCTGGGTATGTGCCTTCGATCAAACGAGAAATAATGTAAATAGATTCAAAGTTGAATACGATTTGTGTGCGATTCCAAATGATGTTGATCATCGCTGGATTATCTGTTGGTAACAAACGAGATACTTCAGCCAAAGTTTTTGTTGGAATGATAGCGCGCATTGGCGTAGTTGCTGGTTCATCGATAGTAATTTTCTTAACAGCCATGCGATGTGTATCAGTAGCAACCATTGTTACTTCATTTTCTTTAATTTCTAGAAGAGCACCAGTAAACACAGGACGATCTTCGTCTGTTGCAGCTGCGTAGTTTGTTAAATCGATGAGTTCTTTCATAGCAAAGCTATCGATGTTTACATGATCTTGATCGTGAATTTGTTCTACTAAAGAGAAATCATCTGGATGTAATGTTACGAGGTTGAATTCGGAAGAACCAGATGTGATTGTTAAAGAATTGCCATCCTCTGGTTTGTAAAGTTCGATGGTATCGCCAGGTAATTTTCGAATTAATTCTTGGAAATAGCGGGAACCAACCACTAATGTACCTGGTTCTTTGATGTCACCGTCGATAGTTAAACGAATACCGAGTTCAAAATCGTTACCTTGTAATTCTACTTGACCATTTTTTGTAGTCATGTAGATAGCGCCAGGTAAGTTGGAGCTTGTTTTATTTTGAGATACCTTTTGCAATACATTGATTGCTTTTTGGAGATTTGCTTTTGGGAATGTAATATGCATAGTTACTCCTTTTGTAAAAGTTGTACTGATTTCTATAATTTTATGTTTGTTATTAATTGCTTGTTATTAACTAACTACTTTATGTTTCTTAATTATTTATGTTTCTACTTATATTGTTTGTAATTACTATTTCCATATATTGTAGAAGCACTAATTATTAAGTCTTGTTTGTAATATTCTATGTTTGCTACCGTAGATGCTCTATAGATATTCTACGATAGATCTGTTTCTACTGGTTTTTTGATTGTTTGTTAGTTTTAGTAGTAGTAATAGTAGGGGTCTGTTCATATGTGTAAAAGTGAATTGGCGCCACTATCTGTGCGAATTTTGGGCTGTATATAACTATGTTGATAGTCTGTACCTACTTATCCACATATTCACAGCAAAGTGCGAGTTTTAGGATATCCACAAAGTTATACACCATCTATCCACAGAGTTATCCACAGGTTGTTAATTTCTGTTTAATTTCTGCTACTATGCGTTTAGTTTCTTCGTTTTTTTCAATTTCCTTCGTAATTTTATCGTACGCATGGAGAATTGTTGTATGGTCACGAGAGAACGCAGCTGCAATTTGCGGATAACTTTCGTTGATCATATCGCGGCATAAATACATGGCAATTTGGCGTGGGAATGCGAATTGAGCCTTACGCTTTTTGCCGAGCAAGTCTTGCTTTTTAATATTGAAATAAGAACTTACAAAATTCTGGATGCTTTCAATATTAACCATGTTCACCTCTTCTGTGTGAACGAGGCCAGCCAAGGCTTGTTTTGTATATTCTAGGTCGATAGATTCAAGACGTTGATCGATGGATGCGGTGCCGATTAATTTGGTGAAAGCCCCTTGCAACACGCGGACGTTTTCGCTAAATTGAAGCGCCACGTAGTTGATGGAGTCGTTATCGATGCGGATAACGCGATTTTTCTTATATTCTCGTTCCAGTAAAGATCTAAAGATGGCAATGCGCGTTTCTAAATCTGGATTTTCCATGGTTGCAATGTAGCCAGCCTGGAACCGAGAACGGAGACGATCTTCGAATTGCTCCATATCGTTTGGCATCGTATCTGAAGTAAGGACGATTTGTTTGTTGTTATTTAATAACTCATTGAACGTATTAAATAGCTCAGTTTTCGTACTTTCACGACTTTCAAGGAACTGAATATCGTCAATCATGAGTACGTCGATATTGCGGAATGTGTTACGGAATAATTTACCTTGGTTACGCTGCAATGTTTCGACGAAAATGTTCATAAAGTTTTCGCTCGTAATGGACATAACCTTCATGTGTGGATGATTTTCTTTGATGGCGTTGCCAATGGCGTGCATCAAATGCGTTTTACCGAGGCCTGATGGGCCGTAGATAAAGAGCGGATTATAGTCGCCCCCTGGGAACTCAGCTACATTTTGAGCTGCCCCAAATGGAATGCGGTTGGCGTTACCCGTTACATAATTGTCAAAACGGTACGCTGGATTAAGGTTGGATAAAGACAAATCCACAGGTACATTGTCAGACTGTAACGTTGGTGTAACTTCTGCTGTTTTAGGAGGCGCTACCATTGGTTCATCTGGAATTTCCACAGGTGCTGGTGTGCGGTCGATATAGACAGGCTCTTGATAGATTGGTTTGTAGAACTCATCTTGATGCGATTTCTCCTCTACCACTGGCGGTAATGGCATCGGTGGCGCCACTACAGGAGCATCATCAATGAGACTTTCATCAACAAAGGTAGTATCTACGCTCTCTTGATTGAAATCAAATAACACCATATCCCGATGGGAACCAATAACGGTAGTAATAGCATCTTGTAAAGCCTTGCTAATCTGCGGTTGCTGATCGATTAAGTTTTTAACAAATGTTTGCATGACCCCAATATGGATCGAATGACTGTCGAGAGACATGGGAATCAACGATGCGGTGACGCGCAAGTACAACGCGTCAGGCAAATGTTGCATGTTCTTTTTCGCCTCTTGCAATATATGTTCCCATATAGTATTCAAATCAAATGATTGCATGACGTGCCTCTTGTGTATAACTATTGCGATAAATGTGTATAACTTTAGGAATAATGTGTATAACTATTGTAAAAGCTGTGGAAAACCATAGTATTCTTGTGAATAACCTGTGCACAACCTGTGAATAAATGAAAATAAAATTCTCTTCCAACCAGATAATAACTGACTTTATAGATTACACAGGTCAAAAGAGAAAAAATGTGGATAACTTTAAAAATTATCCAACAAAAACTTATAAAAATATATACTTTTTCCTAATTTCAGTTATGATTGTACCAAAAAATCACTAGTTTGTCATTTATTCTGTGGATAACTTTTGATTATCTGAAGGAAAAATGTTAATAACTCAGTAATTACCTCATCATTTGTTCATCAATTACTTTTGGGGGAGGACTGAAAACTACTTTTATCGCTCCATACGACACGTAAGTCACTCAAAAAGTAGTTTTCAGTCCCCTCTTCCTATAAGATAATTTTTATGATTACAATACACATAAATGAAAAAGTAATTGATGAACATAACAACACCAACCTTCAGATAATCAAAACTAAATAATCAATAAAAATGACAAACTAGTGATTTTTCTAAGAAGGAGTAGTAGGTGTTATAGTAGTCATTAGAATATGTTAGGAGCAGGAATAGATGTGGATTTTTGACCGAAACGTGTCGTATGGAGGGAGAAAACCACATCTATTCCTCCCTTCTTCCAAGCAGAGATCAAAACGTAAATTTTCCAATATATAAAAGATTAGAATGTGAGTTCTTGTGTTGCTGATAATTGATGTTACGTTTACATCGTGTAGTGGTGTGTAAGGTGAGATTAGGGTTTACTTAGGGAGGGAATATAGGGTCCTTTTGAGCGACTTTACGCGTCGTATGGAGCGATAAAGGAGCCCTATATTCCTCCCCCTGGAAACGTAACATCAATTTTCCCTTCTCCTTCAAGAGATTAAAAGGTAAAATTTGTTAAATCTTAGATCCGTATTCTGAAAGACTTTTATTGATTTGCTATAAAACTGATACTACTTTTTATACTGGTGGTAGATATTATAGTAGTCATTAGAATATGTTAGGAGCAGGAATAGATGTGGATTTTTGACCGAAACGTGTCGTATGGAGGGAGAAAACCACATCTATTCCTCCCTTCTTCCAAGCAGAGATCAAAACGTAAATTTTCCAATATATAAAAGATTAGAATGTGAGTTCTTGTGTTGCTGATAATTGATGTTACGTTTACATCGTGTAGTGGTGTGTAAGGTGAGATTAGGGTTTACTTAGGGAGGGAATATAGGGTCCTTTTGAGCGACTTTACGCGTCGTATGGAGCGATAAAGGAGCCCTATATTCCTCCCCCTGGAAACGTAACATCAATTGCTAGATGAAATGTGTGATAGAATTATTACAGAAATACAAGAACTCACAAGTAGAATGCCTTTATTATATTGACAAATTTACGTTTTAACTCTATAATTACCCTGTTATGGTATAAGTAAAACAATACAAATGACGAGGAGGTGTTTTACTAATGAAACGTACTTACCAACCAAATACTCTTTGGAGAAAACGTACCCATGGTTTCCGTGAACGCATGAAAACTATCGGTGGCCGTCTCGTTTTAAAAAGAAGACGTGCAAAAGGCAGAAAACGCTTATCTGCATAATATAATAGCTGTTAGGCAGGAGAAAAAACTTGGCGCTGCTGCCAAGTTTTTCTATTCTTAGGACTTAAGGACAATGCATATGGATTATTGCCTCGATAAAGCAAGACGACTGACGCACAATAATGAATATCGCCTTGTGTATAAGCACGGTAAATACGAAGTAGGCCGTATGTGTGTACTCTATCGTATGCCCGTGGCGAAGCAATCGACTCGCATTGGTTTTGTAACAGGCAAAAAGGTTGGTTGTGCAGTGGAGCGCAACCGAGCTAGACGCCTTATGAAAGAGGTGTATCGCCTCAATCAACATTCCATTCGCGAAGGGTATCATATCGTAATTGTTGGACGTGGCCCTCTGAAAAACGCTACCTACGAAAAAGCGGAAAAGGAGATTTTGTATCTCTTGCGAAAAAGCAAATTATTGGTACAAAATGATAAATAGGACCACAAGTTAGAGGCTTTGGTCCTTTTTGTGTATATGGAGATTTGTATGAAACGCTGTATAACAATGCTTTTACGACTTTTAATTAGGTTCTATCAGCTTGCCATATCTCCCTTAAAACCTGGATGTTGCCGTTATTATCCGACATGTTCCACATATACTCTACAGGCTATCGAAAAATATGGTCCTTTGAAAGGTAGCTGGATGGGTTTAAAACGCATTCTTCGCTGTCATCCTTTCCATAAGGGTGGCTACGATCCAGTTCCCTAACCTACTTGGGCTTAGGCTGGTTATGTGTTTTGTGAAAGCAACTTTCACCATCACCATTTAGCACAGATTTGGAAATACCTGAGCATCTGTATGGATGAAATTTAGACCATACCATAACGATATATAGATGCGCAAAGGACGATTTCGGACTGTATGAAAAAGGAGAAACAATGGAATTTTTAAGTAGTATATTCCAACCTATCGTTAATTTAATGAGTTCTTTGGTAACCTATGCGTTCGAATTAACTCAAATGGTAGGCTATCCAAGCTACGGTGTGGCTATTATCCTTTTAACAATCTTCATTAAAGCGATTTTAGCACCACTTACTGTTAAACAAATTAAATCCATGAAGGCTATGCAAGAGTTACAGCCTCGCATGCAAGAATTGCAGAACAAACACAAAAATGATCCTGCAAAACTGCAAGCTGAAATGGGTGCATTGTACAAAGAAATGGGCGTTAACCCATTAGCTGGCTGCTTGCCTCTATTGGTTCAAATGCCATTCTTGATCGCTATCTTCTACGCTTTACAAAGCTATCCATACGATCAAAACTATGTACAATTCTTATGGCTCCCTAGCCTTGGCGAACCAGATCCATTGTACATTTTGCCAGTATTGAGTGCGGTGTCCACTTGGATTATGTCTAAACAAACTGGTAGCAGTGCAACTGGTGCTGCTGCGCAACAACAAAAGATTATGACAATCTTTATGCCTTTATTCATTGGTTACATTTCCCTTAACTTCCCTTCTGGTTTAGTTATTTACTGGATCGTATCCAATGTGTTCCAATTTGTGCAACAACATTTCATTTACAAAAGCTTAGAAGCTAAGAAATAGGAGACACTATGGAATTTATCGATGTATCTGCTAAAACCATTGAAGATGCCATTGCCAAAGGTGTAGCTCAATTGGCTGAAGATGGCCAAGAATTGGTTGAAACTAAGGTCTTAGAACAACCTTCTAATGGCTTCTTGGGCATTGGTCGTAAACCAGCAGTTGTGCGCTTATTCTTCACAGCTATGGCAAAAACTGCTACAGTGGCAGAAGTAGCTCAAGCAGAAGAACAATCTGTAGCTGTTGCTTCCGAGCCGGTTGCAACGACTGAAACAGAAGTGCAAGACACAGCAGCTGTGGAAACTTTTGATGAAGAAGTAGAAGAAAAACCTTTTAAAAAGGAACTTTCAAAAGAAGACCAACAAGCAATTGCTGAAAAAGGTAAACAATTCCTAGATGATATGTTTACTCAAATGGGCCTCAAAGTAGTTATCGAAAAAATGATAACGAAAGATAAAATTACATTCCAAGTACACGGCGAAGAGCTAGGTATTTTGATCGGTAAACATGGTCAAACATTGGATGCTATCCAATACTTAACGAATCTCGTGGCTCACAAGGATGTATCCAGCCACTGCCACATCGTTGTAGATGTGGAAAATTACCGTTCTCGCCGAGAAGAAACATTGGTGAATCTCGCGAAACGCTTGGCTTCTAAAGTGAAACGCAACCGTCAAAAGGTTTCCTTAGAACCGATGAATGCTTTTGAACGTAAAATCATTCATACTGCCCTTCAAGGGGATAAAAACGTTGTTACTAACAGTGAAGGGGACGAACCATTCCGTCACGTTGTAATTACGTACAAAAAATAAAATATAGAGATGCAGCTTTCAAGTAACTGAGCCTATCGGTTGCTTGAGGGCTGTCCTCTTTATTCTTTAGGTTATGGTGAAAGCTAACCTAAGTTAATCTTCGCATGCAAAGATTAGTTTAGTTTAACTTTCACAGGCGAAGAACATATACAAAAGCAAATAATAGATAATCGAAATACGGAGATATTTATGTATATAGATGATACAATAGCGGCCATTGCGACACCGCCCGGCATTGGCGGGGTTGGTATTATTCGTGTTAGCGGCAAGGATAGTTTTCCTATTGTAAATAGCCTGTTCAAGAGCGCTGGCACCGTGCCTTTGATGGACCGCCAAAATAGAACGATTCAATACGGAACCATTGTGGATCCTACGACGAACAAGACCATCGACGAGGTTCTTGTGTTATTAATGAAAGGTCCTCATTCTTACACGGCAGAGGATGTGGTAGAAATTCAATGTCACGGCGGTATTGTGCCGGTTCGACAAATCTTGAAACTCCTCGTAAACCACGATGTGCGCATGGCAGAGGCCGGCGAATTTACGAAGCGTGCTTTTATGAACGGCCGCATCGACCTCACCCAAGCGGAGGCGATTATTGATATTATTGAAGCAAAAACGGAAGACTCCCTCTCCCTCGCTGTGGCGCAGCTGGACGGGACCGTTTCGTCCTTTGTAAAAGATGTGCGAGAACAGCTCATCGCCATGATTGCTCATTTAGAGGTAACTATCGACTATCCTGAGGAGGATATTGAGGACGTAACGAGCCAAGAGGTTCGTGAACAGCTAGAGCCTATTTTGAAAGCCATGGATGAACTTTTATCCACAGCGAATACGGGCCGCCTCATTCGGGATGGCATTACGACGGTTATTGTAGGTCGTCCAAATGCAGGTAAATCGAGCCTTATGAACGCTCTCTTGCATGAAAACCGCGCCATTGTAACGGATATTCCAGGTACGACCAGGGACAGTATTGAAGAATATATGACTGTAGAAGGCATTTCTCTGCGTCTTATCGATACGGCAGGTATTCGGGACACACAAGATACGGTGGAAGCCCTAGGAGTGGAACGTGCTCGCGATTATATCAACAAAGCGGACATCGTTCTCTGCGTTATCGACGGGTCTACTCCATTAACCCCTGAAGAAATCGAAATTTTGACCTCTGTCAGCGGTTTGAACACCATCGTACTCCTTAATAAGTCCGATGTGGCCCAAGTCGTTACAGACGGAAATATTAAAGAACACGGTACCTTTACAGCTATCGAACGCATCAGTGCCAAAGAAGGCGAAGGATCTGCAGTTCTCTCTAAATGGGTGCAAGAACTCGTCTACGGCGGTCGCGTAAAACAAGACAACAGCGCCATGATCAGTAACGTGCGCCACATTAGCCTTATGGAACAAGCAAAGGCACAAGTGGAACAAGCCCTCTCCTCTATCGACATGGGCATGCCTGTAGACTTTGTCGCTACCGACCTGCGTAGCGCCTGGGAACTACTTGGGGACATCACGGGCGACACCATCCGAGAATCTATGATCGACGAACTATTCAGTCGCTTCTGTTTGGGTAAATAAAGTAGGGTGTGAGCTAACAGAGGAGCATTAGCGACGATGGGAGCCACACATCACTTTGGTCGGAGCGTGCAATTTTCCGAAGGAAAATGCTCAGCGAGCGACCTGGACTTTGTGCTAAACCCACACATCACTTTGTTCCGAATGTAAAATTTTCTAGGCTACAACGTAGCCTAAAGAAAATTCACAGTGAGGAACTGGACTCAGAGATAGCCACACATCACTTTGGTCGGAGCGTGCAATTTTCCGAAGAAAAATGCCCAGCGAGCGACCTGGACTCAGAGATAGTCACGCATCGCTTTGGTCGGAGCGTGCAATTTTCCGAAGGAAAATGCTTAGCGAGCGACCTGGACTCTGGAACTAATAAGTATTAATTAAAATTTATATAGATAGTAAGGAACATATATGTACACAGTAGATAATTATGATGTCATCGTCATCGGTGGTGGTCATGCTGGTTGTGAGGCGGCCCTCGCTGCTGCCCGCATGGGTCATCGCACGTTGATGGCGACTATCAGTTTAGATAATATTGCGCTTATGCCATGTAATCCTGCCGTTGGCGGTCCTGGTAAAAGCCATCTTGTTTATGAGCTTGATGCCTTAGGCGGTCAAATGGGTATTAACGCAGATGCTACGGCTATTCAAATGCGCATGCTCAACATGGGTAAAGGCCCTGCAGTGCATTCTTTGCGCTGCCAATCGGATAAAATTAAATACCAACATTTGATGAAACAAACCATTGAAAATACAGAGAACCTCAACGTTAAGCAAATCATGGTTACTGAGCTCAAGGTTGAGGACGGCAAAGTAACGGGTATCGTTACAGAGCTTGGTGAATTCTATGGTGCTAAGGCTGTTATTCTTTGTACAGGCACCTATTTGAAAGGTAAAATCCTCATCGGCGATATCGATTACGTAGGCGGTCCAAATGGGCAACGTGTAGCAGAACATTTCTCTCAATCCTTGCTAGATAATGGCATTGAGTTGATGCGCTTTAAGACTGGTACGCCAGCTCGTGTAGATAAACGGACGCTTAACCTTGAAAATATGGAGGTTCAAGAAGGCGATACACATCATCATTCCTTCTCCTTCATGGATGAATGGATTAATCGTAATGAAGACGTATGTTGGTTGACCTATACTAATAAAGAAACGCACGAAATTATTACGAGCAATATTCACCGCGCCCCTATGTACAGCGGTAAAATCGAAGGTGTAGGCCCTCGTTATTGCCCTTCCATCGAAGATAAGGTGGTGCGTTTTGCCGACAAAGAACGTCATCAATTATTCGTGGAACCAGAAGGTACTGGCACAAATGAAATGTACGTACAAGGCATGAGTACGTCCCTTCCTATGGATGTACAATATGCGTTCTTACGTACCATTCCTGGTCTTGAAAATGTAGAAATCATGCGCCCTGCATATGCTATTGAATATGATTGCTTGAACCCAACGCAATTGACGCCAGCGCTTCAAGTGAAACATATTGAAGGCCTTTACTCTGCTGGTCAAGCGAATGGTACATCTGGTTATGAAGAAGCGGCGGCTCAAGGCTTAATGGCTGGTATTAACGCAGCTTTGTGGCTTGAAGGCAAAGAACCTTTCATCCTTGCTCGTTCCGAAGCGTACATCGGTGTTCTCATCGATGATCTCGTAACAAAAGGTACAAACGAACCGTACCGTATGATGACAAGCCGCAGCGAATACCGTCTATTGCTTCGTCAAGACAATGCAGATATGCGCCTTACTGAAAAAGGCCGTGAAATTGGTCTTGTAAAAGATGATCGTTGGGCTAAATTTACAGCTAAGAAAGCTAATATCGAAGAAGCAATGGATATGTTGCGAAATACGCCTGTTAATCCATCTAAGGAAACTCAAGCCTTGCTTGAAAGTTTAGGTACAGCACCTATTAGAACAGGTATTCACGCCTACGATTTAGTAAAACGTAACGAACTTTCCTATGCTATCGTAGCTGATGCATTTGGTTTGAAACGCTATACACCTGACGTTGAAGAAGCTGTTGATATCTCTATTACGTACGAAGGTTATATCAAAAAGCAAATGGACCAAGTCGATAAGGTTCGCAAGCTAGAAGAAAAAATTCTTCCAAAAGAATGGGATTATACGCAAATTAAGGGGATTTCTCTTGAAGCTCAACAAAAGCTCAATAAAATACGCCCTCACTCCATCGGCCAAGCAAGCCGTATCTCTGGCGTATCCCCTGCGGACGTATCTGTTTTGTTGATTCAACTAGAACAATACAATCGAAGTAAATAAAATACGTGATTGCATATAAAAAGCTAGCTAATCTTATGATTAACTAGCTTTTTCTGTTATAAGGCTTCCCGTTCTTGCTGTTCATCGATTTCGCGACCTTGGCTCATATAGTCTGGAGTAAATAAGGATAAACCCATTTTAAATAATAGCCACATAAATTTTTGATTCATGGGTACCACCTCCCTATTAATGGTAGTGTATCTATAAATAAGTTTATTAGCAAGTAGCAAGTTTTATTTTATATAGTAATAAAGAGCTATATAAGTAAAGATTTGTATATTTATATGAATATTTATAAAACCCTTATTATTCTATCTATAAAATATGTACACTAGAGAAGTACATCAAGTGTACATTCAGAATAGACAAAATAATCTAAAAGTGAAGAAAAGCTCATAGTGATAAATTAGAAATAAACTATGAAATTGGTTTCTGAAAAGATGAATGATGAAATTGAAATAGGATAAGAATCTGAAAACTCGATAAAAAATTGAAAATAAAGGTTAAAAAGATGGACCGATTTCTCAATTAATTGTTTTAAATGATAATGTAGGAGTCACATCTCTATTTTTACCCTTTATCTCTATCTCTACCCTTTTTATTTTGCGTGGGTCATATATTTTGATTTGTAAATGAGAATACATTGAGAATGTGCTATAATATAAAGAAATAATACTTAAATATTTCGCTTATATGGTCATTTTATTAGTTTTTGTATATAAACTTATATAAAATTGATCAAATAAGCCGTAGAGCTTAAATTTTTGAGTTTTATAGCATTTTAAATTAGAAATTCTATTTTACTATCTCATATATTGTTAATTACGTAGATTTGTTTATATGATGATCTATATGACATGAGTTTTATTGAGTCGATGTGGATAGCTTTTACATTTATATAAACATCGCATAATTTATTAGGAGTACTTATGAAAGAAAAATACGATGTACCTGTTGCACCGGAGTCTGAATTTGTTTCATACATGATGGAGCAAATGACCCAATTTGGTCTGCCCTGTAAGGAAGAACAAGCAAAAGACTTTTATGTGTATTACGCGCGCATGATTGAAACAAATAAATACCTCAATCTTACGGGCATCACAGATATGAAAGAGGTCGTAGTTAAGCATATGATCGACTCCCTCTCCTGCTATGACTCTAATATCATTAAATCCGGCATGTCTATCATCGATGTTGGTACTGGCGCTGGCTTCCCTGGTATTCCGTTGGCTATTTATGATTGTAGCCTTAAGGTTACGCTGTTTGATTCTTTGAAAAAACGTCTTACCTTCCTTGAGTCCGTTATGGATGAGCTAAAATTGACGAATTGTACGACTTTACATGGCCGTGCAGAGGATCTTAGTCATCAAGATTACCGTGAAAGCTTCGATATTGCTACGAGTCGTGCAGTAGCACGTTTACCTATTCTTTTGGAATGGACAGTACCTTATGTTAAAGAAGGTGGTTACGTAATTGCTTTAAAAGGCGCTATCTACGAAGAAGAAGTAGGAGAATCCAACAAAGCCCTTAGTACACTTAAAGCTAAGATTGAAGAGGTACGAACCGTTACACTGCCAACCTTAGATGATAAACGAGCAATTTTGTACATCAAGAAAACAGGTAAAACACCGAAACAATATCCACGTAAACCAAAAGAAATTAAAGACAAACCGCTGGTGTAATTTCTAATAGTTAATATATTTGATTGTAAGCACTAATATAGTTGCTTATAAGTACTGGTAAAAAAATACTGCTCTATATAAACAACAAGAGGATGCAAATCTGTGATTTGCATCCTCTTTCTTTTATAATTTCACAATGACTTATACATGGTCAATGATATGTAATGTTGTATCGATATCGTTTAAAGGCATAATGTGTACGCCTGCAGCGATTTTTTTGATTTGTTCTAATGTTTCGATAGCGATTTCTGTACCCGCTTCTTTACCGCCTTTTTCTACGCGGTCTAGGATCTCTTGAGTAAGGTTAATTCCAGGCACTTTTTCGTGTAGGTATGTAGCCATTTTGAAGCTTTTAAGTGGAATCAAGCCAAGCATAATAGGCACATCAAATTCGGACATTTTATCAATGTAGCGTTTTGCTTGTTCTAAATCGTAAATTGGTTGTGTTTGTACAAAGTGCGCACCGTTTTTAATTTTAGCAGCCAATTTTTGACGCTCAATTTCCAAGTCTGGAGCACCAGGATTGCCAGTAGCACCGATGTAGAAGTTTGTAGGTTCGTCTAAATCATTACCTGCCAAGTCTTTGCCAGCATTTAATGTTTTAGCGATGTTAAGTAAGCCCATACAGTCTACTTCGAATACAGATTGTGCAAATGGATGATCCCCATTATCTGGTTTATCCCCAGTGAGGGTTAAAATATTGTTCACGCCCAACGCCGCAGCGCCAAGTAATTCGGATTGCAAGCCGATGATATTACGGTCGCGGCAAGTAAGGTGGAAAATAGTTTCAATGCCTTCATTATGTTGCAATAAATAGGACAAGGAAATTGGGCTCATCCGCATCTTAGACATAGGACTGTCGGCGATATTAATAGCATCAACCTTCCCTTTCAAACGCGCCGCTTGTTCAAATACTTTTTGAGCTGAACTACTCTTTGGTGGGTCTAATTCAACAGTGATGGTGAACTTCCCTTGTTGATGTTTCTCTCTTAATGTCATCATGTACCTCTTATCTATTCTTATAGTGAAAGCTTAATTCCTTATATTTATTACATGATTTGAAATGTCTATAACGCTCATTTAAGAACGTTTATTTAAGATGGGCTTTCACTATATTTATGAGTAATGAAAGTAAAAAATTATTTCTCTAATGTTTCGAAGTAATCATTAGCGTGGTTAACGGCTGCGATACCGTCCTTAGCGTAGATATCTGCGCCTGCTTGGTCTGCGTAGTCTTGAGATACTACGGCGCCACCTACCATGACCTTAGTATTAAGGCCTGCGGCACGGATTGCAGCGATTGTGTTGTCGATTTGAGGCATTGTAGTAGTCATCAAGGAACAGATACCAACGAGAGCCGCTTTGTTGTCTTTAATTGCTTGAACGATGACTTCTGGATCAACGTCTTTACCAAGGTCGACAATTTTATAACCATTGTTTTCAAGCAAGGCTGCTACGATATTTTTACCTAAATCATGGATGTCGCCTTTAACGGTAGCTACAACGACTGTACCTTTATCTAAACTTTCACTGGCAGGAATAATTTCTTTAATGGTGTTGAAAGCAGCCTGCATTGTTTCAGCAGCGAGCATTACTTGTGGCAAGAATAATTTACCAGAACCGAACTTGTCCCCTACTACGTTCATCGCTTCAGATAAGCCTTTTTTCGTAAGATCCAATGGATCAATGCCATCGGCTAACGCTTTTTTAACTAAATCGATGATAGCTTCTTTTTCGCCTTGTTCTACGCAAGCGCGGATGTTTGCTAATGGATCATTGCTGTCGAAGGATTTCTTTTCAGGACCTTTTGGAGCAGCGTTGCCAGGAGCACTTGTTTCGTCCTCGTAGCCGTATTCTTTAATGAATTCCGCAGAACCTGGGTCCCAGCCTAATAATGTAGTACTAGATACGAATGCTTTTTTAGCTGGATAGTTTAATGGGTTCATAATCGGTGTTGTTAAACCACAAGCTAGAGCCATTGTTAAAAATTGGCCATTCAAGTATGGGCGTTGTGGCATACCGAAGGAAATGTTGGACAAGCCCATTACTGTTGGGAAGCCAAATTTCTCTTTGTATAATTGTAATGTACGCAATGTTTGACGAGCACTATCTTCACCGCTGGCAAGTGTTAATACCAATGGATCGAGTAATAAATCATGTGGTTGTAGGCCGTAGCCATAAGCACGATTTACGATGCTTTCAGCTAACGCAACGCGGTCCTCTGCTTTTTCAGGCAAGTCACCACTGCAGATTGGCAAACAAAGCAAGGCTGCACCATAACGTTTAGCCAAAGGCATAACGTGAGTGATGGACTCCTCCTCCCCATTTACGGAGTTGATGAGCGCACGGCCTGGGTAGTTTTTAAGAGCTACTTCCATAGCTGCTGGATCCAATGTATCGATGGACAATGGAGTTTCAACGAGCATGGATAATTCAAAGATAGCACGTTCCATCAATGGTGTTTGGTCCATGCCAGCTACACCCATGTTTACGTCTAGGATGTCTGCACCTGCTTCTACTTGGTCTAAAGCGTCGCGTTTTACACGAATGAAAGAGCCGTCCCGTAATTCTTGTGCCAGAACTTTACGACCTGTTGGGTTAATACGTTCACCAATGATAAGCGGTTTTGTATTGTGACCTAACTCTATCAATTTAGTACGACTCGTAATGATTGTTTTAGGTTCGATATGAGCACGTTCTTTAGGTGTATGTGCTTTCACAGCTTCGGAAATAGACTGGATATGTGCTGGTGTCGTACCGCAGCAGCCGCCTACATAGCTTGCACCTGCATCTACGATTGGAAGCATTAATGGCCCCATTTCTTCTGCAGTAAGCGGGAATACAGTTTGTTTGTTAATTAATTGAGGCATACCTGCATTTGGTTGGCAGCTAATTGGCAAATTAGTGACGCTAGCAATCTCCTCGATAAGTGGTGTAATCTGTTCAGGTCCAAGAGAACAGTTAATACCGATAATATCAGCACCCATAGCCTCTACAATAGTTGTTGCTACTGCAGGTGGTGTACCTGTAATGGTACGTCCGTCTTCACTGAAAGAAAATTGACAGATGATTTGTACATCTTCTTTAGTCTTCCCGGCTGCTTCACGAGCATCAAGAGATGCCAATAATGCGGCACGCATTTCTTGTACGTCGATAATAGTTTCAATGATAATGAAATCTACGCCGCCTTCAATCAATGCATCTGCTTGTTCACGATATGTGTCATAAATAGAGTCAAAGCTCATATTACCTAATGGTTGTAAGAAACGACCTGTAGGCCCCATAGAACCAGCTACACGAGCAGCTGGCTTTAACTCTGCAATAGCCTCTTTTGCAACTTTTACAGCTGCAATATTAATCTCTCTTACTCGATCTTGTAAGTCGTAATCTTCTAACTTAAGACCACAAGCACCAAATGTATTTGTAGTGATAACATCACTGCCATGTTGTAAGTATTGAGCGTGAATATTCTTTACTACTTCTGGTTTTTCTATGTTAAATAATTCTGGACAATAGCCCTCTTCCAAGCCTGCAGCTTGAAGCATTGTGCCCATAGCACCGTCAAATATATACATAAATATCTTCCTTTATCATCCTAAATTTTGAAATGTTTCACGTGAAACATTATTCTGTTGGTTGCCCTTTCATAGCGATACCAGAGGCTTCAGCTGTCGTTTTACTACAGCCCTCTTCTCCTTCATTATTAGTGGTTACAGATGCCTTTTCTGGTAATTTACGAGATGCACAATCCTTTTGGGAACAAGATGTGCAACCACGTTTTGTATTGATATCTTGATCAGCGGGCATTAAACCAATAATAGCTGTTACAGACTTACGTGGGAATAATAAATAATTTTCTGTAACTTGTAAGCCTATCATCTCTGTTTTGATGATTTTAGCTAATTGTGACTGAATTTCTAGTGGCCAGTTGCCGTAACCAGGGCTAAATCGCCATGTTGGTTTATAACCTTGTTTTTTAGCAATAGTATTAATAACTTCATTCACTTGATCCGCTACCTGCTCTACTGCTGTTGTAGCCGCTGCATCAAGCAATAAACCTACAGTGTAATTACCTTGTTTAAAAAGCTGTTCACTGCGAATTTCTACATCTTCACCTACTGTTACGCCTAATACATAGACCTTTGTAGATTTTTCTAAGTGTTTTTCGATGATAGAACCTTCAATTTTAAGCGGTGGATTGCTCAAAATTGTTTTAGTTTCTGCATCATAATCGTATTCTTGGTATACACCTTTAGGTGTAGCTAATAACTGGATTTCCTTACATGCTTCGTCAACATAATTTTGTGGGAAATCCTCAGCGTGACGAAGTCCTGCGTATCGTTTTACTTCTGCTTTATCGATGGCAGGAAGCATTCCGTTATAAATAGGCATGGAAACGCCTCCTCTTCAAAATAAAAAGCTCTGCGTACCCGTAGAGCGTGTGTGCTTGCTATTATTTATATATTTAGATCACGTAATATAATCAATTTAACTATATTAAAGATTATCAATCTAATTACTATCTAATTAATAGTATATAGATATGATAAAAGCCTGTCAAAGCATATGGGGCCTGTATTCTCATATAATTTAGTACTATATAGATATAGCTTAAAGCTATATCTATATGTGGTTTTGTAACAAAAGTTATTGGCTTACTTACACTATTACTTACACTAGATATAGTAATAGATATATTTAATACACATAAGATTTTAAAACTATTACCAGTTTTACTATAAATATAATTAGGGGTGTAATATCTTTATTTTTATTAGTTATCATAGTTGAAATATCTCTAATTTAATTAGTTATTATAGATTCAAATCCTCTATCTTAATTGGTTGTTATAACTACATCCCTATTTTATTAGTTATTATAGTTTTAAGAACACTACTTTAATTAGGTAGTATAGTTGTCACATCTCTATTTGATCTTAATAAACTAAAAGCGTATAAATGTTTCACGTGAAACATTTATACGTATTCTTTGCTTAATATGTTTTGTGACCTTATGCAAAAATTATTTCAGACATAATATATTATGAGTTAATAATGTGATTTAAGTGTCAATAAAAAAATTAGGTAATTTTTATCGCTGTGTATACATTTATATTAAAACCATATTTTTTAACCTAATATTTTTTTGTGATTATTATTCTTAAATTTTTGGTGCTATTGTTCTTTTGCTTTTACTGTTAATTTTATTCTTGCTGTTACTTTTTATCTACTTTTATTTTTCCTATTATTCTTACTATTATATTTTTAGATTTCTATTGCTATTATTGCTTCTGTTCTTATTTCTTTTGTAATAAAATGTTTCACGTGAAACATTTTTAGTAAAATAATATTTTGATTTTATTAATAGCAAAATGATTGTTTCACGTGAAACAATTGTGATTGCAGATTAAAAATAGATTATAAAGTTATATTTTCATGTATAAACCAACTGATTCAAATGAAAAGTAATATTTATAATACGGTTACATATATAAACTACCTGGTTTTGATTGGAGATTAACTTTTATAATACAACTACATATATAAATAGATGAAATTTATAAGAATTTGATTTGTAATTACCATAATTACAGTTGTTTTGTGTTATAATGAAAAAGAACTATTTTGAACGAATATGCGAGGTGAATTACGTGGGCAAAGTTATAGCTATTACTAATCAAAAAGGCGGTGTTGGTAAGACTACAACATCAGTAAATTTGAGTGCTTGTTTAGCTGATGCAGGCAAGAAAGTATTACTTGTTGATTTGGATCCGCAAGGTAATGCAAGCTCTGGTTTAGGCATTGAAAAAGATGATTTAGAACTCTGTGTACACGATGTTCTAATTGATGGTGAGCCTATTGCTGATATTGTTCAGCCTACAATGCTTAAAAAGCTATTTGTGGCGCCTGCAACAATTCAATTAGCTGGTGCAGAAGTAGAATTAGTTTCTGTTGTTTCACGTGAAACAATGTTAAAAAAAGCATTGGCACCAGTGCGTGATGAATATGATTTTATTATCATCGATTGTCCACCATCTCTTGGTTTACTAACATTAAATGCTTTCACAGCGGCAGATAGCGTATTGATTCCGATTCAAAGTGAATTCTACGCATTAGAAGGGGTAAGTCAATTAGTTAAAACTGTAACTATCGTACAACAAACCTCTAATAAAGACCTTGAAATTGAAGGTATATTGTTGACTATGTTTGATGGTCGTACAAATTTATCTATTCAAGTAGCTGATGAAGTTAAAAAGTTCTTTGGCAGTAAAGTTTATAAAACAATTATTCCTCGTAATGTACGACTTAGCGAGGCACCAAGTTATGGGGAACCGATTATCGTATATGATCCAAAATCTAAAGGTGCAGATGTATATGCAAAATTAGCTAAAGAGGTTATTAAAGCATCTAAATCCTAATACATGTTATATGTAAGGTGTCTTAATAAATGCTGTATATAACGTGTTTTAATACATGCTGTATGTAAGGTGAGAGAGGTTAGTTATATGCCTAGAGAAGTTAAAAGTAAAAAAAGCAAAGCGTCCGGATTGGGTAAGGGCCTTGGTAATTTGATGAAAGTTGACTCTGTAGAGTCTGTATTGCCTGAAAAGGAAATACATGAGTTGCCAATTTCTGAATTAGTTCCGAATGCAGATCAACCTCGTAAAAGTTTTGATGAAGATAGTTTAGCTACATTAGCTGAATCTATTAAAAATCTTGGTATTTTCCAACCAATCGTAGTACGTAAACAAAAGAATAAATACCAAATCGTAGCTGGTGAACGTCGTTACCGCGCTGCTATTATTGCTGGCTTAGAAACGGTTCCAGTTATTGTAAAGAAATATAATACAGAAGAGATGACTGAGGTGGCCCTCGTTGAAAATTTACAACGTGAAGGATTAGATCCAATTGAAGAGGCTTTGGCTTACCAAGGTTTAATGGATACGTATAAACAAACGCAAGAGATGATTTCTGCTCGTCTTGGTCGCAGTCGTTCATACATTGCCAATATGGTTCGTCTTTTAAAACTGTGTGACGCTGTACAAAAAGACCTTATTGAAGGGGATTTAACAGTAGGTCAAGCTCGTCCATTGTTGGCACTTCGTAGTGCGGCACAACAAATAGAAGCAGCTGAACGCATTAAAGAGGGCGAATTAAGTGCTCGTCAAGCAGAGGCTTTAGTGAAGTCTATGCAAAATAAAACGCCTAAGGCAAAGGCTACTAAACCGCAAAGTACTGCAGAAGTACGTGCCTTGATGGACCGTTTAAAATTAAGCTTAGGATCTCCTGTAAATATCAAGTTCCGTGCTGGCAAAAAGGTACAAGGCAAGATTGAAATTGCATTCTCCTCTGAAGCAGAGTTAGAAAGACTCATTGCTTATATGGATAGCCAAGACCAAACTGGCGACGGGGAAGCAATGGAGTTCCGCGTATAACCGCATAATATAATACATACTAAAATTAGCATTAGCCTATGTGAAATTAGTAATGACAAGTTGATAATATTTCTGTATAATGTAAATACAATTTACAATCCACGGTGAAAGCGTAGTCTACGGGCTGCGCTTTTACTGTATTTAAGGGTTTAGTAACAGAAAATAATTTTAGTAAAGCAAAGTGGTTTTAGTAAAGAAACGTAATTTTAGTAAAATAAAGTTGCTTTAGTAAAACTAGAAGGTTTTCGTACGATATATACGTTAAGTTACAAGGATAGACTATGGAACAAACACCTAAAGCAAACCGCGTTCATATAGGCTTTTTTGGCCGTTGTAACGCTGGTAAGTCTACATTGATTAATATGTTAACTGATCAGCCTGTGTCTTTAGTATCTGATGTGGCAGGTACGACGACAGATCCTGTGAGCAAGTCTATGGAAATCTTGCCCCTAGGTCCTGTAGTGATTACTGATACAGCAGGTATTGATGATACAACTGAACTGGGTGCATTGCGCATGGAAAAGACAGAAGAGGTTGTTAAAAAAATTAACCTTGCCGTCTATGTGCTTCGCACCGATGAAGAACCAACCTCTGATGATATGCATTGGTTAGGGCTTTTAAAACAAAATAATGTGCCTATCGCGTTATTTGTAAATGAAATTAATAGCCATATATCTGATAAGACTGTAGCTAATCTTAAAAAGAATAGTAGCAACCAAACAGATGAAGACAGTAATATACAAATAAATGAGAATGTTGATACACAAATAAATGAGAATGCTGATATACAAATAGGTGAGGGCGCATTAATAGATAACTATTTGGTAAATCATAAGGTATTAGGTGATCTTGCTACCGTAATTGGTTCAGCTGATTTTACATCTAATGTGAAAAGGCTAGAATTACTAGATTTACTGGGCGGTTTAACACCTCTTGATGTAGAAGGGGAGCAATCACTTTTACAAGGCCTGGTAGAAGAGGGGGATGCCATCATTCTTGTGTGTCCTATTGATAGTGCAGCGCCAAAGGGACGCCTTATTTTGCCACAAGTACAAACGATTCGTGAAATCTTAGATTACAAAGGCTTAGCCTTGGTATGCCAAACAGAAGAGTTACCTGCTATGATTCATTCTCTTAAGAAACCGCCTAAAATGGTTATTTGTGACTCTCAAGCCTTTGATCGTGTCGATGAATTGACACCGCATACAATTCCGTTAACGTCTTTTTCTATTCTAATGGCTCGCTTTAAAGGAAAATTACAGGACTTAGTAGCTGGTGTTAATGCCATTAAGAATTTGAAACCAGGCTCTAAGGTTCTTATTAGCGAAGGTTGTACACATCGCCGTCAATGTGACGATATTGGGACTGTAAAAATTCCGAATCTTCTTAAAAAGCAAGGTCATACAGATTTACAGCTAGAATTCACTAGTGGGGGAGCCTTCCCTAAAGACGTATCACAATATGATTTAATCATACACTGTGGCGCTTGTATGCTCACACGCCGGGAAGTACTGCGACGCATCGAATGCGCCGTTGTACAAGGTACGCCTATCGTAAATTACGGTGTACTCATAGCAGCTCTACATGGTATACTAGAACGGGCAATAAGCCCATTTGTTGATGAATTAAAAGATAATTATTAAATTAAATTGTATACAGTCATTTAACTTTCACAATTATAATGGTATAATTAAGTGTTGGAGTTTTGATGATTGTATAGGAAGGGATATACATGTTCGAATCGATTCAACCGTGGATTGGCATGGCAACTATCGTTCTTGTTATCGCTGTGTTGGTGTATTGTGTCATCTTACACATTCGCCTAGGCAGCTTGAAAAAGAAATACGATTTCTTTATGCAAGGGGACAATGGAGCGAGCCTTGAGCGTAAATTATCTGTAGAGGTTAGTGAAATTCGCGATGCTGCGAAGGGCCTTGAGTCTTTGTTAACCGAGCAAGCGGCTATCCGCAATACGCAGAATAATACGATACAAAAAATTGGCTTTATTAAATATAATGCCTTTGAAAATATCGGTAATGATCTGTCCTTTGCGCTTACTTTGCTTGATGGCAATAATAACGGCATCTGTATCTCCAGTATTTACGGTCGTAGCGAATCCCGTATTTTTAGTAAACCAATTGTGAAAGGTAAAAGTCTTGTTAGTCTTTCACAAGAAGAATTAGAAAGTTTGAACGAAGCGTTGGGCGAACGTACCAATGAGGAAGCATTGACGAGCGCCATCGTTTCAAAATAAGGAAGGGTTATATTGAATTTACCGGCATTCATTTCAAATAAAGTTGAAAGAAATGGTGACAACTGCATATTGACGTTAACCACTAAGCAGGCGAAGATAGCAGCTATTGTAGGCTCTATCCTAATCATCGCGGCAGTGGTTCTGGGCATTTGGGGCATCGTGCGCCAAGCAGAGGTGGTGCAATTACGTCAGCAAACGCAATTGCAATCGGAACAACTGAAATTATTACAACAAAAAACAGAGGTTCTAGATAAGAAAATCCAAAACTTAAATCAAATTAGCGAAGAAAATAAGCAAATGCTAAAAGGCGCTGAATCTGGCACACCGTCTCAAGGTGGCGGGGATGGTAGCGACCCAAAGCAGCAAGCCGCTGATGAAGGCGAAGTAAAGACGTTAACAGCGGCACAATTATCAGCTCGCTTGTCTAAAATGGACAAGGAAGCGCAAAAACTGCTCGTTAGCTTCTATACGATGCGCAACATCCTTCGCGATGGTGGTGCACAAGACTTGATGGCATTGCAATCTATCAACTTCTCCGCTGGTTCTGGTGGTGCTGTGAACAGTACCACACCAAGCATCTGGCCGAGCAAGGGCGTTATTACATCTCCATTTGGTAGTCGCGTAGACCCTGTGACAGGTGCTATTGGTGCGTTCCATGAAGGTATCGACATCGCGGATGACTATGGTTCACAAATCGTGGCGACCGCGGCTGGTGTAGTTACGTTCGCTGGTTATACTGACGGTGGTTATGGTAACCTCGTTGAAATCGACCACGGCAATGGCTTCGTAACTCGTTATGGCCATAATAGTGCTGTACTAGTAACAGTAGGGATGAGCGTAAAACAAGGCCAAACCATAGCCTTGATGGGTAGTACTGGTAAAAGTACAGGTGCTCACGTTCACTACGAGGTACGTTTAAATGGTGCCCCTGTAGACCCTATGATCTTCTTGCCAATTAGCAATTAGACATAGATAAACTCGATAAAAGTCATAGAAAAACTCAATAAAAGATATACAAAAACTTAATTAAAGTCATACAAAAAGAACTTGTTATGCGTGCCAATGCACTAATAGCAAGTTCTTTTTCTTTCTTTTTGTATATATATATTGTAAAATAAAAGTATATGAACGGAGGTATATCTATGAAGGCCTATGTACAAGTTTATACCGGCGAAGGCAAGGGCAAAACGACCGCCGCTATCGGTCTTGCCATCCGTGCCATCGGCGCTGGCAAGAAAGTCCTCTTTTTGCAATTTATGAAATCTAAAGTATATAGTGAACATACTATTTTACCTACCTTAACTAATTTAACGTTAGAAACTGTGGGCAAGCCATTCTTTATCATCAAAGAAGGGATGAAGAGCAAAGACGAACTCGCTAAATGGGGCGATGAAGTAGTTGTCTTTGAATCTGGCAATCCGCCTAAGGATTATGTAGCACTCATTGAAAAAGGCTACGAACGTGCTCTAGCTGCTATCAGTAGTGGTGATTACGATCTCGTCGTTCTTGATGAGTACAATATGGCACTCTTCTTTGAACTCATTTCTTGGGATAAAACAAAGGCATTGCTCGATGCTCGTCATCCAGAAACGGAGCTCGTGTTTACGGGCCGTGGGGCTCCTCAAGAATTGATTGATGAGGCAGACCTTGTAACGGAAATGAAAGAAGTTAAACATTACTACCTTCAAGGCGTAATGGCTCGAAAAGGTATTGAAAACTAATCATAGGAACACCTAAGGAGGTGATGTGGTTGAGTACAGTGGCTACTGTGGCCCTCGTTATTGTGGCCATCATTGCAGCACTCATCTTGATTATCCTACTGACACCAATCACATATAGCATCGAAGTTGACGGCCGCACCCCTTATCGTGGTGAGGTGCGCGTTAAATGGCTATGGCGTGTATTTTCACTTCATTTAGCATACTTACAGGACAAACCATTTTTTAAGGAATTATACGTTTTGGGCACGCTCAAGATAGGTCCTGTGAAAGACTATGAAGCATGGCTTGAAAATCGCGTTGACGAAGAATACCAAAAGGTAATAGACGACGATGGCGACATGTCGCAAGCGGAGGCTTTTGCTAAAGCTATGCAAGGGGGCGGACAAGGTCCTTCTGCAAGCTCAAATGGCACTGGCTTTGAAGATTTGAAGAGCTCTCAAGGTTCTCATAGAACCTTTGGTGACGATGAGTCACCAGGGGCGGGTAGCTCACAAAATCCAAATGAACGCGTTGAACGTCCTGAACCAGGTCCTAAAGATATGGATGCACAGGCTCGTGCTGAACGATATGACTCCATTCAGCAAGATCCAACGGCTCATATCCAAGACGATGACGAAGTGGTAAGTCGCGTTACTTTCAACAGCGACGGTTCCATTAAGGAAAAGGTATTTACGAAGGTGAATGATATCAAAATGACGGTGAAAAAACGTTTTGAAAAGTCAGATCCAAACGATCCGGTAGCATCATTCAAGTCTGAAATTCCTACATTCTGGTTCATGAAACATGTACGAAATACAGAATTGTGGCGTCAGCTATTCCTTGTGTCAAAACGATGTTATAACCACTCTAAACCACGTGATGTAGCTATAGAAGGTCGATTTGGTATCGGTGACCCCTATCGTATGGGGATTATCGCATCTATTCTGTACAGTATTTGGCCTGAACAAGCAGAGAATATTGAACTAGATTATGTGAACTGGGCCGGCGAAGGCAGCGGTCACATCAAAGGTCGCATGATTCTCGCTGTATTGGCATGGCATGGTACTAGATTCTTGGTATCTAAACCAATGCGTTCCCTATTGGGTGAAAGCGCTCGTGTCTTCTGGATTAAACGGAAAGAAGCAAAACAGTTAGAAAAGCTGAAAGCCGAACAAGGTCAAACAGCGTAAGGATATATTAAGTCAAACTAAGTAAATGAGCTGTCATCGGTTATTATAACGATACGTACAATCGTACGAACACAGCTATGATACTTTCACAAAAAGCGGAGGTACTGTGATGGAAAACAGTAATGTAAAAGAGAATTTGGAAGTCCTATTCGAGAAATTCAGAAATATGATCAAAGTGGAAACCGTAGTAGGCGAAGCTGTGCAAATCGGCGATACTACGCTCGTTCCATTCGTTGACGTAACATTTGGTTTCGGTACTGGTACAAACCACAACGCTGCGAACAAAAGCCATGAATGTGGCGGCGGTGGCGGCGGTGCCAAAATGGAACCAAGCGCTATCCTCGTTATCAAAGGGGAGCGCATCGAGTTGTTCAATATTAAAGGTAACCCTTACAGCAGTAGCTTCGAGCGTCTCATCGGTTTGGTGCCTGACCTTGTGTCCAAATTAAAATCCGATAAATACATCTATATTAATGATGAACAATAATTCGTTACCGAATTATAAATAATTGGTGAAAGCCTCAATACCCACATGTGTGTTCTGAATATGTCCGTCATGACTGCCCTAAGGGCTTCAGAGCATACCTGTGGGTATTGTTTTAATTTCTATAGACGTTCATAAGCATTTCATAGGGCTTTATTATGCTATGTAACAGAGTCTTGTGAAAATTAGCGAGATTTGTTATAGTAAAAATAGTACACTATTGGATTGTATAGTGACACTTTTAATCGAGGAGGATTTCAGATGAAATTATCTAAAAAATTAACTACCCTAGCTATCGTTGCTGCTATGTCTGCTACTGCTGCAGTAGCAAGTGCTGCTAACATTGGCTTAGTAAATATGAGCCAAGTAGTAAATAGCTACCCTGGCTACGGTGCATTAGATATGAAAATGCAACAAGTAGACGCTCAATATCGTCCACAAATTGAGAAAAAAGTACAAGAAATTGAAAAAATTCAAGATCAAACTCAAGCAGAAGCTGAATTCAACAAAACTGTAGCTCCATTGCTTCAAAAAGAAAATGAAGAAATCAACAAAATCGCTCAACCTATGATGCAAGCAATTCACAACACTATTGAAGCAATCCGCGTTGAAAAACAAATGGACGTAGTATTGGATGATCCATACACAATCCGTGCAGCTGATGCTAACAGCAAAATCGAAAACATTACTAACGAAGTAATTAGCCGTCTTAAAAAATAATACGATTAGAAATGACCCCTTATCTGATCTCAGATAAGGGGTTTTTAAATTAAAGGTCTTTTATATTTAAAGGACTTTTATATTAAGATAGAGAAATATAGTAACAGAAGTAGTCTGTATAGAAATCCTTTCAGAAGATTTTAATGAAGTTGTTCAAGTGGTAAAAGGAGAGCTATAATAGGAAATTCATATATTATAAGTATTATATAGGTGTTTTCTTTAAAATAGATTAGCTTATTTCAACTAAGGAGTGAGTTCTAATGAAAGATTTTAAAGCATTAGCCACAGAGCGGTATTCAGTTCGTAAATTTGATACGAAACCTGTTGAGCAAGAGAAGTTAGATATCTTGTTAGAGGTAGCGAGATTAGCACCTACGGCTCATAATTATCAGCCGCAACGATTACTTGTGCTGAATACGACAGATAGTCTTAATAAACTAAAAGACTGCACTAATGGACACTTCAATGCACCAGGCCATACAAAACGCTTTGATGTAGAGGAATTTACAATATATAACTCCTTTTAATCTATAATCTCTACACCGCATAATTGTTATACAATACTATATACAAAAAGGACAGTTCCGAATGAACTGTCCTTTAGTGCTTTATATGTTGTTTATTCAGGTTTGTGAATAAGGTTTACTACGAATTCGCTGTCTTCAACGAGTGTTGCTTGGATGTAGTTGTCGCCGTTGAATTCTAATACTTGGCCTGGTACAAGTACGTGTTCTTCAGTTTCGTTAAGGAACACTTGTACTTTACCCTTTACTACTGTAAAAATAACATTTGCTTCTGGGTGGTTATGTTTTTCCACCTTTTCACCGGCTTTGCCGCCTTTTTTTACGATTACATAGTTAGGACCTTGGAATAATAAACCTAATTCTTGATTAACTGTGCCTGCCATAATAGACCTCCTAATTCTAGCTTTTTATGTTCTGAAAGCTGACGCTATCACTTAATTAAATTAACTTGTGTAATTACCTTATGCTTATATTATAAATGATATTACTTATCAATGCTGTGCCTATAGCTACAGTTTTAAAGAAATATATATTAAATATAGATTTAAAACGGGCAAAAAAACGAACGTAAAATTTTACGTTCGCTTTTTTGCTCGTTTCGTTCGTTTATAGTTCTTAAACAAACGAACGGTTATGTATTTATTACTTATTTTTTCTTGATTGTATACAAACGTGTGCCGTTTTCTTCAGTCGTTACAAGTTCAAAGGCTGGATCAATAGCTTTCACAAAAGCCTCAAACCATGTTTGGTAAGCTACCGCCATGAATTTAGGGTCAACGCCCGCTGTACGCCAGTAGCCTGCTTGTAATCTGTGGTCACCAACCCATGTGAACTCATCTGGGCTTTCAGAAACCACTTGGTCACCGCCATCGCAAGGCATGCCATTTACGTAGAAGTTTTGCAATGCATTGTAAATCGCTGGAGCAGTGTGTTCTTCAAGGTTATCTTGAGCCACAACGCCACATGCTTGGCCTTGTACAGCGAATGCATCAAGAATAGCTGTTACTACGTGTACTGCTTCGTCGCCAGAGTTAGTGTCGAGCATGTCTTTGATGAAAGCTGCTTCGCGAACGGAAGCGATGTTAATTTGATTAGCTAACCAGCCATGGATATTGCCGTGGTCGATGATGTTTTCTAGTGGAATGCTTGGATTGATTGGTTCGCCGTATGTATCTACGGAGATAGAGTGTAACTCTTCTGCTAAATCATCAACAACTTTAGTTGTTTTCTCTAAAATCAAGTTTTCGCGCTCAACGAGCAATTGGATTTTACGATATAACCAGTAATGGATGTGACCTAAGAATGCGGACATATTAAGCTCCTTTTCGTGCGGTTTCTAATTTTTGAACTAAATCGTATACATTAACACCGTGAATTTCTGCAGCTTGCCATAATGGCTCAGCTGTAGAAGATGGGCAACCAAGACAACCCATACCGATGCTTTGCAACACAGGCACCACATTTGGATATGTATCTACGATATCGCGAATGATTGTGTCTGGTGTAATAGGGGCACCTGCTTCGAGGCGTGGTGCTTCTGGTTCAGGGTCGTTGCCATGACCAGGTAAGAATACAGCTGGTTCATCGGATTTGCTTTCAGCTGGAGCACCTTCAAGGTCGCCCAATACAGCTGCTTTGAAAGCCTCTAAACCAATGCGGTCAATGAATTCGCCCATGCGTTCGATTTGAGCATTTTCTTTATAGTATGCAATGATACGATCTACCAATGCAAGAGCTTCTTTTTCAGTTGTTACCTCTGCGATGAGGTCGCCGATGCGAGGGTGTGCACCGCCGCTACCGCCAGCGTATACGTTCCAGCCCTCTACAGTACCGATAATACCAACATCTTTCATGCGGCTTTCAGTACAAGAGTTAAGACAACCGGACACGCCGATTTTCATTTTGCTTGGCATTTCTTGAGACAAATATTTGCGCTCGATTTGCATGCCAAGATGTACGCTATCTTGTTTAGCACGTTTACAGAATGTAGTACCTGGGCAGATTTTTACGCTGCGCACGCGGTTGGACACAGTGTACGCTGGTTCCATGCCGAGCATTTCCCAAGCTTTATCTACGTCTTCTGCTTTCAAATTCGTAATCATAATGCGTTGGCTGCCAGTCAATTTAAGAACGGCGCCGAATTCATTGGCTACGTCAATATATTTTTGTAATTGTTCTGGTTGAATGAAACCTGCAGGAATGCGAGGTGTAATTGCATAACGGCGTTGGCCGTTTTTAATGCGTTGTAAATTTGCTGCAATTTGTGCCATGTTAAATCCTTTCTCGAGCCCTCTCTGCGGAGAATAGTGGCTAAAACTACTTAGTTAATCTATATAATTCTTTGTATATAATTTATACACGCCGTTGGGTTTTGTGAAAGCGTCGCACGTATACGAACAGCGTGATGAGATCAACTAGGCGATGCCTCATCAAAACCCGGCGTAACGATCAGTACGGGTATTAAATACTGACCTGATGTTCCTAGTATAAACTATTTTAACACGTAATAATGTAACCTAAGCTACAAAATTGAAAGTTTTTAATATTAATTATTAATAGTATATATGATTTATGATACTAGATATTATAAAGTAATTTACCTAATTGGTAAATTATATATTTACATTTATGTTTGAGGGAGTATAATAGAATTAACCTGCTAGGTAAATTATTATAAATGGCCATTTATATTGTACCAACCATTCACTATGATTTGAGAGAGTCGGTGACATATTGGATATACGATAATACTGTAGATATTGTGGAAATCCAAGAAATTGTTGATTATCACTGATTAGGAGTGTAAGTAGTATGAAAATTTATAGAAGTAAAACCTTTACAGCAGTTCCACCAGGGATGACTATCAAAGAAGTACTAGAAGATCATCATATGACTCAAAAAGAATTAGCTGCACGTTTAGGGTTAAGTGAAAAACATATTAGTAAATTAATTAATGGGGAAGTGCCACTGACACAAGATGTGGCAATACGCTTAGAACGTGTTTTAGATATTGAGGCTAGTTTTTGGAATGGTCTAGAGGCTGCATATAGAGAAGCTATTTTAAAAGTAGAGTACGAGAACTCCATTGATGAAGAAATTAATTTTGCTAAGCCATTTGGTTATGCCAAACTTGCTCGGTTAGGCATCGTGCCAGAAACAAAAAAGGCAGCTGAGCAGGTTAATAATCTACAAAAGTTTTTTGAGGTAGCTTCTTTAAAACATGTTGCTGATGAAATGGTTATGCCCTTAGTATATGAAAATATTAAGGATATGGAGCCTCATAAAAAGAGTGCGATTTATACATTGGTACAAATCACGAAAGGAAGGGCGCGATTTGTAGAGGTCAATCCCTATGATGCAGAGTTACTAGAAAAATTTATACCCAAAATTAAGGATCTTTCTAGTGAACCTTTAATTGGTGTAAAAGAGCCTCTCAAGGACATGTTAGCAGCATGTGGTGTGATTATTGTGTATTTGCCAATTATTGATGACATAACCTCTACATGTATTACCTATTCCAAAGGAAACTCCATTGTTCTTGGTATACCAACGGAAGATTCTGATGATTTTTGGACGTTATTAGGAGAAGCTTTACATAATTTGTTAGAACGAGATTATCCACGTAGTAATCGCAAATACCGTAATAATGACCCTGTAACTGTGGTGAATTATTAATTCATTTTGTAAATAGTTAAGTTGTTATCTCTTAGGTTTTTCTTAGGTATTACTGCTTAGGCTTATTTAGGTGTTACTTCTTAGGCTTTTCTAAGGTCTTTCATCATGCAATTTGTAAGGACTTTAAAACTACAATCTGTAAGGACTTTCAAGTACAATCCGTAAGACTCTCATCCTATAACAAAATAGCGTATAATAGACATATAGAATATTCTTGATGTAGGAGTACCAATGAAAGTCCTTTACGATACAATTTTAAAAGCAACATATACAGGTCGCCCGAATCGTTTTGTGGTGACCTTAGATTTGAATGGTGAAAGTGTGCTCGCCCATTTGCCAAATCCTGGGCGCATGTGGGAGCTCTTGTTTACAGGCGTAACAATGTACATCGTGCCTCACGATAAGCCTGATGCAAAGACGAAATACCGCGTTGTCGGTATCGAGCGCGATGGCGTTGTGATTATGCTCGATACGAACTACAGCAACGATGTAGCGCAACATTTGATTGAAAATAAACTCATCCCTGGCTGGGAGGAGTGGTGCGTTGTGCGTCGGGAGTATACGGTTAAACTACATGGCACATCATCGCGGTTTGACTTGCTTCTTACTAATGATGCAGGCGATGAGTTCTTGTTAGAGGTTAAGTCTTGTACGTTATTCTCTAAGACTGGTGCTATGTTCCCTGATGCTATTACCGAACGAGGGCGCAAACATTTATTACACCTAAAAGAATTGCAAAATGAAGGCTATCACACAGGTGTTTTATTCCTTGTGCAATGGGATAGGGCGCAGTGGTTCTTGCCAGACTACCATACGGATTTAGAATTTGCTAAGACCTTTAAAGAGGTAGCCCCTTCGTTAGACTGGAAAGCCGTTGCTGTGGCTTGGGATGAGACTTTCACCATGCCTACTGTGACACACGAATGTTCCTATCCTAGCGGCATCCTTGACACAGAGGCCCACGATAGTGGCGTGTATGTAATGGTCATGCACCTCGACCATGAGTTAGATCTTGAGGTCGGTTCTAAAGGGATGATGCATTTCAAGGCGGGCTACTATATGTACGTTGGTTCTGCGAAGGCAAATCTGGCGAAACGCATTGAACGTCATAAACGAAAACGAAAGAAAATGCATTGGCATCTAGATTACTTCCGCGGTCACTGTGAAATGATAGCAGGCCTGCTGATTCGAACTAGCCTAGATGATGCGGAATGCGCTCTCGCTGATGCGGTCCGTGGCGTTGCTGAATGGGACGTGCCTAAATTTGGATCCTCTGACTGTGACTGTAACAGCCACCTATTTGGGATGACGGAAAATCCGATACACAATAAAGAATTTATGGATGTAATAGAAGACTTCCGAATGAATAAATTGGATGCGCTAGTTAAGTGATTGTTGTTGGGGCCCCGTCACATAGTGGTTTACTTGTTAAAAAAGTTAGACACTTATTTCTTCGCTCCATAGTGGCCTAAGTCGCTCATTCATAAGTGTCTAACTTTTTTACAACTCTATATGTTGAGCGGTCCCAACAACAAAAGCCCTTTTCCTTTCGCATAGGGCAGGGCCCCTGATTAGGAAAAGGCGGTGAAGTAGAGTCTCAACAATCTGCTGATTTTGCTTATTCTCATGCGTATCTAGTTCATTTGAACCCTTCTTTAGTGGAGCGTGCTAAGCGGTATGGCATGAGGATGGCCACTCATGAGGAGGCTTTAGGTTTATGGCAAAAAATGATTGGAAAGAAACTATGCTAACGGGAATTGGCAGTACTGGTACAGATACTTCTACTGTGGAACGGGATTTTGTAAGTATTTTAAATCATATGATACGTCATTCTATTTGATTTAATTTGTAAGATGATAAAACGACTTTTGGGAATACACTCATAAGGCATAGCATAGTCAAAATAAATAGGGATTATAATCCTAAAACGTGGTATAATTGGAGTAAACAAAGAATATAATCCTAAAATATTGTATAATTAGAGTAGACAAGGATTGTAATCCTTATTTAGATTAAAGATGCATTAAATTAGGATTGCTATCCTAAAATATATTTATGCTTGTACAATAATAGTGAATATTGTTGAGCTAAGGAGGTTATTATGCCTTTGATTCAACGTGAGCAATACTTAGAATTTTTAAGGCGCCATAAAGATCAAGATGTGATTAAAGTCGTTTCTGGTGTGCGTCGGTGCGGTAAATCTACATTATTTGAATTGTTTAAAGAAGAATTATTAGCTAATGGCGTAAAGGCAAATCAAATCATTTCTATTAATTTTGAGGATTTAGAGTATGAGCCTTTACAGGATTATCATGCGCTCCATGAATATATAGTGGAAAGATTGATTCCAGAGACTCCTGTGTATGTATTTTTAGATGAAATACAGCATGTGCCACAATTTGAGAAGGTCGTAGGGAGTTTGTTTATCAAATCCAATGTGGATATTTATATTACAGGCTCAAATGCATATTTTATGTCCTCTGACATTGCTACATTGTTAACTGGTAGATATGTACAAATAGAGATGTTACCTCTTTCTTTCAAAGAATTTCATAGTTCATTTAGTCAGCAAAACTTATCAGATATGGAAATATATAATTTATATATTGAGCATAGTTCGTTTCCAAGACTCGTGCATATTGAGGATGATGAAAGCATAGATGAGTATTTAGAAAGTATTCTAAATACAGTTATTCTGAAAGATATTGTAACGAGATTAAAAATTACAGATGTACCATTATTGTTGGATATTATTAAATATTTATTAGCTAATATAGGTAGTTTGATTAATCCTACAAAAATTGCGAATACTCTTACTAGTTATGGGCGTAAAACGGATAATAAGACAGTTGAGAAATATTTACAAGGTCTCAAGGATGGACTTCTTATTTATGAAGTAGATCGCTTTGATGTAAAGGGTAAAACATTATTACAGAGGAATGCAAAATATTATGTTGTAGATAGTGCATTCCGTAAGTTTTTATTAAGTCGTACAGATTCGGATCGCGGTCATATACTCGAGAATATTGTATATTTGGAATTAGTTAGACGTGGTTATCGTGTTTATGTAGGACATCTACAAAATGGTGAAATAGATTTTGTAGCTAAAAAACCACACCGTTTAGAATATTATCAAGTAAGCTATACCGTTATGACAGATACAACATTACAGCGTGAATTGTCACCGATGGAGCAACTTGATGACAATTATCCTAAATATTTACTTACAATGGATGTATTACATAAAACAGACAACCATAATGGGATAGAGCAAAAGAATGTTTTAGATTGGCTACTGGAGTAGATGAAAGTAGCTTTCACAAAAACACAAAAATGCCTATAAAATTAGCGTTTAGCCCCTAAAAATGCTATAATATTATGATGAATTGTAATCAGTGTTAGTAAAATGAGGTGAGATTGTGGCAGACCAACAATGGTCCCATGGGAATATTCATCCCGTTCAGATTGATAAAGAAATGAAGAACGCCTATATCGATTATGCGATGTCCGTAATCGTAATGCGTGCTCTTCCAGATGTGCGTGATGGCTTGAAACCAGTACATCGTCGTATTTTGTACGCGATGCACGAAACAGGCATGACGCCTAATAAACCGTACAAAAAATCCGCCCGTATCGTCGGTGACGTACTCGGTAAATATCATCCACATGGTGATAGCTCCGTTTACGACGCTACTGTACGTTTGGCGCAAGATTTCAATACGCGCTACCTCTTGGTAGATGGGCACGGTAACTTTGGTTCCATCGACGGCGATAGTGCTGCTGCGATGCGTTATACCGAAGTACGTATGGCGAAGATTACGCAAGAAATGCTCGCTGATATCGACAAGGAAACTGTTGATTTCATGCCGAACTATGATGAAAGCTTGCAAGAACCTACCGTATTGCCAGCGAAGATCCCAAATCTTCTCATCAATGGTTCCAGCGGTATCGCCGTAGGGATGGCGACAAATATTCCGCCGCACAACCTTAATGAAGTATGTAATGGCCTTGAAATGCTCATCGATAATCCAGATGTAACTGTGGACGAATTGATGACGCCTATCAAAGGACCGGACTTCCCGACTGGGGCGCTCATTTTGGGCCGAGAAGGTATTAAAAAAGCGTACTCAACAGGTCGTGGCAGTGTAAAAATGCGCGCTCGTGCAACCATTGAAGAAATGGCGAAGGGCAAGCATAAAATCGTAGTGACTGAGATTCCGTACCAAGTTAACAAGGCTCGCGTTATCGAAACCATTGCAAACTTGAGCCGCGACAAGGTCATCGATGGCATCACAGCACTTCGCGACGAATCTGACCGTCAAGGTATGCGCATCGTTATCGAATTGCGTGCTGACGTGCAACCAGATATCGTTCTTAATAAATTATATAAACACACTCAACTTCAAGAATCTTTCGGCGTAATCATGTTGGCCCTCGTAGACGGTCATCCTCGCGTATTGAATTTGAAAGAAGTATTGGGTTACTACTTAGATCATCGTCTCGATGTAATCGTACGCCGCACTCAATTCGAGCTTAACAAAGCCGAAGCGCGTGCTCACATCTTGGAAGGCTTGTTGATCGCTCTCGACCACATCGATGAAGTTATCGCCACGATTCGTAGTTCTCAAACTGACGAAATCGCACGTAACGCATTGATGCAAAAATTCGGGCTTTCAGAAAAACAAGCAGTAGCCATCCTCGACATGCGTTTACGCCGTTTAACAGGCTTGGAACGCGAGAAAATCGAAGAGGAATACAAGGAATTGTTGGCATTGATCGAAGACTTGAAAGCTATCTTGGCTAGCGAAGCGCGTCAACGTCAAATCATCAAAGACGAACTAGAAGATATGAAGAAGAAATACGGCGACCCTCGTCGTTCTGAAATTACAATCGATACGTCCGACCTTGATGTAGAGGACCTCATCGCTGACGAAGAGATGGTTATTACCTTGACGAAACAAGGTTACATCAAACGGATGAATGCGAACGTATATCGCAACCAACATAAAGGTGGCGCTGGCGTTATCGGCATGAAGACGAAGGAAGACGACTATGTAACGCAAATTATGCATGTTCGTACGCATAATACATTGCTATTCTTCACGTCCGCAGGCCGTGCATATCGCCTCAAAGCATACGAAGTGCCAGAAGCAGGTTCCCGTAATTCTCGCGGTACTGCTATGGTTAACGTATTGCCACTGGCTGTAGGCGAATCCGTTACGACTATGATCGACCTTGAACGCATTCAAGAAGATGTAAACTTATTCATGGTCACTGAGTTTGGCGTTGTTAAACGTACAGCTATCGAAGAATATCGCAACATCCGTCGTTCTGGTCTCAACGCTATCAACCTTGATGAAGGGGATCACTTGATTTCCGTTAACGTAACGAATGGTAACCAAGACATCTTGATTGGTACTAAATTGGGTATCGCTATTCGCTTCAGCGAAAATGACGTTCGTCTCATGAAACGTGCGGCTCACGGCGTGCGCGGCATTAAACTCAATGCAGGTGACGTTGTTGTAGGCGCTGGTGTTCTTAATGCTGATGAAAGCGAAGCACAAGTGTTTACTATCTCCGAAGAAGGTTTCGGTAAACGCAATGATGCGGAAGCTTACACATTGCAAAAACGCGGTGGTAAAGGCTCCAAGAACTTCAAGATTACGAACAAAACTGGGGACGTAGTGTCCGTAGAGGTTGTTCATAACGATGACGAAGTGATGCTTATCTCTGAACAAGGTAAGATTATTCGCTTCAACATGAACGATATTGCGGTTAAAAAAGGCAAAGCTATTTCTGGTGTGAAAACACAAAACCTTGATGAAGGTGATAAAGTAGCTAGCATTGCTGTTATTCCAGGTTCTGAAATTGAAGAAGATGCAACTGAAGAATAATACGCTAAAGAATATTAAGCTCATAAGCTCATAAGCTCATAAGTTAACGAGCTAAATAGTCTAATGAACTAAATAAGCTAATGAGCTAGAAATAATATAAGTAATATAATTAAGTAAGATACAAATATGTAAGTAACTATGGGCGGCCATCTTAGATGGTCGTCTCTAGCGTTAAGGAGTTTAGAAATGAAAAAATGGTTAGCTGCTATGTTTGCAGCAGGGGTTTTATTTGTAGGTGGCTTTGGCCAAGCAAGTGCCGCTGATTGGTACTATATCGCTGCTGATGCTGACGATGCAGCATGGTTTATCGATAACTCTTCTGTATATAAAACAGATGATGCAGCTACAGTACTTGTTAAAATTAACAATGTAGAAGGCTTCACATACATATACACAGTACGCATCGATCGCAAAGAAAAAACATGGACAGAACTTGATACAACAGTATACAGTGCTGCAGGCGTAGCATTGTTGTCCAGCAAAGAAGCACAAAAACCTACGAAAATTGAAGAAGATACCATGGGCGCAGAAGTTATGCAGGCCCTATGGGGTAAATAATCTTTCGTGTGAGGGATGCCCATTCTAGATTATGTGTCTAGATAGCTGACCCAACACGTCTATGAAAGCCTCCAAAGCGAGCTAAGTCGTTTTCATAGACGTGTTGGGTCTTTTTATTTCTAATTTACGTTAATCTTAGTATGGGCATTCCTATTACAATACGATTATTTAATCCCATAGGACCCTCGCTAGACATTCCTAGGGAGGTTTATATAATTTATGCATTTTATAGAGTTTTTATTAGCATTATGCAATTATGGTGTTATAATGAAGTCATAGTGAATTGTATTATGCAAAATGCATAGATGTTTAGTTTTTCTAATCAGGAGAGAACGGTTATGAAAAAATGGTTTGCATGTTTAGCGGTGGCAGGTTTGTTATTTAGTGCTGGTGTGGGCGTGTGTCATGCTGAAAGTTGGTACGCATTAGAAACGGACCAAGCGGGCCGTACTGGTTACATCGATAATGATTCGGTTGATAAAAATGATGCTCAAGCTACATTGCGTTTAAAGATTGTAGATCCAAATGGAGATCATTCTATTTATACGATGACATTTAATCGTGCTGATAAAACGGTACAACTCATTGATGTTACCGTATATAACCCGCAAGGCTATATGATTGGCTCTGAAACATTGGCAAATACAAAAGTACAAATACAAGAAGGAAGTAATCTAGATCACGTGTATCACTTGATTTGGTAAATTTCCCAAATTATTATTCCCTTATTTTATGGTATAATTTAAGGGAATAATTTTATTTGTAAGGGATTAGAACGAAATGGAGGTGTGTGTATGCGTCGTTTTGAGTATAGTCGGATTCGGTCTTTGTCCTGGGATATGGATATATTAAGTCTTATCGCAGGGATTTATCGGGCGAATGGCAAAGAGGAGGTTTTGCTTTCTCAGAGTCCTGCGGTGTTGGAGTCTCTTGTGGAGTTGGCAAAGGTGCAGAGTACGGAGGCTTCGAATGCGATCGAAGGGATTGTGACGACGAGTACACGCCTTCGACAGTTGGTGGCGGATAAGACGACGCCTCGAAATCGAGATGAGCAAGATATTATGGGATATCGTGATGCGTTGAATATCATCCATGATAGTTATGACTCCATAACGTTGTCACGAAATCATATTTTGCAGTTACATAAGATTCTCTATCAGTACCAGTTTAATGCTCGTGGAGGGCAGTTAAAGAGTGTGCAGAATTATATTAGTGCCACGTATCCAGATGGCCATACGGAAGTCCTATTTACTCCATTGGCTCCCTATGAAACGGCCCAGGCTTTAGATCAGATTTGCGGAGAATATAATCGCGTTGTCGGCAATGGTGAGGTGGATCCGCTCTTAGCGATTCCTATATTTATTCATGATTTCTTGTGCATTCACCCCTTTAACGATGGCAATGGTCGCATGAGCCGATTGTTGACGACATTGTTGTTATATCGCAGTGGATTTATGGTTGGTAAATATGTGTCCTTAGAGGCTAAAATTGCGGCAAACAAGGATATGTATTATGCTGCTTTACGTGAGTCTAGTGATGCTTGGTATGGTGAAAGCTCCTGTCCTAAGGCTTTCATTCGGTATTGGTTACAAATGTTGTTGGCCGCGTATCATGATTTTGAAGACCGCAGTTCTCTATTGGTAAATAGCGGTTCTGCCATACATCAGGTGCAAACTGCTATCGACAATCATTTAGGAGCTTTCACAAAGCAACATATTCGGGAATGGTGCCCCAATCTCAGTGATAGTGCTATTGAGGGCGCAATACGTACACTTGTGAAAAATGGTCGTATCTATCGCAAAGGTGGTGGCCGTTCGACCTATTATGTGAAGGCATAACAGTTGAGTACGTTTGTCTTTCATAAAATATTTAGTTTTATCGAATATACTAGATTTCGTATTCTTGTATTTAATTCGAGAGGTAAAATATGAAAAAAACATTAGCAGCTGTTTTGGCAGCAGGCGCTTTATTGATTGGTGGCATTGGTAGTGTTGATGCTGCTAACTGGTACACTGTAGGTACTGACAGCAATGGTATTACTTGGTCTATCGATAACGATTCCGTTAAAAAAGATGATAAAAAAGCTGTCATGGATATTAAAGCTATGGACTACGAAGGTTACCACTACATTGTGACTGGAGAGTTCAATCGTAAAAAACAGGAAGTAAAAGACCTTAAGGTAACTCTTTACGATCCACAAGGTTATGTTGTAAAAGAGGAACAACCTAACAAAAACAGCCGCAAGGTTGAGCCAGGTACGCCTGCGTACGCTGTATTCCAATTGATTTGGGGCGGTAAATAATTTTTGTGAAAGCTTCTCACACGCACGTTCTCCTATGGAGGGCGTGCGTTTTTGTATTATTTTTCCATTCATGATAAAATGTGATTAATATTACGTTTTTTTTGGCGATTTTGTACAAAAGTGTAACAATTCTACATAGTATAAACTTTCACCATAGCGTATACTATAAGTAAAATGTAGAAGTGTGCCTTGAGCACAGTGCTCTGTAGTTTGGCCTATTTCTCCAAAAGGTTTGATAGTTTTAGTTTGTTAGAGGAGGTCCTCATGTCTCAATACGAATTTATCGATAAACGTGTGCCGATTGCGCTCGACAATCCATCCATTTATCACGACATTTCTAAGTGTAAAAACTGTACGTTATGCCGTCGTGCTTGTGCGGACGTAATGAGCGTACTCGACTACTATGATCTTGATGCAAATGGCGATGTGCCAGTATGTATCCACTGTGGTCAATGTGCAGCTGCATGTCCATTCGACTCCATGCATGCTAAATCCGAGCTAGATAAGGTGAAAGCTGCTCTTGCCGATCCTGAAAAAATCGTGGTTATTCAAACAGCTCCAGCTGTTCGTGTAGCTATCGGTGAAGGCTTCGGTTACGAACCAGGTACATTCCTTGAAGGTAAAATGGTTGGTGCTTTACGTGCCTTAGGTGCAGACTATGTAGTAGACACTAACTTTGGTGCGGACTTAACAATCATGGAAGAAGCATCTGAGCTTGTAGAACGCCTTAAAAATGGTGGTCAAATTCCTCAGTTCACAAGCTGCTGCCCAGCGTGGGTACGCTTTGCGGAAATTTACTTTCCTGAATTGATTCCTAACTTGTCTTCCACACGTTCTTGTATCGCTATGGAAGCGGCTATGATCAAAACATACTTTGCAGAGAAAAAAGGCATCGATCCTCATAACATCGTGTCCGTATCTGTAAACCCTTGTACTGCTAAAAAAGCAGAAACGAAACGGGAAGAAGAAAATGCGGCAGCTCGTTACTACGATGATGAATCCATTGGCATGGATACAGATATTTCCATTACAACTCGTGAGTTTATCCGTTGGATCCAAGAGGAAAACCTCGACTTCAATGCTATTGAAGATTCCCAATTTGATGACTTAATCGGTATGGAAACTGGTGCATCCATCATCTTCGGTAACACTGGTGGTGTTATGGAAGCGGCTATGCGTACAGCGTACAAGCTCATCACTGATAAAGAACCACCTCCATATGCATTGACTCATCTTGAGGAAGTTCGTGGTATGGAAGGCGTAAAAGAAGCGACTGTACAATTGGGCGATGATGTAACATTGTCCGTTGCAGTAGTGCATGGCGGTAAAAATACACGTGATTTCCTTAATGCCTTAAAAGATAGTGGTAAACATTACGACTTCATCGAAGTTATGGCTTGCCCAGGTGGCTGTATCGGTGGCGGCGGTCAACCGCGCACTAAATTGCCTCAAGCAGTAAAAACTAAAGAAGCACGTATTGGTGGTCTTTACGAAGCTGACGAAAACTACAAATGGGTTGCTTCCTACGAAAACGAAGAAATCCAAGCATTGTACAAAGATTTCTTAGGTGAACCATTGGGCCACAAAGCACATGAGCTTTTGCATACACATTACACAGATCGCAGTGCGATTCTTGGTGAGCGCAAAGACGTAACACCTGAAACTTGCCCAACATCCCCTAAATTCAAAGGCTAATCTTGCATAGCTAGTTAACAATTACTTAATGATTGATTATTGAACCTGCGAAAGTTTTAGTAATCAAAGGCGTTAAAATTGTATTAGCTCTTTAGGGTATAACAATATAAAAATAGAATCCTACGAGTCATGAGTGACTTGATACTTTAATAGCTTCAGCTATTGTAAGCATCACCTTACAAACGATTCGTAGGATTTTTATTTATATAGGATTCGACGATTCTTATAGGATTCAACCATTCTCACTTTATAAGCTTATTATGATAATTCTGTATAAGAACTTGCTTTCAGCATGAGGAAAAGATGAACTATATAGTGTATAATATAGAATCATAATATACGGAATATTCGGAGTAAAGGGAGACCTATGGGGGGTAGGGAGAAAGAGATAGAGCGCCCCATAGTTATCATATTGCATAAGCAGTAAGGAGTTTCTAGGAGAGATGAAGCAGTTTTTACGGCGTATCCTGTGCGGCATAGCCTTGATAGTTGCTGCCGCTGGTACAACTGGATGCCAACATGAGAGTCAGGCAGAGCAAGAGGATGTACGAACCGTATCGTACCGCGCCGTCATGGAATCGAACAAGCCTGTTCCTGAAAAGGTGAATACCTGGCTTGCAGCCATGTCACGGGAGGACAAGATAGGGCAGCTAATGATGATCAGCCTCCATGGCAACACGTTGGGGCAATCCCAAAAGGATGTAATCCGTAAATATCGTGTGAGCGGCGTTATGCTAACCAATGAAAATCTACATAATAAAAGCCAAGTGAAAGCTTTCAACAACGATATCATGCAAACGGCGACAACTGCTAGCATGGTGACGCCGTACATCGCGGTGAATCGTGATAAAGTGTTGCGCACTAATGATAGTTTCTTGCGTTTACCAGAGCCTAATCGGTTAGGTCAATTGCCGATGGAGCGGATCATTAACTTGGCCACGCGATCGGCCATCGAAATGCGCGATATGGGCTTTAATCTTGTAATTGGGCCAAATGCGAACCTTGGTGTAGCAAATGTGTCCTACACATCTGACCCGACCTGGGCAGGCTATATGGACCTTGCCATGGCGGAACGTTACCAAATCAACCAAATATGGTTCGGTTATAATTATTTCCCCGCGGTGACCCTGGGGGATGCATCCTTTAACACTGCCGATGAGGCGAAAAACTACCTCAACAATAATGATGTAGCCGTCTTTAAACGACTCATCGCACAGACGACGGCCAATACCTATATGATCGTTATGAGCCACATTCAAATTCCAACTATCGATAACCAGCACTTGGCGAGTGCATCAAAACCAGTTATCCAAGATTGGCTCCGCAAGGACCTCGGCTATGACGGTATCGTCATGACAGACCGTATTGACGTGGGCGCTTTGCAGGCAAACCAAAAGATAGGGGATTACGCTGTAGCCTCCATTGTGGCTGGCAGTGATCTCATCCTCGTTGATGCGGACACCGTTCACATCGACGAAGTCCATCGGGCATTAACACAGGCGGTGGCAAATGGAACGATCACCAATGAACGCCTTAACGAAGCGGTTAAGCGTATTCTATCCATGAAAATGCAAACCCAAATTCAACAATAGAATTTAATAACAAGTAGTTAACATATAAGATTTAGTAATACGAATTCAGTGATAAGAATTCAGTATTGCAAATTAGTTATATATGTTGAGTAATCATTACATATGAGTAATATGCAAATGACGTGTTCTACCCTCTAGGGGACACGTCATTTTTTATATTTGGACGCCATTTTTAATATTTATTGATTTTAAAATATAGATTATATGCCATACCCTCTATGCTCTTTCCATACCTATATACATATATAAATGTAGTAAATATCTATGCTTTCAAAATGGTATGAGTAAAAAACAAACCATAAAATAAGTGTATTTTATGCGTAAAAAATTTAACATAATCAAAAGTCATGTTAATAATATGAAAATAAGTTTAAAAATGATTTAAATTTATGATATAATAATCTCCATAGACTGTTGGAGGTGAGAGTATATGAATTTTGTGGGACGTGCTGAGATTATAGAGAGTATCCAGTCCCGTATCGCTGAGGGCACTATGAGCTTGTGTGTTGTGTACGGCCCTCATCGCAGTGGTAAATCCTATGTGGCTTCGCAGCTTGTACGCCGTCATAAGGCGTTATATTTAGCGGGGCGCATGGCCAATGAATCAGTCCACGTGGCTGATATGAATAGAGCTCTTGAGGCACGTTTTGTTCCGACTGATGATCAGGACAAGTTCGAGCCTGTCGATAGCTTGCAGCAAGCCTTTGTAGGGCTTTTTGAAAGCAGTGTGAAAACGCCGCAAACGGTGGTGATTGATGACTATCCTTCCTTGGTGGAGGCTGTGCCGCAATTCCCGATTCACTTGCGTGATTTATTAGATACCTATAAAGATACGAGCCGTTTGAACATCATTTTGATGGCCAATGGTTTGGAACAGCTGGATGGCCGCATTATTGGTGAGCGTAGCCTTATCGGTCCGTTCGTATCCGAATACTTCGAGGTGAAACCGTTCTCCTTGGTGGATATGAAATCCTTGGGCCTTCACTATGCCAAGGACGATTTGCGCACTGTATTTGCTGTAACAGGCGGTTTGCCTGCGTACGTGCAGTACTTTGATAATGGTGAAAGCATCGATACGAATATTATTAATTTGTTCTTCTCCGTATCGGGCGCTCTATTTGAAGAAACACAGCATATCTTACATCGAGATATGAAAAACATAACAGGTGCTAACGCTATCTTGTCTGGCCTTGCTACCCTTGAAAGACCATACTATGTGGAGCTTTTACAAGCAAGCCAAATTAAAAGTGGCACCTTTACATCTCGCTTGAACGATCTCATGTCCATGGGGCTCGTAGGTCGCATTCAAGCCAATAGCCGTGGACCTGCCAAATACGCAGATTACCACTTTACCAATAGCATGTTCCATTTCTGGTACCGCTATGTGTATAAATACTGGGGTGACATCGTGCGCGGCAACGGCGCTGATGTGTACCACACACACGTAAAACCACAACTGAAAGACTTTGTACAAGCCGCATGCATTGCGATGTAATCAGACAATCAGTTTGAATACTATTACCCAATGATAGTATATTTCCTCTTACAAATGACACCACATCCTAGGATGTGGTGTCATTTTTGTTTTCAGTAATTTTCTATTTTCAGCAATTACTGTGTTGATCGTATAGTTATGACCTAGTATGGATAGAAATTACGTTACCGATACAGTTAAATGTACAGGAATTCCAAGGAATTGCTGATTTGTCAAAATCCCCGTTCCGCGTTATTGTGTAGTTAAGCGCTATGCCATGGCAGGAAAGGGGATTTATGTTATACCAAAACGAAGAACCTCTAGTACAAAGAACATGTATAAAAACTGCAAACTTACAATCTGATACAGATACATCAGACAAACTAGAAACACAGGCATTATCTCCTGATGGGTTACGATCAAAGGATTTACCATTGGCTAAAGAACTCTCGGAGGAATCACCATCTGTAACAGAGCCTCACAAGAGAGCTCCATATGGAGATCCGAAGGCTGTAACAGATTCTCATAAGGGAGCACCATATAAAGCTCCAGAGGAACTGAAATTGCAAACTCTCATTTGCGGTCATCAGGTCTTATCGTCTTTGTCGGATAAGAGCCTCGTGTCCATCTGTCAGCAGCCGAATATGCGAATCCAGACTGTGGGATATCAGCCATGGTCCATTGATGAGCTGCGCCATGATGCGGCACAAATCGAGCTGTGTCGCAGGTATCGACCGCTCATCTTGCACTACACGAATCGCACGGGGAACCGCGAGTTCCGGGAGGATGTAGAGAGCTACTTATGGGCCATCCTCGTGGAGTCCATCTATAGCTTTAATCTGGACGGTCCCGTACCATTTGCGGGCTTTGTGAAAGCTGGTATTAGATATGGCTATATGCGGTACTGGAAGCGAGAGCGCTTGCGTTATCATCGTGAGATTCACATTCCAGACCGCAGTACCGACGATGGCGATGTAGCGGTGGGCATGGATATTTTCGCATCTGGCGAGAACATAGCAGACATGATTATGACCGCCGATGAAGAACAAAGGCTGCGAGCCCGTCTCGTATGGGCTTTAGGCAGACTATCTCCCAATCAGCGTGACCTATTGCGCCGCGTTTACGGAGAATGTCAAAGCTTGGTAGCGGTCAGTGAAGAACTGAACTGTAGTCGCCAAGCCATCCAGCGACGCCATGAGCGAGCCATTCGTAAGCTGCGGAGATACTTGACCACAGATTTTAAGAAAATAAAAGTGCATTAAATTTAAGGGGAGCTAGTGTAATGTACATGTGTTAATATAATTTAATTTCTTATTTATATTCCAAAATCCGCATATTTCTGTTAATCTCGATTAATAGATATACATGGAATATGCATTTCTCAATTTAAATGAGAAAATATTGACACATCAAGGTATATATAACTTTTACAAGATCATAAATTCTTTAATTATACATAAATTTCTATAGTTTTGTGTATATATTTACAAAATATTCAACGTAGTATACAATTAAATCAGCAGCAGATTAAAGCATGCGAATCTGCTTTAACAGAACACGTGTTCATTGTATTGTTGAAAGGAATGTTCCTAATTAGAGGGGAGAGAATTCCTATGCTAACACATGATGAATTAACAGATTTGATGGCCGCTCGGCTATCTAAGGGAGAGGATTTGGATTTGATCTATACGAATCCAAAGAACCACATTGTTTGTTTTATACCTACTTATCAGCCTAGTGGTGGGGATAGTACGAAGTGCTATTTCGTAGATGGTCGTGAAGAACTGGTCCATCTGCCGATGCGCACCATTACGCGGGAGCTGGCGGTACAGGAAGGGCTGAGGCCCAATTACATTATGACCAGCGACGGTCGGCGCAGCAGCTATACATCGCCTAAGACCTATGGTCCACATCTAACCTTTGCCCATATCAAATGTCGGCGCCCTGTCGGCAAAGACGTGGTGTACGGCCTCTTTAACGTGGCTATACCCTATAAATATATCGTTACGGAAGGTCCCGAACCCGATACGAGCTATATTCACGTGGGGGACTTTGCACCAATCTTGGTGTACCAATCCCCGCGTCACGTCAAACATAAACTGAACGAAGCCATGCTAGAACACTGCAACTACGTGCGCAAAATGCTAGCCCGCATCAAACTCAGCCAAAACCCACAAGTCGTGGCCGAACTATTTATCGCCTGGAGAGACCTAACGAGATAACGATTAGTTAGGGGTGAAAGTAGGGGTTAGAGGGGAGAGAAAAGGAGGGCTTATAGGGAGAAAAATATAATAGGGAAGACATAAAATAGGTGATCATTAAAATAATACAAATATCTTTTTATTCTTGAGAAAAACCACCCCATATTGAACTGCCCCCCCAAAAATTGGACACAATTTTTGGGGGGTGCAGTTTTTTTATGTTGAAATACACAAAAGAAGTTAAAGAAAAAGTACTTCGCCGGAAAGGCAAAAAGCCCGGTACATAAGAAAATCGTGATTGCTTAAATGTTAAAAGGACCACTAAGGACTGACCTAAGGATTCTATGCTTATTGCTATTAGTTCCTATACAACACATTAACCAGTAAATTATTTAAAACTTTTACCGTGGACCGTGGTAAGGAATTTGCTTGCTATGAACAGGTTGAAAAGAGCCCCTTATTTTTTCAACTCTTCAATTAATTCTTGAATATCTTCTCTAGCCTCTTTAATAGGAAAGAGAACATACACATGATTCATCTTTTCGCGTTCAATATATCGGTGTGTGATTCCTTCTTTAAGAAGCTTTTCATGTAACAATCGATTATCCGGATAAAAGATATCATGCGTCCCAATATAAATACTGATTCTTCCTAATCCAGATAAATCTCCAAATAGTGGACTCACTAGCGGTTGTTTCAACTCTTCTCCTGCCCAAAACTTTGCCACTTCCTGAATCCCACTCTGTTTAAGGAATGGGTCAAATGGTTCATACAATGCAATCTCAGGATTATCCGTTGCAATATCCACCCAAGGAGAAAACAGAACGATTTCCTTTGGCTGTGGTAACGAAAGTTCTTTTAAGTATATAGCAAATCCTAAGGAAAGCCCTCCCCCTGCAGAATCCCCCATGAAAATGATAGAATTCGGATTTGTATTTTCTTCTAAAATCCTGCGATATAACTTTTCTAACTTCTCATACGTCTCACGGTATTGATGCTTTGGAGTCTTAGGATAAATTGGGAACACCACTTTCGCATCTATCGCCTGTGCGATTTTATGCACCAAGGTAAAATGCATCCTCGTCGGTTGCTGTACATACGCTCCACCATGTATAAATAGAATTACTTTTTGGTTAGTATCTTTCTTTTCATTCCATACAAACACTTGCATGCCATCTACATCTTTTTCTTGGACATCTACTTTAATGTATTTCTTTGGATTTGCGATGGGAACGTCATTTCCCTTGGACATTTTATTAAACGCTTGTTCAAATTTAGCCGGTTCATCTTTTGAGTAAGTCAGCGGTTTAAAAAATAAAAAGAGTAATCTTTCAATTAGATAGCTTGAAAAAGAGCGTCTTTCCACTTTTCTAACATAACCCATCCAGCACATAATCAATATAACAAAAATTCCTAGTCCTATAAATAATCCATTCATCTTACTTCCCTACTTTCTTGAAAAAAAGAGCTAAAAATGCGCTCTTCATTGTATCATTACTGATTAATATAAGCAAGTAGGCCGTCAAACAATTGTTTTGTTTCAGGCGAGTATGCTGAGAGTTCTCCAACTGTCATTCCTACTGCTAATTTAAACATTGGTGAGTCCAACGTTTCCGGTGCGAACTGTTGTAAAAACGGTTCTATAATTTTTAGGGTTGATGGAAATTTTCCACCAACCCTATTTTAGTGTATACAAAAAGGCCAACATCCATTATATTAAAAGCTCCTAAACCTAATACGAAAGGATGATGACCATATGAACAATATACTAGAAGCTACGCTACAAATCAAAGATAAAAACATTATTTGGAATGATAAAGTTCAAGAAAAGATATTTAAAAAGAGAAAATCTTTATTTTATTCAGCTACATATACGCATAAGCCAGAATTTTGTGCTGTTTGTGGGTGTGTTAGCCAAAATAATAATATCGTTAAAAACGGTACGAAAACGTCTCGTATCACTCTCTGTTCTGTTTCAGGCCTACCGGCCTACTTAAATCTACGCAAGCAGAGATTTCTCTGCAGAGAATGTGGTTCTTCATTTACCGCAGATACTAGTCGAATCGTAGAAAATAAGCGCTATTAACCCCGCAAAGGCAATGACTACAGTCATCACCTGTAACAGGAGCATAATGATTTCATAATCACTCATAGGCTTACCCCTCCCTTCGATGACGAAGAGAGGCCCAACCTCGTCTAACTATCCTATGCTAATTATATGCCAAACAAATATACGATACAATAAGCATCATATTATAGAGATTTATAGATAAAACCTCTACCTTAAGAGATCTAAGGTAGAGGTTTTTTTCTTCTTTATTAATTGTTAATTACTAGCTTCAAATTAGTGAATAATCCAGATTGCAATTGAACTTGCAATGAACATAACGATGACAGGTACGCTTGTACGGTTTACGAGGTCAAAGCTGGAGATATTTGCGATACCAGCTACGGTATGTATTGGAGCTACCCTCAAGCAAAAATAAAAAGTATGAAAGAGCTTCAGCCTCATCTTCAAAATAACGTTGTTCGTATACTTCATTACGTTCTGTCCAGTATACAGAAAGTCTATTGGCAACTCGCTCTATAATAATAGTTCCAGGCGAAATAAGAGTTCCATCACTATCAATGTTATATGAACTTTTAGGTACACCAATTTGGTGTAAAAATTCTTTAAGCTCTTCAATATTCATGCTAACTCCCTAAACTATTCACGTCTCTTTTCTACGCTCGAAAATAACACCGCTAACATTGGTGACAAGGTGCTCAATAACGCCAAGTCCTATACCGACCAACAGGTATCCAAGGTGGGCGCTGCCTCTGCGGCGTTAGCGGGCCTCCATTATTTGGACTATAATCCAAACGATAAATGGTCCTTTGCCACTAGCTTGGGCCACTATAAACACTCCACTGCTGGCGCTATCGGTGCCGCTTATCAGCCGAACGAAAACTCTATGGTTCACGCTGGCGTTACCGTTGGTGGTGAAAGCATGTTTAACATCGGCGCTTCTTTCAAAGTAGGTGAACAAGACCCAACACTCAAAACAAGCCGCTTTGAAATGGCGAAACAAATCAAAGAACTACAAGCTGACAATGCATCCTTACGCGCAGATAACGAAGAACTACGCGCTGAAGTAAACGAAATTAAAGCAGCGTTGAAAAAATTGCAATAAGCATAAATAGGCACGTTCTCGATGGTATAGTATACTTATACTAATGAGAACGTGCTTATTGTTGTTTGAGAGGTATTGTATGAAACTAAAAAGTACATTGTTGAGCTTAGCCGTGGCGCTAGCTTTCACCATGCCTATTGATGCGGCGCAGTATACTGTTCCTGAAGGGCAACCGCCTATGCCAGGGGCCGACGCAAGCATTCCAGATAATGCGTATCAGAACTATCGTTATGATAAGACTCGTAATATTCCTACTGCTGATTACATTAAGAAATTAGAAGATTATAATAATAGGATTGATGGCGAGGTTCTTGCGAAGAAAGGTACTGCAGCGCAAGCAGAGCAATTAAAAAAAGCCTATGCGAAGTATTTGGATTTAATTACGCATGAATCCACCGTAATTTTATTGCACGAAGGTGACTATAAGGCTAAAGTGACATTACCTATTTCAGTAGTAGAAAGTTATTATGAGGACTTGAATAAAAAGGGTAGAGGCTCGTATGTTTTTGAACATCATGTTGTTGCGGGGCTAGTAGGTACTAATGAACGAGTTGAAGATTCAGGATTTAATAAAAATGCTCAACGTAAAGGGGAGTTTATATATCCAGGTATTAGTAAAGGCTACTGGGGTATAAGAGAGCAATATGCGAATGGGAATCTACCTATAATGTATGCTGCCGTTACTTTTGATAAACACCCAAATCAGTCGTATATGGTAATCCTAGGTAATAAAGATCAACCTGTTACAAAAAATCTAGAGGCTACAATGGCTAACTTTGTAATCCCTTCTCTTCAACCATTAGAGAACTTAGATAATACTAGTGATGCTATTACATGGGACAATCTGACCTATCGACTACCTAAGGGTATGATGTTAGATATTGAGGATAAAAGTGATAATTTCCAAGGGCGTGTGTATGTTGGAGATGGTATGAAACTCGTTGTTGCTCGAAGTCCTTTAGTTGATAAAGAAGAGTCGATACAACTGTATACCAAGACCGTTTTAAATCATTTTTTCTATAAAAAGAATCCAACATTATTGAAAGATATACCTCTTCAAGCCGCTTTAGTATGGAATAATGGCGTTCCTTCTTATCTTCTAGATCAATATAATCCAGGTAAGAAATCTCGTATTTACCAATTGATAAAAGATGATAAGTATGAATATTATATTTTCCTTACCTATGAAGATGGTAAAAATAAATATAGTCATATTGAGCTACGCAATATAATGGAATATTTAGACTTTGGAAATTCGAAGCAGCTAAGATATGATAGGAATAAAAGATTAAAGAAATAAGAAAAAGACCGTACTTTATGGTACAGTCTTTATGGTGTTGCCTTTGGAGCCTTAATAGCGCTTATTTGGCTCACAAAAGACAAATAGCCCCTCATTTCCACTAATCTGGAGATTAGTATAAAACGAAAAGGCCATTTCTCAAAATCTTATATTTTCCGAGATGAGCCTGACGTAGCTACTCGTCTGGCTATCTATTTATATTATAGTAAGGTTATGATATATCGTCAAATTATGATGAATATGTGTATGGTACACAATTTGATGATGTCGTTGTAACATAAGAAAAACTCCTATTGGCTTTCACTGATAGGAGTTTTCGGTTTTATAATTGTAATTTTATAGTACTGTTAGGACTATTATTAAGTCACAGATTATAACAAACTAATTATATTTCTTTTATATCATCAGGTATAGCCGGAGGAGCCGGTGGTTTACCCATTGCTCTTTCAATTAACACCACAGCCACAAAGACGATGAGGCTCACGATAGAACCGAAGATGATGGACATAATGCCGTATGGGTTGCCCATGAATTCCCAGTACACGCCAGCGATGGAGCCGAGCACGATGGACCAAATGCCAGCGCCAGCTGTTGCATTTTTCCAAGTGAGGCCTAATAGGAATGCTGCGAATGGGCCAGCAGATCTCATGGTGAAAGCAAATACGAGCATCGGAATGATGGCTTTGCTTACGAGGGAGATGATGATGGCGATGATGCCGAGGAATAGCACGCATAGACGGCTATAATTTGTGAGCTGCGCATCGGTGAGGCTTTTACCAAAATGATGTTCCACAATATCCTTGGTAAATACAGTAGCGGCGCCTAATAGGTCGCCTGCGCCTGATGAAAGTGTCGCCGATACGACAGCGGCCATAACGAAGCCCGCCATTACTGGAGGCATGAGGTTAAGGGCAACCGTTGCCACCGCATTGTTCGCTTCGATATTCGGGAACTCAGCCAATGCTACGAGGCCCAATACGGCAGGAACGAAGGCAAATAGAGCCATGATAATACCACAAATGATGGAACCGAGAACGGCTGTTTTTTCGTCCTTCGCGGCGAAGTACCGTTGAACGGACTCTTGGCCGGTGGAGAAGGTCATGAAGTACATGATAATCAGGCCGATGATGGTTTTCCAACCAACCTTAGTGAAGCCGAGCTGCTCAGGTGGTAATTTTGCCACTACCGTTTCCCAACCGCCCACATTGTGCAATACGAACGGCACAGCGAGGGAGAAGCCCCCAACGAGAACGAAGAAATGGATAACGTCCGTCATCGTTACGCTCCACATGCCGCCGGACATGGTGTAAATTACGAGAACCGCGCCGCAGATGAGGATGGCGAGCTCTGTTGAAAGCCCGGTGAGAACGCTAATAATAGTTGCTGTCGCTGTAATCTGTACGCCTGCTAGCGTAATCGTTGCTAGCATAGACAGAATAGACGTAATGAGATGACTAGCCGCACCGAAGCGACGACCGATGATCTCTGGTACTGTTGTTGCCATAGCACGACGTAAAAGCGGTGCGATGAAAGCAACGAGAATAACCCCAATCCCTGCAGAGACTACGTACCAACCTGCAGATAAACCCCAAGAACCATACGCTTTTGCGGCTACACCAACGGTACTCCCGCCACCGATCTCCGTAGCTGCTAACGTGCCTGCCGTCATAAGAACCCCAATACGACGACCTGCGAGTAGATAGTCAGTACTATCTTTTACACGAATATGACAATACACGCCGACCAATAAATTCAGTAATAAATAGGCACAAACAATAACCCATATAATAGTTAAAGACTCCATATGCCACCTCCTAAACTACAAACTAGTTAGAGATACATACTAAATCACCCTTACTACTTGCGGTGCATATATCAAGTATAACTTTATTATCCCTAAAAACTGGGGAAATTACAAAGAGGAGTTTCTTGGAATGTTGGAGAATGTATATATATTAGGAACTAAAAATAGCCCGTCAATGACGGGCTATTTATGCATTTATCTGTATATCTCTATTATTCGTTCCTTATTGTATCGTATATTAGTTCGTTCTATAATAGACTTAGGATAGTTGGACGAGGTTGGGCCTCTCTTCGTTTTTGAAGGGAGGGATAAGCCTATGAGTGATTATGAAATAATCATGCTCCTCTTACAAGTCTTGGCTATTGTCATTGCTTTTGGAGCCTTAGTAGCCCTTATTTGTCTTACAAAAAGCAAATAGCCCTCCGTTACCGCATGGTAGCTAAGTAAACAGAAAGGCCATTTCCTAATTTTTTACTGATTTAGAGATGAGCCTGACGTCACGACTCGTCTGACTATCTACCTATATTATAGGGACAAAGAGATATATCGTCAAATGGAGATATATCTTATAAATATTAATTAGAAGTACATCCTATATACTAAATTATAAAATTATTAATAATAGGCACAGCCTTGTTTGCATAGTATACTTATGCTAATAAGGTTGTGCTTATTTATGTTGTAAATGTGAAAGACGAAAAGAAGAGAGGGTTTTATGTTACGTAAAAGTATAATCATGATGGCAGTAGCAGCTGCTTTCACCATGAATGTAAGCGCTGTGCAGATCGAAGTCCCCGCCGGACAACCACCTATGCTAGGTGCTGATGCAAGTATTCCTGCCAATGCCTATGAAAACTACCGTCATGTTAATGAAGTATCCGAGAAAAAGGCTGAGTCCTATAGTCAATTTATAAAATCACAACCTATAAATCCCAAGTCAGGGATGGATAAGCTATATCAGGAACGCCCTGGTTTGGCTAAGGCGTTGGAGTTAGCAAATTATTCTCAGTCTACCGTTGTATTGATACATGAAGGGGATAAGAATATCAGACTATCCGTACCAAACATTAGCTTCCGTGGGGATGTTGTAGAGGCTCCATCCGGAAAAGGAGGTCCATTTTTTGCTGTTCGAAGCCTTAGCTCCTTTTTGGTAGTAGGGCCGCCACATGGTACAGCTCTCAATAAATATGTTGAGGAGGAAGGAAAATATACGTATCCTAGTTTGCAGAAGGCATCTTGGAAGTTTATGTCGAATAGTGCTCGTGTGATGTATACGGAGTTTACACCGAATGATTCAAAAAATGCGTATGGCATTACCTATGGTGGTTGGGTAAATAGGGAAGATCCATATCAAGATAAAGCACCTGAAGTGGTGATGAGTAATTATATTATTCCGTCCATAGAATCTTTATCTGGGTTAGATACTTATAGTCAGATTGAGCATTGGGGTAATTTTAGTTATCGTGTTCCTAAGACTGCAAAGCTAGTGAGTGAGACTGTAGAAGATAGTCATTATGAAGTGCGAACCTATGAGGATGTAGGGGCTAAAATACGTGTAGTTCGTACATCAATCCTTGGTGAAAAACGAGATGGAACGGTCATCAAGAGTTCAATATTATCCTTTTTGAAAAAATATAACGATTTAGAAACACCTACGCAATATGCAGTTGTATGGAATAATGGAATTGCAGGTTCTTTGATTGATTCTTACAAGCCTAATGGAGCGTCTTATCTCCGTCATGTTGTGAAAGATTCTGTGTACTTTTATAGTTATCGTATTAACTATGATGAAAGTAAAACATCTTATTCACATAAACAATGGAGAGATATGATTGAATATGTAGGATTTGATGATGCGGTAAAACTTAGAAAAGGACCACAATGGCGAGAAGATGGTAGCTATAAAGAGCGACTTGAACGCGGACCTATATTTATTCCTTGGTATATGGAATGGGTTAAACTGTTGACTCAATAAGAAATAAATATCATATAAACTAAAAACCGAGCTATTATTAGATTAGTAGCTCGGTTTTATTTGCCTTACAAAAAGCAAATAGCCCTTCGTTACCGCATGGTAGCTAAGTAAACAGAAAGGCCATTTCCTAAGATTTCATTATTTTCGAGATGAGCCTGACGCAACTACTCGTCTGACTATCTACCTATATTATAGGGATAAAGATATATATCGTCAAAATGAGATATATCCGTATAACTATAAGTTTTATGAAAAAATAATGAATTAATTTATTGTTTTATGCTAAAATGAAGGTAATTATACGGTGATTGGCGACTTATAGATTATATGTATCGTTTAAATAGTAAATTTTGGCAATAAAAAATCTCAATTCCGAAGAATTGAGAGTAGGTGCCCTACGTCGGGCGGCCCGAAGGCATTGTAAATAAATTTGTATTTGAACTCGTAATGTAATTCTGTAAACCTCCAAAACTAATTGGATTACTTATAGTATAGTTAAGCATTTGATGAATGTCAATTATTAATTTCCGAAGGAGAGGTCTTATGGAAATGCAAACATCGAAACAACTCATCTCAAGTCATTTAAAAGAATATCCGATTAAGGATTATTTTGTAGGACTAGATATTGGTGCAGCCTCTGTCGGTTGGGCAGTAACGAATCAGTCATATGAGTTATTAAAATTCAGATCTCATAAAATGTGGGGCAGTCGTTTGTTTGATGAAGCTGAATCAGCTGTAGGACGCCGTAGCTTCCGTTCTATACGTCGTCGTTTGGAGCGTCGTAAATTACGATTAAAATTACTAGAAGAACTATTTGCTGATGCTATGGCACAGGTGGATCCTACATTCTTCATGCGTCTTCGCGAAAGTAAATATCACTATGAGGATAAAACGACTGGTCATAGTTCTAAACATATTTTATTTATCGATAAAGACTATACAGATCAAGATTACTTTAAAGAGTACCCTACTATTTATCACTTACGTGCGGAATTGATGAAGTCTGGTACTGATGATATTCGTAAACTATTTTTAGCAGTACATCATATTTTAAAATATCGTGGTAACTTCCTTTATGAAGGTGCTACATTTGATTCCAATGCATCAACACTTGATGATGTTCTTAAACAAGCTTTAGAAAATATTACATTTAATTGCTTTGATTGTAATTCTGCTATTAGCGCTATAGGTCAGGTTCTTATGGACGCTGGTAAAACAAAATCTGATAAAGCAAAGGCTATCGAACGTCTAGTCGACACATATATAGCTGCTGATATAGAAGATACTTCAAGTAAAACTCAAAAAGAACAGGTCAAAGAGGATAAAAAAAGACTGAAAGCGTTTGCTAATTTAGTATTAGGTTTATCTGCTAGCCTTACAGACTTGTTCGGATCTGTAGAGGAGTTAGATGATGATCTTAAAAAGCTTCAAATTACAGGGGATACATATGACGATAAACGTGAGGAACTAGCTAAAGCATGGGGCGATGAGATTCATATCATTGATGATTGTAAGTCTGTGTATGATGCTATTATTCTGATGGCTATTAAGGAACCAGGTCTTACTATTTCTGAATCTAAGGTAAAAGCTTTCAACAAGCATAAAGAGGATTTAGTTATACTGAAATCTTTATTAAAGACTGATAGAAGCATTTACAATACGATGTTCAAGGCTGATGAAAAAGGTTTACACAACTATGTGCACTATATTAAACAAGGTCGTACAGAGGAAACAAGTTGTAATCGTGAAGATTTTTATAAGTACACTAAGAAGGTAGTAGAGGGATTACCAGATTCTAAGGATAAAGAATATATTCTTAGTGAAATTGAATTACAAACGTTATTGCCATTACAACGGATTAAAGATAATGGCGTAATTCCGTATCAATTACATTTGGAAGAACTTAAAACTATTCTTAAGACTTGTGGACCTAAATTCCCATTCTTGAATGAAGTGGCAGACGGTTATACTGTAGCAGAGAAACTTATTAAAATGCTTGAGTTCCGTATCCCTTATTATGTAGGCCCTTTAAATACTTATCATAATGTAGATAAGGGTGGTTTTGCATGGGCTGTTCGTAAAGCTAGTGGCCGTGTTACACCATGGAATTTTGATGATAAGATTGATCGAGAAAAATCAGCAGCAGCTTTTATCAAGAATCTCACTAATAAATGTACATACCTTTTAGGTGAAGATGTATTGCCTAAATCATCTCTTTTATATAGTGAGTTCATGTTACTCAATGAACTAAATAATATACGTATTGATGGCAAACCATTAGAAACGGCGGTAAAAGAATATCTTATTGAGGCTGTATTTAAGCAAGACCATAAGAAGATGACCAAAAATCGTATTGAACAGTTCTTGAAGGATAATAATTATATCCCTAACAAGCATAAACCAGATATTACAGGCCTTGATGGGGAAATTAAAAATGATTTGACATCCTATCGTGATATGGTTCGTATTTTAGGGACTAATTTTGATAGATCTATAGCAGAAGCCATTATTATGGATATTACTATCTTTGGTGAAAGCAAAAAAATGTTGCGAGAAACATTGCGTAATAAATTTGCTTCGTACCTTGATGATGAAACTATTAAAAAGCTTTCAAAATTGAGATATCGAGATTGGGGGCGTCTCTCTAAAAAACTATTGAATGGTATCCAAGGCTGCGATAAAGCTGGTGATGGTACACCTGAAACAATAATTGAATTGATGCGCAATTTTAGCTATAACTTGATGGAACTATTAGGAGATAAATTCTCCTTTATGGAACATATTCAAGAGATAAATGATAAATTGACAGAAGGTCAAGTATTAGATCCTCATGATATTATTGACGAATTGGCGCTTTCGCCTGCTGTTAAACGTGCGGTATGGCAAGCTTTGCGTATTGTTGATGAGGTTATACATATAAAAAAAGCGCTACCATCTCGTATCTTTGTAGAGGTAACGCGGTCTAATAAAACAGAGAAAAAGAAAAAGGATTCTCGTCAAAAACGATTATCTGATTTATATGCTGCGATTAAAAAAGATGAAGCCTTATTGAGTGGGCTAAAGGGCACAGAGTTTGACGGTCTGAAATCAGGACTAGCTAACTATGATGATGCGGCTTTGAGAAGTAAAAAACTCTATTTATACTACACTCAAATGGGCCGCTGTGCTTATACTGGTGAAGTTATAGATCTAAGTCAGTTAAATACAGATAATTATGATATTGACCATATTTATCCTCGTAGCCTTACTAAAGATGATAGTTTTGACAATTTAGTGTTATGTAAACGAACAGCAAATGCTCAGAAGTCAGATACATATCCAATTGCTGAGGACATTCAAAAGTCACAAAAGCCGTTCTGGACTTTCTTAAAACAACAAGGACTTATTAGCGAACGAAAATATGAGCGTCTAACTCGCAACACTCCTCTTACTGCTGATGATCTAAGTGGCTTTATTACTCGTCAATTAGTAGAAACTAATCAATCTGTTAAGGCAGCTACAACATTGTTGCGTCGTCTTTACCCAGATGTTGATGTTGTCTTTGTAAAAGCAGAGAATGTAACGGACTTCCGTCATGATAATAACTTTATCAAGGTTCGCTCATTGAATCACCATCACCACGCTAAAGATGCATATTTAAATATCGTAGTAGGCAATGTGTACCATGAGAAATTCACACGTAACTTCCGCGCATTCTTCAGACAGAATGGTGCTAATCGTACATACAACTTAGCGAAGATGTTTAACTATGATGTGAAATGTACTAATGCTAAAGATGGTAAAGCTTGGGATGTAAAAACAAGTATGGACATCGTTAAGAAAATGATGGATAGCAATGATGTTCGAGTGACAAAACGTTTGTTAGAACAATCTGGTGCATTAGCTGATGCAACTGTATATAAGGCCGCTATCGCAGGAAAGGCTAAAGATGGTGCTTACATTGGTATGAAAACAAAGTCCAGTGTATTTGCGGATGTATCTAAATATGGTGGCATGACAAAGATCAAAAATGCCTATTCTATCATTGTTCAATATGTTGGTAAAAAAGGTGAAATTGTTAAAGAGATTGTGCCACTACCAATTTATTTAACAAATAGAAATACAACAGACCAAGATTTAATTGATTATGTAGCCTCTATCACTTCAGAAGCGAAAGATATTTCTATTATTTATAGAAAGCTATGTATTAATCAACTTGTTAAGGTTAATGGATTCTACTACTATTTGGGCGGGAAAACTAATAATAATATTTATATTGATAATGCGATAGAATTAGTGGTACCTACAAATATTGCTACTTATATTAAAGTACTTGAAAAATTTGATTTGCTACGTAAAGACAATAAAGTGATTAAAGCATCTACAGTAACAACTCGCATATATAATGAGGGTTCTACAGCAATAGTTTCTATAAACGATAAGGATGGACTTATTGTTTATGATTATCTCATGGGTAAATTGCGTACCCCATTATATATGAAAATGAAGGGAAATAAAGTGGATGAGCTATCTACGATAGGACGCAATAAATTTACGAATATGACACTAGAGGATCAAAGTATTTATCTACTTGAAGTGTTGAATTTACTTACTAACAGTAAAACTACATTTGATGTAAAACCATTAGGCATAACAGCTTCTCGCTCAACGATTGGGGTTAAAATTCATACTTTAGATGAATTTAAAATTATAAATGAATCAATTACTGGTCTATATTCTAATGAGATTACTATAGTTTAAAACGTGATAGTTAGTATTAGGGGTTATTATGAGTTGGCGTACAGTGGTCATAGGTAGTCGTTCTAAGTTAGATTTTAAAATGAATTACATGATTGTTCGTAAAGACTTTGAAACGACTAAAGTATATATTGATGAAATCTATATGTTGATTATTGAATCTACGGCGGTGAGTCTCACCGCCGTACTCCTAAATGAATTGATTAAAAAGAAGGTCGCTATTGTCTTTTGTGATGAGAAACGTAATCCTGCTAGTGAGGTTCTTCCCTTATACGGTAGTCATAATAGTAGTAAACGCTGTCGTGAACAGGCTGAGTGGTCGAAAGATTTGCAAGCTTATATTTGGACTGAAATTGTACGGCATAAAATTATGAATCAAGCCGACTTGTTGCAACATCAAGAGTTAGCTGAGGCAGAGCTACTATATCAATATCTAGATGAGTTGACTGTAAATGATGAAACTCAACGTGAAGGACATGCTGCAAAGGTATATTTCAATGCTTTATTTGGAAAATCATTTTCTCGAGAACAAGATAATCCTATTAATGCTGCACTTAATTATGGATATGCTATATTGCTTTCCGCAGTAAATCGAGAGGTTTTATCCTTAGGATATATTACGCAGTTAGGGCTAAATCACTGTAATCAATTTAATCCGTATAATCTAGGATCTGATTTAATGGAACCATTGCGTGGGTTTGTTGATGCGGTAGTTATCAAGTTAAGACCTACAGAATTTGACCGGAATGTAAAGCTTTCACTTATAGAACTTTTATCTGAAGATGTAAAGATAAATGATACCGTTCAAACCTTTAGTGCTGCAATTCGGATTTATTGTAAAAGTGTATTTGATGCATTGCGTACTCAAGATGCTAATCAGATTAGGTTTATAGAATATGAGCTATAGATTTATGAGAATACTAGTGATGTTTGACTTGCCGACGTTAACATCGGAAGATCGAAAAGAATATAGGAATTTTAGAAAGTATTTAATTGTATCTGGCTTCCTTATGTTGCAAGAGTCTGTATATTCAAAGTTAGTTCTTAATACAACTAGTGCTAATCTTATCATGGAACATGTACGAAAAAATAAGCCGCCTAGTGGTAGCTTATTTATGTTAACTGTCACAGAAAAGCAGTTTTCCAGAATGGAAATTGTAGTTGGGGATAAGCAAAGTGAAGTTATAGATTCAACAGAGAGGGTGCTCATGATATGAAATTGATGTATCAAGATTCTATATTGGATTTTGAAATATCTCATGACAAGGTAACGGTGATATCCTTTGAAGATCGTAAAGTATTTCGACGTATGATTACAGAACTTGATATACAGTGTGATGGTGGTGAAGGTCCGTGGATCTTAAATGACAAGGATAAGGCATTTAGTATAGATAAATATAGTCATATAATACTGAACCCATTATATGTGGATGTAAATAGTAAAACTCTGTTAACTAAATTACAAAACCAGCTATCTAAAGAAGCTTTATTGATGACAGAAGAGGTAGCTGATATTGTTAATCGACTACATGCGTTTTATTACTCTTTAGAATTTGGATATCCTTTATCGATTCAACATAAACTTGAAATTGGTACTGCTGAACTTATTAAATTAGGAAGTTTTAATTTTGAGTTTAATCGTAAAGGAGATATTATGGATCTAATGTCCTATATAGAAGTGGTAGACACATTATTATCTCCTATGTTATATATTGTGGTTAATTTAGATCTAGTTTTAAATGATGATGAACTTAATGCATTTTATCAAAATATTTTGAGTCGGCAATTACAGTTAGTTTGTCTAACAACAGGATCTCTAAATAAAGAAAAACTTGATAAAAGCCTTATAAATGGGTATATTTTAGATAATGATTTCTGTGTTATTTAAAGAGAATACAGAATTACACCTGGTGGTAGCCCGAGTTACTCTTGAGCCTCAAATTTAATTTGGGGTTTGAGAGTAGTGTAATTCTGTAAACCTCTAAAACAACAGCGATTGTTAAGACACAGAACAATTTGTTTGAGAGTAGTGTAATTCTGTAAACCTCTAAAACATTAGTAGGTTTCCTTGCATTATGGATTGAGTTTGAGAGTAGTGTAATTCTGTAAACCTCTAAAACTATCATAGCGGAGGGCGGAACACTCAAACAGTTTGAGAGTAGTGTAATTCTGTAAACCTCTAAAACTAATTTAGCCATATATTATCCACCTCACATGTTTGAGAGTAGTGTAATTCTGTAAACCTCTAAAACGAGGTGCAAGAGCGCAGGGGAAACTATGGGAGTTTGAGAGTAGTGTAATTCTGTAAACCTCTAAAACCACTAGGAATTTGTTTTATCCAGTTCAATAGTT